>NZ_JNFC01000001.1 GCF_000756385.1 Sphingopyxis sp. LC363
TGCGCCGTTTGATGCGCGAATATCTCGCCGCCTATCACCCCGACCTGTCGGCGTGGTTCGATGGCGAATGCACCTGTCCCGCGACGATGATCGACCGCATCGTCCCCGCCACGACCGACGCCGACCGCGCCGCGGTCGAAGCCGCGCTCGGCGCACGCGACGAGGGGGCGGTGGTCACCGAAGCTTTCAGCCAGTGGGTGATCGAGGATGATTTCGCCGGCCCGCGCCCGCACTGGGAAGCTGGGCGCGCGGAATTGGTGGCCGACGTCGCGCCCTATGAGACCGCGAAGCTGCGCATGCTCAACGGCGCGCATTCGGCGCTCGCCTATATCGGACTGGGGCGCGGACACGAATTTGTCCATCAGGCGATCGCCGATCCTGAAATCCGCCCGGTCATCGAACGGCTGATGCTGGGCGAAGCCGCGCCGACGATTGCCGCCGCGCCGGGGCAGGACCTCGCTGCCTATGCCGATGCGCTGCTGGGCCGCTTCGCCAACGCCGCGCTCGACCACCGGCTGATCCAGATCGCGATGGACGGCAGCCAGAAGATCCCGCAGCGCTGGCTCGAAACCATGGCCTGGCATCAGGCGCGCGGGGCACGCTGCCCGTCGCTCAAGGCCGCGATCGCGGCATGGATTGCCTTTCTGCGGAGCGATCGTCCGATCGACGACCCGCTTGCAGACAAGTTGCGCGAAGCGGCGGCAGGCCCTTACGCGATCGAACGGATATTCGGCGACGGCGGGCTGGTCGCTTCGGACTGGCGGCCATAAATCCCATATGATCCGTTCGCCCTGAGCTTGTCGAAGGGCCGTTCTTTCTTGCGACGCCGGAAGAAAGAAGGACGGTGCTTCGACAAGCTCAGCACGAACGGATTCGAGGTAGGCGCTAATCCGGCACCAACAACCCCCGGCTCTCCCTTACCTCCGCATCGAGCCAGTCGATAAAGGCGCGGATGCGCGGCTGCGGCGCAACGTCGCGGTGGAGCGCGAGCCAGAAGGCGCGCGCGATGACTTGATCGCCCCGCACGCGCACCAGCGCCGGGTCACCCGCCGCGAGGAAGCAGGGGAGCACACCGACCCCCGCGCCGCCCGCGATCATCCGTCGCTGCGCGAGGATCGACGAGGAGCGCACATTGGCGCGTAGTCCGGGCTCGATCTCGCCGAGATAATCGAGTTCGGGCGCATAAAGGATGTCGGGCATATATCCGATCACCGGAATCCCCGCGCGCGACAGAGGCGCCGCGGCGACCGCGTCCTGCCAGTCGGGCCGGTCGGCGGGGGCATAGAGGCCGAGACTGTAGTCGGAGAGCTTGCGCGTGATCAGCGGGCCCTTGCGCGGCCGCGCGAGCAGCACCGCCATATCGGCCTCGCGCCGCGACGGATTGAGGAAGCCTGACGAGGCGACAAGGTCGATCTCGAGCTCGGGATGCGCCGCGACGAAACGCCCGAGCCGCGGCGCGATGAAGCTGTTGCCGAACCCTTCGGAGACGCTTACGCGGAGTTGCCCCGACAGGTCCGATCCGCCTTCGGAAGCCTTGTGGATGCGCGCCGCCGCCGCCGCCATCGCTTCGGCGTGCGGAACGAGCGCGCGGCCCGCCGCGGTCAGAACGAAACCCGTCGTCGCGCGTTCGAAGAGCGTCTGCTGGAGCGCGGTTTCGAGCGCGCTGATCTGGCGGCTCACCGTCGTTGCGTCGACATGCAGCGCCGCCCCGGCGCGCGCAAGTGAGCCGTGGCGTGCGACGAACAGGAAATATTGCAGCTTGTCCCAGTCCATCAACTGCAAATATGCAGTATTGGACTGCAAGTCTATCCCTTGCCATCGGCCCGTAACTCGTATGAGAGAGCCTCCGACAATCTCCGCATCCCCGAGCGAAGACGAGGGGCTAAGCCGAGCGAAGTCGAGGCGGCAGCGTAGACGGTTCTCGCTACGCTCGAACGAGCCCCTCGTCTTCGCTCGGGGATGCGGGAATTTGGTTAAGCGTCAGGGAAGGATCCTCCATGCGACAGATCGACCATCACATCGTCGGCGGAGCCGGCGGCAGCGCCCGCCAAGGCGACGTCTTTGACCCGAACAATGGCGGCGTGCAGGCGCGGGTCGCGCTCGGCGACCGCGCCATCCTCGACCGCGCCGTCGCCGCCGCCAAGGCCGCGCAGCCCGCATGGGCCGCAACGAACCCACAGCGCCGCGCGCGCGTGATGTTCGAATTCAAGCGGCTCGTCGAAGCCAATATGAACCAGCTCGCCGAAATGCTGTCGAGCGAGCATGGCAAGGTGATCGCCGATTCGAAGGGCGACATCCAGCGCGGCCTCGAAGTCATCGAATTCTGCTGCGGCATCCCGCATGTGCTGAAGGGCGAATATACGCAGGGCGCCGGCCCCGGCATCGACGTCTATTCGATGCGCCAGCCGATCGGCATCGGCGCGGGCATCACCCCGTTCAACTTCCCCGCGATGATCCCGTTATGGATGGGCGGCGTCGCGACCGCGACCGGCAACGCCTTCATCTTGAAGCCCAGCGAGCGCGACCCCTCGGTCCCTGTTCGCCTGTCCGAACTCTTCCTCGAAGCCGGCATGCCCGAAGGCATTTTCCAGACCGTCCACGGCGACAAGGAAATGGTCGATGCGATCCTCGACCATCCCGACATCGGCGCGGTCAGCTTCGTCGGCTCGTCGGACATCGCGCATTATGTCTACAACCGCGGCGTCGCCAACGGCAAGCGCGTGCAGGCGATGGGCGGCGCGAAGAACCATGGCATCGTCATGCCCGACGCCGATCTCGACCAGGTGGTGAACGACCTCACCGGCGCCGCCTTCGGTTCGGCGGGCGAACGCTGCATGGCGCTGCCCGTCGTCGTGCCCGTGGGCGAGGACACCGCCAACCGCCTGCGCGAAAAACTGATCCCCGCGATCGAGGCGCTGCGCGTCGGCGTATCGACCGATGCCGAGGCGCATTATGGCCCCGTGGTGACGCAGGCGCACAAGGAAAAGGTCGAAGGCTGGATCGCCAAATGCGCCGACGAAGGCGCCGAACTCGTCGTCGATGGCCGCGGCTTCACCTTGCAGGGCCACGAAAAGGGCTTCTTCGTCGGCCCGACCCTGTTCGACCATGTCACCCCCGACATGGAATCGTACAAGGAAGAAATCTTCGGTCCCGTGCTCCAGATCGTCCGCGCGCCCGATTTCGAAACCGCGCTCGAGCTGCCGTCGAAGCACCAATATGGCAACGGCGTCGCGATCTTCACGCGCAACGGCCACGCCGCGCGCGAATTCGCCGCGCGCGTGCAAGTCGGCATGGTCGGTATCAACGTGCCGATCCCGGTGCCGGTGGCCTATCACAGCTTCGGCGGCTGGAAGCGCTCGGCGTTCGGCGACACCAACCAGCACGGCATGGAAGGCGTGAAATTCTGGACCAAGGTCAAGACAATCACCCAGCGCTGGCCCGACGGCGCGGCGGGTGGGGTCGGCGACGCCGGCAACGCCTTCGTGATTCCGACGATGGGCTGATGTGCGGATCGGGCGCACCGGTGAAACCTCTGCGCCCGGTCGAACATTTCTCCCGCGAAGGAGAATGACGATGATGCGATGGACGATGCCGGCCGCGCTGTTAATGCTCACGGCGTGCAGCGGCGGACAGGATGAGGAAACGGGACCCGAAGCCAGCTCGGATATCGGCCCGCTGCAAAAGGCCGAGCGCCCGGCGCCCGCCGAAACGCCTGCGCCGGACGCAGAACCCGAAGCGCCGGCAAAGACCGAGCCCGGCGACAAAGTCGACGGCAAGACGATCCCCTCCGCGATCCGCGGCCGCTGGGCGCTGAAGGCCGCCGATTGCGCCGCAAAAAAGGGCGCCGACCTCACCGCGTTGACCATCGACGCAACAAATTTGCGTTTCTTCGAGTCGCACGGCGAGCTTGCCGGCGTGCAGAAGAGCGACGCGAACAGCATCGTCGCCGACTATAAATTCAGCGGCGAGGGCGAGGAATGGGATCGCCGGATGCAGCTCGATCTCGCCGATGGCGGCAAGACGCTCGTTCGCCGCGATTCGGGTGAGGGTGCCGCAGCGGGCGCGATGCGCTATACGCGCTGCGCCGGATGACGGTTTTTTGAAAGGGAGATTATCGATGGACATTCGCTTGCTCGCACTTGTCGCCGCCCTGCCGCTTGCCGCCTGCTCGAGCAGCGATGCGCCTGTCGAATCGACCCCGCCGCCGCCCGAGGCCGAAATGACGTGCAAGGCGGACGCGGTGCAGTCCTATGTCGGCCAGACCGTCACCCCCGATCTCGGCGCCGCGATCCTCAAGGCATCGGGCGCGCGCACATTGCGCTGGGGCCCGCCGCGCTCGGCGATGACGATGGACTATCGCGTCGACCGCGTGAACGTCATGTACGACGATGCGTCGAAGATCACACAGGTCACCTGTGGCTGACGCGTCGCGGCGTCATCACTCCTCGGCGTCCCCGTTCGAACCGGTCTACGGCTACAGCCGCGCGGTTCGGGTGGGGGACCGCATCGACGTGGGGGGCTGTGCGCCGATCGAGGCCGACGGCAGTTCGACCGTCGGCGATGCGGGGGTTCAGGCGGCGCGCTGCCTGACGATCATCGCCGAGGCGCTCGCGGCGCTCGGCGGATCGCCCGCCGACGTCGTGCGCACGCGCATGTATATCACCGACCCCGCCGACGCCGACCTCGTCGGCCGCGCGCACGGCGCGATGTTCGGCGACATCCGTCCCGCCTCGACGATGCTCGTCATCCCCGCGCTGATCCGCCCCGAGTGGAAAGTCGAAATCGAAGCCGAAGCGATTCTAGAGAAATGACCATGACCGACCAGTTCCAGCTTACCGATGACCAGCTCGCCATCCAGGACATGGCGCGCAAATTCACCGCCGATCGCATCACGCCCTTCGCGGCCGAGTGGGACGAGAAAAGCCACTATCCCGTCGACGTGTGGAAGGCGGCGGGCGAGCTCGGCTTCGGCGCGATCTACGTCGCCGAGGAGTCCGGCGGCATCGGGCTCGGCCGGCTCGAGGCGGCGCTGATTATGGAGGCGATGGCCTATGGCTGCCCCGCTACATCCGCTTATGTCTCGATCCACAATATGGCGACGTGGATGATCGACCGCTTCGGCGGAGCGGAGGTCAAGGCGCGCTTCCTGCCCGACCTCGTCAGCATGGAAAAGATCGCGAGTTATTGCCTGACCGAGCCGGGCTCGGGGTCGGACGCCGCGGCGCTCAAGACGACGGCGAAAAGGGACGGCGACCATTATGTCCTGAACGGCACCAAGCAGTTCATCTCGGGCGCGGGCCATAACGACATCTATGTCTGCATGGTCCGCACCGGCGACGAGAAGTCGAAAGGCATCTCCTGCCTCGTCGTCGAAAAGGACACGCCGGGCCTCAGCTTCGGTGCGCCCGAGAAGAAGCTCGGGTGGAACGCCTCCCCCACCGCGCAGGTGATCTTCGAGGATTGCCGCGTGCCCGCCGAGAATCTGGTCGGCGCCGAAGGCGACGGCTTCCGCTTCGCGATGGCGGGGCTCGACGGCGGGCGGCTCAATATCGGCGCCTGTTCGCTCGGCGGCGCGCAGCGCTGTCTCGACGAAGCGATCGCCTACACCAAGGATCGCCAGCAGTTTGGGTCCCCGATCGCCGATTTCCAGAACACTCAGTTCATGCTCGCCGACATGGCGACCGACCTCGAAGCGTCGCGCGCGCTGCTTTACATGGCGGCGGCGAAGGTCACCGCGAACGCGCCCGACAAGTCGCGCTTCTCGGCGATGGCGAAAAGACTCGCGACCGACAATGGCAGCAAGATCGTCAACGACGCGCTCCAGTTGTTCGGCGGCTATGGCTATCTCAGGGATTATCCGATCGAGCGTTTCTGGCGCGACCTTCGCGTTCATTCGATCCTCGAAGGCACCAATCAGGTGATGCGGATGATCGTCGGAAGGGACCTGCTGCGCCAATGACCGAAGATGTATTGATTGCAACCGACGTCCGCGTCGGCCGCATCTCGCTCAACCGCCCCAAGGCGATCCATGCGCTCAATCTCGCCATGTGCGAAGCGATGATCGACGCGCTTTTAAAGTGGCGCGATGATGATGCAGTCGAGGCGGTGATCATCGATCATAGCGAGGGACGCGGTTTCTGCGCGGGCGGCGACATCCGCATGCTCGCGGAGAGCGGGGCGAAGGACGGCAAAGAGGCGCGCGCCTTCTTCCACACCGAATATCGCCTCAACCACCTGCTCTTCACCTACCCCAAACCCGTCGTCGCCTTCATGGACGGCATCACCATGGGCGGCGGGGTCGGCATTTCGCAGCCGGCGAAATATCGCGTCGCGACCGAGCATACGCGCTTCGCGATGCCCGAAACGGGAATCGGCCTTTTCCCCGACGTCGGCGGCGGCTGGTATCTGCCGCGGCTCGAAGGGCGCGTTGGTGCTTATCTCGCGCTCACCGGCGCGCGGCTCGACGGCGCCGAATGTCTCGCGCTCGGCCTCGCGACGCATTATCTGCCGTCGGAGAAACTTGCCGAGGCCAAGGAACGCATCGCGGTCGCCCCCGACCGCATCGGCGGCATCTTGGGCGAGCTGTCGGTCACCGCGCCGCCCGCCAGCATCACCCAGAATCTCGAACGGATCAACCGCCTGTTCGCGAGCGACACCTATGAGGACATTCTCGCCGCGCTCGAAGCCGACGGCGGCGAATGGGCGGCCAAGGAGCTGGCAACGCTCCACGGCAAGAGCCCGCAGACCTGCAAGGTCGCGCTCCGCCAGCTCAAGGAAGGCGGCGAGATGCACGACTTCGCCGCGCAGATGACGCAGGAATATGCGATCGGAAGCCGCGTCGTTTCGATGCACGACTTCATCGAAGGCGTCCGCGCGCTGATCATCGACAAGGACAACAGCCCGAAATGGGATCCGCCGACCCCCGAAGCGGTCACCGACGACTGGATCGACGCGATCTTCGCGCCTTTGCCCGAGAGCGAGAAATGGACCCCGCTGACTTGATCGTCGCCCCCGTGAAGACGGGGGCCGCCAGACTTTAACGCCAACGGCCCCCGCCTTCGCGGGGGCGACGGAGAAAAAAGATGACCTACGAAACCCTCCTCGTCGAAACGCGCGGGGCCGTCACGCTGGTGACGCTCAACCGCCCGCAGGCGCTGAACGCGCTGAATTCGAGCGTACTCGACGATCTGATCGCCGCCTTCACCGCCTTCGAGGCCGATGCCAGCCAGCGCTGTGCGGTGCTCACCGGATCGGGCGACAAGGCCTTCGCTGCGGGCGCCGACATCAAGGAAATGGCCGACAAGCCGGCGGCCGATTTCTACCTTCAGGATTTCTTCTCGAAATGGACAAGCGACTTCGTGAAGAAGGTGCGCAAGCCGTGGATCGCGGCGGTGAATGGCTTTGCCTTGGGCGGCGGCTGCGAACTTGCGATGATGGCCGACTTCATCATCGCGTCGGACAAGGCGAAGTTCGGTCAGCCCGAAATCAAGCTCGGTGTCGCCCCCGGCATGGGCGGGTCGCAGCGGCTGACGCGCGCGATCGGCAAGGCGAAGGCGATGGAAATGTGCCTCACCGGCCGGATGATGGACGCCGCCGAAGCCGAGCGCTCGGGCCTCGTCGCGCGCGTCGTCGCGCATGAAACGCTGGTCGAGGAAGCGGTGAAGACCGCGACCACGATCGCCGCGATGCCGCCGATGGCCGCGATGGTGAACAAGGACATGGTCAACGCCGCGTTCGAAACCACGCTCGACCAGGGCCTCATCTACGAACGCCGCCTGTTCCAGATCCTCGCCGCGACCGAGGACAAGGCCGAAGGCATGGCCGCCTTCATCGAAAAGCGCGAAGGCGTGTGGAAGGGGCGGTGAGCCCAGTTCCCCTCCCGCTTGCGGGAGGGGTTAGGGGAGGGTCTGTTTCCTCTCCACCAGTTCAATATTCGGGACAGGCCCTCCCCCGGCCCCTCCCGCAAGCGGGAGGGGAGAGATAATGAAAATCGCATTCATCGGACTCGGAAACATGGGCGGCGGCATGGCCGCCAACCTTGCGAAAGCGGGCCACGACGTCCGCGCCTTCGACCTCAGCGAGGAAGCATTGGCGCGCGCCGTCGAAGCCGGCTGCACCCGCGCCGCATCGGCGGCCGAAGCCGTCACCGGCGCCGAAGCCGTCGTCACCATGCTCCCCGCGGGCAAGCATGTCGCGGGTGTCTACGAAAGCGACGTCTTTCCCAACGCCGCGCCGGGCACGCTGCTGCTCGACTGCTCGACGATCGACGTCGCGACCGCGCGCGCCAATATCGAAGCCGCGACCGCCAAGGGCCTCGTCGCGGTCGACGCGCCCGTCTCGGGCGGTATCGCCGCCGCCAATGCGGGAACCTTGACCTTCATGGTCGGCGGCACGGACGAAGGTTTCGCGCGCGCCGAACCGATCCTCGCCAAGATGGGCAAGGCGGTGATCCATGCGGGCGGCGCCGGCGCGGGGCAGGCCGCGAAAATCTGCAACAACATGCTGCTCGGCGCGTCGATGATCGCGACGTGCGAAACGCTCGCGCTCGCGCAGAAGCTCGGGCTCGATCCGCAGAAATTCTTCGACATCGCCAGCGTGTCGTCGGGGCAATGCTGGTCGCTCACCAGCTACGCGCCGCTCCCCGGCGTCGGGCCGACGACGCCCGCCGACAATGATTACAAGGGCGGCTTCGCCGCCGCGCTGATGCTCAAGGATTTGCGCCTTGCCATGGAGGCGGCCGCCAGCGTCGATGCCGACGTCCCGATGGGGTCGAAGGCGCGCGAATTGTACGAGGCATTCGTCGAGGCCGACAAGGACGGCCGCGACTTTTCGGCGATCATCAAGACGCTTCAATCCTAGTCGTCGCCCCCGCGAAGGCGGGGGCCGCTGGAAAGGTAGCGTAAGGCTGATAGCGGCCCCCGCCTTCGCGGGGGCGACGGGCCTCAGTAAAAATCCGCCGTCTCGCCGCCGTCGCGGCGCTCGGTGCGATGCACCTGCGTCGGGGCCTTGTGCTCGCCGGTGCGTACCTCGATCCGGCCATCGATGCGGCGCACTTCGGCCGGCGCCAATATTCGCGCGCGCGCGACGCCGATCGCGCTAACCTGCGGCGTCGCTACGAGAGCGGTTACCGGCACGCTGCCGGTGAGCAACAGGAGGGCAAGGGCGGACATGGCGTTCATGCTCTGCCGTAACGGCGGGTCTTGCCAGCGCTTTAACCCTGAATCGCAAGTTTTCGCTCACGCCTGCGGCCGCCTCCGGGCAAAAGAAAGGCCGCCTGCCCCGCAGCGGGACAGACGGCCTGCTTTTCGTGAGCGTGCGCGGGCTCAGAAGCCCGATTTCGCCTCCGCTTTCTCCTTGAGCAGCGGCGCGATTTCGAAACCATGTTTCTCGAGCGCCGCGACGATCTTGTCGGTGCCTTCCAGCCCCGCCCAGAACATCGGGCCGCCGCGATAGACCGGCCAGCCATAGCCATAGATCCACACGACATCGATGTCGCTCGCCCGCTGCGCCTTGCCTTCGGACAGGATCAGCGCGCCTTCGTTGACCATCGGATAGAGGGTGCGCTCGATGATCTCCTGATCGGTGATCTCGCGCTTCTCGACTCCCGCCTTTTGGCGGAATTCCTCGATGATCTCGGCAACGCGCGGGCTTTCGCTCGGCGTGCGCTTTTCGTCATAGTCGTAGAAACCTGCTTGCTTCTTCTGGCCCCATCGGCCTTCGGCGGCGAGCGCGTCGCGGATGCTTTCGATGCGGTTGGGGTCGCGGTGCCAGCCGATGTCGACGCCGGCAAGGTCGCTCATCTGGAACGGCCCCATCGGCATCCCGAACTCGACATGCACCTTGTCGACCTGCGCCGGCGTCGCGCCTTCGAGCAGCAGCTTCATCGCCTCCATCTGGCGCGGCTTCAGCATCCGGTTGCCGATAAAGCCGTCGCACACGCCCGCGACCACGGCGACCTTCCCGATCTTTTTGCCGATCGCCATCGCCGTCGCCAGCGCGTCGGGCGCGGTCTTGTCGCCGCGCACGACCTCGAGCAGCTTCATGACGTTGGCGGGCGAGAAGAAGTGCATGCCCAGCACGTCGCCGGGGCGGCTCGTCGCGGTCGCGATTTCGTCGATGTCGAGATAGGAGGTGTTCGACGCGAGGATCGCGCCGGGCTTCGCGATCTTGTCGAGCTTGCCGAAAATGTCCTTCTTGACGTCCATATTCTCATAGACCGCCTCGATGATGAGGTCGCAGTCGGCCAGGTCGTCGAGGCTGAGCGAGGGGGTGATCAGCCCCATCATAGCCTCGACCTGTTCGGGCTTGAAGCGGCCCTTGGCGGCCGACGCGTCGTAGTTCTTGCGCACGACGCCCAGCCCGCGGTCGAGCGCGTCCTGTTGCATTTCGACTATCGTGCACGGAATGCCCTTCTGCAGGAAGTTCATCATGATCCCGCCGCCCATCGTGCCGGCGCCGATGATGCCGACCTTTTTGATCTCGCGCAGCTGCGTGTCCTTGGGCAGGCCGTCGATCTTGGCCGCCTGACGCTCGGCGAAGAAGATGTGCCGCTGTGCCGCCGACTGGCTGCCGAACATCAGCTTCATGAACTGCTCGCGCTCGAAGGCGAGGCCTTCGTCGAAGGGCAGGCGCGTCGCCGCCTCGACGCAGGCGAGGTTGGCATAGGGCGCCTCGAACCCGCGCCAGCGCTTGGCATTCTTGGCCTTGAGCTGTTCGATCACCGCAACGTCGCCGAATACCGGACGTTCGCGCGTCGGGCGCGGGCCGTCGGCGATCTTGGCGCGGGCGAAGGCGATCGCATCGGCGGCAAGGCTGTCCTCGCCCGCCAGTTCGTCAACGAGGCCTAGCTCTTTGGCCTTCGATGCGGGCAGCGGATCGCCGGTCGAGGTCATCGTCGCGGCGGCTTCGACGCCGACGACGCGCGGCAGGCGCTGCGTGCCGCCCGCGCCGGGGAGCAGGCCGAGCTTCACCTCGGGCACGCCGAGCTTCGCCGAGGGCACCGCAACACGGTAATGACAGACGAGCGCGGTTTCGAGACCGCCGCCGAGCGCCGTCCCGTGGATCGCCGCGACGACGGGCTTCGATGCCGCTTCGATGCTGTTGAGCACCGCGTTGAAATCGGGGCCGCGCGGCGGCTTGCCGAATTCGCTGATGTCGGCGCCCGCGATGAAGGTCGCGCCGGCGCAGCGCAGCACGATCGCCTTGACGCCATCGTCGGCGAGCGCGGCGGTGAAATTATCCTCGAGCCCCTGCCGGACGTGCCAGGAGAGCGCGTTGACCGGCGGGTTGTTGACGATGATGACGGCGATTTCGCCATCCTTTTCCATCGTGACGGATACGGGGGTTTCTTCGGTCATGGGAGAACTCCTTCAAATAGGCCGCTCGCATCGAGCGAAGTCGAGATGCCCCTCGGGCTAGGCGCCCGTTCGACGGGTGTCTCGACTTCGCTCGACACGAACGGAGAGGTGGTGTTGCATTTCAGTCATCGATCGCGGCGTGGACAAGCGTCTTGACCTCGCGCCGCACGGGATAGGTGGAGGAAGGCATGAGCTGGGTCATGAAGACCATGCAAATCTCCTCGACCGGATCGACGAAGAAGCCGGTCGAGAACATGCCGCCCCAGTAAAAGTCGCCCGCCGAGCCGGGAATGCCCGCGCGCGCCGGATCGAGCGTGACCGCGAAGCCGAGCCCGAAGCCGACCCCGGCATTCTCGTCCTCGCTGAAAATGCCGACGCTGTGCTGCGTCAAATCGCCGCCGCCGACGAGGTGGTTCGATGTCATCAGATCGAGCGTCTTGCGGCTGACGATCCGTGTGTTGCCCAATTTACCACCGCCAAGCAGCATCAGGCAGAAGCGGTGATAATCGCCCAGCGTCGAGGCAAGCCCGCCGCCACCCGAGTGGAAACTGCGCTCCTTCGCCCAGCGGCTGCGCGCGCCTTCGTCGAAGCCCTGCATCTTGTTCTTGGGGTGAAAGGCATAGGCGTCGGTCAGGCGGTGCTGCTGGTCGGCGGGCACCCGGAACCCGGTGTCGACCATGCCGAGCGGGCCAAAGATGCGCTCCTGCAACACCTCTGCGAACGGCTTACCCTCGATCCGCTCGATCACCGCGCCGAGCACGTCGGTCGCCATCGAATAATTCCAGTGCGCGCCGGGGTCGAATTGCAGCGGGATTTTCGCGAGGTCGGCGATAAAGCTGTCCATCGTGTAATCGGCATCGAAATCGTCGATCCGCGCCTTGCGATAAGCCGCGTCGACCGGGGTGCGCTCCTGAAAGCCATAGGTCAGTCCCGACGTATGGCGCAGCAAATCGACCATGCGGATCGGCGACGCGGGCGGTCGCGTCAGGAAGGGGACATTGCCGCCGCCCGCGACGAAGACGCCGGTGTCCTTGAACTCGGGGCAGAACTTCACCAACGGATCGGACAGCGCGACCTTGCCCTCCTCGACCAGCATCATGAAGGCGATGCTGGTGATCGGCTTGGTCATGCTCGCGATGCGAAAGATCGCGTCGTCCTTCAGCGCCTCGCCGGGCCGCGCGTCGCCGATGCACGAGCGATGCGCGATCTCGCCGCGCCGCGATACGAGCGTCGCGGCGTGCGGCAGGCGGCCGGTGTCGACATATTTGGCGGCGAGAAAGGCGGGGATGCGGTCGAGCCGCGTCGTGTCGAATCCGTGGGTCATGCAGCGCTGCCTATCAGTGCGAGGTCTGGCCAAGCAACTGGCGCGTCACCGGGTGCGAACTGGTGAGGCCGCCATCGACCGCGATCGCTTGTCCGTTGACATAGCTCGCCTGATCGCTCGCGAGGAACAGCGCGACATTGGCGAGCTCCTCGGGCTGCGCCGCGCGGCGTAAAGGGTTCAATTGGCCGAGTTTGTGCGTGACTTCCTTGGCCTTGGCATAATCGAAGGTCGGCTTGGTCATCCCCGTTTCGGTCAGGCCGGGGCAGACGGCATTGACCCGCACGCCGCTCGTCGACAGCTGCTGCGCCGCGACCTTGGCAAGGTTGATCACCCCCGCTTTCGACGCGGAGTAAGCACCCGGGCCCGCGCCCGAATTGATCCCGGCAACGCTCGCGGTCAGCACGATCGCGCCGCCGCGGCCCTGGTCGACCATCGCCTTGCCCGCATGTTTCACCATCAGCGCGGGGCCGATCAGGTTGACGCGCAGCGTTTCGGTCCATTGGGCGGGATCGAAATCGAAGATGCCGCCCATGTCGCCGATGATCCCGGCATTGGCGAAGGCGACGTCGAGGCCACCGAAATTCTCTTTCGCGGCCGCGACGAGCGAGGCGACATCGGCTTCTACGCCCGCGTCGATTTCGAGCGCGACGACTTCGCCGCCCGCATCCTTCACCAGCTTTGCCGTGTCGTGCACCGCCGCACTCTTGTCGCCGATGACGAGCTTCGCGCCCTCGGCGGCGAAGCGCAGCGCGCTCGCGCGGCCGATGCCGCTGCCCGCGCCCGTGATGATCGCAACCTTGCCGTCCAATGCGCCCATCATGCGCCTCCCGAAATCGTGGCTCCGCCATCGCACACGATGGTCTGGCCGGTGGTGAATGCCCCCGCCTTGCTGGCGAGGAAGACCGCGGCGCCCGCGATCTCGTGCGGCTCGCCGATCCGCTTCAGGGTCGAGGCGGCGGTCGAGCGCCCCAGATTTTCTTCATTTTCCCACAAGGCGCGTGCCATGTCGGTGCGGATCAGGCCCGGCGCGATGCAGTTGACGCGCACGCCGCTGGGTCCGAACTCGACCGAAAAATTGCGCGCGACCTGCATGTCGGCGGCTTTCGAAATCCCATAGGCGCCGATGATCGGCGATCCTTTCAGCCCGCCGATCGAGCTGATGATCGTGATCGACCCTTCGCCGCGTTCGAGCATTTCGGGCGCGACCATCGTGATCAGCCAGTGATTGGACAGGATATTATTGTCCATGATCTTGCGGAACTGATCGTCGCTGATCCCGAGGCCGGGACCATAATAGGGGTTTGACGCCGCGTTGCAGACGAGCGCGGTGATCTTGCCGAAGGCGGCGCGCGTTTCGTTGACGAGGTTCTGCAAATCGTCCTTCGACGAGATGTTGGCGGCAACCGAAATCGCCGTGCCGTCGCCGAACTTCGCGTTGATCTCCGCTGCGGTCGCGTCGCACGCATCCTGCTTGCGGCTCGAAATCACCACCTTCGCGCCCTGCTCGGCCATCGCTTCGGCCGTGGCCTTGCCAATGCCGCGCGACGATCCGGTGATCAGCGCGACCTGCCCGGTCATGTCGAACAGGCTCATGCGCCGGCCTTTCGTGCAAAGTCCCACGCCTTTTCGGCGAGCGGACGGACGCGTTCGGACATCGCTTTCGCATGGGCGGAGGAAGCGGTGCCGTCGATGACGCGCTTCTTGATCCCCTGCATGATGCCGGCGAGGCGGAAGAAATTATAGGCGAAATACCAGTTCATGTCGGGCACGCCGTCGCGGCCGGTGGCTTGGCAATAGCGTTCGACCATCTCGTCGAGTTCGGGAATGCCGAGCGCCTTGCGGTCGAGGTCCATCACCCCCGACCGCCCGCCATTTTCGGTCACCCACGCCATCGCGACATAGGTGAAATCGGCGAGCGGATCGCCCAGCGTCGACAGCTCCCAGTCGAGCACCGCGAGTACCTCGGGCCGATCCTTGGCGAAGATCATATTGTCGATGCGGTAATCGCCATGGACGACGCTGGTACGCGTCTGCTCGGGCAAGGTTGCGGGCAGCCACGCGATCAGCTGCTCCATCTCGTCCATCGTCTCGGTTTCGGAGAGGCGGTACTGCTTGGTCCAGCGGTCAACCTGGCGGCCGAAATAATTGCCGGGCTTGCCGAAGTCACTGAGCCCCGCCGCCTCGATATCGACGCTGTGCAGCGCCGCAAGCGTGTCGATCATCGCCTCATAGGTCGCGCGGCGGTTCTCGGGGGTCGATCCCGGCATAGCGCCGTCCCAGATCGTGTGGCCGTCGACCATGCCCATCACATAGAACCAGCTGCCGACCACCGAATCATCGGTGCAGAGGCCATATTGGCGCGCGACGGGGAAGCCCATTTTATGCAGGCCTGCCTGCACCTTATACTCGCGATCGACCGCATGCGCCGAGGGCAGCAGTGGGCCGAAGGGCTTGCGGCGCAGCACATAATTGCCCGACGGGGCCGAAATCTTGTACGTCGGGTTCGACTGGCCGCCGGCGAACTTGCCCTGCGTCAGCGGACCTTCGAAGCCCTCGACATTGGCTTCCATCCACGCGGTCAGCTTCGCCTCGTCGAGCACATCGGCGCCCTCGGGCGCAACGGTGCCGCTGAAGGCTTTCTGGGCGTCCAAGGTCATATGTTCCTCCCTGCGCGAAGCGTGGGGAGGGGGACCATGGGAAGCATGGTGGAGGGGCCGACGAAGGAGGCGAGCGGCGCTCGCTGCCCCTCCACCAGCCTGCGGCCGGTCCCCCTCCCCATCTTCGACGGGGAGGATTGGGGGACGTGCCCCACGCTCATTGGTCGAACACGATCACCGACCGTGCGGCGTCGCCTTTCCTCATCTTGTCGAAGCCTTCGTTGACTTGTCCCAGCGGGATCGTCTCGGCGACGATCGAGTCGAGGTCGAGCAGCCCGCGCAGGTAGAAGTCGACGAGCCGCGGGATGTCGACCGGGAAGCGGTTGCCGCCCATGATCGCGCCCTGCAATTTCTTGCCCGACAGCAGGTCCATTGCGCTGAGGCCGACCTTCTCGGCGAGCGGCATCATGCCGAGGATTGTCGCGGTGCCGCCGCGCCGCAGCGACGCGACGGCGAGGCTCGCCGAGGCGGGACGCCCCACGGCCTCGATCGCATGGTCGACGCCGCCCTTACTGATTTCAACGATCTGCTTCGCGGCGTCGTCCGATAGCGCATCGACGACGTCGGTCGCCCCCAGCTTCTTCGCGAGTTCGCGCTTTTCGGGCACGGGGTCGGCGGCGATGATGCGCCCCGCACCCGCGATCTTCGCGGCGTTGATCGTCGCGAGGCCCACGCCGCCGCAGCCGACGACCGCGACGGTCTCGCCCGGCGTCACCTTGCACGCGTTGAAGATCGTTCCCGCACCCGTCGTCACCGCGCAGCCGATCACCGCGGCGCGGTCGAGCGGCATGTCGGGGTCGATCGCGACGCACGCATGTTCGTGGACCAGCATGACTTCCGAAAAGGCCGAGAGGTTGAGCATCTGGTTCACCGGCGACCCGTCGGGGCGCGTAATGCGCGGGGCCGATCCCGCCGGCCGCCGCGTGTCGCCGCCCATGCACAGCGACATGCGCCCGGTGACGCAGAACTCGCAATGGCCGCAGAAAGCGGAGAGGCAGGTGACGACCGCATCGCCGACCTTCACCGTGCGCACTTCGCTGCCGACCGCCTCGACGATGCCCGCGGCTTCGTGGCCGGGGATCGCGGGCAGCGGATGCGGATAAGCGCCGTCGATGAAATGCAGGTCCGAATGGCACAGCCCGCACGCGGCGGTGCGGATGCGCACCTCGTGCGGGCCGCAATCGGCAACGACGACGTCCTCGATGGACAGCGGCTTGCCCGGCTCGATCAGGATCGCGGCTTTGGTCATTTAGACTACCCTCTCTTGCCGTTTGCCCTGAGCCTGTCGAAGGGCCGTTCTTTCTGTATGCGAGAAAGAAGGACGGTGCTTCGACTAGCTCAGCACGAACGGATTATCCTTTAGCGTGATACCCCGATGTCGCCCGACGAAAAGCCCGGATCGCTCGCCTCGCTATGTTTGGCGAATTCGATGCGCGCGATCGCGCGTTCGTGGACTTCGTCGGGACCGTCGGCCAGACGCAACGTGCGTTGATGCGCATAGGCCTTGGCGAGCCCGAAATCCTCCGACACGCCGGCGCCGCCATGCGCCTGGATCGCATCGTCGATGATCTTGAGCGCCATGTTCGGCGCCTGCACCTTGATCATCGCGATCTCGGCCGCCGCGGTCTTGTTGCCGACCTTGTCCATCATGTCGGCGGCTTTCAGACACAGCAGGCGCGTCATCTCGATATCGATGCGCGCGCGCGCGAGGCGATGTTCCCAGATGCTGTATTCGGCGACCTTCTTGCCGAACGCCACGCGCGACTGGAGGCGCTTCGCCATCTTCGCGATCGCTTCTTCCGCCACGCCGATCGTGCGCATGCAATGGTGGATGCGGCCGGGCCCGAGGCGCCCTTGCGCGATCTCGAACCCGCGCCCCTCGCCGAGCAGCATCGCTTCCTCGGCATTGACGCGCACGTCCTTCAGTTCGATTTCCATATGGCCGTGCGGCGCATCGTCATAACCGAAGACGGGGAGGTGGCGCAGGATGTTCACCCCGGGGGCGTTCAGCGGCATCAGCACCATCGACTGTTGCGCGTGGCGCTTGGCGGCAAAGTCGGTTTTGCCCATCACGATCGCGACCTCGCAGCGCGGATCGCCCGCGCCCGACGACCACCATTTGCGGCCGTTGATCACATAATCGTCGCCGTCGCGCTCGATGCGCGTTTCGATATTCGTCGCGTCGGACGAGGCGACGCGCGGTTCGGTCATCAGAAAGGCCGAACGAATCTCGCCGTTCATCAGCCGGCCGAGATATTTGTCCTTCTGCGCGCGCGTCCCGTAACGGTGGAACACCTCCATATTGCCGGTGTCGGGCGCCGAGCAGTTGAACACCTCGCTCGCAAAGCCGACGCGGCCCATTTCCTCGGCGCACAGCGCATATTCGAGGTTGGTGAGGCCGGGCCCCTCGAACTCGAACGTCTCGTCGACATGGTGATGCGCGGCGCTGCGCGGGGGCATGAACAGGTTCCAGATGCCGGCTTCCTTCGCCTCGGCCTTCAGGTCCTCGACGACCTGGATGACCTTCCAGCGGTCGCCCGCCTTGTCCTGTTCGTTATAGGTGGGGACGGCGGGGCGGACCTTGCGTTCGATGAAATCGCGCACCCGGTCGCGCCAATAGACCTGCCGGTCGGTGAGATCGAAATCCATCTCCACATCCTTCCCTTTACGTTCACGTAAACCCTTGGACCGATTCGCGGGCCTTGCCAAGTCCTGCGGTCCGAAAATTACCTCATTTGGTCATGGCGCGCATTTTTCGCTTACGGGTGCGCCCCGCTCGCGTCGGGTTCGGCGCGCGCCGCGTCGCCCAGCAGCGCCAGCCGCGCCTCGTGATCGGCGCGCGAAATCGGAAAGCGCCGCATCACGATCAGCCCGACGATCCCGATGACGAGCACCGAAAGCATGTAACCGAGCGCCAGATCGCCGAGCACCGCGTTGCTGACCTGTCCCGGCTTGGCCCCGGCCGGAAAGGCGGCGAAGGACAGGATCATCCCCGCAGCGAAGATGCCGATGCCCGTCGCGCATTTCTGCATGAAGAAATAGCCCGCGAAGAACAGCCCTTCCGACCGGCGCCCCGTCTCGCTCTGCGACGCCTCGACGACGTCGGCCATCATCGACGAGGAGAGGATCATCAGGATGATCGAGAAGCTGTTGCTGACGAAAACGAGCGCGAACATCGTGGCGACACTCGGCTTGCCGGGCAGGCCCGGAAAAAAGCCTTGAATCCACGCGAAATAAATGCCGCTGTTGACGATCAGCGAGATCGCACCGGCGACGATCGCGGCGTCGCGCTTGCCGAGCTTGGTCGACAGCGGCGCGACGAGCAGAAAGGCCGCGATCATCGTCCCGAACAGCAGGAAGACATAGGCGACCATCTCCCCCCGCGTGAACTGCCAGAAGAAACTCAGCAGATAATTGTTCATCGCAAAGGTGATGCCCTGATTGACGAAGCCGAACAGCGCGGCGAACACCAGCCACAGGAAGGCGCGGTTCGACAGCGTATCGCGCATGTCGCGCAGGATATGCGACAGGCTCATTGCGGGCTGGTGGTCGGCGAGATTCGACACCGCGATCCGCTTGTGCTGGCCCGCCGCCGAGATGACGACGGCGCCGAGCATGACGAGCGCCCCGGTCAGCGCATAGGGGAAATAGCCCGCCGGATCGACCAGCCCCTTGGCGCCGCCGAAAAAGACGCCATAGGCGAGGACGAGGATCACCAGCCCGCCGCCCCAGCCGAACAGGAAGCGGTAGCGCATCACCGCGGTGCGCTCGTCATAATCGGCGGTGAGTTCGGGGACGATCGCTACCGACGGCACTTCGCACATCGACACGAGTGCGCGCACGATGATCGCGAAGCCGATCAGCCAGGCGACGGTCGCCGCGTCGCTCATTTCTGGCGGGCTCCACAGCGCCATCCACGCGAACGCGAGCGGGAAGGGCGCGATATAGAGCCATGGCAGGCGGCGGCCCCAGCGGCTGCGGGTGCGGTCGGTCAGTTCGCCGATCACCGGGTCGACGAACGCATCGAAGATCAGCGCAACCATGATAGCGATGCCGACGACGCCGGCGTCGAGCCCGATGACCTGATTGTAGAAGAGCAGCAGGAAGGTCGAAAAGCCGTTTTCCTTGACGCCGTAAGCGATGCTGCCGAGCCCGTGCACGAGCTTCAGCCAGACGGGCAGGCGTTTGGGCGGCGGAACCGTCGCGGCGGCCGCGCTCACGCGTCGGCTCCGGCCTTGGCGGCCTCCTCCATCGCGACGAGGGCGTCGAACAGGCCGGGGGCTTCGGGGTCCCACGCGTGGCGCTGGCCGATGGTCAGCCCGCCGTCGACCAGCATATGCGTGCCGGTCATGAAGGAGGATTCCTCGCTCGCGAGATAGGCGACCGCGTTGGCGATATCCTCGGGCTGGCCGCCGCGCGCGACGGGTTGCGCGGCCGCGCTCATCCCCGCGATGATCGCCTTCGCCTCATCCTTATTCGCCTCGGGCACATCGAGCGACGAGGTGAAGATATTGGTGTTGATGAAGCCGGGGCAGATCGCGTTGACGCGAATGCCGTAACGCGCAAGGTCGGTCGCGGCGACCTTGGAGAGATGCAGCACGCCCGCCTTCGCCACCGCATAGGCGATCGGCGAATAGCCCGCGCCGAGCGCCGCGACGCTCGCGGTGTTGACGATGCTCGCGCCCTTGCGGCCCTTCATATGCGGCGCGGCATAGCGGATGCCCATCGCGACCGACTTCAGCACGAGATCCATCGTCCGGTCCCAGCCCTCGGGGCTGATCTCGTCGATCGGCGCGCGGTCGCCCGCGGCGGCGGCATTATTGAACACGATGTCGATGCCGCCGGCTTTCGCCGCGGCTTCATTCATCAGTGCCTCGATGTCCGATGGCTTGGTGACGTCGCAGCGCACGAAGTCGATCTTGCCGTTCGACTGCTCGGCGAGTGCCTGTCCGCCCGCCTCGTCGATGTCGGCGGCGAAGACATGCGCGCCTTCGCCCGCGAGTTTCAAAACCGCTGCCTTGCCTATGCCCGACGCCGCTCCGGTGACGACGGCAATCTTGCCTGCGAATCGCATTGACCCATTCTCCCGTTTTCTTTTGCCACTTAGCTTAGGCGCCAAAGGTGACGCGTCAACGGCGGTCGAATCGACGCTACGGCGCCGTAACGGCAGGCCCGATTCTCCAAGTTGACGCTTGCGTAAAGTGGCGAAGCGGACGTAGATTTGGGCGCAGAAGAGGAGCCAAAAGGATGAGCGAACTGGACGCTTTCCGTACCGAGGTGCGGGAATGGCTGGAGGCGAACTGCCCCGCCGAAATGCGCGAACCGATCCGCGACGAGGGTGACGTCTGCTGGGGCGGGCGCAATTTCAAATTCAAGAATGAAGCGCAGAAAGCGTGGCTCGAAGCGTGCGTGGCAAAGGGCTATACCGTGCCCGACTGGCCGAAGCCCTATGGCGGTGCCGGGCTGACCCCCGAGCAGACCAAGATCCTCAAACAGGAAATGAAGCGCATCAAGGCGCGCTCGCCGCTCGACAGCTTCGGTATCTGGATGCTCGGCCCCGCGCTGCTGCAATTCGGGACCGAGGAGCAGAAGGTCCAATATCTGAACCCGATCGCACGCGGCGAAATCCGCTGGTGCCAGGGCTATTCGGAACCCGGCTCGGGCAGCGACCTTGTCAGCTTGCAGACCTTCGGCGAGGACAAGGGCGATCACTGGGTCGTCAACGGGTCGAAGATCTGGACCAGCTACGCCGACAAGGCCGACTGGATTTTCTGCCTCGTCCGCACCGACAAGACGAACAAATATCAGGGCATCACCTTCATGCTCTTTGACATGGAGAGCAAGGGCGTCACGACCAAGCCGATCCTGCTGATTTCGGGCAACTCGCCCTTCTGCGAAACCTTCTTCGACGATGTCGAAGTGCCGAAGACGCAATATGTCGGCGAGATCAACCGCGGCTGGGACGTCGCCAAATATCTGCTTGGCCACGAACGCGAGATGATCTCGGGCGGCGGTGCGGGCGGCGACATGGTCAGCATCGGCGGCGCCTTTGCCAAGGCGTTCGGCAAGAATGCGGCGGGCGAACTCGACGACCCGATCCTCCGCGCCGAAATGGCGGCGTTCGACGTCGATGTCTTTGCCTACAGGGCCATGGGCGAGCGTTTCATGGATATGTGGAAGACCGGCCGCGCGCATCCGGCCAGCTCGAACATGATGAAATATGTCGGGACCGAGCTCAACAAGCGGCGACACGAGCTGGTGATGTCGGGCGGCGGCAGCGAAGCGCTCGAATGGGACAGCGAGGAAAGCAAGGGCGGCGCGCGCGCGCGCGGGTGGCTGCGCACCAAGGCGAATTCGATCGAAGGCGGGACGAGCGAAGTCATGCTCAACGTCATCGCCAAGCGCATCCTGGATTTGCCGGGGGCGTAAACGAGACACGCCCTCCCCTTCAGGGGAGGGCAGCGAGACTTGGGAGCTTGCTCCCTAGTCGCAGCGGGTGGGGTCTATCGGCCTTACGCCACGCCGACAGACCCCACCCCAACCCCTCCCCTGAAGGGGAGGGGCTAAGGAGACAGATATGCCGCTCTATCACAATGACGATCAGGCGATGCTCAAGGACAGCGTCGCCCCCTTCGTGGCCGAACAGGCGCCGGTTTCGCACCTCCGCAAGCTACGCGACAGCGCCGACGCGACCGGCTTTTCGCGCGATCTCTGGGCGCAATTCACCGAAATGGGCCTGCCCGGCATGCTCGTTCCCGAGGCGCATGGCGGGCTCGGCATGGGGCATATGGAGGCGGGCATCGTGCTCGAGGAAATCGGCCGCAACCTGACCCCGTCGCCCTTCCTCTCGACCGGCGTCGGCGCGGTCGCCGCGCTGGCGAAGGCGGGCGGAACGCAGGCCGGCCGCTGGCTTCCCGCCATCGCGTCGGGCGAGGCGATCGTCGCGCTCGCGATCGACGAGGGCGCGAAGCACCGCCCCGACCGCATCGCGACGACCGCGACGCGCGCCGGAAACGGCTTTCGCCTCGACGGCAAGAAGAGCTTCGTGCTCCACGGCCATGTCGCCGATGTCAGCATCGTCGCGGCGAAGAGTGACGGCGGCATCACTTTGTTCGCGGTGCCGAAGGACGCGAAGGGCCTGACCGCCGATCCGCGCCGTCTCGTCGACTCCTCGCTCGCGAGCCACGTCACGCTCGACGGCGTCGAGGTCGATGCCGACGCGGTGATCGGCGAGGTCGATGCCGGCGGCGAGATCCTCGACGCGCTGCTCGCCGCGACCCGCACCGGCGCCGCCGCCGAGATGGTCGGCGTCGGCCAGGGCGCGATGGACATGACCGTCAATTACCTCAAGGAACGCAAGCAGTTCGGCAAGCTGATCGGCGAGTTCCAGAGCCTCCAGCACCGCGCCGCGCATCTCTACGGCGAGATGGAAGTCGCGCGCGCCACGGTAATGAAGGCGCAGCAATTGCTCGACGAGGGCAGCGAGGGCGCGAAGCTGATGGTCTCGGTCGCGAAAGCCAAGGCGGGCCGCGCCGCGAACCTCGCGGTGCGCGAA
Source organism: Sphingopyxis sp. LC363 (assembly GCF_000756385.1). Taxonomy (GTDB): domain Bacteria; phylum Pseudomonadota; class Alphaproteobacteria; order Sphingomonadales; family Sphingomonadaceae; genus Sphingopyxis. The sequence goes on from NZ_JNFC01000001.1 coordinate 22,894, forward strand.
GGCGTGCAGATGCACGGCGGCATCGGCATGACCGACGAATATGACATCGGCCTCTATATGAAACGCGACCGCGCGCTCGCCGAATATATGGGCGACGTGCATTATCACATCGATCAGGTCGCGCGGATGAACGGCTACTAATCAGCCGAACCCCTCCCCTTCAGGGGAGGGGCAGAGAGACTTGGTCCGGCGTTAGCCGGGCCTTAGTCGAGCGGGGTGGGGGGCATCGGCCTTACGCTACCTCGCCGAACCCCACCCCAACCCCTCCCCTGAAGGGGAGGGGGCTTCAAGAGGAGCCCAACCAATGAACCTCAATGACATGTTCGGCCTCGACGGCCGTATCGCACTCGTCACCGGCGGCTCGCGCGGCATCGGCAAGATGATCGTCGAGGGCTATCTCGCCGCGGGCGCCGCGCGCGTCTATATTTCGGCGCGCAAGAGTGCGCAGATCGAGGAAGCCGTCGCCGATTTCGAAACGCGCTATCCGGGCAAGGTCATCGGCCTTCCCGTCGATCTCTCGACCGTCGAGGGTTGCCGCGCGCTCGCCAAGGAACTCGAAGCGCGCGAGGAGCGGCTCGACATCCTCGTCAACAACGCCGGCGCGGCGTGGGGCGAACCCTTCGAAGGCTTCCCCGAGGCGGGCTGGGACAAGGTGATGGACATCAACGTCAAGTCGCCCTTCTTCCTGACGCAGGCGCTGCACGGGCTGCTAAAGGCCGGCGGCACCGCCGACCGCCCGGCAAAGGTCATCAACATCGGCTCGATCGACGGCATGCGGCTCAACCCGTGGGAAACATACAGCTACCACGCGTCGAAAGCGGCGATCCTCTACCTCACCAAGCGCATGGCCGCGCGGCTGGTCACCGACCATATCCTCGTCACCGCGATCGCGCCGGGCGCCTTCCAGTCGGACATGAACAAGGCCGCGCGCGACCATGGCGACGCGGTGGCGAAGAGCATCCCGGTCAAGCGCATCGGCGTGCCCGAGGACATGGCCGGCGCCGCGATCTTCCTCGCATCGAAGGCGGGCGACTATGTCGTCGGCGACACGATCACCGTCGACGGCGGGCTGGTGCACGGCGATCTGAAAACCAGCATCGACGCCTGACGCCTCCTCTCCTGCATCGTCACCCTCGAACGAGACACGTGGCTCGTTCGACTTGATCCGGGGTCCACGACTGCGGCCGTTGCATGGATCCGGGTCAAGCCCGGCATGACGAAAGGGGGAGATTGACTCAATTACTCCAAGGTGTATTATATAACTAATGCACCAAGGAGATTGACCATGCGTCTGGCGTTCCTGATTCCCCCGATGATGCTCCTCGCCGCCTGCGGGTCGAACGAGAAGGCGGCCGGCGACGCGACCGAGGTCTCGATCAATGCCGAAGGCGACGGCGGCGGCGTCAAGATCCGCACCGGCAAGGACGGCGGCAAGATCAGCATCGGCGGTGAAGGGGCCGCGATCAACATCGACGTCCCCGACTTCGTCGATCTCGACATCGAGGGCGATTTCGACATCGACGGGGTCAAGCTCTACCCCGGCAGTAACGTGACGACGGTCAACGTCGACGCGAGCGACAAGGGGGGCGCCGACAAGGCGCGGGTCGAACTCGGCTTTACCTCGCCCGCCGCGCCCGCGAAGGCGGCCGACTGGATGGCGGGCGAATTCGCCAAAAACGGCGTCAAGGTCACGCGAAGCGGCGACACGCTCGCGGGCAAGACGAAGGACGGCGAGGATTTCACGATCAACTTCGGCCCCGACGGCGCGAACGCCAAGGGCAAGGTGCTGATCACCAAGAGCTGAGCTTCGCTCCTGTGATCGTCATCCCGGCGAAGGCCGGGATCTCTCCGTTGCGTACTGGCGAGAGGTCGAGACCCCGGCCTTCACCGGGGTGACGGTTTTGGTGGCGCGACTTGGCTTCCTATCCGCTGTTCCGAAGCGCCGTCGCGATCGCGTTGATCGTCAGCTGGATACCCTCGGCGATGCGCGGGTCGGTTTCGCCCGCGCGGTGGCGCTTCATCAGCTCGATCTGCAGCAGGTTGAGCGGCTCGATATAGGGCAGCCGCAGCCGGATCGACGCCTCGAGCGCCGGGTTCCTCTCGAGCAACCGCGTCTGGCCGGTGATCTCCAGCAGCCCGTCGTGCGCGCGGTTCCAGCCATCCTTGATGCGGCCGAAGATCGCGTCATGCCCGTCGACTTCGCTTGCCAGCCCGGCATAGCGCGCCGCGATTCCCATGTCGGACTTCGCGAGCACCATCTCCATATTGCCGAGCAGCGCGGCGAAGAAGGGCGAGCTTTGCGCCATGTCGGCGAGCAGCGCTCGATCACCGAACGCCGCGAACGCCTCGCCGGTGCCGTACCAGCCGGGCAGCATCGTGCGCGCCTGCGCCCAGCTGAACACCCAGGGGATCGCGCGCAGATCCTCGATCGCCGTGCTCTTCTTGCGGCTCGACGGACGCGATCCGATCTTGAGCGTCGCGATCTCGGCGATCGGCGTCATCGCGCGGAAGAAATCCTTGAACGCCGGCGTGCCATAGACAAGATCGCGATAGGCGGCGAAGGCGGTATCGGACAAGGCGTCCATCGCGGTGGTGAAGGACTCGCTCGCATCCCCGCCAAGGCTCTCGGGCTCGAGGCTCGCGAGCAGGCTCGCCGACACCATCGCTTCGAGGTTCGTCGCCGCACTGTCGATCGTGCCATATTTGGCGGCGATCACCTCGCCCTGTTCGGTGATGCGGATGCGGCCCTGCACGGTGCCCGCGGGCTGCGCGCGGATCGCCGCAAAGGCGCTGCCGCCGCCGCGGCCGACCGCACCGCCGCGGCCGTGGAACAGCTGCATCGCGGTGTCGACCTCGTCGAACACCGGAGTCAGTGCCTGCGATGCCTGATGCAATCCCCAGGTCGAGGTGAAATAGCCGCCGTCCTTGTTCGAATCCGAATAGCCGATCATCACTTCCTGATGCCCGCGCACCCCGACCTGCGGGCCGATTTCGGGCATCGCGAAATAGCGGCGCATGATGTCGGGCGCGCGGCTCAGGTCGTCGATCGTCTCGAACAGCGGCACGACCATCAGATTGCTGGCGCCCGCCTCGGTGCCGCTCCGCCACAGCCCGCCTTCGCGCGCGAGGACATGGACCTCGAGCAGGTCGGACAGGTCCTGCGCCATGCTGATGATCCACTGGCAGATCGCATCCTTGCCGAGCCGGGCCCGCACGTCGGCTGCGGCATGGACGATCGCCAGTTCGCCCGCGGTCTCCTCGCTCCACTGATGCCAGGGCGCGGCGAGCGGCCGGTCGCTCGCGAGTTCGGCGGTGAGCAGCGCGACGCGCGCCGCTTCGTCCAGCGCCAGATAGTCGGCGCACACGCCCGATACCGCCAGCAGCTCGGCGAGCACGCGTTCGTGCACCGCACTATTCTGCCGCATGTCGAGCGTCGCCAAGTGGAAACCGAACACCTCGACCGCGCGGATCAGCCGCCCGAGCGCGCCGATACCCGCAAGTTGTCCCTTGCCGCTCGCCGACAGGCCGTTCGCGATGGTGACGAGGTCGCGGCGGAAATCGGCGGGGGTGGCATAGGCCTCGCCCTTCAGCGCGGCGGGGCGCGGCGGCGCCTTGCCGGTGATCGCCAGATACGTGGCCGACAGCCGCGCATAAATGCCCGACAGCGCCCGGCGATAGGGTTCGTCGCCGCGGCTCGGCGCGGCGTCGCCGCTCGCTTCCGCCAGCGCTTCGACCGCCTCGGGCACCGGCGCGAGGCTCGACGACACCGACAGTTCGGCGCCCAATGCGTGGACCTGGTCGATATAATGGCCGATCACCGCCGCGGCGTTGCGCGACGTCGCCTGTCGCAACGTCTCGGCGGTAACGAAGGGATTGCCGTCGCGGTCGCCGCCGATCCAGCTCCCGACGCGCAGGAAGCTCGCGGGGCGGACGCCCAGCTCCTTCTCCCAGCGCGCATAGAGCTTGGGCACCACGGGCAGGAAAACGTCGCGCAAATAGGTCAGCGCATTGTCGATCTCGTCGGCGACGAACAATTTCTGCGTGCGCAGCGGCCGCGTCTGCCACAGGAGGACGACCTGCCGCCGGATCGCGTCCTCGATCACATCGCCTTCGGGCGTCTCGTCGAGCCCGGCATCGCGCATCCGCATCAGTTCGGCGACGCGGTTCTTGTGGTCGAGCACCGACTTGCGGCGCACTTCGGTCGGATGCGCGGTGAGCACCGGCGCGACGAGTGAGGCGCCGAGCAGCGCGGCGACCGCGTCATCGTCGATCCCGTCGGCCTTCAGCTTTTCGAGCGCCGCCGCGACCGTCGCCTCGGGTTCGGCCGCGACCCCCTGCCGGTCCTCGGCCAGGTTCGCGAGCATCGAAAACAGCATGAAGCCGCGCACGAAGGAAATCGTGTCGTCGAGGCTCAGCGCATCGAGCCCCGGGTCGATCGCCTCGGCCCCCGCGATGCCGCGGTGCCGGTCGACGCTCGACGAGCGGATATATTCGGTCTGGCGGAACAATTTGTCGCCGCCATAGGCGCGGATGACGTCGCCGAGGATCCGCCCCAAATAGCGGATGTCGGGATTTTGCGAGATCTGGATAGGCGGGCCCATGCGCCGCTTGCTGCACCTGCGAAGATGCAGGGTCAAGCGGCGCATAGCTATGCGCCTATAAGATCAGTTCGTCTTGACGAGTGTCAGCATGCCCAGATCGATTGCGCGGCGGCCGTCGAACGTAACAGAGTTGCGCGTATCGGTGATGAACATCAACCTGCCCGACGCATCCGTGATCCGCGCCGACACCGCATAGCTGTGGCGCGGATCGAGCTGGCGCTGATCGACGGTTAGCGAAAAGGCGAAGGGCACCTGCCGGCCGTCGGCGGTGAAGCTTTGCTGTGCGATCGTCTTCGACGGTGCGTCCATCAAACTGACGTCGGCTAGCGTCACTTCGACCTGCGCCGTCGGCGGCAATGCCATGCGCTCGCGATAGGTGATGCTGCCGGTGACCGAGACCGGCTCTTCGGCGGGCGGGATCGTCGCGCAGGCGGCGAGCAGCGGCCCGGCGATCGCACTGACGGCGAGCATGCGGCTGATGCGAACCATGATGTTTCCCTTTTTTCGATGGTTGGCGCGCGCCTAATTCCATCGAGGTGAACCCATGCTGTCGCGCCCGCCCATGCGCCGTTCAGCCTTCGAGTTCAACATCCCAGTAAAGCCAGTCGATCCAGCTCGTATGGAGATAATTCGGCGGAAACGCCCGCCCATTGTCCTGCAACTGCCAGCTCGTCGGACGCCACGGCTGGCGATAGAGCGGCATATGCGCCTGCTGCGGGGTGCGGCCGCCCTTCTTGAGGTTGCAAGGGGCGCAGGCGGTCGCGACATTTTCCCATGTCGTCCGCCCGCCCAGCCGGCGCGGCACGACATGATCGAAGGTCAGGTCCTTGCCCGACCCGCAATATTGGCAGGCGAAGCGGTCGCGCAGGAACAGGTTGAAGCGCGTGAAGGCGGGATGCTCCGACGGCTTCACATATTGGCGGAGAGCGATCACGCTCGGGATCGGCATCGTCCGCGTCGGCGAATGAATCTCGCGCTCGTAATTTTCGACGATGGTGACCCTGTCGAGGAACACCGCCTTCACCGCGGTCTGCCAGGGCCAGAGGCTCAAAGGATAATAGCTCAGCGGCGTATAGTCGGCGTTGAGAACGAGCGCCGGACAGCTGTCGGGATGCCGGGCAAGATCGGGATGGAACATGGCTAGGTAACGCTGCCCCCATTGCTTCACGGGATGGCGCGCCACTGCCTCCCGCGCGTGACACTGTCATTACATGCCCTATCAGATTCTGCCGTCAAGGGGCTTATTTCCGCAAGATATGGAATGATTCGCTTTGACTCGGCACAGCATATGGATTCATTGCAGAGGCAATGCTGACGCGTTTCGCCCCCAGCCCGACCGGCGACCTGCACTTGGGTCATGCCTATAGCGCGGTTCTCGCGCACGCTGCCGCGCGCGCCGTGGGCGGGCAATTTCGTCTCCGCATCGACGATATCGACGGCGGCCGCTCGCGCGAGGATTATGTCACCGGCTCGCTCGCCGACCTCGCATGGCTCGGGATCGACCGGGACGGCGATCCGGTGCGCCAGTCCGACCGGCTCGGCAGCTATGCCGCCGCGCTCGACGACCTTCGCGCGCGTGGCCTCGTCTACCCCTGTTTCTGCACCCGCGCCGACATCGCCGCCAGCCTGTCGGCGCCGCACGGGCCCCCAGATGGACCGTCCGGCGCGATCTATCCCGGCACCTGCCGCGACCTGTCCGTGGGCGAGCGCGAACTGCGCATGGCGGACGAGCCGCATTGCTGGCGCCTCGACATGGCGCGCGCGGCGGCGGAGGCCGGCGATCTCGTCTGGGAAGAAGCGGGGCAGGGGCTGCGCCTCGCCGACCCCGCCGCGCACGGCGATATCGTCCTCGCGCGCAAGGACGCGCCCGCCTCCTATCATCTTGCGAGCACGCTCGACGACGCCGCCATGGGCGTGACGCACGTCATCCGCGGCGCCGACCTGATCGCCTCAACCGACGTTCACCGGCTGCTGCAGGCTTTGCTCGGCCTGGCCGTGCCGGTTTATCGCCACCATGCGCTCGTTTGCGGCGCGGACGGTAGAAGACTCGCCAAGCGCGACGCCGCGGCGTCGCTCAAATCGCTGCGCGACGCGGGTGCCGACGGCCGCACGCTTGCGGCCGATTTGGCGGTCGACAGGCTTCCCACTGGCTATTCGCTGCAAAATCCCTAGATAGGTTCTATGGAAATCCTGCTCATCCTTGGCGTCGTCATCGCCGCCGGCTTCGTCCTCTTCTCGCTCGCGCGGGGGCTCTTCTATTTCTCGCAGGGCCACCGCGCCCAGGTCGAGGGCACCGTCCAGGAAAATCAGGTGATGCAGAACAAGATGATGATGGCCCGCGTCAAATGGCAGGCGATCACCATCATCCTGCTCGTGCTGATCGGCGTTTTTGCTGCCGGAAGCTAAGGCCCGGCGATGGTCAAGCTTAACAAGATCTACACGCGCACCGGCGACGACGGCACCACCGGCCTCGTCGATGGCTCGCGCATCGCCAAGTCCGACGCGCTGATGGCGGCGATCGGCGAAGTCGACGAAGCGAACAGCGCGATCGGCATCGCTGCCGCGGCGATCGACGCCACAAGCTACGAAGCCGCGATGCTGTCGCGCATCCAGAACGAGCTCTTCGACCTCGGCGCCGATCTTGCGACCCCGCCCGACATCCAGTTCGGCTTCGGCCCGCACGACATGGCGCTGCGCATCGTGCCGAGCCAGATCGCGCGGCTTGAGGACGAGATCGACGCGATGAACGACAATCTCGACGCGCTCAAAAGCTTCATCCTGCCCGGCGGCACCGAAGCCGCGGCACGCCTCCACCTCGCGCGCGCGGTCACGCGCCGCGCCGAACGCGCTGCGGTCGCGGCGGGCGCGGCGCGCAAGCTCAACCCGCTCGCGCTCGCTTATCTCAACCGCCTGTCGGACCATCTCTTCGTGCTCACACGGCACCTCAACGCCGCCGCGGGCGGCGATATCCTCTGGAAACCCGGCGCGACGCGGTGAAAATCCTCCCTGCCGCGAAGCGGTGGGGAGGGGGACCGCCGTCGTAGGCGGCGGTGGAGGGGCGGAGACGTCGCGCTAACGGCCCCTTCGTCAGCCTACGGGCTGCCACCTCCCATCGCTCCGTGACGGGGAGGATTATTTTGTTCCCTAAATGTTCTAGACTTTGCCACATGCTGTAACCATAATCGGGTGAACCGCGAAACCGAATCGCTCCCCGGGGAATTGTCACAGCATGGCCAGCCGCACCGACGCTTCGAACCGCACCGACCCGATCGAGGCGCTGACCCGGCGCTTTGCCGCGACGCGGCGTCTGTCGCTCGAACTCGCGGAGACCCTCTCCGACGCCGACGCGAGCGCGCAGTCGATGCCCGACGCCTCGCCCGCCAAATGGCATCTCGCGCACACGACATGGTTCTTCGAAACCTTCATCCTGCGCGACCATGTGCCGGGCTATGGCCTCTTCGACGATCGCTATCCCTTTCTTTTCAACTCCTATTATGAGGCCGAGGGGCCGCGCCACGCCCGCCGGCATCGCGGGCTGCTGACGCGCCCCTCGCTCGACGACGTGTGCGTCTGGCGCGCGCATGTCGATGCCGCGGTGCAGAGCGCGCTGCCCGACCTTCCGGCGAGCACGCTGGCACTGGTCGAGCTCGGCATCCATCACGAGCAGCAGCATCAGGAATTGCTGCTCACCGACATCAAGCATCTTTTCGCGCAAAATCCGCTCGGCCCCGCGGTGTGGAACGCGCCGATCGCGAGCGAAGTTCGGAAATTTTCCGCCATGAAATGGGTGAAGGGCGCCGAAGGCGTCGCCGCGGTCGGCCACGGCGGCGAGGGCTTCGCCTTCGACTGCGAAGGTCCGCGCCACGACGCGCTGCTCACCCCGCACGCGCTCGCGAGCCGCCCGGTCAGCAATGGCGAATGGCAGGAATTCATCGCCGACGGCGGCTATCATACCGCCGCGCTCTGGCTCAGCGATGGCTGGGCATGGGTGCAGGCCGAAGACGTCGAGGCGCCCGCCTATTGGCGGGACGGCCAGCTTTTCACCCTGTCGGGCTGGCAAGATATCGACCCCGCCGCGCCGGTGACGCATATCAGCTTTTTCGAGGCCGACGCCTTTGCCAGCTGGGCCGGCGCGCGCTTGCCGACCGAGCAGGAATGGGAAGCGTCCGCCGCGGGGCTTGATCCCGACGGCGGTCAGCAACTCGACGGCGCTGGGCCGGTCCAGCCCACGCCCGCTGCAGACGACACCGATCTGCAACAGATGTTCGGCAGCGTGTGGGAATGGACCGGCAGCGCCTATCGCCCCTATCCCGGCTTCCGCGCCGCGCCCGGCGCGGTCGGCGAATATAATGGCAAGTTCATGAGCGGCCAGTTCGTGCTCCGCGGCGGCAGCTGCGCGACCCCGCGCGGTCATTGCCGCGCTTCCTACCGCAACTTCTTCTACCCCCACCAGCGCTGGCAATTCACCGGTCTGCGCCTCGCGAAGGATCTGTAGGACCTCCTCAGGGCAACAGGCCGGCTGAGGTTTGAAGCAAATTTGTTCGGTGCAAGGAGGAGCGACGAAGACATATGAATATATTTCGAGGCATTCCGACGCGGCAGCGGACAAATTTGATCAAATCCCGAAGGGACGACAAAATGGCTTCCATCTCGAACCAAATGCCCCTTGGGCATGGAACCACTATTCCCGGCGGGTCATTTGGCCCGATATGTTCGCCATTTTGGCGCCTCAGCCGGCCTGTTGCCCTGAAGAGGTCCTAACCATGGGTGTTGTGCGCAACCTTCGTCAGGTTTCGGCCGATGACGCCGGCGTCGACATCGCCTTTCGCGCCGACGTCCACGCCGGCCTTGCGCAGCGGCAAAAGGCGATTCCGGCGCGCTGGTTCTACGACGCGACCGGCTCGGCCTTGTTCGAGGATATCACCGCGCTCCCCGAATATTATCCGACGCGCAGCGAAACCGACCTGCTGACGCGCCACGCCGCCGACATCGCCGCTGCGACCGGCCCCGACCGCGCGGTCGTCGAACTCGGCTCGGGCAGCTCGACCAAGACGCCCCTGCTCCTCGACGCCATCGCGCCCGCCGCCTATGTCCCGGTCGATATTTCGGGCGATTTCCTGCGCGACAGCGCGCTGGCGCTCGCGGCGCGCTTCCCCGCGGTGCCGATCTATCCGGTCGAGGCCGATTTCACCCAGCGGGTCGAATTGCCGCGCGAAATCTGCCCGCTTCCGAAACTCGGCTTTTTTCCGGGCTCGACGATCGGCAACATGGTCGCGCGCACCGCGATCGACCTCTTGCGGGGCTGGCGCGCGACGCTCGGCGACGGGTCGCTGATGCTGATCGGCATCGACCGGATCAAGGACATCGGCATACTCGAAACCGCCTATGACGATCCGGCGGGGGTGACCGCCGCCTTCAACCTCAACCTGCTCGAACGCATCAACCGCGAACTCGGCGGCGATATAGCGGTCGAGAATTTCAGCCATCGCGCGGTCTGGGACGATGTCCACGCGCGCATCGAAATGCACCTCGTCGCCGCCTGCGACATGGATTTCACGATCGACGGCCGCGCCTATCATATGGCGAAGGGCGAAACGATCCACAGCGAGAACAGCCATAAATACGGGGCCCGCGACGCGAACCTGCTGCTCCGCGCCGGCGGCTGGACTCCGGTCGCGACATGGGACGATGCCAGCCCCGCCTTTGCCCTGATCCTCGCCGAAGCGACCGAGTTCCGCTCCGCCCCCTGACGGCTCGCTCTTGACGCCCCTGCCCGAAGCCGTAGGGCCACGGGCAGGTTTTCAGCGAAAGGGCAGGATATGATCGTCGGCGTTATCGGAGCGGGGCAGATGGGCGCGGGGATCGCGCAGGTGTCGGCGGGCGCCGGCCACGACGTGCTCCTCTCCGACATCGACATCGCCCGCGCCGAAGCGGGCAAGGCCGGCATCGCCAAGGCACTCGGCCGCCTGGTCGCGAAAGAGAAGATGAGCCAGAGCGACGCCGATGCGCTGCTCGAACGCATCACGCCCGTTGCCGACCATAGCGCCTTCGCCCCCGCCGACCTCGTCATCGAAGCGGCGACCGAGCGCGAGGAAATCAAGCGCGCGATTTTCGCCAGCGTCGGCGAACATCTCTCGGCAACCGCGATCCTCGCGAGCAACACCAGTTCGATCCCGATCACGCGGCTCGCCCAGGCGGCGCCCGATCCGGCGCGCTTCATCGGTGTCCATTTCTTCAACCCGGTGCCGGTGATGGGGCTGATCGAACTGATCCGCGGCCTCGCGACGAGCGACGATACGCTCGCCAGGGTCGAGACCTATGGCGGCGGGCTCGGCAAGGAGATCGTCCACGCCAACGACGCGCCGGGCTTCATCGTCAACCGCGTGCTGATGCCGCTCATCAACGAAGCGGTCTTCGCGCTTGGCGAGGGCGTCGCAACGATGCAGGACATCGATACGGGCTGCCGCCTTGGGCTCAATCATCCGATGGGACCGATCACGCTCGCCGACTTCATCGGCCTCGACACCTGCCTCGAAATCATCCGCGTGCTTTACAGCGGCACCGGCGATCCGAAATTCCGTCCCGCGCCCTTGCTCGTCCAATATGTCGATGCCGGCTGGGTCGGGAAAAAGGCCGGCCGCGGCTTTTACGACTGGACGGGGCCGGAGCCCGTCCCGACGCGGTGAGCGGTTCCGACGCCCGGACGCTTGCCTTCTACGCGGCCGAAGCGCCGGTCTATTCGGCGTCGGGCCCGTCGGGTGTATCGCGCCATCTCGATCACTTCCTCGACCGGTTGCCCGCGGGGGCGGAGATTCTCGAACTCGGCTGTGGCGGCGGGCGCGATGCCGCGCATATGATCGTGCGCGGTTTCGCGGTCGACCCAACCGACGGAGTGGCCGAGATCGCGGCCCAGGCCGAAGCGAGGATCGGCAGGCCGGTCCGCGTGATGCGCTTCGGCGAACTCGACGCCGTCGGCCGCTACGACGCCATCTGGGCGTCGGCCAGCCTGCTCCATGTGCCGCGCGGCGATCTTCCGGGCGTGCTGGCGCGTATCCATCGCGCGCTGAAACCCGGCGGACTGCATTTCGCGAGCTACAAGGGCGGCGGACGCGAAGGGCGAGACCGGTTCGGTCGCTATTTCAACTATTTTGCGCGCGAGGAACTCGAATCCGTTTATCGTGACGCCGCGTCTTGGGACTGGCTCGATCTTACCGAAGGTCTCGGCGGCGGCTACGATGGGGTGCAGGTACCATGGATTCAAATCACCGTGCGCCGCCCGCTATAGGGGGCGATGGAGCCGAAAGACATCGGGCGCGTTGGATCTGCGAGACTGTAGGGGATGGAATGATCATGCGTAACAAGGCGTTATTCGCTCTTGCGGCAATCTTGCTGGCCGGCGCCGCACCTGCCCACGCCCAACAGGGCGCGCCCGAAGAGTCGACGATCGAGGACACGGCCAATTCGGTGACCGAACCCTTCGACGGCAAGGAAGTGCCCCCCAAGCTGCTTGAGGTGCAAGGCGATCCCTATTCGCTGGCGGGCCTCGGCAAATGCGCCGCCATCATCCGCGAAGTGAACGAACTCGACGAAGTGCTCGGCCCGGATGTCAACGAACAAGTCGACAAGAGCCGCGCGAAGAAGCGCGAGGAAACCGCCGGCCGCGTCGCCGGCACGGTGGCGGGCGGCATCATCCCCTTCCGCGGACTGATCGGCGAGGTCACCGGCGCCAATGCCGAACGGCGGCGCTACGCGCTCGCCGTTTACGCCGGGACGGTGCGTCGCGGCTTCCTGAAGGGCGTCGGACTCGAGCGCGGCTGCAAGGCACCGGCCCGGCCCTGATCCCGGCTCTCAGAGCGGCGTGTAGACGGTGCGGCAGCTTTCGGGCGCCGAGCGCAGCGCGGTGTTCCACGTCACCTCGTTGCCATTCCGCTGGAGCCGCGCGCCCTTCTTGTTCTCATAGACCGCACCGCCCGTCGACGGGGTCTGCTTCAGCACCATCGAGCGCCGGCCGTTGACGCGTACGATCGCGGTGTTGCCGACATAGTCGACCTTCAGCTTGGTGCCGCGGTTGCAATCATAGCTGGTGCCGGTGTTGCGCGGCACCGACGAACAGGCCGCAAGGGCAAGAACCGCGGCGGCGACCACGACAACCGTCATCGACTTCATTATCGGTCTCCCCTCAATAACCCGAGCGAACGCAGAGCACGTCGGCGAGGTAAACCCTGCCGCTCACCGTCTCCATATGCTCGCGCGCCGACCCGTTCCAGCCGATCGAGCGGCACCAATTGTCCGCCGTCTGCGCAGCGCAATTGGCGGTCGCCGACCCGCGGGTACAGGCGAGGACACGGTAGTTGCTTGTCGCCGGCTGTGTGTGAAATTCGGCAAAATTGCCGCGCGCGACCTGATCATTGGCGGGCGGGTTGGGGTTCCAGCCGCCGCCACCCGAACCGGCGGGACGCATCGACTGGACGGTGATGCCGCGCAGGACATTGTTCAGCATCGGCGTGTCGCGATCGACCGTCCGGCAGTTCCCGCGATAGCGCGTCCGTTCGCAAAGCTCCCAGCGGCCGCGAGTGACGCGGATCGAATTGACGGGCCAAGCGAGCCCAAGGTTCGGCTTTTCCTCGCCGATGAAGACCGCGGGGCCGCGATAGCCAGCGTCGCGATAGATCGTCGCCTCGGGCGGACGGTATCGTTCTGTTTCAACGGTCTGGGCGTTCGACGTGGCGAGAAAACCCGCCCCTATCGACGCCGCGGCTGCGGCAAGGATCGACAAACGATAAGCGGATTTCATTACAGCCTCCCTGTTGACGAACATGACCCGGGATTCGTTATGTTCCCATAATTTACGTCATTGCATGATGGCTTGCAAACTCTCCCGATCGCCAATCCGCGCGTGCGTTTCGTGGGAATGAATCAGGGTACTGTCGTCGATGGCGCCGGCGCGGCGACGGCGGTATCGGGCGTGGCCGCCGGGATCGCGGCAGGCTCGGGTGCCGGGGTGGCCATCGGCGGCGCGATCCCGAGCATCAGCCCCGCAAGTGCAGCCGACATCAGGTTCGAGAGGCTGCCAGCGAGTAGCGCCTTCAGCCCGAGCTTGGCGATCATCGGACGCTGGTTCGGCGCGAGTCCGCCGGTCACTGCCATCTGGATCGCGATCGAGCTGAAATTGGCGAAGCCGCAAAGCGCGAAGGTGGCGATCGCGACCGCCGCCAGCGACATGTCGGCTTGCGCCCTGCCAAGGTCGATGAAGGCCACGAATTCGTTGAGCACGACCTTGCTGCCGAACAGGCCGCCGACCGTCGCGCTTTCCTCCCACGGCACGCCCATCAGCCACATCACGGGGCGGAAGATCGCGCCGATGACCGCTTGGAAAGACAGATCGGGATAGCCGAACCAGCCGCCGATTCCTGCAAGCAACCCGTTGGCGAGCGCGACGAGCGCGACGAAGGCGAGCACCATCGCGCCGACCGCGACCGCCAGCTTGACCCCCGTCTGCGCGCCCTGCGCTGCCGCCATGATGATGTTGGCGGGCTTTTCCTCGTCATGGCTCGCCTCGGGCATGATCACGGGTTCGATGCCGAGGTCCTTGGGATCGTCGGGCATCATGATCTTGGCCATCAATATGCCCCCCGGCGCGGACATGAAGCTCGCCGCGAGCAGATAGGGCAGGAGCTCTTCGCCGATCATGCTCGCATAAGCGCCGAGGATCGTACCCGCGACACCCGCCATGCCGACCGTCATCACGGTGAAGAGCTGCGAGGGGGTGAGCCCGGCGAGATAGGGCCGGATGACGAGCGGCGATTCGGACTGGCCGACGAAGATATTCGCGGCCGCACCCAGGCTTTCGACCTTGGTGATACCGGTGATCTTCTGGATCGCCCCGCCGACCCATTTGATCACCAGCTGCATGATGCCGAGATAATAGAGGATCGAGATGAGCGAGGCGAAGAAGATGATCACCGGCAGCGCCGCGATCGCGAAGCTGTTCGCGCCCATTTCGGGCGAGGCGAGCGGGCCGAAGATGAAATCGGTTCCGGCCTTGGCATAGCCGAGGAGGTTCGAGACGGCGTTCGACATCGCCTGGATCACCGCGCGACCCCACGGCGTCCCGATGACGAGGATCGCGAACCCGGCCTGGAGCAGGAAAGCGGGAATGACGACGCGCAGCCGAATCCACCGCCGGTTCGACGAAAAAAGCACGGCAATCGCAAGCAATGCGACGATCCCAAGCAGACCGATCAGGCGTTCCATGATGTAAATGCGTCCCCCGCAAGTTAATGGGCCTGAATAACGGGCTTTGGCGGCGGGGCAAGAGCTGCGCGTCGAGCCGCGCTTCTCGGACTTTCCACCCTGCGTAAAACCGACTATCGGGCGGCATGACCGAACCCACCTCGGCGGCGTTGCCGCGCACGCTTCCGCCATCGCTCTTTCTTTTCTCGATCGTCTATGGCGGCATGGTCGTGCTCGCGGGCGTACTCGGTAACAAGCAGGTCGCGCTGGGAAGCTGGCTGGCGGTCGAGGCGGGCATTTTCGCCTTTCTGCTGCTCGTCGCGCTGTCGAGCGCGGTGTCCGAACTCCACGGACAGTCGGTCGCGAACCGGCTGGTGCTCTGGGGTTTCGTCCCGCTCGTCCTGTCGATCATGCTGACCTCGCTCGTTCTCGCGCTCCCGGCATCGCCCGAAATGCAGCCCCAGCGGCTCGCGGCCTTCGACATGATCCTGGGTCAGAGCCCACGCCTGATGGCGGCGGGTATCGTCGCCTATGGCACATCGCAATTCCTGAATGTCACGATCTTCTCAAAGCTTCGCGGACGGGAAGGGGCGGGGAGCGGGACGACCTGGCTCGCGATCCGCGGCGCGATCGCCAGCGCGCTGAGCCAGATCGTCGACACATTGCTGTTCGTCACGATCGCTTTTTACGGCGTGTTCCCGATCGCCAACCTGATGGGCGGGCAGATGCTCGCCAAGGTCGCGCTGTCGGTGCTCGTCATTCCTTTCGTCATCACCGGGCTGGTCGCACTCGGCCGCAGCCTCGATGCGAAGAACGCCGGATGATATCGATGACTGACCCTTCGCAAATGCCCGACCTGCTCGCCAAGGCCGAAACGCTCGTCGAGGCGCTGCCCTATCTGCAGCGCTATGCCGGCGAGACGTTCGTGATCAAATATGGCGGCCACGCGATGGGCGACCCGGAGGCGCAGCGCGATTTCGCCGAGGATGTCGTGCTCTTGAAGGCCGTCGGGATCAATCCCGTCGTCGTCCATGGCGGCGGGCCGCAGATCGGCGCGATGCTGAAACAGCTCGGGATCGAATCGACCTTCGTCGGCGGGCTGCGCGTCACCGACGCCGCGACCGCCGAAGTCGCCGAGATGGTCCTTGCGGGCAAGATCAACAAGGAAATCGTCAGCTGGATCGCCGGGCTCGGCGGCCGCGCGGTCGGCATTTCGGGCAAGGACGCCAATCTCGTCCTTGCCGAAAAGGTCGCGCGCACCGAGCCCGATCCCAATTCGGGGATCGAGCGCCACGTCGACCTCGGCTTCGTCGGCGAGCCGGTCGCGGTCGACCCGACGATTCTCGTCAACCTGACCAACGACAATTTCATCCCCGTCGTCGCACCCGTCGCGCTTGGCGCCGACGGCGCGACCTATAATATCAACGCCGACACGATGGCGGGCGCGATCGCGGGCGCGCTCGGGGCGAAACGCTTCTTCCTGCTCACCGATGTTGCGGGGGTGCTCGACAAGTCGGGCGCGCTGCTCACCGATCTCGATCGCACCGCGATCGACGGGCTGAAGGGCGACGGTACGATCACCGGAGGCATGATCCCGAAGGTCGAAACCTGCGTCGCGGCGGTCGATGCGGGGGTCGAGGCGGCGGTCATCCTCGACGGGCGCATCCCGCATGCGATGCTGCTTGAAATTTTCACCGCGAGGGGTGCGGGGACGCTCATTCACCGCTAACATCGTCGCCATCGACCTTCCGGCCGGAGACCTTCCTTGTATTTCTTGCTTCTCGATATTCTGTCGATCCTGCTCAACATCCTTTGGTGGATCATCATCGTCCAGGCGGTGATGTCGTGGCTGATCGCGTTCAACGTCATCAACACGCACAATGATTTCGTCGGACAGCTCTGGCATGTACTCGACCGGATCACCGAGCCGCTCTACCGTCCGTTCCGGCGTATCATGCCCGATTTCGGAGGCATCGACCTGACGCCGATGGTGGTGCTGATCCTGCTCATCATCCTCCAGGGCCCGGTGATGTCCTATCTCTACCGGCTCGGCGTCCAGACCGGGATGGCCTGAGGCATGGCCGGTTCGGTTCCCGCGACCAAAGTAATCGACGGCAAGGCGTTCGCCGCGGGGCTTCGCGCGCGGATCGCCGACGCGGTTCCGGCCTTTCGCGCGGCGACGGGACGCGCGCCAGGGCTTGCCGTCGTCCTCGTCGGCGACGATCCGGCGAGCGCGGTCTATGTCGGATCGAAGGGCAAGGCGACGGTCGCCGCAGGCATGGAAAGCTTCGAGCACCGCCTGCCCGCGACGGCCCGCCAAGAAGAGGTCGAGGCGCTGCTCGCCAGGCTCAACGCCGACGAGGCGGTCGACGGCATCCTGCTCCAGCTCCCGCTGCCGGGCCATCTCGACGAGCAAGCGGCGATTGCGACGATCGATCCGGACAAGGACGTCGACGGGCTGACCCCGGTCAGCGCCGGGCGCCTCGCGCTCGGTATCCCCGGCATGGTGCCGTGTACACCCTATGGCTGCCTGCTGCTGCTGCAGGACCGGCTCGGCGACCTGTCGGGCAAGGATGCGATCGTCGTCGGACGCTCGATCCTCGTCGGTAAGCCGATGGGACAATTGCTGCTCGGCGCCAATTGCACCGTCACCATGGCGCATAGCCGCACCCGCAATCTGCCCGATCTCGTGCGCCACGCAGACATCGTCGTCGCCGCGGTCGGGCGGGCCGAAATGGTGAAGGGCGACTGGATCAAGCCCGGCGCGATCGTGATCGACGTCGGCATCAACCGCCTGCCGCCCGCCGAGGGTGAAGCCAAGGGGCGGCTGGTCGGCGATGTCGACTATGCCGAAGCCGCGGACGTTGCCGACGCGATCACGCCAGTGCCCGGCGGCGTCGGCCCGATGACCATCGCGTGCCTGCTGCGCAACACGCTCGTCGCGGCACATCGCCGCGCGGGGCTTTCCGATCCGGAGGGTTTTTGATGCGCCAGCTGATCGTCGCCGCGCTTGCCCTGATGCTCGCGGGCTGTGCGGGATCGCCCGACGATTTCCGCAACCGGCCGCTCGCCGCGAACCCCAGCGCCTTCATTGCCGCCGAGATCGGCTTCGCCCGGCTTGCGCAGGAAAAGGGCCAGTGGACCGCGTTCCGCGAAACGTCGCATCCCGATGCCATCATGTTCGTACCCGAACGCGTCAAGGCGCGCGACTGGCTGAAATCGCAGAAGGATCCTGCCGAGGTGGTGAGGTGGCAACCGCACGCCGTCTATGTCAGCTGTGACGGCAATAGCGGCGTCACCACCGGCGCGTGGCAAAAGGGGCCGGCAAATGGTTTCTTCACCACCGTCTGGGCGCGCGATGAAAAGGGCCGGCTGAGCTGGGTCCTCGACCATGGCGACGCGCTGGCGACGCCGCGCGAAGCGCCCGAATTCATCGCGTCGAAACGGGCGGTCTGCGGTTCGCGGCCCGCAGTTCCGATCGAGGCGGCGGGCGAAGGCGAAGATATGGCCGTCGGCCTCTCGGCGGATCAGACGCTGAGCTGGACCTCGACCGTTCGCGCCGACAAGTCGCGCCGCGTCACGATCCGCCTGTGGGACGGCAAGGAAATGGCGACCGTCATCGACGACCGGGTCGCGGCGCCGAAGCAGCCATGATCGATCTTTTCATCTCGGCCTTCGTTACGCTCTTCGTCGTGATCGACCCGCCGGGCTGCGCGCCGATCTATGCCAGCCTGACGACGGGCGCGAGCGCGGCGCAGCGTCGCTCGATGGCGGTCCGTGCGACGATCATCGCGGGCCTCATCCTCATCTTTTTCGCGATGTTCGGCGAAGCTTTGCTCAGCTTCCTCCACATCGACCTCGACAGTTTCCGCATCGCGGGCGGGATCATGCTGTTCATCATCGCGATCGACATGGTGTTCGAAAAGCGCACCGAACGCCGCGAACAGCGCGCCGAAAAGGTCATGGCAACCCCCGAGATCGAGGATGTCTCGGTCTTTCCGATGGCGATGCCGATGCTTGCCGGGCCGGGATCGATCGCCTCGGTGATGCTGCTGGTGTCGCAGAATAATGGGATCGAGCGCGCCTTCGTCATCTTCGGTGCACTGCTGCTCGTGCTGCTGCTCACGCTGGCCGCGCTGCTGTCCGCGGGGCCGCTGATGCGGCTGATCGGCAACAAGGGCGAGGCGGTGATCACGCGCCTGCTCGGCGTGCTGCTCGCGGCGCTCGCCGCGCAATTCGTGATCGACGGATTGAAAGCGAGTTTTCCGAGCCTGACGTAAAAGGGCGCCGCCTGCCGGCGACGCCCTCTCCTCTCCACGGGAATGGAAAGCTTTACTGCGCCGCGTTGACGTCGGCCTGAGTCACTGGCGCGATGCGAATCTCGACGCGGCGGTTGCACTGATAATCGGCCTCGCTCCGCTCGGGCGAGCATTTCAATTGCGATTCGCCATAGCCGAGCGTCGCCATGCGCGCGCGCTGGATGCCGCGGCCCGCTAGATAGTCGGCGACCGAGGCGGCACGGCGTTCGGACAGGCCCTGGTTATAACTGTCGCTGCCGGTCGAATCGGTGTGGCCATAGACGTCGATATAGGTGCTCGGATATTCGGCGAGCGTCGAGGCGACATTGTCGAGCGCGCTGCGGAACTGCGATTTCACCATCGCGCTGTTGAGGTCGAAGGTCACGTCGCCGGGCATGTTGAGCACGAGCTGGTCGCCCTGGCGTTCGACGTCGATTCCGGTGCCCGCGGTGCGTTCACGCAGCTTCTTTTCCTGCTGATCCATATAATAGCCGACCCCCGCACCCGCGACCGCGCCGATACCCGCGCCGACGATTTCCTCGGTGCGGCTGTTGCGCCCGCCGATCAGGTCGCCGAGCAGATAGCCGCCGAGCGCGCCGCCGACGCCGCCGATCGCGGCCTTCGATATCTTGCGTTCGCCGGTCACCGGATCGGTGACGCAGCCCGTCAGCGCGATCGCGCCGATGCTGGTGAGAATGGTGAGCTTGATCGTCCTGCTGTTCATTTTTCGCTCCCTTATCCAGCGGATGCCTTTGATCTTTTGCATGCCGCGCTTGTGTGCCGATAACATATGGCCAGCGATCTGGTTCCCGAATAGCGCTGAACGGCGGCTGAGCAGGGCATTCAGGTGAGCACCATTGTGCAACGCCGCGCCTTTCGCTTATAGGGTGGAAATGACCGACGATGACAGGGGCCAGGCGCCGACGCGCTGCACGACCGCCCAATGACCCCTTTCCCTTGGTCCGACGTCGCGATCATCGCGGTCCTCGTCCTCCTCAACGGCGTTTTCGCCATGTCCGAACTCGCGATCGTTTCGGCGCGCGACCCGCGCCTTCAGGCGGCCGAGAAGCGCGGCAGCCGCGGCGCGAAGATCGCGCGCCAGCTCGCTTCCGATCCCGGCCGCTTCCTGTCTACGGTGCAGGTTGGAATCACGCTGATCGGCGTGCTGACCGGCGCCTATTCGGGTGCCAGCCTCGGCCAGCCGGTAGCCGATCGGCTCGCGGCATGGCTTGGCCTCGATCCCGAAAACGCCCAAGCGGCGGGCTTTGCGACGGTCATTGCGCTAACCACCTATTTCTCGCTGATCGCGGGCGAGCTGGTGCCGAAGCAGTTCGCGCTGCGCTCGCCCGAGCGGATCGCGATTTTCATGGCGGTTCCGATGTACTGGCTGTCGCGTGTCGCGGCGCCGCTCGTCTGGCTGCTCGACAACAGTTCGGCGCTGGTGTTCCGCCTGCTCGGCCTCAACCGCGAATCGGAAGATCGCGTGACGGCCGAGGAACTCCACCTGATCGTCGCCGAGGCGTCGAAATCGGGGGTGATCGAGGAAAGCGAGCGCGCGATCATTTCGGGCGTCGTGCGCCTTGCCGACCGTCCGGTGCGCGAGGTGATGACGCCGCGCAAGGACGTGGACTGGATCGATGCCGGACTCGACGCGCGCGGGGTGCGCGACAAATTGCTCGAAACCCCGCACAGCCGCCTGCCCGTCGCGCGCGGGTCGGTCGACGACATCGTGGGGGTGGTGCAGGCGCGCGATATCGCCGCGGCGCTGTTTCAGGGCGAGACGCTCGACCTCGAACAGCTGATGCGCCCCACCAAAGTCATCCACGACCAGATCGACGCGATGGACGCGCTCGAGGCGCTGCGCGTCGCCGAAGTGCCGATGCTGCTCGTCCACGACGAATATGGCCATTTCGACGGGCTGGTCACGCCCGCCGACCTTTTGTCGGCGATCGCCGGCGAATTCGCGTCGGACCAGGATATCGGCAGCGAACCCTTCGTCGTCGAGCGCGACGACGGCAGCCTGCTCATCGCGGGATCGATGCCCGCCGACCAGATGGCCGAGCGGCTCGGCATCGAACTCGGCGAAGACCGCGACTATGCGACCGCGGCGGGCCACGTCCTTGCGATCCTGAAGCATCTGCCGACCGAGGGTGAAAAGTTCACCGACAGGGGCTGGCGCTTTGAGATCATCGACATGGACGGGCGCAAGATCGACAAATTGCTCGTCACCGAAATCCGCAAGCCGAAGGATGCCGAGGCGGAGTAGGCGTGGCTTAAGGCCACAAAAGCCCCGCATGAACGCCTTCAAAATGAGTCCTTTGTGGCTTTAAGCGGCGCCGCATCTTCGCGCAGCGCTGAATGGACGATGTCCATATCGGGGCCACCGGTCACGTCGACCGCACCGCCACGCAGCACCCGGACGGTGGTGATGCCGTTGATCGCGCGATCCATCGCATAATCGAACTGCCGCATCCGGCCCATCGAGATCGCGCGGTCCCATGCCTGCGCAAAGCTCTCCGCGCCGGGGCGGTCGCGCAAGCGATAGGCGGAGCGGCGCCCCATGCCGACGGCGCGCGCGGCCTGTCCGACCGAACCCATCGCTTCGAGTGCGCGGATGAAGCATTGCTGCATTATGGGTGTCCAGCCGTCGGCGCGGCGGCGCTGCTGCGGCACGGGATGGAAGGCGAGGCAGGTGCCGGCGAGCAGCTGGGCGGGTGGGGGTGTCGGTTCCATCGACCAGTCTGGAGCATGGCGCAATAAAGTAGGAAAGCGAAATTTGCCGGCCTGTTTCCGCTTTGGGGTGGGGAGCGGACATTCCACAACCGTCGCCCCCGATCGCGCCATATTTCGCTTCGAACCCTGCTTTGTCGCCGCGTGCGAGATAGGCGGCCTGGTCGACGATATTGTCGCGCGCGATGCGGCCCTGGAAGGCGCCGAGCTGTGCGTCGACCCTAGCGATGTCGGCGTCGGTCCAGTCGGCGATCTGCTGGAAGCTGGTGACGCCGAGGCCGTTCAGCAGCACGACGAGCTTGGGGCCGACGCCCTTCAGCAATTGCAGATCGTCGGTCTTCGCCGCCGACGGGGCGGGGGCGGGTTTGGCCGCGGGCGGCGGGGGAACGGCCGGCTCTTGCGGAATCGCGGCGGCGTCGGTCGTCGCCGGTTTGGCCGCCGCCTTTTTTGCGGCGGGTTTTGCTGCCGTCTTTGCCGCCGGCTTCGCAGCGGGTTTCGCTGCCGATTCCTTGGCGGCAGCCTTCTTCGTGGCAGGCTTTGCCGCGGCTTTGGGTTTCGCCGCGGGCTTGGACGCCGGGGGTAGGGCTTCCACAGCCGCTTCGGACGCGGGAGCGGGAGCCGGCTCGGGTGCCGGCGGCGGGGCAGCGGGCTGCGGCTTGGGTTCGATCGGCTTGAAGCGCGCGGGCTCGGCAGCGACGATTTCGGGCTTCGCCGGTTCGAGCGGCTTGGCGGGCTTCGCCGGCTCCACGGTCGGCGGCGCAATCTCTGCGGGCTTGGCGCGTCCGAACAGCCACCACAGCAGCACGACGGCAACGACGAGGCCGACGACCGCGATAATCCAGTTTTCCTGAAGCCAGATCATGATCTTCTCCGCTTGTGAGTTTTATCCAGCCTATTCCGCGTTTTCGCGCGCGTCCACCATTGTCACCCGGCTTCGCGTGCAACCTCGCGCCAGCCGATATCGCGGCGGCAGAAACCGCTCGGGAAGTCGAGCTTGTCGACCGCGGCATAGGCGTGCGCCTGCGCTTCGGTGACGCTCTTGCCCGTCGCGGTCACGTTGAGCACGCGCCCGCCGGCGGCGACGATCACGCGATCCTCTCGCGCCGTTCCGGCGTGAAAGACGCGCACTCCGCCGGCCTCGGCGTCGGCGATGCCGCGGATCGCGCCGCCCTTTTCGGGCGTCCCCGGATAGCCCTTTGCCGCCATCACGACGGTCAGCGCATAGTCGTGCGAAAAGGCAGGGGTCTCGGCCGCGGCGATGGTCCCGGTCGCGGCGGCGTTGAGCAATGCGGCGAAATCGCCCTTGAAGCGCATCATCAGCACCTGGCATTCGGGGTCGCCGAAGCGGCAATTATATTCGATCAGCTTCGGGCCTTCGCCCGTGAGCATCAGCCCGGCGAACAATACGCCCACATAGGGTGTGCCCTCGGCGGCGAGCGTCGCGACCGTCGGGCGGATGATGCGGTCCATCACCTGCGCTTCGAGATCGGGTGTAAGGACGGGTGCGGGGCTGTAGGCGCCCATGCCGCCGGTGTTCGGTCCCATGTCGCCGTCGCCGACGCGCTTGTGATCCTGCGCGCTGCCGAAGGCGATGACGTCGGTGCCGTCGGAGAGCGCGAAGAAACTCGCCTCCTCGCCGGCCATAAATTCCTCGATCACCACCTCGGCGCCCGCGCTGCCGAAGGCGCCGTCGAACATATCCTCGATCGCCGCCTCGGCGCCTTCGCGGCTTTCGGCGATGATCACGCCCTTGCCCGCAGCGAGGCCGTCGGCCTTGATCACGACGGGGATGGCAAAGCCTTCGAGGACGGCGCGCGCCTCTTCGGCACTCGTGCAGCGGACATAGGCGGCGGTCGGGATCGACGCACGCGCGCAGAGATCCTTGGTGAAGCCCTTCGAGCCTTCGAGCCGTGCGGCGGCCGCCGACGGTCCGAACGCTGGGATGCCGATCTCGCCGAGGCGGTCGGCGAGGCCCGCGACGAGCGGCGCTTCGGGGCCGACGACGACGAAGTCGATCGCATGCGCCTTGACGAAGGCGATCAGTCCGTCGATGTCGTCGACCGAAATCGGCACGCATTCGGCGTAGAGTTCGATCCCCGGGTTGCCCGGTGCGGCATAGAGCTTGGCGCAGCTTGGCGATTGTGCCAACTGCCAGCTGAGCGCATGTTCGCGGCCCCCCGATCCGACCAGCAGGATATTCATGTCAGTCCCTTTTCCCGATACGGCGTCCGACGATGGCACCGAAGCGCGGCTGTTAGCCGAGGCGGCGCCGGGGGACAATGCGCCTGCCTTATCGGTCAGCCAATTGTCGGCGGCGATCAAGCGGACGGTCGAGGACGGCTTCGCGCGCGTGCGCGTGCGAGGTGAGTTGTCGGGGGCGAAGCGTGCGGCGTCGGGGCATTTCTATGCGGCGCTGAAGGACGACAATGCGCTGATCGACATGGTGATGTGGAAGGGGCAGGCGGGGCGGCTCGCCTTCCGGCCCGAGGACGGGATCGAGGTGATCGCGACCGGCAAGCTCACCACCTATCCGGGGCGCTCCAAATATCAGCTCGTCGTCGATACGCTCGAGGTCGCGGGCGAGGGCGCCTTGATGCTGCTCTTCGAAAAATTGAAGGCGCGGCTCGGCGCCGAAGGGCTGTTCGACCGCGAGCGCAAATATGACCGGCTGCCCTATCTGCCGCGCACGATCGGGGTCGTGACCTCGCCGACGGGGGCGGTGATCCGCGACATCCTGCATCGCCTCGCCGACCGCTGCCCGACGCATGTGATCGTCTGGCCGGTGCTGGTGCAGGGCGACGGCGCCGCGGCGCAGGTCGCGAGCGCGATTCGCGGCTTTGACGCCATCGCGCCGGGCGGACCGGTGCCGCGTCCCGATCTGGTCATCGTCGCGCGCGGCGGCGGGTCGATCGAGGATCTGTGGGCGTTCAACGAGGAAGTGGTCGTGCGCGCGATCGCCGACTGCCGCATCCCGACGATCAGCGCGGTGGGGCACGAGACCGACGTGACGCTCGCCGACTACGCCGCCGACGTGCGCGCGCCGACGCCGACCGCTGCTGCCGAGATGGCGGTGCCGGTGCGCGCCGAGCTTATGTCGCAGCTGGCGACGTGGAACGGCCGCGTCATCGGGGCGGCAAACCGGCATCAGCGGCTGGCGGGCGGGCGGCTGACCGCGCTCGCGCGTCACCTGCCGAAGCGCGAGGCGCTCTACGCGCCGCAGCGCCAGCGTCTCGACGATGCCGGCGAGCGGCTCGACCGCAGCCAGCGCCACCGGCTGACGATGATTTCGGAACGGCTCGCGGCGCGCGGCGCGGCGCTGCGGCCGGCGCTGCTCGCGCGGCGCTGGGACCGCGACCGGGCACAGCTCGACGGGCTGGGGCGACTGCTGACGTCGCTAGATCCGCGCGCGTTGCTCTCGCGCGGTTATGCGATGGTGCGCGACGGCGGCGGCGCGATCGTCACGTCGGCGGGCAAGGCGAAGGACGCCGGGCATCTGCGGCTGCAGTTCGCCGACGGCGAGGTGCCGGTGCATGTGTCGGGCAGCGATGCGCCGCCGCCCGCGCCCAAGCCACAGCGCAAGCCGCCGCTCGCCGAGCCGAAGCGCGGGCAGGGCGAGCTCTTCTGAAGCTCGCCCCAGGACCCCCGGGGGGGGGTGGCCGCATCGCGCGATGCTGTTATAACCGTACCCATGACCTGCCGCCTTATGGATAGAGAATCATGCTGATCGCGAGCCGCAACCGCCTTGCCCGCCTGCAATATGGGCCGAACGGCTTTCGCGTCCTCGCGCCCGGCGACCATGTGCTGTGCGCGGTGACCGGCGCGCCGATCGGGCTCGACGAGCTGCGCTATTGGTCGGTCGCGCGGCAGGAAGCCTATGCGAGCGCCGAACTGTCGGTGCAAGCCGCACTGGATACCGCGCGCAAGGCATGAGGTCGGCGGCGGATCGGCTTCAATGCGGCGGGGCGCTGGCGCTGGTCGCCGTGCTTGCCGGCTGCGTGCCGCCGGTCGATGCGGGACAGCAGCCCGCGCCGCGGCCGCCGGTTCAGCCCGATCCGGCGCCGCCGCCCACTCCCCCGCGCCCGCCGGTGCGCGCCGACTTCGCGCTGCAGGGCATCCCCGAACAGGGCGCGGTGATGGTCGGGCAGGTACCCGAGGGCACGCGCACGCTGACTTTCGACGGCGAGGCGATTCCGGTCGCGGCCGACGGGCGCTTCCTGATCGCCTTCGATCGCGACGCGGAGCCCGAGGCGCGGCTCGTCGCGACGCTCGCCGACGGGCGCGCGGTCGTGCGGCCGATCGCGGTCGCGCCGGGCCGCTGGCGACTCGAGCATATCAACGCGCCGTATCGCGGCAGCGCGCGGAGCGACGCCGATTTCGAGCGCCGCCGCCCCGCCGAACTCGCCCGGATCGCCGCGGCGCGGAGCAGTCAGGTCGAATCGGGCGGCTGGCGGCAGGCGTTCCGCTGGCCGGTGACGGGGCGGCTATCGGGCTTCTTCGGCTCGCAGCGCGTCTATCAGGGTAAGCCCGGCAGCTATCATAGCGGCACCGACGTCGCGGTTCCCGCGGGAACGCCCTTCGTCGCGCCCGCCGACGGGGTGGTCGTGCTGGCGGCGGACGCGCCCTTCACGCTCGAGGGCAATCTGCTCATCGTCGACCACGGCATGGGATTGTCGAGCGCCTTTCTCCATTGCCAGCGCCTCGACGTAAAGCCCGGCGACCGCGTCGTGCAGGGCCAGCGGCTCGGCACGGTAGGCCAAACCGGACGCGCGACGGGGCCGCATATGCACTGGGGACTCAAGTGGCGCGACGCGCGCCTCGATCCGGCCAAGCTCGCGGGCCCGATCGGCGGCTGAACCCTCGCCCCGTCGCGGGATTTCGTATCCGTTGAAACAAAATGTCGCGAATGGCGCGATGCAGCATATTGTATTTCGCGGCTTTCCGAGTTTGTTGCAAATACGTCACAATGCGCCGCGAAACGGCCCTTTGCGCCGGGAATTCCCTTTACTCCACATGAACGAAGTTTCATCCCGCACCCTATCGGGGCATCTGCGCGTCGGCTTTCTGTCGCCGCGCCGGGGGTCCGGGTAATTTCAATCCACCAGTAGCAAGGGACTGCACTGTGAAGAAAACCCACTATTCCAAGCTGAAGCTGGGTGCTGCGCCGCTCGTGATGAGCGTCGCCCTGGTTTCGGCTCCTGCCTATGCGCAGGACGCAGCCGTTGAGGGCGCGGCACCGGGCGAGGAAATCGTCGTCACCGGTACGCTGATCCGCAACCCCAACCTCGAACAGTCGACGCCGGTCAACGTCACGACCGCCGACACGATCGAGCTGAAGCAGTCGAACGTCGCCGAAGAAGTTCTGCGCGAACTGCCCGGCGTGGTCGCCAACATCGGTTCGGCGGTCAACAACGGCAACGGCGGCGCTTCGTACGTCGACCTTCGCGGCCTCGGCTCGACCCGCAACATCGTCCTCCTGAACGGCAACCGCGTCGCTCCGTCGGACGTCAACGGCCGCGTCGACCTCAACAATATCCCGCTCGCGCTGATCGAGCGCGTCGACGCGCTGACCGGCGCGGCGGTGACCACCTATGGCGCCGACGCCATCACCGGCGTCGTCAACTTCATCACCAGGCGCGATTTCGCCGGCCTTGAAGTCACCGCTTCGGAGCAGATCACCGAACAGGGCGACGGCAACATCTTCCGCGTCGACGCCACGATCGGCGCCAACTTCGACGACGGCCGCGGCAACGCGGTGCTGAGCGTCGGTTACCAGCAGGCCGATGCCGTCTATCAGGGCGCGCGTCCCTTCTCGGAAAACACGCTCGACAGCTATTCGAACACCTTCATCGGTTCGGGCACGAGCGTTCCGTCGCGCTTCTCGGGCACGCGTCCGCTCGGCCCCGACGGCCTGCCGATCACCGATCCCGATGTCGCCAACAATGGCGTGTTCCAGGTCGATCCGGCGACGGGCACGGCGGTTCCGACCTTCGCGACCTATAACTTCAACCCGTTCAACATCTTCCAGACGCCGTTCGAACGCTTCAACATCTATGGCCAGGCCAATTACGAGGTCTCGGACGCGATCGAAGTCTATACGCGCGGCATGTTCTCGAAGCAGACCGTGTCGACGATCATCGCGCCGTCGGGTTCGTTCGGCGGCACCGTGACGATCAACCTGAACAACCCGTTCCTGCCCGCCAACCTGCGCAACCAGTTCTGCGGCTTCAACACGACGCAGGCGGATGGTATCTACACGCCGCGCTTCACGCAGGCCGAGTGTGATGCTGCTGCTACGGCGGTGGACGCGGATGATCCGAACTATCGCGAAGTCACCGCCACGCTGAACCGCCGCACGCCCGAAGTCGGGCCGCGTGTCAGCGACTATCAGACGACCTTCTTCGATTATCGCGTCGGCGCCCGCGGCGGCATCACCGACACGATCGACTGGAGCGTCGAGGGCGCTTACGGCGAATCGGAAAACATCCAGACGATTCAGGGCTACACGCTGCAGTCGCGCTGGCGCGAAGCTTCGCTGGTCAACCTGGTGGATGGCGTCCCGACCTGTGCAAGCGGCAACCCGGATTGCGTCCCCGTCGACCTGTTCGGCCCCGAAGGTTCGATCACGCCTGAAATGGCCGATTATCTTCAGGAAAACAGCACCTCGGTGAACCGCACCTCGCTGGCGCAGGTTCGTGCCATCGTTTCCGGCGATCTCGGTTTCTCGTCGCCCATGGCGGTGCAGCCGATCGGCTTCGCGCTTGGCGGCGAATATCGCAGCTACAAGGCACAGCAGCAGTCGGATCTCCTCGCGAAGACGGCGGGCGAACTCGGCGGTGCCGGCGGTGCGGCTCCGGACATCGACGGTGCCTATGACGTGTATGAGGCCTATGCCGAAATCGTCGCGCCGCTGATCGAGGACAAGCCCTTCTTCGAAAGCCTGACTCTCGAAGCCGGTGTCCGCTATTCGGATTACAGCATCCGCGGTGCGGGCGGCTACGACACCTGGACCTGGAAGGCCGGCGGCAGCTGGGAACCGGGCGCGGGCGTCAAGTTCCGCGGCAACTACAGCCGCGCGGTTCGCGCGCCGAACATCGGCGAACTGTTCACGCCGACCTCGACGGTGCTGACCAACCTCGGCATCGACCCCTGCGCGGGCAGTGCGCCGACGAACAACGCCAACCTGGCGGCCATCTGTATCGCGCAGGGCGCGCCGGCAGGGACGATCGGTATCATCACCAATCCGACCGCGGCTCAGGCGAACATCACCGCTGGTGGTAACCTGAACCTGCAGCCTGAAAAGGCCGATACCTGGACGCTCGGCGTGGTGTTCCAGCCGGACTTCCTGCCGCGTTTCAACCTGTCGCTTGATTATTACAACATCAAGATCAACGACGTGTTGGGCACGCCGCTTCCGGATGACATCATCAGTGCCTGCTTCGACAACATCACGGCGGCGAGCGCGAGCGACCCGGCCTGTACGTCGATCCGCCGCAACCCGATCACCGGCGGTCTCGACGGCGATCCGGCGACCACCCCGGGCCTGTTCGGTCTGACCAACAACCTCGGCCGCCTGTACACGGATGGTTTCGACCTTCTGATGAACTACAACACCGATGTTGGTTTCGCGAACCTCGCCTGGTCGTTCGTCGGCAACTGGACGCGTCATTCGAAGTTCAACGCCAACGTTGCCAGCCCGGATTCGCTGAACCGCGAATGCGTCGGCTACTACAGCGTGAACTGCTCGTTCACGGGCTCGATCCAGCCGGAGTTCCAGTTCTCGAACCGCTTCACGCTGGGCTTCGACACCGTCGACCTCTCGCTGCTGTGGCGCTGGCAGGACTCCGTGTCGTTCGAACCGGCGCAGCTCGCGGCTGACCGTGCGGCGGCCGATGCGGCGAACCGTGACGGCGACGGCGTTCTGCTCCCGATCGACGATCAGGGCTGCCCCGACTTCGATGGTGCCGATCCGGGCGCCTGCGTCGTCGATCCGCAGTTCCGCAAGATCAAGGCGCAGCACTATTTCGACCTGACGGCACGTTTCAATGTCAGCGAGAATCTGGTGTTCACCGCGACCGTGCAGAACCTGCTCGACAACAAGCCGCCGATCGTCGGCAACTCGATCGGTTCGACCACCTACAACAGCGGCAACACCTTCCCGTCGACCTACGACGCGCTGGGCCGCCGTTACGCGGTGTCGGCGAAGCTGAAGTTCTAGTCGCTTCACGCTTCGACCAAGAATTGGGGGCGGACAGCAATGTCCGCCCCTTTTTCTATGGGGGTGGCGAGGTTGGCTTAAACGACCGTTATGGGGCGGGGAGCGGACGTCAAAATCCTCCCTGTCGCGAAGCGATGGGGAGGGGGACGCCGCCGCAGGCGGTGGTGGAGGGGCTGCGACGTAGCTTCATCAGCCCCTCCGTCAGCGCTTCGCGCTGCCACCTCCCCATGGCTTCGCCACAGGGAGGATCATCCGTCCGCTTCCGGCCGTAACCGGTCTTTCCGGAGGGTGTCAGCGCACCGGCAACGGCCCCGGCAGGATCAGCGGAATATTCGCCTGCTCCGCAACGGCCTCCGCCCAGCCGATGACTTGCGAGATTTCTTCGCCATAGGCGGCCTCGGCCTCGGCAAGGTCGCGCTGCCGTTCGCCTTCGGCGAAGGCGGCGCCCGATTTGCTGTTGCGCGCCAGTGCGGGATGATCGGCAACCATCGAACGATCGCCCGCGAGGTGCAGATGATCCATCGCCGCCGCGACCGCCGCGGCAGGATCGCGCGTCAACGTCTCGCTGTCGAGCGATGCGATCCGCTCGGGGGCCCAGTCGAGCAGCGCGGCGAAGGCCTGTTGTTGCGCGAGCCAGCCGACCGCCGCGATCTGCAGGTCCGACTGACGAAAATAATCGCGCGGTTCGAAACCGAGCCCGACGAAGCCGTCGGCGAGATAGGATTCGAGCAATTCACGGCACCACAGGCGGCACCACATGCCCTTGCGTGCGACCGACAGCAAAAAAACACGGAGCGGTGCGTAAAGCAGGATCGCGCGCGCCTGCGGCCGCAGCATCAGCGCCCCGCGCGCGAGCGGATTGAAGATGTTCGACGGTTTGACGATCACCGACTCGCCCGGCGCGAAGCCGCGCCCGAGCATCGTGAGCGCGCCGTCCATCACCCGGCCATGCTCGCGCGGCGCCGCGCCGCGACGGCGCCAGCCGACCATGTCGTTGAGCAGTACCGGTTCGGACAGGCTGGCTGCGACGCTCGGCTGATCGAGCGCGTGGGTCAGCATTGTCGAGGCGCAATAGGCCGAATGAAAGACGAAATGGAGCGGGGCCGATGCCGCCCCCATCGCGCCGAGGCAGTCGCTCCGGCGCAATATCGCCGGCGCCGTCTCTTCGCCCAGATGCGCGTCGGTGAGGAAGGGAACCGCGCTGCGCTTGTGGCGCGCGACCCGGCGAAAATGGAAGGTGTCGTGCCCCGGATCGTATCGATGCGCGAGCCATTCGGCGTCGTCGATAATGGCGGACACGGGGGGCGTTGCGGTCATCAATCGACCTTGCCGATTGGTCCCGCCGATGGCAAGCATGGGCATGACCAGCACACCTCCACCCGCCTCCGCAGTCGAGGCCAACCGGCTTGGCATCGCGGCCTTGCAGGCCGGCGACAATGAAGCCGCCGCGAACCATTTCGGCGCGGCGATCGCGGCCGATCCGCATTCGGGCGCCTTGCAGCGCAACCTCGCCTCGGCATGGCGCGCGCTCGGCGACGATGTCCGGGAGCTCGAGGCGCTCGATGCCGCGCTCGCGATCGATCGCCGCGACTTGATGGCGTGGATCCGCAAGGGCGAACGCCACGAGGCGCGCGGCGAAATGGGCTTGGCGCTCGCCGCGTGGAGCGCCGCGATCGCGCTCGGCGCGCAACTCGACCCCGTGCCGCCGCCGCTCGCCCCGCTGCTCGCGCATGGCCGGGATTTCGTCGCGGGGGCGACCGATACGATGTTTACCGCGGCGTCGGGCGCGTTCGATGACATGCGCCGCGACCTGTCGGAAACCGAAGCGCGGCGCGGCCAAGCTTTCATCGCGAGCGCGCTCGGCCGTCGCCGCATCTATCGGAACGAATGCGCAGGGGTTTATTATCCCTTCCTGCCCGCCGACGAGTTCTTCGACCGCGGCCATTTTTCCTGGCTTCCTGAAATCGAGGCACAGACCGCCGCGATCCGTGCGGAATTGCAGGCGCTGCTCGACGACCCGGGCGAGGCGCTTCGTCCCTATGTGCGGATGGAGGCGGGCTCGCCCGAAACCATCTGGTCGGGTCTCGACAACCGGCTCGACTGGGGCGCCTGTTTCCTGTGGGAATATGGCGAGCCGAACCAGCCGGTGCTCGACCGCTGCCCCGCGACCGCCGCCGCGCTCGCCGCCATACCGGGCGCGCGCATTCCGGGCCGCGCGCCCAGCGCCTTCTTCTCGATGCTGAAACCGCACACGCGCATTCCGCCGCATACCGGCGTCACCAACACGCGCGCGATCGTGCATTTGCCGCTGATCGTCCCGCCCGGTTGCGGCTTTCGCGTCGGGGGCGAAATACGCGAGTGGAAGGAAGGCACCGCCTTCGCCTTCGACGACACGATCGAGCATGAAGCATGGAACGACAGCGACGAACTGCGCGCGGTGCTGATCTTCGACGTCTGGAACCCGCATATGACCGCCGGCGAACGTGAGCTTCTGCTGCGCTATTTCGCGTCGGCCGATGCGTCGGGCTACGCCGTGCCGCGCTAGGCCCGGCACGGCCCGTCGCGCCGGAGATTCAGCTTTGCGAAAGCCGCGAGGGCACATAAGATGCAGAGCATGAGGCTGTGGGTTATGCCCGCGGCAGGAGGACTAGCATGAACCGGATTTTACCTGCTTTCATGGCCGCGACGCTGCTCGCTGCGCCGGCGTTCGCCACCGAGAGCGCGGCGCCCGCCGATCACGCGCCGCCGCCCAAGGCGCCGTCGGCGATGACCCCGACCGAGATCAAGGCGCATAATGAGGGACTGGCGCAGACCCACCCCTATTATATCAAATGCCGCAAGACGCTTGAGATCGGGTCGCTCGTGAAGAAGAATCGCGTTTGCTATACCAATGAAAAGTGGAAGGAAGTGACCGCGCAGGGCAACCAGAATGCGCGCGACACCGCCGAAGCGATGGTGGGCAAGGGCGTGAACTCGAACTGATCGGTCATCGGGGCGAAAAGGGGGGAAGATGCGGGCGCTGGCAATAAGCGTTGCGATCATCGCCGCCACACCGGCGGGCGCAGGTGATGGCACTTTGCGCCTCGCGCGCGCGCCGTCGGACATGTCGGGGGCAGAGATCGACGCCTATAACGAAGGGCGGATGGCGAGCGATCCCGACTATATCCGTTGCCGCCGGATCGAGCAGGTGGGTTCGCTCGTCAAGAAGCTGCGCGTCTGCAACACCAACGCCGAATGGAAGCGCATCGTCGACAAGGGCAATCAGGATGCGCGCGATTCGATGGAAACGCTCGCGCGCGGGTGGAGCGTTTCGCAGGAACCCCAGGATCAGTTGATGCGGGCGCCCGGCCGGCCGCAATGAACGGAAGGATATCTCTCCCATGCTGAATATCTTGACCGCACTCGCGCTCGCCGCCGCCCCGGCGACGACGGAGACCGAAAACCGCCGCGCGCTCGACAAGGCGCCGTCGGCGATGACCAATGCCGAGATCAAGGCGTTCAACGAAGGGCTGGCGATGACCCATCCCGACTATATCAAATGCCGCAGGATCGAGGAGAGCGGCTCGTGGGTCAAAAAAGCACGCGTGTGCCGCACCAACGAGCAGTGGAAGCAGGCATGGGCGCAGGGCAACCAGAATGCGCGCGACACCGCCGAGGCGATGACGCGCGCACCCGTCAATCACAGCAATTGATCCGCGCCGTTCCGGGAGCGGGCTGATCCGGCTCAGGCCGGGGTCAGCACCAGCGCCCCGTCGCCTTCGTCGACCATGATCGTCGACCCATCCTTGACCTCGCCCTTCAGGATCAGGTCGGCGAGCGGGTCCTGCAGATATTTCTGCACCGCGCGCTTCAAGGGCCGCGCGCCATAGACCGGATCATAACCGACGCGGCCGAGCCACGCGCGCGCGGCGTCGGTGAGGTCGAGCGTGACCTTGCGGTCGGCGAGCAATTTCTGGACGCGCGCGACCTGGATGTCGACGATGCCGCCCATATGCTGCTGGCCGAGGCGGTGGAAGAGCACGATCTCGTCGAGCCGGTTCAGGAACTCGGGCCTAAAATGCGCGCGCACGACCTCCATCACCGCGGGCTCGGCCTGTTCGATCGGCGCGTCGTCGGGAAGCGCGGCGATCGCCTGGCTGCCGAGGTTTGACGTGAGGATGATCAGCGTGTTGGTGAAGTCGACCGTGCGGCCCTGTCCGTCGGTCAGCCGCCCGTCGTCGAGCACCTGGAGCAGGATGTTGAACACGTCCGCATGCGCCTTTTCGACCTCGTCGAACAGCACGACCTGATAGGGACGGCGCCGCACCGCTTCGGTGAGCGTGCCGCCCTCTTCATAGCCGACATAGCCCGGCGGCGCCCCGACGAGCCGCGCGACGCTGTGCTTCTCCATGAACTCGGACATGTCGATGCGGACCATCGCATTGTCGTCGTCGAACAGGAAACGCGCGAGCGCCTTGGTAAGCTCGGTCTTGCCGACGCCCGTGGGGCCGAGGAAGAGGAACGAGCCCAAGGGCCGGTTCGGGTCCTGCAGCCCGGCGCGCGCGCGGCGCACCGCGGTCGAGACGGCGCGGACGGCTTCGTCCTGCCCGATCACGCGCTGACCCAGCGTGTCTTCCATGCCGAGCAGTTTCTCGCGCTCGCCCTCCATCATCCGGTCGACGGGAATGCCGGTCCATTTGCTCACGACGGCGGCGATGTCGTCGGCGGTGACTTCCTCGCGCAGCATCGCGTTGCCCGCGGCCGCCTGCGCTTCCTCAAGCCGCTTTTCGAGGCCGGGGATGGTGCCGTAGGAGAGCTCGCCCGCCTTGGCGAGGTCGCCCGCGCGCTGCGCCTGATCGAGCGCCGAGCGCGCGGCGTCGAGCTCTTCCTTGATCTTCGCCTCGGCGTGGATCTTGTCCTTTTCGGCCTGCCATTTCTGGGTGAGTTCGGCCGACTGCTGCTCGAGATTGGCGAGTTCGGCCTGCAAGCTTGCGAGCCGGTCCTTCGACGCGGCGTCGCTTTCTTTGCCGAGCGCGGCCTCCTCGATCTTCATCTGGATAATGCGGCGGTCGAGGCTCTCGATCGCTTCGGGCTTCGATTCGACCTCCATGCGGATGCGGCTCGCCGCCTCGTCCATCAGGTCGATCGCCTTGTCGGGCAAAAAGCGGTCGGAGATATAGCGGTTCGACAGCGTCGCCGCGGCAACGATCGCGCCGTCGGTGATCCGCACGCCGTGGTGCAGCTCATATTTCTCCTTGATCCCGCGCAGGATCGAGATCGAGTCCTCGACCGTCGGCTCGCCGACGAAGACCGGCTGGAAACGCCGCTGGAGCGCGGGATCCTTTTCGACATGCTTGCGATATTCGTCGAGCGTCGTCGCGCCGATGCAGTGGAGTTCGCCGCGTGCGAGCGCGGGCTTCAAGAGGTTCGACGCGTCCATCGCGCCCTCGCCCTTGCCCGCGCCAACGAGCGTGTGCATCTCGTCGATGAACAGGATGATTTCGCCCTCGGCCGCCTTCACATCGTCGAGCACGCCCTTGAGGCGCTCCTCGAACTCGCCGCGATATTTGGCGCCCGCGATCAGTGCACCCATGTCGAGCGCGAGCAGACGGCGGTCCTTCAGGCTGTCGGGCACGTCGCCGTTGACGATGCGGAGTGCCAGCCCTTCGGCTATCGCGGTTTTGCCGACGCCGGGTTCGCCGATCAGTACCGGGTTGTTCTTGGTGCGGCGCGCGAGGATCTGCACCGTGCGGCGGATTTCCTCGTCGCGGCCGATGACGGGATCGAGCTTGCCCTCGCGCGCGACCTCGGTGAGGTCGCGGGCGAATTTTTGGAGCGCGTCGTAGCGGTCCTCGGCCGACGCCGTATCGGCGGTGCGGCCGCCGGTCAGCTTGGCGATCGCGGCGTTCAACGCTTCGGGCTTCACGCCGGCGTCGGCAAAGGCCTTGCCCACCGGCGTGCTCGGGGCGAGCACCATCGCGAGCAGGATGTTCTGGACGGCGACATATTCGCTGCCCGCCTTTGCCGCGACCTGTTCGGCTTGGTCGAGCAGGCGCACCGCGTCGTTGTCGAGCCCCGGTGTCGCCTGCGCGCCCGATCCCGACACGGCGGGGAGCTTGGCGAGCAGCGCGTCGATGCCGGCCACCGCGCGCGCGGTGTCGCCGCCGCTGTTGTCGATCAGCCCTGCGGCCATGCCCTGATTGTCTTCGAGCAAGGCCTTGGCGATATGCTCGGGCGCGATCCGCTGATGGTTCATGCGGATCGCGATCGTCTGCGCCGCTTGCAAAAAGCCCTTGGCGCGGTCGGTAAATTTTTCGAGGTTCATTCTGGATAAGCCCCTTTCTCGCCGGCCAAGATAGTGTTGCTATTGTGCAACACAAGGGGCATTGCGAGGTTCCGCAAGACTCTATTCGCTGTCTCGCGCGAGCTGGTCGAGCAGGCGCACGCCGAAGCCGGTCATTCCCTTGGGAACAAGCGGTGTTGCTTTGTCGGCCTGGTTGACGCCGGCGATGTCGAGATGCGCCCAAGGGGTCGCCTCGTCGACGAAGAATCCGATAGCGTGCGCGCCGAGGCTGGCGCCCGGTCCCTGCCCCGGCGCGATGTTACGGATGTCGGCGATGTCGGATTTGAGCTTCTCGGCGTAATTTTTGTGGAGCGGCATCCGCCACAGCTCCTCGCCGCTCGCGGCGCCGGCGGCGAGCAAGGCGTCGGCGAGCTTTTCGTCGCGCGCGAAGAGGCCGGCATATTGATCGTCGAGCGCGCCGACGATCGACCCGGTGAGCGTCGCGATATTGACGATCGCGCGCGGCTTGTAAGTCGCCGCGACATATTCATTGGCATCGGCAAGGACGAGACGGCCTTCGGCGTCGGCGTTGAGCATCTCGATCGTCTTGCCCGACATGGTGCGCGTGATGTCGCCGGGGCGCTGGGCATTGCCGTCGGGCATATTTTCGGCCAGCGCGGCGACCGCGACGACATGGACCGGCGCGCGTGACTTTGCGAGCGACAGCGCCGCACCGACGACCGAGGCGGCGCCCGACATGTCGCCCTTCATGTTCCACATGCCGTTTCCGGGCTTCAAGGAAATGCCGCCCGAATCGAAGGTGATGCCCTTGCCGACGAAAGCGATCGGCGCGTCGGATGTGCCCGCGCCGCGATAGCGCACCGCGAGCAGGCGCGACCCGCGCGGGCTGCCCTGTCCGACGCCGACGAGCGTTCCCATGCCGAGCTTGCGCATCGCCGCTTCGTCGAGCACCTCGATGCTGACGCCCGGCGCCCCGGCAAAGGCCTCGCGGACGCGCGCGACGAAGCTTTCGGGATAGATGATGTTCGCTGGCTCGTTCGCGAGGTCGCGCGACAGGCGCACGCCGTCGACAAGCGACTTCCAGCGGCGGGCGAAGGCGGTTTCGGCCTCGGCGGGGTCGGCGCCCACCAACGTCACCGCGCCCGTCGGCGGCGTGTTTTTGTCGACCGTCTTGTAGCGGTCGAAGCGATATTGGCCGAGCGCGAAGCCATAGGCGGCGTCTGCCGCGCTTATGTCGCCGAAAGCGCCCGCGATGGTCACCGGATGCGCTTCGCTCTTGAGTTCCTGTGCCGCCTTGCCGCCCGCTTCGGCCAGCGCGAGCGACGAGGGCGTAGCGCCCGCGCCGACGAGCAGGATGCGTGGGTGCGCGCCAATGCCGCGCAGCGACAGCGTCGATCCGGCCTTGCCGTCGAAGCCCGCCGCGGTAGCCGCTGCGGCGACGGCCTGACGCTCGGCCGCGGTCAGCGCGACGCCGTCGAGCGGCGGCAGCGTGGCGTCGGTCATTATGACGACGAGCGCGGCGCCCGCGGGTGCCGTCGCGGCAAAGCCGATCGCGCGCTCGGCGCTGTTCGCGGCGGTCGCCGGGACGACGCCCGACCCGATGACGCTCTGCGCCATCGCGGCGGGTGCGGGCGCCAGCGTAAGGCAGGCGGATAGGAGCAGGCTCTTGATGCGCATCGTTCGAAATTCCCCGTTGTTCAAAGACCTGTATCCTGCATAGCGGCGCTCGGCCCACCCGCAAATCCGCCTCGACGAACGACAGCCGCTTGCCATCGGACGACATGACGGCCACAGATGCGCCCGGACCGGCGACGAAGAGGACCCACGATGCTGCGACGGATTTTACTGGGCTTTCTGGCTCTGGTCGTCGTTGCCGCCGTATCGCTCGCTTTTTGGGAACCGCTGACTGCCGAAGCGCCGCCGGCCCCCGTCTTCAAGCCTGCCGACGTCCGCATCGCGCGCGACAATTTCGGCGTGCCGCATATCTTCGGAAAGACCGACGCCGACGTCGCCTATGGCGTTGCCTATGCCCATGCCGAGGATGATTTCTCGACGCTGCAGGAAGTGCTCGCGATGACGCGCGGGCGCGCCGGCGCGATGCTCGGCGAGGATGGGGCGAAGGTCGACTATGCCGCGGCACTGCTCGATATCCGCGCGACGACGCGGCGCGACTGGCCGCGTCTGCCCGAGGATGTGAAAAATCTGTTCACGGCCTATGCCGCGGGGCTCAACCATTATGCCGACAAGCATCCGGGCGAGGTGCGGTTGTCGGGACTGTTCCCGGTGACCGGCGAGGATGTCGTCGCGGGCTTCGTGCTGCGCTCGCCCTTTTTCTTCGGGCTCGATTCGGTGCTCGGTTCGCTCGTCGAAGGCACCGAGATCGGGCGCGAAGGCGGCCCCGCGCTCGACAAATCGGGCAAGCTCGTCCCGCGCGAGCTGACGCCGGTCGGCACCGACCCGGCCGATAACGGCTCCAATGCGATGGCGGTCGCGCCAGCGCGATCGACCGACGGCGCGACGCGGCTCGTCTCCAATTCGCACCAGCCGTGGACCGGCGGCGTCGCCTGGTACGAGCTGGTCGTCCATAGCGATGAGGGCTGGGATTTCGCCGGCGCCAACTTCCCGGGCTCGCCTTACCCCTTCCTCGGCCACAATAAATATCTCGGCTGGACCAACACGGTGAACCGGCCCGACCTGATCGACGTCTACAAGCTGGTGCTCGACGACAGCGGCGAAAATTACCGCTTTGACGGCGCGTGGCGCCCGCTTGCGGAGCAGCGCATCTGGCTGAAGGTCAAGTTCGGCCCGTTCGTGCTGCCGGTGCCGCGTACCATCTGGCAGTCGGTCCACGGGCCGGTGGTGAAGAATGAAAAGGGCGCCTTTGCGATCCGCTACGCCGGGATCGATCAGGCGAATATGGTCACCCAATATTATCGGCTCAACAAGGCGAAGAGTTTCGCCGAATGGCGCGCGGCGATGGCGGGGCAGGGCGTGCCCGCGACCAATTTCATCTATGCCGATGCAAAGGGCAATATCGGGCTTTTCTACAATGCCATGTTCCCCGACCGCCCGGCGGGGTTCAACTGGCGCGGGGTACTGCCCGGCGACACGTCGGCGGATCTGTGGACGAAGACGCTGCCGTTCGACCGCGTGCCCGCGCTCGTCAATCCGCGCTCGGGCTATGTGATGAACGCGAACAACACGCCGTGGGTCGCGGCGGGGCCGGGCGACGAACTCGACGCCGCGGCCTTTTCGCCGCTGCTCGGGATCGAGGACGATATGACCAATCGCGCGGTGCGGCTGATCGAGCTGTTCGAAGCGTCGGGGCAGATCGACGAGGCGCGGCTCAAGGCGATCAAATATGACACCGCCTATTCGCGGAGGGGCTATGCGAAAGCGTGGATGGACCGGCTGCTCGCACTCGACACCAAGGATGATCCGGCGCTCGCGCGGGCGCAGGAACTGCTGCGCGCATGGGACTGGACTCTCGACGGCCGGGGCAAGGGCGACGCGCTCGCGCTGATGGTGCTGCGTCCGGCGAACGGCCGCCATTACCAGCGCCGTGCGGCACCCGACCCGCGCACCGTGCTGAAGGAGACGGTCGCGCATCTGCAGGAACATTTCAACGGGCTCGATCCGAAGCTCGGCACCGTGCTGCGCCTCCGCCACGGCGAAGGCGCGAACCGCGTCGACCTGCCGCTCGACGGGGGCAACGACACGGTGCGCGCTTCGACCCTGTGGGACGAGGAGCCCGACGGGCGGCTGAAGGTGCGCCACGGCGACAGCTTCATCATGTTCGTGACGTGGGACCGGAACGGGCGCGTGCGCTCCGAATCGATCCAGCCGTTCGGCGCCGCGACGACGCGCCCCGACAGCCCGCATTACAATGATCAGGCGCCGCTGTTCGTGGCGCATAAATTGAAGCCCGTGCTGTTCGATCCGGCCGCGCTGAAGGCCAGCGGCGCGCGTTTCTATCGGCCTTGAAAGCCCGGAACCGCTGTCCTAAACCGTTGATACAGTGCCGTCCGGCACCCGATTTCGAGCAGGCGTTCGCCTGCGTGCCTTGATCTAGGGGATTTTCATGGCTCGTTTCCATCGTTTCGTCGTCGCCCTTGCCTTGTCGACCTCGCTCGTCGCCGCCGCTCCTGCGCTCGCCAAAGCCGCGGCGCCCGCGCCGACCGCCGACCTCGTCAAAGCGGTCGATATTCCCTACGAAGCCTTCACGCTCGACAATGGCCTGCGCGTCATCGTGCACGAGGATCGTAAGGCGCCGGTCGTCGCGGTGTCGGTGTGGTACCGCGTCGGGTCGAAGCACGAGCCCGCGGGCAAGACGGGCTTCGCCCATCTGTTCGAGCATCTGATGTTCAACGGCTCCGAAAACGCTCCCGACGATTTCTTCGAGCCGCTGCGCCAGGTCGGCGCGACCGATTTCAACGGCACCACCTTCCTCGACCGCACCAATTATTTCGAAACGGTGCCGACCGGCGCGCTCGATCTCGCGCTGTTCCTCGAAAGCGACCGCATGGGGCATCTGCTCGGCGCGGTGACGCAGGAAAAGCTCGATAACCAGCGCGGCGTCGTCCAGAATGAAAAAAGGCAGGGCGACAACAATCCCTATGGGCTGCTTCGCTACGAGATTTTCGAGAATCTCTTTCCCAAGGGGCACCCCTATCATCACAGCACGATCGGCTCGATGGCCGACCTCGACGCGGCGAGCCTCGACGACGTGAAGACATGGTTCACCGACAATTACGGCCCGAACAATGCGGTGCTCGTCCTTGCGGGCGACATCGACGTGCCGACCGCGAAGGCCAAGGTCGGCGAATGGTTCGGCGACATTCCGCGCGGTCCCGAGATCAATGCGCCCGCAACCTCGCTGCCGACGCTGCCCGCGCCGCTCGCGAAGGAGGTCAAGGACCTGATCCCGACGACGCGCATCTATCGTATGTGGACGATGCCGGGACTCAACGATGCCGAATCGGTGCCGCTGCAGATGGCGATGTCGGTGCTCGGCGGGCTGTCCTCGTCGCGGCTCGACAATGCGCTGGTGCGCAAGGACCCGATCGCGGTCAGCGTTTCGGCCGGCGCGTCGCCGTTCGAGGATGCGGGGATCGTGCTGGTCCAGGCCGACGTCAAGGCGGGCGTCGATCCCGCGCATGTCGCAAAAAGGCTCGACGAGGAAATCGCGGCCTTTCTCGCAAGCGGGCCGACCGCCGACGAATTGCAGCGTGCGACCGCCAGCTATCTCGGCGGGGCGATCTCGCAGCTCGAATCGGTCGGCGGTTTCGGCGGCAAGGCGGTGACGCTCGCCGAGGGTGCGCTCTATTCGAACGATCCCGCTTACTATAAAGTCGAGCTCGAGCGGCTTGCCAAGGCGACGCCCGAGCAGGTGCGCGACGCGGCGCGCAAATGGCTGTCGCGCCCCGCCTTTTCGCTGACCTATACGCCCGGCGAGCGCACCGAAGGCGGCGAGCATCGCGGCGGCGCGGTGGTCGCGGCGAAGGGTGCGCCGGCGGTCCAGCCCGACCGCTACTGGAACCCGGCGCTCGGCGACGTCGGCCCCGACAGCGGGATGGGCGCGGCGACCGCGATCGCCGACCGCTCGCAGTTTCCTGACGTGACGGGCCTCAAGGCGCTCGAATTTCCCGAGATCGAGCGCGCCAAGCTCAAGAACGGCATCGAGCTGGTGTTCGCGCGCCGCACGACGGTGCCGACGGTCAACGTCCAGGTGAGCTTCGATGCCGGCTATGCCGCCGACCCGCGCAGCGCGCTCGGCACCCAGTCGCTGATGCTCAGCCTGATGGACGAGGGCACGACCAGCCTCGATTCGATCGCCTTTGCCGAAGCGAAGGAGCGGCTCGGCGCGCAGACCTATGGCTATGCGGACGCCGACGAAACCGCGCTCGGGCTGTTCGCGCTCAAGCCGAATTTGCGCGCGTCGCTCGCGCTGCTCGCCGATTATGTGCGCAATCCGGCCTTCGATGCGAAGGAACTGGAGCGGGTGCGCGCGCAGCAGCTCAACCGGCTCAAGGCCGAACTCAACGAGCCGCGCGCGATCGCGCAGCGGGTGCTGATGCCCGCGCTCTACGGCGCCGAGCATCCCTATGGCATTCCGCCCTCGGGCCTCGGCAATGCCAAGGCGGTGACCGAAGCGACGCGCGATCAGCTCGCGGCTTTCCATTCGGCGTGGATCCGCCCCGACAATGCGCGCATCTTCGTCGTCGGCGACACGACGCTCGCCGAGGTGAAGAAGGAGCTCGACACGGCGTTCGGCGACTGGAAAGCGCCGGCAACGCCGAAGCCGACGAAGCATTTCGAGGTCGCGGTTCCGAAGCCGCAGCCGCGCATCCTGCTCGTCGACCGGCCCAAGGCGCCGCAGTCGGTGATCCTCGCGGGCAAGGTGCTCGACGCCAAGGGCGGCGACGGGCTGGAAGTGCTGCGCGCGGCGAACGACATCTTCGGCGGCAATTTCCTGTCGCGCTTCAACATGAATTTGCGCGAGACGAAGGGCTGGTCCTATGGCGTGCGCACAAGCGTGTCGGGCGAAAAGAACCGGGTCAGCTGGATCGCTTCGGCGCCGGTGCAGGCCGACCGTACCGGCGATTCGATCAAGGAGTTGCAAAGCGACCTCAAGGCCTTCCTCGGCGACAAGGGCGTGACCAAGGAGGAATTGCAGCGCACCGTGAACGGCAGCGTCCGCGAACTGCCGGGCAGTTTCGAAACCTCGAGCGACGTGCTCGGCGGGCTGCGCGCGATCGAGAAGTTCGATCGTCCCGACGATTATTATGAGAAGCTGCCCGCGACCTATGAGGCGATGACGCCCGAAGCATTGGATGCCGCGGCGCGCGGGGCGCTCAGCACCGACGATCTCGTCTATGTCGTCGTCGGCGATGCCGCCGTGGTGAAACCGCAGCTTGACGGATTGGGTCTGCCCGTGGAAACGGTGTCTCCCGCTAACTAACATCAGTTTCAGTAAGGAGAGCGCAGATGTCCCAAGTCGATGGCAGCTATGATTGCGTCACCAAGTCGCCGATGGGCGACCAGAAGTCGGTTTTCACCGTCGCCAGCAACGGCGACAG
This sequence comes from Sphingopyxis sp. LC363, assembly GCF_000756385.1. Classification (GTDB taxonomy): domain Bacteria; phylum Pseudomonadota; class Alphaproteobacteria; order Sphingomonadales; family Sphingomonadaceae; genus Sphingopyxis. The sequence goes on from NZ_JNFC01000001.1 coordinate 66,333, forward strand.
CTTCACCGGCCAGAACGCCGGCGCGATGGGGTCGCTCGATGTCGAAAATGGCAAGGTCGACGGCAACAAGCTGAGCTGGACCATGAACATGAAGGTGCCGATGCCGATGACGCTCGAATGCGAAGCGACGATCGACGGCGACGCGCTGACCGGCACGATCAAGGCCGGCGCGTTCGGTTCGATGGCGATGACGGGCACGCGTCAGGGCTGACCCGTCAGCATCCGGGAAATGTGAAGGGCCGTCCTATCGGGCGGCCCTTTTTGCTTTGCATAGCAATGCCCTTTCACCTTGGGGGTATCCAAAGCGGCGGCTTGGGCGCATAGGCTGCTGCCATGCACAAGCCGGCCCAATCCCCCCAACGGAGCCTGCCGGGCGACCGGGAAATGGTGGTCATGATGGCGATGGTCATGGCGCTCAACGCGCTCGCCATCGATTCGATGCTGCCCGCGCTGCCGTCGATCGGCGAGGCGCTGGGCGTCACCGTCGCCAACGACCGTCAGCATGTCATCTCGATCTATCTGCTCGGCATCGGTTTCGGGTCGTTGCTTTACGGGCCGCTTTCGGATCGCTTCGGGCGCAAGGGTGTGCTGGTTCCGGCGCTGTTCGCCTATCTGGCGCTATCGATCGGCTGCGGGCTCGCGACGAGTTTCGAAATGCTGCTCGCGCTGCGCTTCATCCACGGGCTGGTGAGCGCCGCGCTCGGCGTGATCGTCGTCGCGGTGATCCGCGACCTGTTCGCGGGCGACGCGATGGCGAAGCGGCTGTCGCTGATCTTCCTCGTCTTCATGATCGTGCCGATCATTGCGCCGACGATCGGCGCTGGCATCGCCGCGGTGGCGGGCTGGCGTGCGATCTTCATCGTGCTTGCGGCGATGTCGATCGTGATGCTGCTCTGGCTCCGCCGGCTGCCCGAAACGCTCGATCCCGCCGACGTGCGCCCGCTCGATTTCAAGACGATGGTCGCGGGTTGGGCAACGGTGACGCGGCACCGCCGCGCCGCGGGCTATATGATCGCGTCGGGGATGATGCAGGGCGCGCTCTACGGCTATCTCAACAGCAGCGAGCAGATCATCGCCGAGGTGTTCGGGGCGCGGGCGATGTTCCCGTTGATCTTCGCCATCGTCGCGGTCGGTATCGCGATCGCCAATTTCTCGAACGCCGCGATCGTCGAACGCTTTGGCGCGCGGCGCGTGTCGCAGTCGGCGGTGTTCGCCTTCATGGCGACGTCGATATTGCAGATCGTCGCGGCGCTCAGCGGCGCCGAGACCCTGTGGATGTTCACCGCGCTGATGATGGTCAATGTCGGTCTCGTCGGCTTTATCGGCAGCAATTTCGGCTCGATCGCGATGGAGGATTTCGGGCATATGGCGGGCGTCGCCTCGTCGTATCAGAGCTTTGCCAAGACGCTGGTCGCGGCGACCGTCGGCGCGACGATCGGCCAGCAATATGATGGTACGACGCTGCCGCTCGCTTATGCCTTCCTGATCTCGGCCGTCGTCGGCCTCGCGCTCGTTTTCTGGGCCGAACGCGGCAAGCTGTTCACCCGGCCGGGAACCGCGCCGAAAAGTCCGTATTGACGACCATCTAGGCTCGCGGTCATAGGATCCGCTTGGGGGTGGAGAGTTACCGTTTCCTAAAGCCCAAAATATCGCGTTCGGACAAATCTACCGAGGTAGAAGCCTGCGATAGCTCCTGCCGATGGCCAAAGAGGTCCGAACAGGAAGTCTAGCCCGCTCGTAGAACGGAGACTTTCTGGGTGCTGGCTCTGCCATCTGCTTATGTAGGCAATCATGGTGATTGGAATCGGCAATAAGGCCAAGCAGCCTATCTTGTGGCTCGGAATTGCCAAGCCAACAAAGAAACCCGCAACGAGGCCGATGATTAGAAGAGCTTCAATCCCAATCACACGCTCTTTTTAGGTGCCATAATCAACGTTCGCAATCGGTCGATTGCTGTCATCGTCTTATCGGATAACAAAAAAAGGGGGCCGAAGCCCCCTTTCCCTCTATTGGTCGAACCGTCAGTTGAACGACGGTGCCGGCGGGACCGGCGGCGGCGGTGCGTCGGGGTCGTCCTCGTGCACTTCGACATGCCCCAGACCCACATGGCTGCGCTTGCGGCTGTAGACGAAGTAGACCACCAGGCCGACGGCGGCCCAGATCAGGAAGAGGTTGATGCTCTTCTGGTCGAGATTGAAGAAGAGGTAGAGGCAGCCGAGAATCGCGATCGGCGCCGTGATGTAGATCAGCGGCGTCTTGAACGGACGGTGGCGGCCCGGATCGGTGCGGCGGATCACCATCACCGCGATCGACACCGCAGCGAAAGCGAAGAGCGTGCCCGAGTTCGAGATGTTCGCCAGCTGCCCCACGGGGAAGAAGGCAGCGAACAGCGCGACAGCGACGCCGGTGATGATCGTGATCACGTGCGGCGTGTTGAATTTCGGGTGGATCTTCGAAAAGGCCTGCGGCAGCAAGCCGTCGCGGCTCATCACGAAGAAGATGCGGGTCTGGCCGAACATCATCATCAGAATGACCGACGGCAGCGCAAGGCCGGCGGCGAGGCCGATGAGATTACCGATCTGCGGCCAACCGATTTCGCGCATCGTCCACGCCAGCGCTTCCTTCGAGCAGACCACCGCCTGATCGCTGATGGCGCCGCACGCCGCCGCGAGTTCGCGGCTGCCGGGTTCGAGCGCATGGCCGGTCGCGGCATCGATGCCGACCGGCTGCGCGCCGACGGTGCCGATGACGCCCGCTGCAACGAGCAGGTAGAAGATGGTGCAGATCGCGAGGCTGCCGATCAGGCCGATCGGCATGTTGCGCTGCGGATTCTTGGTCTCTTCGGCTGCGGTGGAAACCGCATCGAAGCCGACATAAGCAAAGAAGATCGACGCCGCAGCGGCGCCGATGCCGCCGATACCCAGCGGAGCGAAGGGTTCGAACTTCTCCATGTTCATCACCGGCAGGGCGAGGACGATGAAGAGCGTCAGCGCGGCGACCTTGACCACGACGAGGAAGGCGTTGACCGTCGCGGATTCGCGTGTTCCGATGACGAGCAGCATCGTGACGAGGCCCGCGATGAACATTGCGGGCAGGTTGATCATACCGCCATCGAACGGCCCGAGCACGTATTTTGCGGGTATATCTATCCCGAAACTATGCTCGATCAACCCGACGACATAGCCCGACCAGCCGACCGAAACGGCGCCCGCGGCCACCGCATATTCGAGGATCAGCGCCCAGCCGACCATCCAAGCGATCAGCTCGCCCATCACGGCATAGCTATAGGTGTAAGCCGATCCCGACACCGGGACCATCGACGCCATTTCGGCGTAACAGAGCGCGGCGAAGGCACAGACGAAGCCGGCGATGATGAAGCTGATCATCATGCCGGGGCCCGCCTTTTGCGCGGCTTCGGCGGTCAAAACGAAAATCCCCGTCCCGATCACGGCGCCGATCCCCAGCATGGTTAACTGAAAGGCGCCGAGCGTGCGCGTAAGCGATTTCTTTTCCGCTGTCGCCAAAATGGCATCGAGCGGCTTTACGCGGTCAAATAGCATATTCTTCCCCTTTGGAGCGGCTGAGCTGCCGCCCGTCTCATGGCGGGGCAGACTAGCCGCTCCGCGCGTCAGCGCAACTTAATTTCAGAGGGCCACCGCCTTACCGTACCGTAAAGCGCACACGGTCAATCATTCGGCCGCCTGGATCAACCAGCGCGAGCATATGCGCGCCCGGGCGGGGCAATATTTGCTGCCCGGCGTCGGCATCGCCGAGCGGTTTTTTGTCTAGGATCAGCCGGTATCCGGCGACCGATCCGCTGACCGTGACCGCGAGCCGCTGGCGATCGATCGGAATGTCGGGGTCGAGCGCGTAGACGCTGCCGCTGACCGGGCTGGTGATGCGCGGGCGGCGCGCGGCCTGCGGCGCGGAGGCCATTTCGGTCTGCGCGGTGCCGGCGAGGAAATATTCGCGGCGCGGCGGCTCGCGCGTGCCGGGGAGGCTGACCTGCCGCACCTCGACGCCGTTCGGCATTTTCGGCGGCTTGCCGGGGCTGCCGGCATGGAGCGCCATCATCACGTCGCGCCAGACCGGCGCGGCGCCCGAGGTGCCCGACACCGCGCGCATCGAATCGCCCTCGAGATTGCCGACCCACACCGCGACGGTGAAGCGGTCGGTAAAGCCGATGCACCAATTGTCGCGCATGCCTTTCGAGGTGCCGGTCTTGGCCGCGGCCCAGAAGGGGAGGCGGAGCGCGCTGTCGGCGCCGAACGCGTCGGCGCGGGCGGAGGCGTCGGCGAGGATGTCGCCGACGATGAAGGCGGCGGCGGGGTTGACGATCGCGCGCGCTTCTTCACCATCTTTGCGCATATCGCTGAAGTGGACGGGCGACCACTTCCCCATATTCGCCAATGTTCTGAAGGCGTTGGCCTGTTCGACGAGCGACACTTCAGCCGAACCGAGCGCGAGGGAGAAGCCGTAATATTCACCGTCCTCGACAAGGCCGTGATAGCCCAATGCCCACAGGCGGTCGCGGAACTGCTGGACGTCGTCGATGATGAGCGTGCGCACCGCGGGGACGTTGAGCGACGAGGCGAGCGCGTGGCGGACGCTGACCGGTCCCTTGAAGCTGCGGTCGTAATTTTTGGGGACATAGAGCCCCGACGCGGTGTCGAGCTGGACCGGGCTGTCGTCGAGGATCGAAGCGGCGGTGAGCCAGCCATGCTCGATCACCTGCGCATAGAGATGCGGTTTCAGGGTCGAGCCCGCCTGCCGCCGCGCGTTGGCACCGTCGACCTGCGCGGCGGTTGATCCGAGGCCGACACCCCCGACATAGGCGAGCACCTCGCCGGTCGCGTTGTCGAGCACGACGACCGCGCCGTCGCGGACGCGGTTCGCGCCGAGCCCCTCAAGCTGGCGGCGCAGCGCGACGATCGCGGCGGTCTGGATGCGGCGGTCGATCGTCGTCGCGACGCGCTTGCCGGGCTTGTCGAGCAAGCGGACGGCAAGGTGCGGCGCGAGGCCGGGGTCGAAGCGCGCGGCATGCTCGCCCGAGACGAGCGTTGCGGCGGCGGCGCGGATCGCCGAACAATCCTTCGCTTTCGCAATGCGGCACGCGCGGCGGCCGAGCGCCTCGGCGCCCGCGGCGGGATTGGGGAGCAGGCCCGCGAAGAGCGCGGCGTCGGTACGATTCATTTGGGCGGGCTTCTTGCCGAACAGGCTTTGCGCGCCCGCGCCGATGCCCTGCGCCTCGCCGCGCAAGGGCAGGAGGTTGAAATAGGCCTCGAGCATCTGTTCGTGCGACCAGTTCGACGCAAGCGCCTGACCCGCGCGCATCTGACGGATCTTCGTGCGCCAGTCGCGCTGGCCCGGCTGCGCGAGGCCGGGATCGAGAAAGGCGGCGAGCTGCATCGCGAGCGTCGAGGCGCCGCGCGAGCGGTCGCCTGTCGCCCCTCTTGTAAAGCGCGCGCGGACCGCGCTCGCGACCGCGAGCCAGTCGACCCCGCCGTGCGACCAGAAACGCCGGTCCTCGGCGTTCACCACCGCGTCGCGGACGGCGGGGCTGATGTCGCCGAGCGGCACCCACGCGAGGCGGCGGCGTTCGAAATCGACGCGCTCGCTGTCGAGAAGCTGGCCGTCGCGATCGTAGAGCCAGGCTTCGCTGGGGCGCCAGTCGGCGCGGACGGTGGCGAAGTCGGGCATCGGGGGCGATTTCGTCGCGAGGTGGGCGATGGTGGTGAGGACGAGCGCAGCGAGCGCGAGCCAGGCGAGGGCGTCGCGGAGGCGGAATCGAACGGTCATTGGTCGCGAGGCCTAAACAATCCTCCCCGTGCCGAAGGCATGGGGAGGGGGACCGTCGCCGCAGGCGATGGTGGAGGGGCGGCTACCTCGCGCCATAGCCCCTCCGTCAGCGCTTCGCGCTGCCACCTCCCCATCGCTGCGCGACAGGGAGGATTTTGCGGGCTCGCGCTTGCCCATCAAGACCCCACGCTCGCCACCGTCAGCGGCGCGTTCGGCCACTGGCCGCGGATCGCGGGCGAATACATCGCCTCGACGCGTGTCGGGGGCAGCGTGAAGCGGCCCGAGCCGTTCAAACGCACGACATATTCGACCGCGTGGGTGCCCGCGGGCATCCAGCCGAAATAGCCGCGCCAGCTGTCCTTGCCGCGCTCGACATAGCTCGGCTGCGCGCCCGATCCGCCCGCCTGTTCGGCGAGCATTTCGGACTGGCCGCCGAGATTGCCGACGATCGTTGCGCCCGGGGCGACCGGATCGCTCACCACGACCCACGTCCGGCCCGCGGCCGCGACGACCTCGATCCGCACCTTGATCACATCGCCGCGCGTCAGCCGGTCCTTGTTCGCCGCCTTGACGATGCTGACCGAGCGCTTGATCCGGTAGCCGGCGTTGAGCGGTTCCTTCAGCGGCACCGCCGCCTTGACGCTGACGGTGGCCCATGGCGCGCCGCCGCCCTGATGGCTGAGGCTCATCGTCCCCGCGTTGAGCGCGACGCGGAGCGGCGAGACCGGCTCCGCCGGCAGCGGCCAGCTTTGCGTCGCGGTGTCGCCCGCGAGGCCGATGTTGGTGACGCCGGTGATCGCGCTCGCCGGATAAAGCGCGGCGAAGCGGCGGACGGTGACCGCGCCCCATGCGTTGGCGGGGGTCGTGTCCCAATGGCCCTTGCGCTGGCGCTGCGCGACGCCGACCATCAGCTTGCCCGCGTCATCCTCCCAGCCCTTGCGGCCGAGCACGGCTTCGAGCGCCTTGATCGCCATCTCGTCGCCGCTGGTCATCATCCACCACGGCGCTTTCGCATCGTCGACGAGGTCGAGGCGCGTGCCTTCATAGACGAGGCGCTTTCTGAGTTCGGCTTCGGCCGCGGTGCGCAGACCGGCGGCATTTCGCACCCCCGGCGTCTTTTCGAGCGCGACGAGCCAGTCGGCGAGCGTGCCCGTCGTCATGTCGGCGGGCGCGATGTCGATCGCGGCGACGAGGCTGGCGCTCGACGCCTTGTTGCGTGCGAGCGCCGCCAAGGCCGCGATCCGCACGGGGCGGATGTCCCACGGGCCGTATCCCTTGCGCGTGAGGCGTCCTTCGACGACCGCCTGCAGCGCCTTGACCATCTTTTCTCGCGATGCCTCGGGGATCGCGAAGCCGTTCGCGGCGGTCACGTTCATCACATAGGCGGTGAGTTCGATCGATCCTTCCATCCGTTCGTTCGGCCAGTAGCGGAGCAGCCCGTCGTCATCGAGATAGGTCGGCATTGCCCCCGCGAGCGCCTGCCAGCGGCCGATGTCGCCCAATGCCACGGCGCGCGACGTCTGCTGTTCGAAGCAGGTGTAGGGATAGGCGCTCATATAGTCGCGCACGCCGGTGAGCGGCGGCGCGAGCGTGCCTGCGAGCGCGATATCGACATAGCCGCCGGGGAGCGCGCCCGCGGGGATCGCGATCGGCAGCGTCGTCGCCGGGCCGACGCGGAACAGGCTCGCGGCCCAGGTCTCGATCGGCACCGCGGGTTCGATCGTCTGTTCGAAGACGAGCCGGTCGCGCGCCTTGCCGCCCTTGGCCACGGCATCGACGGTCCATTCGATCGGGCCGGTCCGGTCGGGCGCGGTGATCGACCAGCTGATCGGCACCGTGCCGCCCGCGGGGATGGTGACAGTGAGCGGCGGCGCGGTCGCGACGGCGGGCGACAGCGTCGGGGTCGCGGTGACCTCCATCGGCTGATCGGTGCCGTTCCTGAGCGTGAAGCGCGCGTCATAGGTGTCGCCGGTACGCACCAGTTCGGGCATGCCGGCGAAGACGCCGAGATCCTGCACGGTGCGCACGCTCGTCTCGCCGGTGCCGAAATATTGCGAGCCGTCGGTCGCGATCGCGACGAGGCGGAAGCCCGAGAGATTGTCGCTGAGCGGCACGTCGACCGTTGCGCGGCCCTTGGCATCGAGCGGGACATGGCCCTTCCAGAGCAGCACGGGGCGGAAATCCTCGCGCGTCAGGCCCGAAAGGTCGCCGCCGCCGCCGCCGCCCGGTTCGAGCGCCTTGCGGCCATAGTGGCGCTTGCCGACGACCTGCATCTGCGCGGTCGAGGTGAGCACGTCGAGCGTGCGTTCGCCCATCATCGCGTTGAGCACTTCCCAGCTTTCGTTGGGCGCGAGCTGAAGCAGCGCTTCGTCGACCGCGGCGAAGGCGACGTCGGCATTTTTCGGCGCCTTGCCACCCGGGGTCTCGACCTCGATCGCGACCTTCGCGGTTTCGCGGACCGCATATTTCTCCTTGTCGGCCTTGACCTTGACGCCGAGCTGATGGCCTTCCCAGCCGACCTTGATGCGCGCGATGCCCATGCGGTAGGCGGGCTTGGCGAGGTCAACGAGGGCGGTCGGCGGCGCGCCCTCGCTATTCTCGATCTTGAAGCCGGCCGTGCGCTTGAGCTTGCGGAACCAGCTTTCGCCGCCGGTGACGCGGCCGCGCACCGCCATCACCGAGACATAGACGTCGGGGGCGTAGGTCGCGGGCAGCTTGACCTTGACGACGGGATTGGTGCCCTTCAGCGGCACGACGAAGCTCGACAGCACGCCCTCGCGCTCGACGGTGACGAGCGCGGTCGCTTCGCGGAAGGGCATGCGGACCTGGAATTTCGCGGTGTCGCCCGCGTCGTAGCGCGGCTGTTCGGCGATCACGTCCATGCGGTCGCCATTGTCGCCGCCGAACCACCAGTCGTCGTCGCCCGCGAGCCAGACCGAGCGCACGGCGCGCGCCTCGTTACCGTCGGCATCCTGGGTGGTCGCGACGACGGTGATTTCGCCCGAGACGCCGGGCGCCATCGCGCAGCTCGCGCGGCCGAGCTTGTCGGTCGTCGCGCTGCATGTCGCGCCGAGGCGCGTCGTGCGCATCTGATTGTCATAGGCGTAGAAGCCGCCGATCAGGCGGCGCCGCGCGGTGATAATCTCGCGGTTGTAGAGCGCGACGGCGACGCGCTGGCCGCGGATCGGCTTGCCGTCCAAGTCGAGCGCGATGAAATTGAGGCGCAGGTCGTTGTCGCGCATCAGCCAGCCGTCGGTCTTGAGCCCGAGCCGGACGGCCGAGGGATAGAGAGTGATGCGGCGGCTCGACGTCAGCGTCTCGCCGTTCGCATCCTCATAATCCATTTCGGCGGCCATCAGCGTCGGTTCGATGATCGGCTGGTCGACGGTGACGCTCGTCGTCGCGCTGCCATTGGCGTCGAGGGTGAGCGGGACCGAGCGCGCGAGCGGCAGGTCGGCCGACGGCGTATCGCCGCTGTCGTCGAGCTGGACCACGCCCTCTTTCACCGGCTGGCCGTCGAAATCCCAATCCTTGTAGTCTTCGGGTGGCGACCAGCTCGAGCGGAAATTGGTGCGGAGCTCGACGGGTATATTGGGGGCGGGGCCGCCCGAGAGATAGCCGACGAAGAGATTGAGCGGCACCGCGGCGGGGCGGACGAGCGCGGTCTTCGGCCCGGTGATCGTCGCCTTCATCGTCGGCAGGCGATATTCGTCGACCCGGACCGTCTGGCCCGGCCAGATCGTCTTGTCTTCGCCGTCCTTATCCTTGGTGACGAAGACGAGTTCATAATCGCCCATCGGCGCCGAGGCGGGGACGTTCCATACCGTCTCGCCGCTGCCCGCCGCGGTGATGGCGAACGGCATCTCGAATTCGGTGTCCGAGCCGCGGTGGACGAGGCGAAGCTTGCCCGCGAGCGGTTCGGGGGTGCGGAAGCCGAGGCCGATCGGGCGGCGCAGGATATGCTTCATATGCACCGTCTCGCCCGCCTTGACGAGCGCGCGGTCGAAGACGGTGTGGAGGATGTCGCTGCGCTCCGACCAGCCATAGGGGAGGTCGAAATCATAGGGACGGATGCCGTTTCCCCAGTCGGTGAGCGTGAAGCTGAAATCGTCGCCCGAGCGCGCGCTGACCATCAGGGCATGGCCTTCGCTTTTCGCCATGTCGGGATTTTCCTCGCAGCTCGACCAGGTTTCGGGCTCGGGCAGCGCCGATGGGAAGGCGAGGCGGCCCGCCTTGTCGGCGCTGCCCCGCGCGAGCAGGCGGCCGGTGCAGGCGTCGGTGACGCGGATTTCGGCGCCGCCGACGGGAAGGCCGGTGTCGAGCGCGGTCACCCACGCGAGCGAGCCTTCGCGGCCCCATTTGAAATGCACCGCCATATTGGTGACGAGCGCGGCGGTCGCGACATAGCGCGTGCCGCGGCGGCCGAGCAGCGCGGCGCCCAATTCCGGACTCGCGATCTCGACGACGTGGAAGCCCTTTTCGGCGAGCGGGATGCCGACGACCTCGAATTCCTTGCCGCCGCCCGGCGGGGTCAGTTGCAGGTTGCGGCGTTCGCCGCCCGCCGGGGCGCCGACGAACACCGATTTGGTGCCGGTGTAGTTGACGGTGACGTCCTTGCCCGCGGCGTTCTTTTCCTCGCGATAGTCGGTGTCGTCGGCGTCGTCGACGCGGCGGAGCCAGCGCGCGATCGCGGAATCGTCGTCGCGGACCCGAAGCGCGGCCACGGGCATTTTGAGGTTCGACTGGACGAGGCTCGCTTCGACCCCGCGCACGGTGACCGGCAGCACCCCGCCCTCGCCCGCTTCGAGGATGCCAAATTCGGCGGCGAATTTGACCAGCGGCGGGGCGCGGTCGATGTGGAATTTCAGCGGGAAATTCGACTGGTTCTGCAGCTTGCGGCCGCTCTGGTCGGTGACGTTCGCGGGCAGCACGAGCGTCGCGTCGACATTCTGCGGCAGCGGGCCGGCGAAGCGCACGGTGGTGAGCCAGGCGTCATTCTTGTCGTCGTCGTCGATTTTGGGCGTAAGGCGCTTGCCGTCGGACGTGCTCAGCGTCGCGGCGAGCGCGCTCTCGCGCCGCACGGGCGAGGCGAAGCTCAACACGACATCCTTGATCGGATTGCAGCCCGCCTGCGGGTTGACGCGGCTGCACGACATTTTGGCGGTGAAGGCGGGGCGCACGTCATAGTCGAAGCGCTGGTCGCGGCCCGCGATGCGGCCGGGCACCCCGGCTTGCGCGATGCGCGCGTCCCAGACGAGCGCCATCTCGCGTCCCGGCGGCAGCGGGCGGCGGCATTTGAGCGCGACGATGCGGTCGAGCGCGGCTTCGCGGTCGACGCCCGCCGCGGGGAAGCGCTGCGGCAGGCCGGCGTCGTAGGTGAAGGACTGGCGCGACCAATTATTGTCGCCGAGCCCGGTCAAAATCTCGGTCGCGGTTTCGCGCGGCAGGACGTCGAGCGGGATCTTCTCGCCGATGCCGTCGACCGCGCAATAACCGTAGCGGCCGACCGAGGCGCGGTCGGCGGCGACATTGGTCGCGACGAGGAAGATCTGCTCTTCCTCGATCCCGCCGCCCATGCCGCCGACGAGCACCGCGCGCGCCGAGGGGCCGCCGGTGTCGAGCGCGAAGCGGCTGTTGCCCGCGACCGCGACGCCGCGCGCGGTGGTCAGCCCGTCGCGCAGCTCGACATGACAGGCGAGCCCGCCGGGGAGCGGTTTGTCGAACTCAAGCACCCAGGTGCGCGTGTCGACCCAGCGGCCGGTCGACGGAAGCTTGCAGTCGTTGGTGGCGGGGGCCGGTGCGCGCGGGTCGCCGAGCGGGACCATGTCTTCGGAGAAACGCAAGGTGAAGCGCGTGATCGTGCCGTCGCCGGTGCCCGAGCTGCCGGGGGTCGCGAGTGTGACCTGCGGTACGGTGTCGGCGGTCGCGGTCGCGGCCATCGCGAGGGTGAGCGGCAGGATCAGCGCCATTTTCGCCTTGCCGGCCAGCCATGTGCCCAGCGCGCGCCATGCCTTGCCCATCGCTTCGTCTCCCCTTCTGGCCCGGATATCTATCCTGCTGGAAACAGGGGCAAGAGTCCACCCGTCGCCGTGCATCGCGCACGCTTAGTCGCAGAGGGGGAAAATGCTGTGACCGGGGTCACAGACGGAGCGCGATATCAGCGCGCGAGCATCGGGCCGAGCGGCTGGCCGGCGAAGATGTGGACGTGGAGGTGCGGGATTTCCTGATGGCTGTCGAGGCCGGTGTTGGCGAGCAGGCGGTAGCCCGGCGCGACGAGGCCCTGATCGCGTGCGACCTTGCCCACCGCGCGGACGAAACCCGCGATCTCGGCCTCGCTGCCGCGCTCCGAAAAATCGTCCCAGCTCACGTAAGCGCCCTTGGGGATGACGAGGATGTGGAGCGGCGCCTGCGGGTTGATGTCGTGGAAGGCGAGGGCATATTCGTCCTCGTAGACCGTCTTCGACGGCAGCTCGCCGCGCAGGATGCGCGCAAAGATGTTGCTGTCGTCATAGGGGCGGGTCGCGTCGATCGGCATGAGGAAGCTCCTAGTGGGGGCGGCCGGCCTTTTCGGTGTGGCCCGAGGTGCCGTGGCGGCGCGCCAGTTCGGCGGCGATGTCGTCCCACGACAGGCCGCGTGTCGCAAGCAGGATGGTGAGGTGGAAGACGAGGTCGGCCGCCTCGCCGGTCAGCGCGGCGTCGTCCTCGGTGAGCGCCGCGATCACCGTCTCGACCGCTTCCTCGCCCAGCTTTTGCGCGATCTTGCCGCGGCCTTTCGCGGCGAGGCTCGCCACATAGGAAGCCTCGGCGTCGCCTGCCGCGAGACGGTCGCGGATGATCGATTCCAGCCGGTCCAATGCTTCGCCCATCGCGCTCACCATCATCCGATCCTTTCGGACGCGTGCGTAGCGGTGCGCGCCGGTCGCGGCAAGCGGGTGCGAGGCCCAAAAAATTACCGCTGCGTAAACCATATCGAAACGTCCGGCGGATAATTTCGGGTGCGCCGGGGGGCGAGATCAACTTCTGAATGGACAAGGATATGGAAATGGGCACCGGCCCCCGGGTGTTTCTGGCTGCAACGGCCTCGGCGATTGCGCTCGCGGCGAGCCCCGCAATGGCGCAGGACGATGGCGACGAAATCATCGTCACCGGCTCGCGCATTGCGAAGAGCGAATTCACCAGCGCCGACCCGATTCAGGTCATCGACCCCGAGACGGCGAAGCGGCAGGGGCAGGTGCAACTCGCCGACGTGCTGCAGTCGACTCCAGCAGCGCAGGGATCCATCCAGATCAATTCGGCGATTTCGAACCGCTTCGTCGCCAATGGCGGCAATGACGTTCAGACGGTGTCGCTGCGCGGGCTCGGCGCCGAGAGGACATTGGTGCTGATCAACGGCCGCCGCGCGGGGCCGGCGGGGATTCGCGGTTCGGTTGCGCCCTTCGACCTCAACGTGCTGCCGCTGTCGGTGGTGCGCCAGGTCGAGATACTCAAGACCGGCGCCTCGTCGATCTATGGCTCGGATGCCGTGGCAGGCGTGGTCAATATATTGATCCGCGACGACCTCGACGGGTTCGAAGCGGGCGGTTTTTCGTCGATCACCGAACATGGCGGCGGCGAAAGTTACGGCGCCGACGCGAGCTTCGGCAAAAAATTCGACCGCGGCCATGTTTTCGCGACGGTCGATATCTTCCGCCAGCAGAATCTGACGCGGCGCGACCGCGGCTTCCTCTTCTGCTCCGAAGAATATCTGAAGCGCGAGGCCGATGGTAGCCGCGCCGACATTGTCGATTTCCGTACGGGACGCCCGGCGTGCAGCAGCACGCAGGCGAACATGATCGTGTTCAGCGATTTTTCGGGGGTCGACGAAAATGGTTTCCCCACATTCGGCCCCGGGCTGATTGCGCCGAACGGGCAGGCCGTTTTCGCGGGCCAATATGGCGCCGAGTTCGCGGGCGTCGGCATCCCGATCAATGCCTATAATCCGATTGGCGTGTTCGGGCCGGACAATTTCTTCGGGGTCAATTTCGACGGGCCGTCGACCGGCGCGCTCAACCAGTTCGAGCCCGCCGAGCAGGGTTCGGACGTCTTCTCGAGCGTGCGCCGGGTCAGCGCTTTCGTCGAGGGGGCTTACGACGTCACCGACGGGATTACCGCTTATGGCGAATTCCTGTTCAGCAACCGCAAGTCGCATAACAATGGCGTCCAGCGGATCGAGCTGCAGCAGTTCACCGGCGCGTCGATGCTGCCCTTCTTCCTGTGTGATCCGACGCAGTATAATTGCGATCCGGGTGACATGGGCGATCCGCTCAACGGGGAGTTCGGCGGCAATCTGATCCTGCGCCCGCGCGTGCTGGTGAAGTCCCAAGCCCAAGCCGACGTCGATTATTATCGCGGCGTGCTGGGCCTGCGCGGCGAGATCGGGGCGGCATGGAAATGGGATGTCCACGGCCAGCACAGCCGGTCGGACGCGCGCTATACGCAGGACGTCATCTATCAGGATGCGATCGCCTCTCAGACCTTGCGCACGCGTTCGTGCGCGGGGACGGTGACCGCGATTCGCGGCGTCGAGTGCATCGACATCGACTTTACCGATCCGCGCGTGCTGCGCGGCGATTTCACGGCGCAAGAACGCGCCTTCCTGACCGGACGCGAGACGGGGCGGACCTTGTTCAAGCAGAGCTCGGCCGAGGCGCTGCTGACGGGCAAGCTTCTGACGCTTCCGGCCGGGCCCGTCGGCGTCGCCTTTGGCGCGAACATCCGCCGCGACGAGATCGACGACACGCCGGGCGAGGCGACGCTCGCGGGCAATGTCGCCAATTTCACGACCTCGGGCATCACCGCGGGGCGCACCGTGTCGAAGGAGCTTTTCGGCGAGGTCGAATTGCCGCTGCTCGCAGGCGTGCCGATGATCGAGCGGCTGACGCTGTCGGCCGCGGCGCGCTACACGCATGTCGAGGCGACGGCGCGCGGCGGTGCGCAGGACAGTTTCAGCGATACGACGTGGAAGGTCGGCGCCGACTGGGCGGTGACCGACTGGCTGCGTTTCCGCGGCACTTGGGGCACCTCGTTCCGCGCGCCGGCGCTGTTCGAACTCTTCCTTCAGGACCAGACGGGCTTCCTCGGCCAGCAAGACATCGATCCGTGCATCCAGACCGCGGCGCGGCTTGCGGCGGGGGCGATCAGCCAGCGCATCTTCGACAATTGCGCCGCCGACGGCATCGCCCCCGACTATGCCGGCGGGATCGGCCCGGCGACGATCGTGTCGGGCGGCGGGCTCGGCCGGCTCGAACCCGAAACCTCGACCGCGAAGACGGTGTCGGTCATCCTGACCCCCGATCTGTCGGGGGCGCTGTGGGGCGGGCTCAAGACGCGCCTCGCGGTCGATTATTTCGACATCAAGGTGCGCGACGAGATCGCGCTGCTCGGCGCGGCCAACATCCTCACCGGCTGCTATGATTCGGAAAATTTCGCCAGTGAAGCCTTTTGCGGCCTGTTCACGCGCACCGCCTCCGGCCCCGACGCGCAGAGCGTCGCGAGCGTCACCGACCGCTATGTCAACATCAGCCGCCAGCAGGGTCGCGGCGTCGACGTGTCGCTCGCGGTCGATCAGGACCTCGGCAATCTGGGGTCGCTGACCTTCCGCGCGCAGATGACATGGCAGGTCGAGGACAAGGTCGAGCTCTTCCCCGGCACCGAGATCGACGACAATGGCAAGATCGGCAATCCGAAATGGGTCGGCGATTTCAACCTCGGCTGGACGAAGGACAAGTGGACGCTTTTCTACGGGCTCGATGTCACCGGCGCGGCGTCGAACGAAGAGGATCTGCTGCGCGCGCAGGGCGGCGATCCGTGCCGTACATCGAGCTTCCGTCCCGGCGGGCGCTTTTGCCCCGACGTCAGCGTGCCCGCGACCTTCTATCATTCGCTGTCGCTGAGCCGCGACGTCGCCGACCGTTTCCGGATCACGCTGGGCGTCGCCAATCTGTTCGACACGCCGCCGCCGCGCGTGTCGACCGTCGTCACCGCGACGCCGCCGGTCATCGGGCAGGCGCCGGCGTTCGGGACGCAATATGATTATCTGGGGCGGCGTTTCTTCCTGGGAGTGCGCGGGAAGATTTGAGCCGGGTTCCGTTTTGGGGTGGTGAGCTGTCGTCCAGATCCTCCCCTTTGCGCAGCAATGGGGAGGTGGCAGCCCGCAGGGCTGACGGAGGGGTCGACGCCGTCAGGCGTCGGTGCAAGGCCAGACCCCTCCACCACCGCTTCGCGGAGTGTAGGGTTGGATTGCCCCCGGCAATCCAAGTCCAGTCCGGGGGACTGGACGACCCAACACTCCCCCTCCCCAGCGCTTCGCGATGGGGAGGATCTGTACGTCCGCTTCCGGTCGCCACCGGTCGTTCGCAAACCGGCGTTCCAAACAAAAAGGGCGGCTCGCGGGCCGCCCTTTCGTTTGCCTGTCCGGCCGATCAGTCCTGATGCGGCTGGATGTTCACCGCCGCGAACTTGCCGCGGTCGTCGACTTCGATGTCGAAAGCCACGCGGTCGCCCTCGTCGAGGCCGGTCATGCCGGCGCGCTGCACCGCGCTGATGTGGACGAAGGCGTCGGCCTGTCCGTCGTCGCGCGCGATAAAGCCGAAGCCCTTCGTCGTATTGAAGAATTTGACCGTGCCCGAGGTGCGTTCACCGGTCAGCTGACGCCGGCCGCGGGCGCCGCCCGGACGGTCGCCGTCGCGCTGGCGCGGGGCGAATTCCTCGATCGGCAGGGGCTCGCCCTCGATCTTGAGGTCGATCGCCGACACCTTGCCGTTGCGTTCGACGAGCGTGAAGCCGAGCGGCTGGCCCGACGCGAGGCCCTGGAGGCCCGCCTGTTCGACCGCGCTGATGTGAACGAACACATCTTCGCCGCCATCGTCGCGGGCGACGAAGCCGAAGCCCTTCGATGCGTTGAAGAACTTCACCGTGCCCTGGCCCTCGCCGACGACCTGCGCCGGCATACCGCCGCCGCGTCCGCCGCCGAAACCGCCGCCGCCGCGATCGCCGCCACCGAAGCCGCCGCGGTCGCCACCGCCGAAGCCACCGCGATCGCCGCCGCCAAAGCCGCCGCGATCACGATCGCCGAAGCCGCCACGACCGCCGCCGTAGCTGTCGCCGCCGTAGGGAGCCGGTTCGAAGCTGTCGAAATTGCCGAAATCATCGCGCTTGCCGCGTCCCCGATGGCCACGGCGATCCTTGTTGAAACTCATTGCTTAGTAGTCGCTTTCGGTCGTCCACACCCCATTCAACCGGCTCCTTGCGCCGGACGGGGACGCAGTTCACCACGGGCACGGACTCGCCCCATGCCACCAAGAGCGCAAGATATAGCCTAATTATCCACAGGCTGCGAACAGAAAATTTCAGAAAGGCGGCGGGGAATATCGCCCGCTTTGCCGCGGGCTTCGGCGGTCCGGGGCCGGGCCCCGAAACCAGCCATTGAGCGGCAGGGCCGCTTGGCCTAAGGCGGGCGTCTATGACAGTCTATTTCCACGAAGAAGATCTGCCCGAGGGCGTGCTGCGTCCGGGGCCGGTCGCGATCGACACCGAGACCATGGGTCTGAACCCGCTGCGCGACAGGCTCTGCCTCGTCCAGATCAGCGACGGGACGGGCGACGAGCATCTGGTGCGCTTCGGTCCCGGTAGCGCCTATGATGCGCCGGTTCTGAAAGCGATTCTGACCGATCCTTCGCGGCTGAAACTCTTTCATTTCGCGCGCTTCGACATCGCCGCACTGCAGCAGGCGCTCGGCGTGGTGACCGCGCCCGTCTATTGCACCAAGATCGCCTCGAAGCTGGTGCGCACCTATACCGACCGGCACGGGCTCAAGGAACTGGTGCGCGAGCTGCTCGGCCAGGAGGTGTCGAAGCAGCAGCAGTCGAGCGACTGGGGCGCGGCCGAGCTCAGCGACGCGCAGCGCGACTATGCGGCGAGCGATGTGCGTTTCCTGCATGCGATGAAGGACATTCTCGACGCGCGGCTGGCGCGCGAGGGGCGCATGGCGCTTGCGCAGGCCTGTTTCAATTTCCTGCCGACGCGCGCCGCGCTCGACCTTGCGGGCTGGCCCGAGGTCGATATTTTCGCGCATAGCTGAAGGTCCGGGAGGTTTCGCCCATGTCCGAACGCGCCGATCTCGATCGCACGATGCGCCAGATGTGGGCGGCGAGCGGGTCGAGCCACGACCGGGTGGTGCGCATCCTGCGCTTCGGGCTGCCGCTCGTCATCGGCGTCGTCGCGGCGGTGCTCGTCTTCTCGCCCTTCACCCAGCGCGCCGAGATCAGCTTTCTGCTCGCCAAGGACAAGGTCGATATGGCGAGCGAGCGGATGAAGGTGACGCGCGCCGAATATCGCGGGCAGGATGCTAAGGGACAGCCCTTCGCGCTGCTCGCGGGCAGCGCGGTGCAGAAAAGCTCGGCCGAACCGATCGTGCGGATGACCGACCTGTCGGGGGCGATCAAGCTCGCCGACGGCCCCGCGACGATCGTCGCGAAGAACGGCGCCTATAATATGGAGACCGAAAAGGTCGCGGTCCCGGGAACGGTGCAGGTCAAGAGCGCGAACGGCTATAGCATCGACGCGAGCAATGTCGCGGTCGACCTCAACACGCGCACGCTCTCGGGCGAGGGCGGCGTCGACGGCACATTGAACATCGGCCGCTTTTCGGCCAATCGGCTGTCGGCCGACCTCGACAAGCGGATTGTGCGGCTCGAGGGCAATGCGCGGCTCAGGATCAATCAGGGAGTGCTCAAATGAACCGGCTTTGGACCCTGAAGAGCATGGCGATTGCGGGCGCGAGCTTCGCCCTGACCAGCTTGGCAATGCTGTCCAGCGGCGGCGGCGGCGACGCGGCGCGGGCGCAGGCACTCGCCAATCACAACAGCAACGCGCCGGTCGATTTCGCGGCGGGCAGCATCGAGGTGCAGGACCGCGCCGACCGCGTCGTGCTCGCGGGCAATGTCCGCGTGATGCAGGCGGGGCTGACGGTCACCGCGCCGCGGATGACCGTCGCCTATACGCGCGCGGGCGGCACCGACGTCAACCGGCTCGACGCGACGGGCGGGGTGACGGTGGTGAAGGGCGACGAAATGGCGAAGGGCAATGTCGCCATCTACGACCTCGACCGGCGCCTGATCACGATGGTCGGCAATGTCGAACTGCGCCAGCGCGGCAACAATCTGCGCGGCGGACGGCTCGTCATCGACTTGAGCAGCGGGCGCGCGACGGTCGACGGGCGCGGCGCGGCGCGCGGACCCGACGGCAATCCGGTAGAGGGCGGCACCGGCGGGCGCGTCACCGGCACCTTCACGGTACCGGAAAGAAAGCAGTAACCACGCCGCTTTACCGGGCCGCAACCATGCGGTTTCACCATGGCTGCAGGGACCAGGTCATAGCGGTGCCGGGGGGCAACGCCGCGCATAGTTGAAAGCAGCCCCCATGCGCTTTGCTCCCATCGTCCCGCCCCGGCGTCCGCTGTTCGGTCGCCGCCACGAACCGCCCACCGCGATCGTCCCGACCCCCTCCTCCGAGGAACGGCGGCTGATCGACCGGATCATCCGCCACGCGGGACGGCGCGAGTCGCGCTAGACGAGGGAGTTGGCGCGGCGGCGTTGTGCCCCTACATGGGGCGTCCATGCCCCCCGATACCGCAACATCCGCCGACGCCAGCCGCGAACCGCCCGTCCTTGCGACGCTGCGGCGCTTTCTCCCCTATCTGTGGCCCGCGGGGCAGGCCGAGGCGAAGCTGCGCATCGTCCTTGCGGGACTCATCGTGCTTGCGTCGAAAGGCGTGCAGCTGTCGATGGGTTTCCTCTACGGCGCCGCGATCGACCGCATGGCGCCGGGAATGGAGGAGGGCGTGGCGCTCGCGATCGGACTGGTGCTCGCCTATGCCGGCGCGCGTTTTGCCGGGGTGCTGTTCGACAATCTGCGCAACGTCGTGTTCGAGCGCGTCGGGCAGGATGCGACGCGCGAACTCGCGATCGCGACGTTCAGCCATCTCCACGCGCTGAGCCTGCGCTTCCACCTCGCACGGCGTACGGGCGAGGTCACCAAGGTGATCGAGCGCGGCACCAAGAGCATCGACACGATGCTCTATTTCCTACTCTTCAACATCGCGCCGACGGTGATCGAACTCGCCGCGGTGCTGATCATCTTCTGGACCAAATTCAGCTTTGGCCTCGCGAGCGCGACCGCGCTGATGGTCGTCGTCTATATCATTTTCACGCGCAAGGTGACCGACTGGCGCAACGCGCTCAGGACGCGGATGAACGACCTCGACACGCTGACGATCGGGCGGAGCGTCGACAGCCTGCTCAATTACGAAACGGTCAAATATTTCGGCGCCGAAGAACGCGAGGAAGCGCGCTACCGCGACGTCGCCGACCAATATGCGCGCGCCGCGGTCAAGAGCGAGAACAGCCTCGCCTGGCTTAACATCGGGCAGAGCCTGATCACCAACGCCGCGCTCGCGGGGGCGATGGCCTATACCGTCTGGGGCTGGTCGACCGGCGAGTATAAGGTCGGCGACGTGGTGCTGGTGAACACGCTGCTTGCGCAGCTCTTCCGACCGCTCGACATGCTCGGCATGGTCTATCGCGTGATCCGGCAGGGGCTGATCGACATGGAGGCGATGTTCCGCCTGATCGACACCCCGCCCGAGATCGCCGATGCGCCGGACGCGTGGCCGCTCGTCGTGAACGGCGGCGCGGTGGCGTTCGAGAATGTCGTCTTCGGGTACGAGCCCGACCGCACGATCCTGAACGGCGTCAGCTTCGCGGTCGGCGCGGGCGAGACGCTGGCGATCGTCGGGCCGTCGGGCGCGGGCAAGTCGACGATCGCGCGGCTGCTCTTCCGTTTCTATGATCCGCAGGGCGGGCGGATCATGATCGACGATCAGGATATATCGCAGGTGACGCAAAAGAGCCTGCGCGCCGAGATCGGCATCGTCCCGCAGGACACGGTGCTGTTCAACGATTCGATCGGTTACAACATCGCCTATGGCCGCGAAGGCGCGAACGCCGACGAAATCGCAGCGGCGGCCGAGGGCGCGGCGATCGACAGCTTCATCGCGTTGCTGCCGCAGGGTTACGACACCGAGGTCGGCGAGCGCGGGCTCAAGCTGTCGGGCGGCGAGAAGCAGCGCGTCGCGATCGCGCGAACTTTGCTCAAGAATCCGCCGCTGCTGATCCTCGACGAAGCGACGAGCGCGCTCGACAGCCGCACCGAGGCGGCGATCCAGTCGACGCTCGACCGCATCGCGGCGCGGCGCACGACGCTGGTGATCGCGCACCGCCTGTCGACGGTGACGAACGCCGACCGCATCATCGTGCTCGAGAAAGGCCGCGTCGCCGAGACGGGGACGCACGACCAGCTGCTGGGCATGCGCGGCCTCTACGCCGACATGTGGGCGCGGCAGCAGGCCGAACGCGACGAGGGCACGGTCGACGCCTGATCGCGGCGTTCGCTAAATTTTAACGCCGGTTTACATTTCTGTAAGTGATTCCCACCCATTGAGCTTCTTTGGCTCTGTCCGCCTGACGGACGTTCGAGGGGAAGGTGGGCGCTTGATCAGGCTGGCGATGTGTATCGCGATCGACCACGATCCGTGGCTCGTCGCGCTGGCGGTCGCGATTTGCGGCGTCGGCGCCTTTGCGATCGTCCAGATGTTCGAGCGCGCGCGCGATGGGTCGCGGTCGCAGGGGATCGCCTGGGCCTTCCTTGTCGCCGTCGCCGCGAGCGCGACGATCTGGTGCACGCATTTCGTCGCGATGCTGGCGTTCGAGGCGAAAGCGCCGGTGACGCTCGATCCGGTGCTGACGATCGCCTCGCTGATGGTCGCGATGGTCGGCAGCTTCATCGGCTTCGCGGTCGCGGCGTGGGGCAAGGACGAGGTTTTCGGCGCGATCGGCGGAGCACTGTTCGGCGCCGCGATCGCCGCTATGCACTTCACGGGCATGACCGCGTACCGGGTCGACGGGATCGTGACTTGGGACGGCCAGTATATCGCGGCAGCGGTGATCTGCGGCATGGGTTTCGCCGCCGCGGCGCTGACCGTGTTGCGCACGAGCCGCGCGGTGCGATACCGCGTGCCGCTCGCGACTTTGCTCATCGTGCTGGCGATCGCGTCGCTTCATTTTCTCGCGATGACCGCGATGCGGATCACCCCGATGGCGCTCGACGAGACGCCGCTGCGTCCGGCCGAGTTCAGCGCGCTGGCGCTCGCGACGGTGCTCGTCGGCGGGATGGTGATCGCGGCGGGCGTCTTCGCCGCGATGCTCGACCGCCAGACGCGGTCGGAGGCGCTGCGCGAGATGACGCGCATGGCGATGAACGACGCGCTGACGGGCCTGCCCAATCGCGTCGCCTTTCGCGGCGAACTGGCGCGGCAGATCGGCGCGGCGATGGTGAGCGGCGAGCGGGTCGGGCTCTGCGCGATCGATCTCGACCGTTTCAAGGAAATCAACGACGTCCACGGCCACAAGGCGGGCGACGAGGTGCTTGCGCGGATTGCGCAGCGGATGCGCGATACGCTGGGGCATAATGAGTTCGTCGCGCGGCTGGGCGGCGACGAGTTCGTCGCGCTGACACGCTTTACCGAGCGCGCGCAGCTGACGGCCTTCGCCGCGCGGCTCGATGCCGAACTCAAGGCGCCGCTGGTCTTTCCCGATTTCGAGGCGCGGCTCGGCGCGAGCATCGGCGTGGCGGTCTTTCCCGACGATGCGGCGACCGCCGAGATGCTGGCGAACAATGCCGACCTCGCGATGTACCGCGCCAAGGCCGACGCCGCGACCACCCCGTGCCATTATGACTGGCAGCTCGACGAGGCGATCCGCGACCAGCGCGAGCTGGCCGCCGACCTGCGCAGCGCGATCGATCGCGGCGAACTCGACGTCCATTATCAGGTCCAGACCTCGGTCACGACGGGCGAAATTACCGGATATGAAGCCTTGCTGCGCTGGACGCATCCGGTGCGCGGCGCGATCCCGCCGGCGGTCTTCATCCCGCTCGCCGAGGCGAACGGTTTCATCCTCGCGCTCGGCGAATGGGTGATGCGGCGCGCCTGCACCGACGCGGCCGCCTGGCCGCACGCGTCGAAGGTC
Organism: Sphingopyxis sp. LC363; assembly: GCF_000756385.1. Taxonomy (GTDB): domain Bacteria; phylum Pseudomonadota; class Alphaproteobacteria; order Sphingomonadales; family Sphingomonadaceae; genus Sphingopyxis. The sequence goes on from NZ_JNFC01000001.1 coordinate 89,255, forward strand.
GCGGTCAATGTCTCGCCGCTGCAGCTCGCGCACGTCGACCTGCCGCGCCTGTTCCACCAGATATTGCTCGACACCGGCCTGCCGCCGCGGCGGCTGGAGATCGAGCTCACCGAAACCGCGATCATCGCCGACCGCGAACGCGCGCTGCACGTGCTGCGTCAGATCAAGGCGCTCGGCGTCGGGGTCGCGCTCGACGATTTCGGAACCGGCTATTCGTCGCTCGAAACGCTGCGCGCTTTTCCCTTCGACAAGATCAAACTCGACCGCTTCTTCCTCGCCGAGCTTGCCGGCAACGTCCAGTCGACCGCGATCCTGCGCGCGGTGCTCGCGCTCGGCAAGAGCCTGTCGATCCCGATCCTTGCCGAGGGCATCGAGACCTCCGAACAGCTCGACGTGCTGCGCCGCGAGGGCTGCGACGAGGCGCAGGGTTTCCTGATCGGCCGGCCGGGGCGCGGCGTTGCGCAGGGCGACGATCGCGGCGGCGACGACCGGGTGTTCGCCGCCTGACGGCTCGATCGCAACGAAAATAGCCGGCTTGGGTTGACCCTGCGCGCGCCGCGCCTTTACGCAGGGTCTCATGCCGCATGATACCACGCTGATCGGAACCATCGTCGCGGGTCTCGGCGTCGCCTTTCTGATGGGCGCGCTCGCGCACCGGCTCAAAATATCGCCGATCGCGGGCTATCTGCTCGCGGGCATCCTCGTCGGCCCCTTTACACCGGGCTTCGTCGCCGACACCGGGCTTGCGATGCAGCTCGCCGAGATCGGCGTCATCCTCCTCATGTTCGGGGTGGGCCTCCACTTTTCGTTCAAGGACCTGCTTTCGGTCCGCAAGATCGCGGTGCCGGGGGCGACCCTGCAGATCGCGGTCGCGACCGCGCTCGGCACGATGCTCGGCCTCTGGCTGGGCTGGTCGATCGCGGGGAGCGCGGTGTTCGGGCTGGCGCTGTCGGTCGCATCGACCGTCGTGCTGCTCCGCGCATTGCAGGCACGCGACATGGTCGAGACCGAGAAGGGGCGCATCGCGGTCGGCTGGCTGATCGTTGAGGACCTCGTCATGGTGCTCGCGCTCGTGCTGCTGCCCGCGATGTTCGGCGACCGCGGCGACGAAGGAGTGAGTGCGGGGCTGCTCCAGTCGGCGGGTATCGTGCTGGTCAAGGTCGTCGGTTTTGCCGCATTCATGTTCCTGATCGCGCGGCGGGTGCTGCCGTGGGTGCTCCACTGGGTCGCGCATTCGGGGTCGCGCGAGCTGTTCCGGCTCGCGGTGCTGGCGATCGCGCTGGGGGTCGCATTCGGCGCGGCGGTGATGTTCGACGTATCCTTTGCGCTCGGCGCCTTCTTCGCGGGCATGATCCTCGGCGAGACGCAATTGTCGCGGCGCGCCGCCGAAGAGACGCTGCCGCTGCGCGATGCGTTCGCGGTGCTGTTCTTCGTGTCGGTGGGCATGCTCTTCGACCCCAAGGTAATCGTCGAGCAGCCGCTGCCGGTGATCGCTACAGTCGCGATCATCGTCATCGGCAAGTCGGTCGCGGCCTATGCGCTCGTCCGTGCCTTCGGCCATAAATCGCAGACCGCGCTGACGATTTCGGTGAGCCTCGCGCAGATCGGCGAATTCTCGTTCATTCTTGCGGGGCTCGGCGTCGGGCTCGGGGTATTGCCTGAGACGGGGCGCGACCTGATCCTTGCGGGTTCGATGCTGTCGATTCTGTTCAATCCCATCCTTTTCACGCTGGCGGTGAAGCGCATCCGCGCCGACGAACCGATCGAGGAACCGTCGGGAGACATTGTCGAGGAAGCGCCCGAACCGTGCAACGCCGGGGTCGTACTGATCGGTTATGGCCGCGTCGGCAGCCATATCGGCAGCATGATCTGCGGCCGCGGCGAAGGGCTGACGGTGATCGAGGACCAGAAGGACATGGCGGCCGCGGCGCGTGAGGCGGGCGCAACGGTGATCGTCGGCGACGCCACCAAGGAGAGCATTTTGCGCCAGGCCGGGCTCGACGAGGCGTCGACGCTGCTGATCGCGATTCCCGAGGGGGTCGAGGCGGGGGCGATCGTGCGCCGCGCGCGTGCGATCAACCCGAAGCTGGTGATCGTCGCGCGCGCGCATTCGGACGAGGAAGTGAGCGACCTGGTCCGTCGCGGCGCGGACCATGTCGTGATGGCCGAACGCGAGACGGCGTCGCGGATGGCCGAACGGGCGATGCTGACACGGGCTTAGTCCCGACGTTGATTTGTTGTCCGTCTGGATGAGTCCGGGGCTTCCCTCTCCTCCTCATCCGCCCTATCGCCCTCGCACAATGTCCGCCGACGCTCTTCTCCCGCTGCTCAAAACGACCTTCGGTTTCGACCATTTTCGCGGCCGTCAGGGCGATGTGGTCGCGCGGGTGATGGCGGGCGAGCGCACGCTTGCGGTGATGCCGACCGGCGCGGGCAAGTCGCTGACTTATCAGCTGCCGGCGGTCGCGCTCGATGGCTGCGTCGTCGTCGTGTCGCCGCTGATCGCGCTGATGCACGACCAGCTGCGCGGTGCGCGCGCGGCGGGAATTCGCGCCGCGAGCCTGACGAGCGTCGATGCCGATTTCGCCGACACGCGGCAGGCGTATCGCGACGGCGAACTCGACCTCCTCTATATCGCGCCCGAGCGCGCCACCGGCGAAGGCTTCCGCTCGTTGATGGAAGCGCGCACGCCCGCGCTGTTCGCGATCGACGAGGCGCATTGCGTTTCGGAATGGGGGCATGATTTCCGCCCCGATTACCGGTTGCTCCGCCCGTTGCTCGACGCTTTCCCGTCGGTGCCGCGGCTTGCGCTGACGGCGACGGCCGACAAGCACACGCGCGAAGATATCCTCCTCCAGCTCGGCATCCCGGCCGAAGGGCTGGTGCTCGCGGGCTTCGATCGCCCGAACATTCGCTATCGGGTGACGCCGCGCGTGACTCCCGCAAAGCAGCTCACCGATTTCATCGCCGCCAATCCCGGGCCAGGGATCGTCTATTGTCCGACGCGCGACGGGACCGAACGCATGGCGCAAAAGCTCGCCGCCGCGACCGGACGCAGCGTCGCCGCTTATCACGCCGGGCTCGACGCCGAGCGCCGCGCGCGGGTGCAGCACGACTTCGTTGCGTCGGAGGATGGCATCGTCACCGCGACGGTCGCCTTCGGCATGGGGATCGACAAGCCCGACGTGCGCTTCGTCGCGCATGCCGGGCTGCCGAAGTCGATCGAGAGCTATTATCAGGAAACGGGACGCGCGGGGCGCGACGGCGACCCCGCCGAGGCGCTGATGCTATGGGGCGCCGAGGATTTCGCGCGCGCGCGGATGCGGCTCGGCGAATTGCCCGAGGCGCGCATCGCAAGCGAACGGGCGCGGCTCAACGCGCTCGCGGCGCTGGTCGAGACCGTCGAGTGCCGCCGCGCGCTGTTGCTGCGCCATTTCGGCGAGTCGCCGCCCGAACGCTGCGGCAATTGCGACCCCTGCCTCGAACCGCCGCGCCAGCTCGACGCGACGGTGCTGGCGCAGAAACTGCTTTCGGCGGTCTATCGCACCGGGCAGAGCTTTGGCGCCGGGCATGTCGAGGCGGTGCTGACGGGGCGGAACGACGAGCGCATTGCCCAGCGGGGGCACGACAAGCTCTCGGTCTTCGGTATCGTCGCGGGCGAGGAGGCGCGGCTGATCAAGCCGCTCGTGCGCACGCTCGTCGCGCGCGAGGCGCTCGAGACGACCGAGCATGGCGGGCTGATGTTCGGTCCCGCCGGGCGCGCGATGATGAAGGGCGAAACGCCGGTGTTGATCGCCGAGCCGCCGGTGAAACGGACGCAAAGGGCTTCGCGGGCGGATCGGGCCGCCGCGAACCCGGTCGGCGATCCCTTGTTCGACGCGCTTCGCGCGATGCGGCGCGAACTGGCGGCCGAAGCCGGGGTGCCGCCCTATGTGATCTTCCACGACGCGGTGCTGCGCGCGATGGCGAGCGAACGGCCCGCGACGCGGAGCGCGCTCGCCGACATTCCCGGCGTCGGCGGCAAGAAGCTCGACGCGTGGGGCGACGCGTTTCTGAACGTCATCCGCCAATATTGATTGCAGCTTCACGCCCACCACCTTCATGCTTGTCAGCAAGTGGGCGGCGGGAGTAGATCGGCGGCATGAGCGATTTTCGTCCCCTGTCCGCCCAGTTCAGCGTCGCGCCGCAGATCGGCATCGAGGATGTCGCCGAGGCCAAGGCGCAAGGCTTTGCGCTGGTGATCAACAACCGTCCCGACGGCGAGGAGCCGGCGGCGCCGCAGGGCGAGCATATCTCTACCGCCTGCGCCGCCGAGGGGCTGGCCTATGCCGCGATCCCGATCGGCCATGCGGGGTTCAGCCATGCGCAGATCGACGCGCTCGACAAATTGCTGGCGAGCGCGACCGGACCCATCCTCGCCTATTGCCGGTCGGGAACGCGCTCGACGCATCTCTGGGCGCTGACGCGCGCGCGCGCCGGCGACGATGTCGGCGGCATCGTCGATGCGGCGGCAAAGGCGGGCTACGATCTTTCGGGGCTGCGGCCGATGCTGGACGCGCTGTCGGGGGAAAAATGACCGCGGTGCTTGTCCAGACGGGCGCGTCGCTCGTCGCGGTGCTGTTCATCGCCTGGCTGGTCGGCAGGATGGGGCTCGGCGCCGATCCGCGGATTGCGGACGAAGCCCACGCGATCCGGCTCGCCGAAGAGGCCGAAGCGGGGTTTCGCGGGATCGAAGTCGCGCGCGACCGCGCGGGCTTTGCCGCGATCGTCCGCAATGCCGAGGGGCGGATGATGCTGATACGCGCGCATGGCAATCATTTCGCGGCGCGGCCGGTCGATGCGAGCGTTATCGGACGGCTCGACAAGGATTTCCTGACTTTGACGATGCCGGAGCGAACATTCGGCGCGGTGACGCTGCAACTGGGGAAGGACGCGGGGATGTGGGCATCGCGTATGCGGGAGTTCGGCCGTGCCTGAGCTGCCCGATCCCGTCGTCTACGCGGTGCCGGGTTTCATCCTGCTGCTGATCGTCGAAATGATCGTGTCGCTGCGTCGCGACAAGAGCCGTTACGAGGCGCGTGACACGCTGACCTCGCTGATGCTCGGCACGGTGAGCCAGGTCGCCGGAGCGCTCGTCGGCGCGGCGGTGATCGGCATGGCGGTGTGGGTCTATCAATTCCGTCTGTTCGACATCGGGATCGAGTTCAGCACTTGGTGGTGGGCGTGGATCCTCTGCTTCTTTCTCGACGATCTCGCCTATTATGCCTTTCACCGCAGCGCGCACCGCGTGCGCTGGTTCTGGGCGAGCCATGTCATCCATCATTCGAGCCAGCATTATAATCTGTCGACCGCGCTCCGGCAGACGTGGACCGGCTTCTTCAGCCTTGGTTTCATCTTCCGCCTGCCGCTGTTCCTGATCGGCTTTCCACCCGCGATGGTCTTTTTCTGCGCGGGGCTGAACCTGATCTACCAGTTCTGGATTCATACCGAGGCGATCGGGCGGATGCCGCGCTGGTTCGAAGCGGTGATGAACACCCCGTCGCACCACCGCGTCCATCACGGCGTCAATCCGCGCTATCTCGACGCCAATTATGCGGGCGTCTTCATCATCTGGGACAAGATGTTCGGCAGCTTCGTCGCCGAACGCGACGACGAGCCGGTGCGTTACGGCATCGTCAAGCAGCTCGGCAGCTTCAACATATTGTGGGCCGCGGTGCATGAATGGGTCGGGATCGCGAAGGACGTGTGGGCCGCGCCGTGGAAGCACAAGCTGTCCTATATGTGGCGCGAGCCCGGCTGGAGCCACGACGGCAGCCGCGCGACGAGCGCGATGATCAAGCAGCGCTGGGCAGCGGGGCGGTCGGTCGAGGAGCCGGCGGAGTAGGCGCCGAAAAGGGGCACGCGGAGACGCGGAGGGATTACCAACTCCGTTCGTGCTGAGCTTGTCGAAGCACAGTTTTTCGCCTTGGCGTCGTAAGAAGGAAGAACGGCCCTTCGACAAGCTCAGGGCGAACGAAGAAGGAAACCCCTTCTTCCTTGCTTCGCCACCTAATGACATTCATGTAAGTCGCAGTGGACCACCGACCGGGTGGCGAGGGGAGCGGCTTATGGATCAGTTCGACATCATCGTCATCGGCGGGGGCAGCGCGGGGAGCGCGGCGGCGGGGCGGCTCGCCGAGGATGGCAAGCGCGCCGTCTGTCTGGTCGAGGCGGGCGGGCGCAACGACAATATGCTGATCAAGACGCCGGGCTTCATGCCCTTCATCCGGAACAGCTCGAATTATAAATATGAAACGGTGCCGCAAAAGGGGCTGAACGGGCGCACCGGATACCAGCCGCGCGGGCGCGGGCTCGGCGGCTCGAGCGCGATCAACGCGATGGTCTATATCCGCGGCCACGCCTTCGATTACGACCAGTGGGAATCGCTGGGAGCGACCGGCTGGAGCTATGCCGACGTGCTGCCCTGGTTCAAACGCGCCGAGCATAATGAGCGCGGAGCCGACGATTTCCACGGCAGCGGCGGGCCGCTCAATGTCATGGACCAGCGCTGGCCCAATGTGACGAGCCGGCGCTTCGTCGAGAGCGCGGCGGCGCTGCAACTGCCGCGCACGGCCGATTTCAACGGTGCGAGCCAGGAGGGGTTTGGCCTCTATCAGGTGACGCAGAAAGCGGGCGAACGCTGGTCGGCGGCGCGCGCCTATGTCGAACCCTTGCGCGAACATGGCAATTTCGCGGTGCGCACCGGCGCGCTCGTCGAGCGGATATTGATCGAGAACGGGCGTGCGACGGGCGTCGAAATCCGGCGCGGATCGAAACGCGAGACGCTCCGCGCGCGCGGCGGGGTCGTTCTGTCGGCGGGCGCCTTCAACAGCCCACAGATATTGATGCTGTCGGGGATCGGGCCGGGCGCGCATCTTAAGGACAAGGGGATCGCGGTCGCGCTCGACCGCGCCGGAGTCGGCGCGAACCTGCAGGACCATATCGACTATGTGTCGAGCTGGGAAACGCGCTCGGCCGACCCGTTCGGCGACAGCGCGAGCGGCACTTGGCGGATGCTGAAAGCGATCTTCGAGCATCGCCGCCAGCGCACGGGCATCATGACGACATGCTTTGCCGAGGCGGGCGGCTTCTGGAAATCGCGGCCCGATCTGCCCGCGCCCGACATCCAATATCATTTCGTCCCCGCGATGCTGGAGGATCATGGCCGCACCAAGGTGAAGGGCCACGGTTTTTCGTGCCACGCCTGCGTGCTCCGGCCCGAGAGCCGCGGGTCGGTGACGCTGGCGTCGGGCGATGCCGCCGCGGCGCCGGTGATCGATCCGGGCTTCCTGACCGATGCGCGCGACATGGCGACGCTGCGCGCCGGGGTGCGGATGATGCACCGGATCGCCGCCGCGCCGCCGCTGTCGGATTATGCGGGGGTCGACCGTCACCCGGTCGATCTCGACGACGATGCGGCGCTCGACGCGCTGATCCGCGCGCGCGCCGATACCGTCTATCACCCGGTCGGAACGTGCCGGATGGGCAATGACGTCGACGCGGTGGTCGATCCGGCGCTGAAGCTCAAAGGCGTCGAGGGCCTGTGGGTCGCCGACGCGAGCGTGATGCCGCGGCTGGTCAGCGGCAACACCAACGCGCCGAGCATCATGATCGGCGAACGCGCGGCCGACTTCGTGAAGGCGGCGCTGGCCTGAGCGCTAAGAGCAAGCGGCCGCCAACAATCGGCCGCTGCCCGTCAAGTCATACCGACTCGCGGGCGGGCGCATATCGATCACCTCGCGCGTCACCAGCCCATGGCGCCCAAGCGCGGCCAGCCCCTGCGACAGCGCCCGCGGTGTCGCGGGGGCGAGCAGGCGCGACAGCGCGTTGAAGCGGTCGTGCCCCACGCCGATGCCGACGACGAGCGGCAGCCCCCAGCGCGTCGCGGCGCCAGGGGGCAGGCCGAGCGCGCCATGGGCTTCGGCGATCGTCGCGGCGCGCGCGGCGGCCGCCTGACCGCTGTCGGTCAATATATATTCGGGGCGAAGCGGGTGGCCGTGACCGGGGTTGCGCCGCACCCAGCCGATCGCCTGCGCCGCCTCCAGCGTCCGCGTCAGGCTGTCGCGCGACAGTCCGAGCCGGTGGACGAGCTCGACGAAGCGCGCGCCTTTGCGGGCCGCGAGATCGGCGAGCAAGGGCACCAGCCAGCGGTGGCTGCCGAGCTGGACCAGCAACGGATCGGGCGGCGGCGGATCGGACTTGCTTGACGGCATTTGCAAGTAACTATACAAACCAGACCATCGATGCAAGGATGTTGGCAGAGGGAGCAAAGGCATGGCACTCGAATATGGATCCGAGCTTACCTGCTCGATGGGGGTGAAGGACATGACCGCGTCGATTGGATGGTACGGGCGGGTGATGCGCTGCGAACTGCTCTACCGCGCCGACGAGATCGGCTGGTGCGAAATGAGAACCCCCATGGCGGGGGTCAATATCGGGCTGAGCGAGGTCGAGAGCGTCGTGCAGGGCGGCGGCGCGACCAATGTGTTCGAGGTCGCCGACATCGTCGAAGCCAAGGCCCATCTCGATGCCGAGGGCGTGCGGCAGGACGGCGATATCCAGCATATTCCGGGGCTGGTGAAATTGCTCACCTTTTACGATCCCGACGGCAACGCCTTCATGTTCTCGCAGTCCGATATGGTGTCATGACGGCACTCGGCTGGGCCGCCGCGGCGCTTCTCGCGTCCGCGCCGCCCGCCGCCGAGCCACCGTCGCTGACCGCCTGGCACGGAAGCTTGGTCGGTGAGGGCGAGGCGTTCGGCAAGCCCGCGACCGCGACGCTCGAGATCGCGCCGGGCGAGGGCGGCGCGACGATGCTTTCCTATCGGCTGAGCATCGAGCGAACCCCGCCCGTCGCCTACTCGGCAGAGGCGACCTATGCCGTCGATGCGAAGGGGCGCGTCGGCGGGAAATGGACCGACAGCACGGGGCGCACGCGCGCGGTTGCGGGCGGGGTGAATGCGGCGAAATGGTGGACGCATTGGGGCAGCGCCGATGTCGAGATCGGCCGATCGACCTATGTCCTCGACGAGAGTGGGCGGCTCCTCGTCAGCGATTCGGTCCTGCAGGAAGATGGCGGCTGGCGCGTCTTCGCTGTGCTGCGCTATACGCGCAAAAACCCCTGAAAGCCGCCACTTTTCAGGCGGGCGCATGTTGTGCACAAAAAAAGAGGGCCGGGACTTGCGTCCCGGCCCAGCCTTTCAGGCTCTCCCCTCCTGAAACTGTTGACCCAATGAATGCCACATTAATGTCATGTTGGAAAGGCTAAAATTGCGGCAATGCTGCACAAAATTTGTGCAGCATTTCAGTTGAGAAAGGGGCCGGCACGCGCCGGCGATCCGGCCCCTTTCGCGGCCGCTTAAAAGCCCTTTCGCACCGTGACGCCGAAGGTGCGCGGCTGGTTCGTCGCAAAGCCCAGCCGCGCGCGTCCGCCGCGCTCGCGGTCGAAGGCGAGCAGGGCGTTTTCGTCGAACAGATTGTTCACATAGACCGAGATTTCGAGTTCGTCGGGAAACTCGATTCCCGCGCCGATATTGACCAGCTGATAATCGGGCAGCTTGAGGTCGAGCGTCGTCGCCGATCCGATCGCTGCGCCGCCGAAGGTGAAGCCGTGGACGAAGGTCCGCGGGTTGTTCTCCTGATCTCCCGGCTGCGTATAGCGGCTGCCGACATGCTGGAAGGAGGCGGTGACGAAGGCGTTGCTGTTCCCCGATGCGTCGATCGGGAAGCTGTAGGTCGCGTTCGCCGCCATCTGGAACTTCGGCACCGAGGGCAGGCGGTTGCCGTCGCGGATCCCCTCGATCACCGTTCCGTCGGGGCGCGTCAGCGTCGAATCGAATTCGGCCTCGACATAGCTGCCCGACAGTCCGAGATCGAAGCCGGTGAAGGGGCTCGCCGACAGCTCGAATTCAAGCCCCATCGTATGCGCGTCGGCGTTGAAGACGATGCGCGACGAGCAGCTGCCGGCATCGGCGGTGACCTGCAGATTGTTGATCTTGGTATAGAAGCCCGCGGCGTTGAAGGTGATGCCGCCGAACTGCGCCTTCACCCCGCCTTCATAGTTCCACAGCGTTTCGTCGTCGTAGCGCGGCCGGCCGCCGAAGGTCTCGGCATCGGGGCCGCCCGGATTGCCGCCGTCGCAGAGCGGCAGATTGAGCGGATCGTTGACGCCGCCGAGGCGGAAGCCCTTCGACGCCTGCGCGTTGAGCGTGACGCCGTCGGCGACGTCGTAGCTCAAGAGCAGGCGCGGCGAAAAACCGGTCGACGAGGTCTTGTCGCGGTCATTGTCGCCGTTCGTGAACAGCCCGCCCGATACGAAGCGCCGCGTTTCGTCGAAGGCGTAATAGCGGCCGCCGACCGTCGCGGTCAGCCGTTCGGTGAAGTCATAGCTGACCTCGCCGAAGATCGCGATTTGCGACAGGTCATAGGGGATGTCGGCATTGTAGGGCGAATCGGGGCCGAAGCCATTCGCCACCGCCGCCGAAGTTCCAGCGCCGAGGGTCGCGTCGGTGAAGGCGTCATAACCGGGCGTCGGCAGGCGCTGGGCATAGTCGCGTTTGACGTTCGCATAATAGCCGCCGACGAGCCATTGGAAGGGGCCCTCGCCTGCCGAGTTCACGCGAAGTTCCTGCGTGAACTGCTTGACCCCCGTCGTGTCGACGAGGTTCGACGGGAGCAGGATGCCCGCGTCGGGGAAGCCGAGATCGGCCGACACGCTGCCGGTGAGCGCGCTCGCGTCGCGGCTGACGAGGATGTCGCGATCGGTATAGCTCGTGACCGAGGTCAGGCCGATCGTGTCGCCGCCATAGTTCATCGTGAGGTCGAAGAGCTTGACCTCGTCCTCGAAGGCTTCGTCGAGCAGCAGATATTGCTGGCGTTCCTCGAAGGTCACCTGCGGGCGCGTCGTCGTGAACTGGTTGGCATAGAGATTATAGACCTCCTGCCGGTTGAAACCGTCGGTGGTCACCTTTTGATAGAGGAAACGCGGGGTGATCGAGAGATTCTCGGCCGGTTCCCAGCGGAGCGACACGCGGCCGCCATAGCGTTCGCCGCTGTTGACGTCCTCGCTCTCGCCGCCGCCTTCGCGCAGCGCATCGATGAAGCCGCCGTAGCGCGTGTAATAGCCGACCGCGCGCATCGCGAGATTCTCGCTTAGCGGCAGGTTGATCGCGCCTTTCAAATGCCCGCCGAAATCGTCGCCATCGACGAGATTCACATTGCCTTCGACCTTGCCCTCGACGCGGTCGGTGGTCGGCTGGTTGGTGATGTAGCGGAGCGTGCCGCCGACCGAACCCGAGCCGAAAAGCGTGCCCTGCGGCCCGCGCAGCGTTTCGACGCGGTTCAAATCGAACAGGTCGAGGTCGGGGGTGAAGAGCGACAGCGAGACGACCGATTCGTCGAGATAGACGCCGACCTGTTCCTTGACGCCCGGCTGGTCGCGCGCGATCTGGCCCGCCGAAACGCCGCGCACCGATACCTGGCTCTGCCCGGGCCCGAGATTCTGGACGGTCAGCCCCGCGACGTTGCGCGACAGATCCTCGATCGTGCTCGCATTGGCGCGCTCGATCGCCTGTTCGGTCTGGGCGTTGATCGAAAAGGGAACGTCCTGAAGGCTGGCGTCGCGCTTGGTGGCCGTGACGATGATCTCGTTGCCGTCATAGCTGTCCGACGGCGCGTCCTGCGCCGCTGCCGGGGCGCTTGCGAGCGCAAGGCACGACAAGCCTGCGAGCAAAGATGCTCGTGCATTCATGATAATCCTCCTCCTGGTGGCCAATCTGACGCTGGTCCGGGCGGGAGGGTGCGCTTCTTGCGGGTGAGAGGCAATGGGGGACGATTCGCGCGCAATAAAATTACCCGGACCTGTTGCGTCGCGGCCACAGTATAAAAATGGCCGGGGACGTCGGTCGCGGGCCCGTGGCCCTTTCGGCCACAATCAAAAAAAGAGGCCGGGACGGCGGTCCCGGGCCCGTGGCCCTTTCGGCCACAATCAAAAAAAAGGCCGGGACGTCGGTCCCGGCCAGTGGTTCGCAGGAGGAACCTGGTGAGGATCCCGCCGCCGCCGATTGAAAGGAGAGAGACGTGCGGCGACGGGTATCCTGTCTCGTCAATAATTATAGGCGCGCTCGCCGTGCTCGCCGAGGTCGAGGCCTTCGCGTTCGACCTCTTCCGACACGCGCCCGCCGGTGACCAGCTTCGCGACATAGAAGGCGATGGCCGAGCCGGCGCCGGACCAGAGGATCGCGACGAGCACCGACTTGATCTGGATCCAGAGCTGCGCGCCGAGGACATAGTCATCGCCGGCGGGACCGCCGAGCGCGGCGAGCATCGTCACCGCGGTGCCGACCGAGCCGATGATGCCGCCGAGGCCGTGGATACCGAACACGTCAAGCGAGTCGTCGAAGCCGAGCTTGGGCTTGATCTTCATGACGAACCAGCAGCAGACGATGCCGGCGATCGCGCCGAGCAGGATCGCGCCGAACGGACCCGAATTGCCCGCGGCCGGGGTGACGGCGACGAGGCCGGCGATCGCACCCGAACAGGCGCCGAGCAGCGAGCCCTTGTGGCCGAGCGCGCGTTCGGTGAGCATCCAGAAGAGGACGCCGGCGGCGGTGGCGGTGAAGGTGTTGATCAGCGCGAGGCCGGCCGAACCATTGGCTTCGAGCGCCGAGCCGGCGTTGAAGCCGAACCAGCCCACCCAGAGGAGGCCGGTGCCGATCAGCGTCATGGTCAGCGAGTGCGGCGCCATGATGTCCTTCTGGTAGCCGCTGCGCTTGCCGATGATGAAGCCGCCGACGAGCGCTGCGACGCCCGCGTTGATGTGGACGACGGTGCCGCCTGCGAAGTCGAGCGCGCCCCAGCCGAAGATCAGGCCGGTCGAGGCATCGTCACCGCCGAGATACCAGACCATGTGCGCGATCGGGTAATAGACGATGGTCAGCCAGACGATCGCGAAGACCATCACCGCCGAGAATTTCATGCGCTCGACGAGCCCGCCGAGGACGAGCGCGACGGTGATCGCCGAGAAGGTCATCTGGAAGGCGATGAAGACGAATTCGGGGATCACGACGCCATCGGTGAAGGTCGCGACGGTCGAATCCGCGGTGACGCCGGCGAGGAACATCTTTCCGGCCGAGATGAACTGGTTGGCGTCGCCGCCGAAGGCGAGGCTGTAGCCGTACATGACCCAGAGGATCATCGCGAGCGCCGCGACGGCGAGCACCTGCGTCAGCACCGAGGCCATATTTTTGGTGCGGACGAGCCCGCCGTAGAACAGCGCGAGGCCCGGGACGATCATCGCCATGACGAGCACGGTCGAGATCATCATCCACGCGGTGTCGCCCTTGTCGGGCGTCGGTACGGCTTCGGCGGCGGCGGGCGCCGCTTCGGCGACGGCTTCCTGTGCCCAGGCGGGCAGCGCGGCGAACAGCGAAAGGCCCGCGGCCCCGGCGCCCGCCGCAATCTTGTTTGCGAACTTCATTGCTTCCCCCTTTATCATTACAGAGCCGCCTCGCCGGTTTCGCCCGTGCGGATGCGCACGGCCTGACCGACGTCGAGGACGAAAATCTTGCCGTCGCCGATCGAACCGGTACCGGCGCTTTGCTGCAGCGTTTCGACGACCCGCGGCGCGAGCGCGTCGTCGCAGACGAGCTCGATCTTCACCTTCGGCACCATGTTGGTGGCATATTCGGCACCGCGGTAGATTTCGGTCTGCCCCTTTTGCCGGCCGAAGCCTTTGACCTCGGTCACGGTCATGCCGGCGATGCCGAGTCCGGTGAGCGCCTCGCGCACCTCGTCGAGCTTGAATGGTTTGATGATGGCCAGGATCAGCTTCATGACGCCCCCTTTTGCTAATGGCACCATGTTGCACTGCAACGGGCGTGCCAAATTGCGCCCGAGGTTCGAAAGTTAACATTTTGTGACGGTTTTGGAGTCACCGACGCACCGGATCGTGCGTTCGGTGGGCAGGCGAGGCAGGCTGCTGCCTAAATTTTAGGCAGCGTTGTTCCCCTCCCGCAAGCTGGAGGGGGTTTAAGTGTCGGCGGCGGCCTTGAACCGCGCCCAGATGGGCAAATGATCCGACGCCCTCGCCGCGAGCGCGCTGCGATGGACGCCCGCCTCGACCGCTTCGAGGTCGGGGGTAGCGAAAATCCGGTCGAGCTTGGCGACGGGGCGGCGGCTGTGGAAGCTGTGGCCGGTGTCGACGAGGCGGTGTTGCGCGCCGAAATCGGCAAGGCAGCCGCCGGTCGCGCGCCATTCGTTGCAATCGCCCATCAGGATCGTCGGCAAGGGCTCGCCCTCGGCGACATGGTTCAGGATCGCGCGCGCCTGCTGGCGGCGGCGCAGCCCCGAAATATCGAGGTGCATGCCGACGACGCGGAGCCGCGTATCGCCGATGCGCACCGTCGCGGCGACGGCGCCGCGCGGTTCGAGCGTCGGCAGGTGGAGCGCGTGACTTTCCTCGACCTCGGCACCCTTGCGCACGAGCAGCGCATTGCCGTGCCAGCCGATCGCATAGGGACGCCCGCTCAAGAGATCGACGGGGACATAATCGCTATGATCCGCGAACATGTGCGGCGGGATCGCGCTCGCGCGGGTGCCGAAACGCCGGTCGGCCTCCTGCAGCGCAACGATGTCGGCATCGAGTTCGCCGAGCACCGACAGCACGCGGCCTGGATCGCGGCGGCGATCGAGCCCGATGCCCTTGCGCATATTGTAGCTGGCGACCTTGATCATCTGCTTTTCAAGCGCTCAGGCCGCGGTTCCGTTCCCGCCGCCCTCGAACTCGGTCATCAACGCGCGCGCCTCGTCCAGATCCTCGTCGAGCACCATCACCCGCACCGGAATGAGCAGCCCGACGCTCTCGGCGATATTCATGCCCGCGTCGAAACAGACCGCGTGGACACCCGCGCTTTCGAGCCGGCCGCGCAGCAATTCGGCCTCGGCGCCGTTGGGAAGCCGCACCAGCTCGACGAGCGGCATTAGGACGTAAATCCGTAGATTGCGCGGTCGAGGCGCCGAAATGGCGAAGATATCGGCTTCGCGCGGCTGCCGCAGAGGGTGGTTCCATCTGCAAGGCCGCGCGGGGGCGAGATCGAAGCCATTTCGACGTCCCCCACAACAAGCGGAAGGGGGGATTTGACCGATTTTGTCCATGGCCGCGTCAGCAAGCCTGGGAATATACTCATATGCCTGCGCCTCGCTTCCTTGCCCTGAACAAAATCGCTTCAAACCTCGAACGCGCAATCTACGGATTTACGTCCTGGGGCTCGCCCGAAATGAAACGGTCGGTTGGGCGCGTCGGCAGGCCGTCGATGCTCCGGTCGCGTTCCTTGAATTTTTCGACCCACAGCGCGCGGTCGGCTTGGCGGTGATATTTTTGCAGCGTGTCGCGCTCGTGTTGCAGTTCCATCATCGGCACGCCCCAGCCGCAGCTCGTCTGCACGCTTTCGATGTCGATCACGAAAATCTGGCGCGTGCCGGGAAGCAGCTTGAAATGGGCCGCGAGCGCGTCCCATTCCCCGTCCTGCGGCAGCACGGGACGCCCGCGGCCATAGATGCGCAGGATCAGTGCGCTGCGGTCGAAGGCACAGAACATGATCGTGATCCGGCCATCGGCGGCGAGGTGCGCGTGGGTTTCGTTTCCCGATCCGCCGAGGTCGAGATAGGCGACCTGATTTTCGGAAAGGACGCGGAAACTGTCGGCATAGCCCTTTGGCGACAGGTTGATCCGGCCGTCGGCGGCGGCGGTCGCGGTGAAAAAGACCGGCTGCTTCGCGATGAAGGCGATATGCTTTTCGGTCAGCGTATCGGTGAATTCGGCCATGGCTGTTCTCCGGTTCGGATCCGCCCTATCACCAATTCTTGCCCTCTTCTATCGCCGCTTCCTCATCGGGCCGGGTCGCGCGGCCGAGCGCGTCGTTGCGGTGGGGGAAGCGGCCGAAGCGGTCGACGATGTCGAAATGCTTCTTGGCATAATCCTGAAACATCGGGTCGTCGAACTGGCCGAAGAGGCGCAGCGATTCGCGCTGGTCGCCGAGATCCTCGCTATGCTGAAAGGGCAGGCAGGCGAACTGGCGGCGCTCGTCGGGCCAGCTTTCGTGCCAGCCGCGCGCGACGATGCCGCGCGCGATCGCGCGGGCGAGGCTGTCGGTCGCGAAGGCGTCGGCGTGGCCGCGATAGATGTTGCGCGGCACCTGATCGAACAGGATCGTCGCCGCGAGCGCGGTGTCGGGGTCGGTCAGAAAGGCCTCGGCGGGCTGCGAACGGAGGGCCTCGTGCCAGCCTTCGGCAAGATCGCGGACCTCGGCATCGAAATCGGGGCCGCCGCCGTACCAGTCGTCCATGCCATGGTCGTCGAACCAGAAGGCGAGCAGCTGCCGGGCCCAGTCGGCGGGGGGCGGTGCGGGTGCTTGGGAATCGTTCGTCATTGCGAGCGCAGCGAAGCAATCCAGAGCGGTTTGCGCAACCCTGGATCGCTTAGCTGTGCGCTCGCGAAGCTATTCGCCCTTCGCTTTTCGATAGGGGACGAATTCGCCGAGCGAAACGAAGCCGCTGTACATCCGGCTCGTCCGATCGTGCAGTTCGAGCGTGTCGATGCTGCACAGCTGGCTCCCCGTCGTCCTGAGGACGAGAATATCGTCGTCGTCGAGCGATTCGGCGCCGCCCTTCGGCCGGTTGACCCAATAGGTGCTGCCGACCTTGTAGACGATCGCGGTCTTGTCGATGATCTGCGAGCTGCGCGCGGTCGACAGCGGGATGCAATTCTGCGGTTCGCCGGCAACGCGGCCTTCGAGCAGCTTGGCGAGCTCGGCCTCGGGATCAAGCTTCTCGCGCGCGGTCGCGGCGGGAGCGGCCGCTACGGCCGCGGCGGCAATGAGCGCCGGGATGAGGTGACGCATGGTTCGACTCCTGTCTTCATCATAGCCTACCCGGCGCTCTTTTACGCGATTGTGCGTGAACAGGGGCTGACTCGCCGCCGTTTCAGCACGCTCCGTCGGGGAGCGGAATGCCGAACGGGCCTTTGCACTTCTTCTTTTTCGCGGGCTCGGCCAGAGCGCTGCCGCCCGTCGACGACCCGCCCATGCCGCCGAAATCGGCGCCGATCATCAGCATCGTGTGCGACCGGAAGCGCACTTTCGCGGTCCAGTCGATATTCCACACCGCATTGCCCGCGGGCTTCGGCGGATAGGAGAAATTCGCCTCGGGTCCGAAGGCGTTCAAATTGCCGATCATCATCTCGCCCGACGCCTTCTTGACCTCGGCGGGAATCTGGCAGCTCGTCTGCGAGGGCGGCATCACGATCCTTTTGGTGATCAGGTTCGCCACGACCGGCGGCGGCAGCCAGTCCCACAGGCCGCCGCCGAATTCGCGCGCGTTGCTGCTCGTCCACCACACCATGTCGCCGTTCCCGCCGCCGCGGTCCATGCCGCCGAACGCCCAGGCGACATAGCCGGTCGCCGGCTGGAGCGCGTTCCAGCGGATCATCACCGACCCGTCGCCCTGCTGCGCGGTCGAGGCACCCAGTGCGGGCATATAATCCTGCGCGAGCGTGAAATTGATCTCCGGCCCCACATTGCCCGCGACGCGGTGCGCGCCGAGCAGCGAGCTGTCCTTCGGCACCGCCTTTGACGATTTGCGGTTCGGCCAGTCGGCATAGGAGGCGCTGTTCGACGCCATCACCTCGCGGATGCGCGGGACGGTCGAGGTGAAAAGGTTCGGCGGCACTTGCCCCGCCGCGACCTTGGCAAAGTCGATCACGACGGGCTGCCCCGGCCCGGCCTTGGCGCCGCAGCCCCAAAAGAGCAGCAGGCGGCCCTTGGGACGTTCGAAATTGTCGGGCATTTCATTGCCGTCCTCGCGCGGACGCGGTTGTCCGGGCTCGGGCCCCCATAGCGGCAATGACGCGCCAAGCTTCGCCTGCGGCTGGAAAAAATGGTCGGCGCGCACGGGCGGCTTGGTCGGCGGCTGATTCGCCCCGAGCCGAAGTTCGATCGTGCGCGCGACCTGATTTTCGGGGCCGCCGCCGAACATCATCCCCATCATTCCGCCGACGCCGGGCTTGCGCCCGCCCGCGGTCATCGCGGCGAAACCCGACGCGGTCGCGACGTCCATTTCATAGCGTTCTTTGGGTCCGGTGGTCTTTTGCGCCGAGCCCGGAACGGCGGCGAGCATCGCGGCGATGGCGGCGACGGAAACGAAACGCAGAGTCGAACGCATGCTATCCTCCCTGTTGCAGGGGATCCCCCCACGGATGATGCGACCGAATCCTGTTTCTGTTTGGTTATCCTATATGCGCGGCGAGGCCGGACGCCAAGTGAGCGCGATCACAGGGCTAAAGCCGCATTCGTCACCCTCGAACGAGACACGTGGCTCGTTCGACTTGATCCGGGTCCATGCGGGCCGGTGAAGTCATGGATGCCGGATCAAGTCCGGCATGACGAAGAGGGAGGACTGGTTACGCCGTCCCGCCCACCGTCAGCCCACTCACCAGCAGCGTCGGCTGGCCGACGCCCGCAGGGACGCTCTGCCCCGCCTTGCCGCAGATGCCGATGCCCTCGTCGATCGCCATGTCGTTGCCGATACCCGTGACCTTGGTCAGCACGCTCGGCCCGTCGCCGATCAGCGTCGCGCCCTTGATCGAGTCGCCCAATTTGCCGTTCTCGATTTTGTACGCCTCGGTGCAGGAAAAAACGAACTTGCCCGACACGATGTCGACCTGTCCGCCGCCAAAGCTCTTGGCGAAGATACCGTTCTTGACGCGGCTCAGAAGCTCGGCGGGATCGTCATTCCCGCCGCGCATGAAGGTGTTGGTCATCCGCGGCATCGGCGCGTGCGCGAAGCTCTCGCGGCGCCCGTTGCCGGTCGGTTCGACGCCCATCAGCCGCGCGTTGAGGCGGTCCTGCATATAGCCTTTCAGGATTCCGTCCTCGATCAGCACCGTCTCGCCGGTCGGGGTGCCCTCGTCGTCGATGCTGAGCGAACCGCGGCGGCCGCCGCCGACCGGGCTTTCCATCGCGCCGTCGTCGACCACCGTCACGCCGGGCGCCGCGACGCGTTCGCCGATACGGCCGGAAAAGGCGCTGGTGCCCTTGCGGTTGAAATCGCCCTCGAGCCCGTGGCCGACGGCTTCGTGCAGCAGCACGCCGGGCCAGCCGGGGCCGAGCAGCACGGTGAACTCGCCCGCGGGGGCGTCGACCGCGCGCAGATTGACGAGCGCCTGGTTCAGCGCCTCGTCGATCGCGCGGTTCCACTGTGCGGGTTCGAACAGATGGTCGTACATATAGCGGCCGCCGAGGCCGAAATAGCCGCTCTCGCGGCGCCCGTTCTCCTCGACCACGATCGAGACGTTGAGGCGGACGAGCGGGCGGATATCGGTCGCGAGGAAGCCGTCGGCGCGGACGATCTCGACCACCGACCAGCTTCCGGCGAGCGCGACCGAGACCTGCACGACGCGCGGATCGCGCGCGCGCGCGGCGGCGTCGACCTTCTGGCAAAGCTCGACCTTCTTCGCGAAGGGGATGAGGTCGAGCGGATTCGCCTCGTCGTAAAGGTGGCGGTTGGTGCGCGGCGGCGGGCCGGCGGGGGCTTGGCTGGCGGGATCGAGCAACGCGAGCGTTTCGGCAGCGCGGCGGATCGCCCCTGCGCTGACGTCGCTCGCATGCGCGAAGCCCGTCATCTCGCCCGATACGGCGCGGAGGCCAAAGCCGGCGTCGGTCGAATAATCGGCGGTCTTGAGGCGCCCGTCGTCGAAACCGAAGCTCTCGGTCGCGCGATATTGCAGGTAAAGCTCGCCGTCGTCGGCCTTGGCGAGCGCCTCGCGCGCAAGCTTTTGCGCGAGATCGGGGTCGAGCGCATCGGCGCGATAGAGGAAGCGGCGGGGGTCGGGCGGGCTTGTCATTGGGGGGATATAGGGAAGCGAGCCGATGACGCAAAGGCCCGTTCGCCGCGCCGTGGTGAACAGGAGGCTGGACAAGCCCGCCGCGCTCTGGTGAAGCCCATGGGCATGGCCGAGGTCAAACTGCATCCCGACTGGCTCGCCCGCCTCGGCGGCGAGTTCGAGCAGCCCTATATGGCGGCGCTCAAGCAATTTCTGGCGGGCGAGCGCGATAAGGGGAAGGCGATCTTTCCGCGCCCGCGCGACTGGTTCGCCGCGCTCGACGCGACGCCGCCGCAGGATGTGCGCGTCGTGATCTTGGGGCAGGACCCCTATCACGGGCCGGGGCAGGCGCACGGGCTCTGCTTTTCGGTGCAGCCCGGCGTGCGTACCCCGCCGAGCCTCGTCAACATCTACAAGGAAATGAAGAGCGACCTCGGCATCCCGCCCGCATCGCACGGCTATTTGAAACATTGGGCCGAGCAGGGTGTGCTGCTGCTCAACAATTGCCTGACGGTCGAGGCGGGGATGGCCGCGTCGCATCAGGGCAAGGGATGGGAGAAGTTCACCGACGCCGCGGTCGCGGCGGTCGCCGCCGATCCGGCGCCCAAGGTCTTCATCCTGTGGGGCAGCCATGCGCAGAAGAAGGCGGCGAACGTGCCGGGGCTGGGCCCCGGCGGCCCGCACCTGATCCTGCGCGCGCCGCATCCCTCGCCGCTGTCGGCGCATAACGGCTTTTTCGGGTCGCGGCCGTTCAGCCAGGCGAATGCCTTTCTCGAGGCGAAGGGGCGTGGCGCGATCGACTGGCGCTTGCCCGAAAACCCCGACGCATGATCCCCGCCGCATGAGCATCCTGGCCGATCCGGCGACGCTGGCGATTCTGGTCGTCGCGGTCGTGTTGCTCGGCATGGCGAAGGGCGGGCTCGCCGGGGTCGGTGCGCTCGCGACGCCTCTGGCGGCACTGGTGCTGCCGCCGGCGACCGCGGCGGCGCTGCTGCTGCCGGTGCTGATTGTGCAGGACGTGATCAGCGTCTGGTCGTTCCGCAAGACGTGGGACGGCTGGATCATCGGCTGGATGCTGCCCGGCGCCGCGCTCGGCATCCTCGCGGGCTGGTACTATGCCGAACGGGTGAACGAGGCGCAGCTGATGGCGGCGCTGGGCGCGATCACGCTCGCCTTCGGGCTTTACCGTCTGTGGGTCGAGCGCGGCGGGCGGATCGTCGCGGCGTCGCAGTCGCCGGGCTGGGGCGGCAGCCTGTTCGGCTTCGCGACCGGGCTGACGAGCCAGATCGCGCATGCCGGCGGCCCGCCGTTCCAGATGTGGGTGACGCCGCGCCGCCTGCCGCACCTCGTCTTCATCGGAACGAGTTCGGTGCTCTTCGCGCTGATCAACTGGATGAAGGTGCCTGCCTATCTCGCGCTCGGCGCCTTTCCGCACGAGGTCGTCGTCGCGGCGCTGCTGCTGATGCCGCTCGCGATCGTCTCGACGCTGCTGACCGTGCGCTGGATGAAGCGGATGAACCCCGAACGCTTCTATGTGCTCATCTATGCGCTGATGGTGTTGCTCGGCGCCAAGCTGCTCTGGGACGGGCTTTCGGGATGAGCGCGCCAGTGATCCTCGTCGATGCCGACGCCTGCCCGGTGAAGGACGAAATCTATCGCGTCGCGTGGCGGCACGAGGTGGCGGTCAAGGTCGTGAGCAACAGCCGGCTGCGCGTGCCCGAGCACCCGCTGATCGAACGGATTACCGTCTCGGACGGCTTCGACGCCGCCGACGACTGGATCGCCGAAGCGGCGGATGCGAAGAGCATCGTGGTCACCGCCGACATATTGCTCGCCGACCGCGCGCTGAAGGCGGGGGCGACGGTGCTCGGCCCGAACGGCAAGCCCTTTACCGCGGCATCGATCGGCCCCGCGATCGCGACCCGCGCGATCATGGCCGACCTGCGCGCGGGAATGGACGGCCGGGTCGGCGGGCCGCCGCCCTTTTCGAAGGCCGATCGCTCGCAATTCCTGCAGGCGCTTGATGCGGCTTTGGTACGCCTCAAGCGCGGTTAGAGCATCAAGCTGATAATCGGAATCAAACCCGACCCCGTTTGTGCTGAGCTTGTCGAAGCACCGTCCTTCTTCTGCGGTGCCAAAAGAAAGAACGGCCCTTCGACAAGCTCAGGGCGAACGGGTTTTAATTAGCGCACGATGCTCTAAAAAGTTTCTTTCTTTTCTTTTCAAGTCTTTGTGAGTTTTTCTCCGGCGAGTGACGGCGATCACCGCCGGGTGCGATGCCGTGCGGCATAAGCAGCGCATCGGGAAAGACCCGAACCCAATTCGATGACTTTGAACCGATTCTGAAAGGAAATGAAGATGACCAAGAAGATGATCGCCCCTGTCCTCGCGCTCGCCATCCTCGCTTCGGCGACCCCCGCGATGGCGCAGTCGGCGCAGCCCGCGCAGGGCAGCATCACGGTGACCTCGAACCCGATCCAGATCCTGATCGGCCTGCTGCTCCCCGCCGTGCAGAAGGTGCGCGAAGCCGCGCGCTAGGCGCGACCGGTTTCCTATCCGGGCCGCCCCACCACGGCGGTCCGGAACCACAGCCCTCCCGCCCCTGCGACCCGGGCGGGAGGGCTGTCTCGTTTCCGAGTTCCGCGCCTAGGGTCCTGACCCTAGCCCGCGGCGCCCGCCGCCTGCATCTCGGCGATCAGCCCGTTGTCGATTTCCTTCGCGCGCTGGTAGGCCGGGCGTTCGCGAAGTCCGGCGGCATAGGCCTCGAACGCCGGGCGCGGCGCGATGGTGCCGAACTGCAATCCCCAGTCGATCTGGCTGCCGACATAGACGTCGGCGGCGCTGAAGCGGTCGCCCGCGACGAACGCCTTGCCCGCGACCGCGCCTTCGAGCGCGTCGAGAGCCGCGGCGAGCGAGCCGAAGCCCGCCATGCGCTGCTGGTCGGCATCGGGTTCGATCCCGAAATGCTTGGCGGTGATCGCCTGCTCGACGGGGCCTGCGGTGAAAAAGAGCCAGCGATAATAATCGGCGCGGTCGGCCGGGTCGGGGGCGAGGCCCTTTTCGGGAAAGGCGTCGGCGAGATAGGCGCAGATCGCGGCGCATTCGGTGACCGCCTTGCCCTTGTGGACGATCGCCGGAACCTTGCCCATCGGGTTCACCTTGAGATAGGCGGCGTCCTTCATCGTCGTCCCATAATCGAGGATGCGCGGTTCGTAAGGCACGCCGACCTCTTCGAGCATCCAGCGCGCGATCTGTCCGCGCGACATCGGGTTGGTATAGAAAATCAGTTCGTCGGCCATCGCGCTTCTCCCATT
Organism: Sphingopyxis sp. LC363; assembly: GCF_000756385.1. Taxonomy (GTDB): domain Bacteria; phylum Pseudomonadota; class Alphaproteobacteria; order Sphingomonadales; family Sphingomonadaceae; genus Sphingopyxis. The sequence goes on from NZ_JNFC01000001.1 coordinate 112,484, forward strand.
GGATTGATTCGGGCAGGAACATATCAAGAACAAGGTTCGACTGCCAGCGGACTTGTTTTGTCATGCCAGCGGGCTAAGGCAAAGCGATGAGCGACGAACGCATCTGGACCGCCGCCGTGCTGGTGATCGGCGACGAGATTCTCTCGGGCCGCACGCAGGACAAGAATGTATCGCAGATCGCGACCTGGCTCGACGTGCAGGGAATTCGCTTGCGCGAGGTGCGCATCGTGCCCGACGTCGAGGACGAGATCGTCGATGCGCTGAACGCGATCCGCGCGCGCTACGACTATGTTTTCACCACCGGCGGCATCGGCCCGACGCACGACGACATCACCGTCGATGCGGTGGCCAAGGCACTGGGCGTCGGCGTCATCGTCCATCCAGAGGCGCGCGCGATCCTCGAGGGCTATTACAGCAAGCGCGGCGGCGAGCTGACCGAGGCGCGGCTGCGCATGGCGCGCACCCCCGACGGCGCCGAGCTGATCCCCAACCGCATGTCGGGCGCGCCGGGCATCCGCATCGGCAATCTGTTCGTGATGGCCGGTGTGCCGCACATCACCGCGGGCATGCTCGACGCGCTGACCGGCGAGCTCGAAGGTGGCAAGCCGCTCGTCGCGCATACGATCGGCGCATGGGCGCCCGAGAGCGAGATCGCCGACCTGCTCCGCCTCGGCGAAAAGGAGCATCCGGGGGTTGCGATCGGCAGCTATCCCTTCTTTCGCGATGGCAAGGTCGGGGCGAATTTCGTCATTCGCTCGACCGATGGCGCCGAGGTCGCGGCCTGCATCCAGATGCTGACCGCGGGCTTCGATGCGCTCGGCTATGCGGTGACCGACGGCGGCATCTGATCGGCCGGCTGCGCGCGCGGCAGGCGGCGGAGCATGGCAATCGCTAGCAGGCCAAAGACGGCGGCGACAATGAAGGCGGCGCCCGGAAAATGCACCGGCGCCTTGTCGGCGGTGAAATAAGCCATCGTTCCCGTGAGCAGCAGCGGGGCGACGAGCTGCCCCAGCCCCATCGCCATCGCCGAAATCCCCTGAACCTCGCCCTGCGTCTCCGCCGTCGCGCGGCGCGACATCATCGCCATCAGCGACGGCTGCACCGGCGCCTGCAGCGCGATGGGAATCAGCAGCAGGAAGGCGCCGATCGTCGAGGTGGTGAAGGCATAGCCGATATAGACCGCGACCGCGACGAGGATGCCGAGCGTCGCCGCGTCGCGCTCGCCGAAGCGCGCGACCGCGGGCCCGACGACGAACGCCTGCCCCAATGCGATCATCACCCCGACCGCGGCAAGGCTCGCCCCGATCATCCCCGGCGTCCAGCCGAGCTGCGCGATGCAATAGAAGCTCCACGTCATCGGATAGACGAGGCTTGCGATTTGCCACAGCACGAGCACCCCCGCGACGCCGTCCATGCCGGGCAGCGCTCGCATCGTCTGCCACGCGCCCAGCGGATTGGCGCGGCGCCAGTCGAAGGCGCGGCGGCGTTCGGGCGGCAGCGTTTCGGGAAAGATGAACAGGCCGTAGAGCATGTTCGCGGCGGCGAGGATCGCGGCGGCGACGAAGGGCGCGCGCGGGCTCATCTCGCCGAGAAAGCCGCCGATTGCCGGCCCCGCGACGAAACCGATCCCGAACGCCGCGCCGACGAAGCCGAAGTTGCGCGCGCGCTCCTCGGGCGCGGTGATGTCGGCGATCGCCGCCTGCGCCGCGGCATAGCTGCCGCCGAAAATGCCCGACAGCGCGCGCGCGACGAACAGCCAGGGCAAGGTCTCGACCACGGTGAGCAACGCATAATCGACCGCGAGCCCGCCCAATGCGAGCAGCAGCACGCGCCGACGCCCGAAGCGGTCGGAGAGGTTGCCGAGCACCGGCGAGGCGAGGAAGGTCGCGACCGCCATGACGAGGCCGATCCACGCGCCGACCTCGATCGCGTGGGGCAGGTCGATTTCGCCGACCTCCATCACGAGCTGCGGCAGCACCGGCATGATGATGCCGAAGCCGATCGCGTCCATGAAGATCGTCGCGACGATGAACGGGATGGTCCGCGCCGGCGTCACTTGTTCTTTTCCCTTGTCCCGGCCTTTGTCCTATTAAGCGCCACCGAACCCTCCTTGATGCGTTGCCGATAGATGAAACTCGAAATCTCCGCCTCCCTAAATTACCGCCTGTCCGAACCGGTCGACCTGATGCTCCAGATCGAGGCGGCGAACGGCGGCGGCCAGCATGTCGAGGACGCATCGCTCGACCTCGGCGAGCCCGAATCCATTTCGCGCGTACCCGCGGCCGACGGCATCTGCGACCCGATCTGGCTGCGTGCCGAGGGCACGCTCCGCGCCGAATATCGCGCGCGCGTCGCGGTGGACCGCCCCGACATCGATCTCGCTTCGCTGGCCGAAGTGCCGCTGCACCGCCTGCCGGCCGGCGCGGTGCCCTATCTCAACGAATCGCGCTATTGCCCCTCGAACAAGTTTCACGCCTTCGTCGACCGCCGTTTCGGCGAGCTCGAAGGCGGGGCGAAGATCGTCCGCATGCGCGACTGGATCGAGAACCGCTTCACCTATGTCGCGGGCACCAGCGACGTCGATACCGGCGCGCTCGACAGCTTCGTCGAACGGCGCGGCGTGTGCCGCGACTATACGCATGTGATGATCGCGCTCGCCCGCGCCGCGCATATCCCGGCGCGCATGGCGAGCGTCTATGCGCTCGGCGCCCGGCCCATGGACTTCCACGCCGTCGCCGAAGTCTATCTGGATGGCGACTGGCATATGGTCGACGCGACCGGGATGACGAGGCCGTCGGGATGCGCGCGCATCTGCATCGGCCGCGACGCCGCCGACATCGCTTTCCTCACCGCCTATCGCGAGATCCAGCTGGTCGAGCAGTCGGTGAGGGTGAAGCCCTGCGAAGAGAAGTAGGCCCGGCGTGGCAAAGCCACGCCGTCAGTCCCCGCGTCGCGGGGCTGGCCGAGCTTTCGCTGATCGCGATTTGCGAAAACTGGAGCGGTGAAGGGAGTCGAATAGAGCCAAGAATTGGCTAAAAACCGGCCTATTCTCTGATGCATCGTCTATCGGGCCCCCAAATAAGCCCCCGAAGGCGAGGCTTTACCTCGGGATCGGGCACCCGTCTGGGAAACATGACCGCGAAGAATCGAGGCTAGCGGTCCAATCTACGACGGGGGAATTTTTATTTAGGGGCTACTCAGAGGTCAACATCTATAGCGCTGGCTGCGCGCCTTGAAAGGCAACGCAGACCGAAATTCGGATCATTTTGACGGCAGCATAGCCTCCTGTTGAACTCTGCCTTTCAATATTTCCCGATTATTATAGGGCGCTCAGCCCACCTCTAAACCCAGAAAGAAGAACTAAATTTCATGACGTTGAAGAGCACTAGCTTTTCGACGGCCGCTGCTGTTGCGCCGTCGGAAAACCAATCGATGCAACCTCGCAAGCGCGGCCGCAAACCAAAGCCCGTCGTTGAGTTTCCTCAAGCGGTCATCTCTGAATGGACGGACGTCCCATGCTTCCACGAAGCTTTTGCCTTGCACCTCGAACGACACGCCGATTCCATTGGACACCTGCACAAGGCACTCAGCTATTTCGGCGCGAAGATCGAACGCTCGACGTTCGTCCAATGGGCAGCCGGCAAGAAAGCTCCGACTTCCGTAAAGAGCATCGCGATCCTAGCGATGATCGAGCGACGATATCGTCTCCCGGCCGGTTACTTCAAAGCCAAATTGACCAATAATTCACGCGCCGCGAGCGGGCACACTCGGCTAAGCGGCGTCACTCGCTCCGAGCGGCGAAGGCTCGCATGGCATCTGCCCGACGATTTCGATGACCGGCCTGCGCGCGAACGGCAGGAAATATTGCAGTGGGTGCGATCGGTCATCATATCCGGCACGACGGACTATCGGCGCTATCAGGCAGAGGCAGCAAAGCACCGGTTTGCCATACGCTTTCCTTCGCTAACGCACCGTCGGCGCCTGCGTAATTTCGATCCCGCGAACGAGGGCGAGATTCAATCAGCCGATGAAGCAGACTTGGAACTGGCCGTGGCCCGCACAGATGCGCCGCCGCCGTTGGAAGCGGAGATGGCGGACCTCGTGAGGTTCAAGACAGCGACGTTGACGGACATTGGGTTCCACAGGAACGGTGTCTGGAATGAAGCCACGGCCTTTCAGAAAATCGAGCACTTGGGGCTTCTCTTCGGCGCTCTCGCGGCGTCGCCGCGTAGCGTGGTCAAGGGATACGGTGTTCCGACCGAAAGGCTGGCGATGGGACTGCTGGTCTTTCCTGCCATCCTAGATTGGTACGTCCAGTGGCGCGAACGCCGCCGCGGCTTCTATACGGTCTGGGAAGCGAACATGTTCCAGCTCGCGCTCGCTTTTTGCCGTGTCGAAACCGGCTGGCTACGCCAGTCCCCTCACTTGGCCTCGCGTCTTCAACCAATCGCCGGGTTGGTGTCGAGCGCGGACATCGAAGAGGTACGGTCGGATTGGGACGGGGCGTGCGACAGGCTTTATAAGCACGGCCTGTCTCGCGTGAAGGAGATCGAGCGCGTTGCTCGCGTGCACCGTGACCCGTTCGAGCCTATCATGCCCGTCCTTGAGGCCGACAGCCCGGTGGGCGAGTATCGCAAGATCACCGACGAGATCCTCAAGCTGATGCCGAACGCCCTTCGCCATCCTCGCGCCGCGGCGGAAGCCTCCCGATCCTTCCTAATGCTTCGCCTCGGTCTGCACTTGGGCGTTCGACAGAAGAATCTTCGCCAATTGCTAATCTGCCCCAAAGGGCGACTGCCGACGGCCGAACGCCATCTCGAAATGCGGAAACGCGGCGAACTCAGATGGAACGTCAAGGAGCATGGCTGGGAAGTCTTGATCCCAGCGTCGGCCTTCAAGAACGCTAGCTCATCCTTTTTCGGGAACAAGCCCTTTCGCTTGGTGCTGCCAAACCTCGGCGGTCTTTATGAGCATATCGAGGCTTATATCGACCGGTATCGCCGCGTCCTTCTCGGTCGTGCCAAAGACCCCGGAACATTCTTTGTGAAGACGGTCAAGACGAAGACCCGCGATGCCTCGTATAATCAGACGACCTTCTACGAGGCTTGGCGACAGATCATCCAAAGATATGGCATCCGGAACCCCTATACCGGACGCGGCGCGATAGAAGGCCTCTTGCCTCATGGACCGCATAATGTCCGGGACGTGCTGGCTACTCATATTCTCAAGCAGACCGGGTCATATGAACAGGCCAGCTACGCGATCCAAGACACGCCCGACACGGTCGCCGCGCATTACGGACGCTTTCTGCCACAGGATAAGGCCGCTCTCGCGGCTCAAATTCTGAACAGAGTCTGGGACGCGGCTTAGGCGATGGGCGATCCCATTTCGTTCTCTGACTTACTGCCCAATTGTCCGGCCATGACTATTTGATCGGCCGTGCAATTTGCCGCGAGCCCGGAACGGGCGAGCGGCGCGCGATTTTTCGGCTCCAAGGGTAAGGGCGGCGACATGGGCATCGCCGCCCTCAGCTTTACGCGGCTTTACGCTGCGGTTCCTCCTCGGCTCCCTGAGGGGCCGCTTCGCTAGGTGCGACCACGGCAACGATCCCGCCGCGCTCGGTGTAGGCGGCGGGCGGGAAGGCCATCCACCTCGGCACCCACCCCTCGACCTTGGTGCGACCATTGTTGCCGTCCAGATGATCGCGGACGATCGCCTTCAAGGTCACGCCCTTCTCTTTGGCATTGGCGGCGGCAACCTCGCCCCCACCGACCTCCGCAACCAGCGCGGTCAGTACCTCCTTATCGCGAAGACCGGCGAAGAACGCATCGTCGGCGCTCCACCACGCAGCCATGTCGATACCGATGTGGAGGCCCGCCGCTTCGACGACTGCGCTCCCGGCGAACAGAGTTTCGCCCATGACGATAGCGATGACGTCCATTACCGCCCGGTCGGGCAGATCGAGCAGTCGCTGGAACAGGTCCGCGAGCGGCATCGGATTGCCGCCGGTCACGGTCGGTTCCTCGGTATCGAAGCCGAGCAGCGCCAGCACCGCGCGCCGTTTCTCGTCGAACACCGCCTCGGCACTGCTGACCTCGACGCTTTCGCGCACATCATCATTCTTGGCCGACTGCGGCTCGACCCGCACATTCCAGAGCGGTGAGCCAGCGATGGCGTGGGCGACCATCATGCGCAGCGCGACCGGCGGATGGCCGGTCAGTTCAGCGCGGACAGCGGCATGGCGATGAAGATCGACATAGGTCTGCGTCCGCGCAGTCAGTTCGGGACGCGACGCCTTGGGCGCGGCTTCGATCTTTTCGCCCGTTTCAAGCCGTGCCGCTTCCTTGGCCGTGACATAGCCCTCGTGGATATCGACTTCGCCGCTATCGCGAACCTCGATATAGACACGCCCGCCCTTGCGCTTCGCCGCGTGACGATGTTCCCATTCGCGAAAATAGTCGCCCTTGGGCATGACGACCACTTCGCTCCACCCCGCGTCCAGAAAGCGCGCCCGGCGCTCCTCGACGGCGGCAAGCTGCGCCGTCCAGAAAGCATCGCTGTCCGCAAAATAGCGTTCGTCCCCGAACAGGTCGGCAATGATCGCGAGGCCGCTCGCCTCGACGTCGAACAGCGCATGGGCTGCACTGATCGCACCGCCGCCGAACAGCCAGTTCTTGAGCTGCTGCCCCTGCGGGCAATAGGCATCCGCGTCGTCGAACAGCGACAGCCATGCGCGCTGCTGCGACTTGGACGCCATCGTTAGGTGCCGCACCGTGCCCGCGCTGATCTTCTCCTTTGCGTAGAGCGAACGGATGCGCGGCAACAGATTGCCGAGCGCGAGGATGCGCTTCACCATTGCCTCGGGCATTCCGAACGTGTCGGAAATATCGGCAACGCTCCGGCCCTCGCGAACCAGCCGCGTATAGGTGACCCATTGCGTCACCTCGTCGGCATCGCGCCGCGCGACATTCTCGATCAACGAGGCTTCGAGCGCCGCGGCATCGTCGCCTTCTTCGAGGATCGCGCAAGGGAGCGGCTCGGCTTCGCCTCTTTCGCCCGCGACGATGGTCGCCGCCGTGAAGCGCCGCGCCCCCGCCACGATCTCGAACGCGCCCTCGGCGCAGTTTGGCCGGACGATCAGCGGAACGAGAACGCCGCGCGCACGAACGGTAGGCAGGATATCCCCCACATCGGGCGCCTTCTTGGCGTAGCGCATATTGGTCTTGCTGATCGACAGCTTGCCAAGGTCGATAAAGTCGAGTTTCATTGTCTTCACCTTTCTTTGTGGAAGGTGCCGGTCCGTCGAGTTTCGCGATTGGGCGGACCGGCTTTAGGTTCGGCGGCGAGACGCGCCGCCCGCGTCTGCCTCAGCCCTCGGACTTCGGAAGTTCGTCGCCGCGCGCGGCACGGCGGAAATTCTGTTCGGCGGTGATGATCGATCCCGCGCGACGCGCCGCAGCGGCCCAGCCCGACAGCGGAACCTCGGACGCAAAGCTAAGATCGCGCTCGATGCCGAGGCCGAAGGGCAGGCGTACCGACGCCAGTTCGGACAGGCTGAACGAACCGAGTTCGGGGCAGCCGAAACCCAGATCGGCAAGCCCGAACAGCGTATCGCCATCCTCGCCCAATTCGGTCGCGAGCCACGTCGCCGCACCGACCGGCGAGAAGAATTTGGCAACCGGCACGAAGTCCGGTTCCACCGCACCCGCCATCACGGCGGTACGCCGCGCCTCGTCATTCGCGCGCAAGGCGTCATGAAGTTCAGCGGACAGAAGCTTGCCCCCATCGCGGCGCTCTTTGGTCTTTCCCATGTCATCCTCCATTCCCGCCCCCCAACCATCAGGCCCCCGGCGGAGCGGGGGTGGGCGGCGAGAACGACCTGCCGGGCGCGGCCAGGGAGGCGGCCCGCACCCGAAGGGCTGGAACGAAGAGGAAGAGCCGCAGAGCGGCTTGCGGGACGCCGGGACTCGCCCAGAGGGGAGAGCCGGCCAACCCAGCGACAGACGGGAGGCCGATCGATATCGCCGCCGCGTTCAACGCGGCGCCAACATGATCGTCAGCGACGAAGACTAATTCGCCGTTCCGGCGGATCTAGAGAAGGATCGCACTCTCGGAACGGCCGCAGGCGGTGCGGCGTGCGTGCGCAGATGTGCTTAGCCGCCGCACCGCCAAGATTGCCGGGCCGAGTGCGCAGCGCGGTCAAGACAGACGTGCGATCCCTGTCGGCGCCTGCCGTCGGCAGCGAGCGCCCATTTTCAACCGCGCACCGTATCGGGGGCGTCGCGGGGGCGGCCAGCCTCTGCGGAAGGGGTACGGACGGACTACAGGCCGGCCGTCAGGGGAAGGCTTTCCCCTTTCAAAAATCCAAACCGCCGATCCCACGGTGCCAAAATTTCGTGGCAACCACCATGGAACGTCGGAGTCCCAACGGCGCGGGCAGACAAAACTGGTAGCCAGTCCGCGATCAGCCGATTAGCAACGCGGCATGACACCGCACGAATTTATCGCGAAATGGCGCAATAACGAACTGAAAGAACGGTCGGCGTCACAAAGCCATTTCAACGATTTATGCGCGTTGTTGGGCGTCGTTGATCCGATTACGGCCGATCCTGCGGGCGAATGGTTCACCTTCGAAAAGGGCGCGTCGAAGACGAGCGGGGGCGAAGGATGGGCCGACGTCTGGCGCAAGGCCTGCTTCGCCTGGGAGTACAAGGGTCCTAAAAAGGATCTGAAAAAAGCGTTCGACCAGTTGCTGCAATATAGCGTCGCGCTGGAAAACCCGCCGCTGCTGATCGTCAGTGATATGAACCGCATCCGCATACACACAAACTGGACCAACACGGTCCAGGAGGTCCACGATTTCGAGCTGGACGATCTGATCGACGGCGACGTGCGTGAGCGGTTGAAGCGCGCCTTTACCGACCCTGAGCATTTCAAACCCAGCAAGACGCGGCAAGCGCTGACTGAGGAAACGGCCAAGGAATTTGCAGGGCTGGCGCAGCGGCTGCGCGACCGAGGACATGACGCCGGGCAGGTGGCGCATTTCGTCAACCAGCTGGTATTCTGCATGTTCGCGGAGGATGTCGGCCTGCTGCCCGACAACCTGTTCACGAAGATGCTGGATCTGTGTCGCAGCGATCCGGCGAGCTTCGCAGAACATGCCGGAATGCTGTTCGGCGCGATGGCGAAGCAAGGCGGAAAGGTTGGCTTCACGCGGATCGACTGGTTCAACGGCGGATTGTTCGCTGACGACTACGCGCTGCCGGTGACGCGCGACGACGTCGAGGATTTGTACAAGGCGGCGCAGCGCGACTGGTCGCAGATCGACCCGTCGATCTTGGGCACCTTGTTCGAGCGTGGACTGGACCCGGCCAAACGCAGTCAGTTGGGCGCACATTATACCGACCGGGACAAGATCATGATGATCGTTCACCCGGTAATCATCGAGCCGCTGGAGGCCGAGTGGGCCGCATCGCTGGCGAAGATGGCGGCTCTGATCGACGGGGCGCCCAAGCGGACGAAGGAACGGTTGTTAACCCCGGCAGAAAAGCGCCGGGCCGATAAACTGATGAGTGAAGCCGCAGCACTTCATCAGGCATTTATCGAGCGGCTGGTGAATTTCCGCGTTCTCGACCCGGCGTGCGGATCGGGCAATTTCTTATATGTCGCGCTGCGCGCACTGAAAGATATCGAGCATCGCGCCAATCTGGATGCCGAAGCGCTGGGGCTTTCGCGCGGGTTCCCGCGGGTCGGGCCCGAATGCGTACTAGGGATCGAGTTAAACCCCTATGCCGCTGAACTCGCACGGGTGTCAGTCTGGATCGGCGAAATCCAGTGGATGCGGCGTAACGGCTTCGATGCGGCGAAGAATCCAATTCTGCGCAACCTCGATACGATCGAATGCCGCGACGCTGTGTTGAATGACGATGGCACGCGGGCAGAGTGGCCGGTGGCAGATGCCATCATTGGTAACCCGCCATTCCTCGGATCAAAATATCTGAGGAAGGGACGACCAGCCACCAAGAGCAAGCCTGCCCTAGAGGGCCTCGGAGATGCCTATGTTGATGCGCTGTTCGCAGCATATAAGGGAGAGGTTCCCGCCTCAGCTGACTTGGTTAGCTATTGGTTCTCTAAGACGTGCGCAGCGATAAAAGGAGTCCGCCTCCATTCGTTCGGTATGATTGCCACCAAGTCGGTCGGGAAGGGCGCTAGCAATCGCCCTTTGGCGGCCATCCAGGAGAAGACGGATTTCCATATCTTTCACGCGTGGCGGAATGAACCCTGGGTGGTCGATGGAGCGGATGTACGGGTAGCAATAGTATGTGCTGGTTTAGACCCTACGTCCTTTCTGTTGGACGGGGTCAACGTCTCAAAGATCAACGCTGACCTAACGACGGGGATAGATCTTAGCAAAGCCCTGCCGCTTCATTCAAATCGCGGGAAAGCGTTTCAGGGCGTCAAGCTCAATGGTCCATTCGAAATAGCGCATCCGGAGGCGCGAAGTATGCTTCGCGCGCCCTTAAACCCCAACAACTTGCCAAATGACCGCGTAGTGAAGCGTTTTTGCGGCAACGATGATGTGACGATGCGTGATGCTGATTGCTGGGTAATCGACTTTACCGATTACCCCCACTTAGATGATGCCTCACTTTTCGAGCGACCTTTCGCTATCGTGCGCGAGCGCGTAACAGCGCATCGGTCTCAATTGGCGGTCGGAAAAGCTACTGAGGCGGATCGCCTCAGTAGCTACTGGCTAATGCAACGGCCGCGAACAAAATTGCGCGCGGCGGTTGGCGACCTCCGTCGGGTGATCGCGGTTCCGGAAACGAGTGAGCATTTGTTATTTAGATTTCTGCCGGCAAATTCCGTTTTCAGCGGAAGTCTCTTCGTTATTGCGATCGACGATATGACAACCTTCGGCATCCTTAGCAGTACATTCCACTCCGTATGGGCTAAGTCTCAGGGAAATCAGCTAGGCGTGGGAAATCAGGGTCGATATAATGCGACGCGAACATTCCAAACCTTCCCATTTCCTGAAGGACTGACCCCCGACATCGCCACCGCCAATTGTGCCACCGATCCGCACGCGATCGCGATTGCCGCCGCAGCGGCGCGGCTGAACGAATTGCGCGAGAACTGGCTGAATCCAGCAGACCTGGTGGTGCGGGAGTCCGAGGTGGTGGCGGGATGTCCCGACCGCATATTGCCGAAGGACGAGGTGGCGGCGAGGGAGCTGGCGAAGCGAACGCTGACCAATTTGTACAATGCGCGCCCGGCGTGGCTAGACAATGCTCATCGCACTTTAGACGCCGCGGTCGCCGATGCCTATGGCTGGAGCGACGACTGGCGCGCGGGAATGCTGTCCGATGAAGAAATCCTGTCACGGCTATTCGTTTTGAATCAAGCGCGAGCATCGGGACAGGGCTGAAGGACAGAAGAAGCATCCTGTTCGCGAGCATGCGTGCTGGCCCAATTCTCAGGTCTTGAGCTAGGTCTGAGCGCACAAGCGGGAGCTGGCGCTCGCTTAGTCGACGCTCCATGGCAAGGACCGGTAAAATCCATCGACGGAAGCAAAGCATTCATCAAAATCGGGCAATTCGCCGATTTCGATCGCGAGCGTATCCCATTCCTTGCGCGCGCGTTCCTTGATTTCGGCCCTCGAAAGTGCCTCCGAATCGGGTTCGATCGCCCGCGCCTTGCTCTTCTCGCAGAGCGTGTCCAGCAAGGTCTGCTTCTCCTCATCGTCGAGCGTGAAACAGGCCAGCAGCGAAGCGATGTCATATATGTCCTGCCGGCGATTACGATTGCGGATCTCTTGCTGAAGGAGCGCGCGCAGCTTTTCTGCTATGAGATCGATGAGCGAATAGGCGCGAAAGGTTTCGCCACTCTCGCCAAGCCTTATGAGCTGGATCGCGTTTACCGGTTCGCGAAAACTGATATCGACGTCGAGGATCGTCGGCGAGCGCCCGGCGCGGAACTTCGCCTCCTGCGGAGCGCCGCGCCGCGCGTAACCGATCCGCAGGCTAAGCGCAGGTCCCCGCGCTTTCTCGAACATCTGTTCCGACGGCATGAAGCGCGAGCTTTGCACCGCGCACAGGATGTCAGGATAGCCGAGGCGCGCCGCGGCGCGAGGGAGAGCTTCGCTCAGCGCGGCCTTGAGCGCGTCCACGGTTTCGCTCGTCGGATCGCTGATCGCGGTGAGATCGACATCGCCCGTCTGGCGGGGGCTCTCATAGACGACCCCCATCAGGATGCCGCCCTTGAGGAATATCTCATGCGCGAAGGGCGTCGTCATTCCGAGCGCAGCGAGGAATATCTCGGTGACCTGCCGCTCGAGATAGGCTTCGGGATCAGCTTTCGCCTTTTCGATCCATTGGTCGATGTCGACGGTACAGCTTTCGATTTCGACCGGATCAGACATTGAGTGACAGCATCCACTTCTCTGAAAACTCGCTGGCGAAGGGTTCGCCGGCGACGAGCACGCGGCTCGACCCGCGCTGCGCAAGCGCCAACCACGCCGCGATGCGGGAATCGGTTACGCCCAAACGTTCGTCGAGGATATAACCGGCGCGGACCTTGAGGATCGGCTTAGTTGCTCCGTCGATCGTTGTCAGGACATCGTCCAGATAGGTGCGGACATGCTCCGACCAGATCTCCAATATATGCGCCATACCTCCGCAGCGCGCAGGCTCATCCAACATATCGAGGAAGGTCTGGCCGATCGTCGCGATGCGCGCGAGGCTGCCCTTGATCGCAACATGCTCGCCCACATGCTTGGTCGAGAGAATTTCGAGGCGGCGGCCGCGAACGCTCGCCGGATGGCGCACCGCCGTAGGCCGCTCGGCCGGACCGCTGAGCCCGTCGAGGTCATTGTCGAGCCGGATATTGCCGCTTGGAGTCTCGGCCTTGACGAGCTGCCGCTTCAGCGCAGCCGTGGGCTCGGTCAGGAACAGCGCTTCGGGACGGCGATTGGTGAGGCCGTAGCGCTGCATCGCCGACATATGCGAAATATAGCAATAGGGATCGACAGAGCAGGCGATATCCTCGGCGGCGGCATCGGACTTGCTCATCACGCGGTAGAGCGGATGATAGTCATTGTCGCTGCGGATGATCCCCTCGGCCACAAGCAACGCGCGCGTACGGCGGAAAATATCGTGGTTCGGCTTGTCGCCGCGAAGATAACGTGCGTCGCCATCCTTATAAATGCGTGTCAGGATAGCGAAAATCTCGTAGTTTGAGAGGACCGGCTTGTCCTGAGCGTCCAAACGACGCGCCAGCGATTCGGCAAGATTGGTCATCCGCTTGCGCAGCTGAAAGGGCCGGGCCGCTTCCATTTTACCTCCTACCATATACCCTATGTCCTTAGGACATAGGGTATATGGTAGGACATAAAAAGTCAAGCCTCTCCGCCGGGATTGACTTTCATACAGTGCCGTTTATCCTATGTCCTTAGGACATAGGATAAACGGCACTGCTCCAAACTTTACCCATAGTGACGCGGAAGATCGGCGAAATGCCCCATTGAAACCCATCGCGCCCACCTCTCTAGCCAAATTCGCAGCCGGCTTTGACTGGTTCCTGATATGCCTGCTGGCGCGGTGCAATTTTCTAAAGGTAAGTGCCATTTCCTGAGTGACTGGAATGCTTGGTGCGGCTAGGCGGCCGTGAAATCTGATTCAGGAGGACCTAATGAACAACTCTGATCTCGCCGAGGCAATCGCGACCGAGCATGGCGTTTCGAAGGCTGATGCTCGCAAGCTCGTCGATGGTGTTTTCGCCGCTATTGCAGATGCCGCCGCCAACGGCGAAGAAATCTCGCTGAATGGGTTCGGCAAATTCAAGGTAAAGGCGAGCCCGGCGCGTGAGGGACGCAATCCTTCCACCGGTGCGACGATCCAGATCGCCGCTTCGAAGAAACTTACCTTCGCGGCCGCGAAGGCCGTCAAGGACAAGCTCAACGGCTGACTGCGAGAATCGCACTGATTATCAGTCCGCTCTTCCTCCACGGCGGCGGTGTTCCGTCGCGGATTTTGTGAGGCCGATTTCTGTATGTTGGGCCTCGCTAATAATACAGCCTACAACTTGTTGTGGACTCGGTGTGCCAGATATGATTCACCGGCGAAGCGGGTTTAGGGGAGGACGCTGTGGGGGGATCTGCGGCCGTTGCGGCAATGGAATATCGAGGACCGGACGTGGCATTTGAGCAGAGCTACCAGGAACGCGTTGCGGACTGGCTGCATGAATGCTTCGGCTCCGAGGTCGCGTCGTCGAAGCTCGAACGGACCCACCGTTTTCTCGAAGAAGCTCTCGAACTGGCGCAGGCGGGCGGGTGCTCGCGCGCTGACGCGCTTGCCCTTGTCGATTATGTCTATTCGCGGCCAGTCGGCGACGTCAGCGCCGAGACGGGCGGCGTCCTCGTCACGCTTGCAGGAATGGCCGAGGCGTACGAGATCGAAATGGCCGCTGCCGGCGAGACCGAACTGGCCCGCAATCAGGCCCGCACTTCTGAGATTCGCGAAAAGCGCGCGCGCAAGCTCCGCAATTCGCCGTTGCCGTAACGGGCGTGACGGCGCGAGGATTAGACGGTGCTGGTTGTTTCGTACCAAAGCCGCGAGCTAGCAGACCGATGCACCAAGCTGGAGGCTGCGCAGCAATGGCTTGGCGCCACCGAAGCGCAGGCGCTGATCGACTTGATCGCCGATCTCGAGGCGTTCTCCAATGCGGACGAAGCGATAAATTTCTGGGCAGCCACTATAGATGGCGGGGCGTTAGTTATGATAGATTTTAGCCGAAAGCATCGTGCCGTCCTGCGTCCGCTTGGCAACGCGCCATTTGATTGGACCCAAGTTCGACGCTTGATGCTTGTCGAAATTGTGGAGTTGTGACGATGGACACGGCCACATCTCAATCTGATTGGTTTTCGCGCCCGGGCGACAGTCTTTTGGCGGCCATGCAGCGCAAGAAAGTCGCGCCTTCGGCCGTGGCAGGGAGGCTTTCGGGAGGCATGGAGCAGCTTCGCGCCTTGCTTGCTGGCACAGCAGAAATTGATGAGCCCGCTGCCGCTGTAATCGGCGATCTAGTTGGCGGCTCGGTCCATTTCTGGCTGATGCGTCAGAAAAATTATAACCGCGATCTCGAACGGGCGATCGCAGCAGTTCCCGAGGCCGAAGCGAAGGTGTGGCTTGCATCGATCCCGGCCCCCGGACCGGCTGCTCGTGGAAAGCTCGACGAGGCTAAACTCCATGCGGAGCTCCGCAGGCGCCTCGCCTTTTTTGGCGTTGGAACTCTTGGCGCTTGGCAGTGCAAATACGGCCGTGACCGCGACACGACGCGGTTTCGCAAATCGACGAAGCTATCTTCCGATGATGGCGCGATTTCGCTTTGGTTAAGGCAGGGTGAGTTGACTGCTGCTCTCGCCGAAACCGCGCCTTGGAATCCGGCCGCTCTTGAAGAGCGGATGGCGGATATCAAGCGCCTCTCGCGGATTAGCCGTCCGGCGCGCTTTTTGCCGCTATTGAAAGCGCTTCTTGCTGAAGCGGGCGTTGCGCTCGTCGTGCAGCGGGCACCGAGCGAGTGCAAGGCCAGCGGCGCGAGCCGCCTTATCACGCCCGAGCGCGCGATGATTCTTTTAAGTTTCCGCTTCCGGTCAGACGAGCAGTTCTGGTTCACCCTCTTCCACGAGATAGGCCATCTTCTGCTTCACGGCGCGCAGCCGTTCGTCGATGAAGAGGGGATGGCGGAAGACGAATGCGAACGCGAGGCCAACGCCTTCGCGGCCGACCTGATAGTGCCGCAACACCGGCAGGCTGAGTTCGACGCGCTCGGAACGCGCTACAAGGACATCACACGTTACGCGGTCGCGGTCGAAGTCGCGCCGGGCCTCGTGCTGGGTCAGTTGAACCACCGGGGTCTTCCGCGCAACCGGCTGACCTTCCTGCGCAGGATATGGTCCTGGGCTGAGATCGACGAAGCGATTGCTAGCCTTTGAAGTGAACGAACAACGCGGGCGATTTTTGCCAATTGCAGAGCGCGTCCTCCATCACTTCCATTCCAACGCCGATGTGTTGGTCGAGCTGATCGAGCCACATTTGGACCGCGGCATCGGACGCGTTTCCGTTGCGATCGTTCTGGAATAGAAGACGGGCGCCGCCGGCAGGCCCCGTCGCGCCCTTGAGGTAAGCCGTGCCCGCCGACGCCGGGACAAGCCCGTAGCGTCCGAGCATTGACACCCAGTCGAAGCGGCCTAAGCGACCGAAGCCGTTCACCGGTAACGCTCGATAGAATTTGTCGAAGATCGCATGTGGATCGTTGCCGGCCTCCAAAACGAGCCCGGCGAAATGCTGCTGGTGCCCCCCGCCCTGCTGAACCCAGGCGACATAGGTCTCAACCGCTGGCCCCATCGCGCGACGAGCGTTCGGCCGCAAGCTCTCATACTTGCGGTGATTGCCGAACTTGCCGCCGATAGCCTGCCAATTTGCGGCAAGCCAAGCAGTGAATTGCTGCGGCGCTGCGCTAACCGTCGCCCAGTCCCAACGTCCGTTCCCCAGCCGCCCATAGACCTGTTTCAGGCGAGTCCAGCCGCTGTCCTCAGGCTTCGCAAAATAGACCATTAGGAATATCAGCCAAGCGGCTTCGTCTAGCTGGCCGGTTTGCAGGAGGTGCACGATACCGAGCTCGGCCTCGAAAGCGGCGTTGTGCGGATTGGCTCGATTGGCTGCGATCGGACCGCGATTCTGAATGACCCGGAAATATTCCTCGCGCCGCAGACTGGCGACGAACTGACGGCTCAGCGTTTCCTTCTCGATATTGGAAATCAGTCCGGCCATCGGCACGGTCTGCGCGGCGGCGGTCAGCCCATTGAAAATCTGAACCCTCTTTTTTTCCCAGCTTGGCCACTTCATGTCTTCTCTTCCGCTTCTCTCGCGAGTTTCGCGATCCGTCGGTCGCGCAGATCATCGATATAGGTGCCGTAGCTACGGTTCCCAAGCTGTGCCGTGATCGCGTCTAGCTTTGACGGATCGGCCGTGAAATGCGCTTGTACGAGCCGCATCAAGTCGGCCCAATAGTCCGGAAGCGTCCCGATGGCCTCTCCAGCCGCTTCGTGACCGGTGCGGATCATTTCTTCAACCCTTAGCACCTCAGGGACGATTAAGAAGGGATCTCCGGCCGGCATTTCCTGCATTTGAGCAAGGCTGTGATGCCCCTCTTTAACATAGTTGGCGGCCCTATTCTCATGCTTGTCGTAGAGGTGGAAACTACCAACCATCTGCAGATACTCCCCGACATCGACGTTGAGGCGACGGGCCATCATTTCTTGGAGCATCGTGAAGCAAAAAACATCATGCGGCAGCCCCAAGTAGGCGTCGTTCGATCGCAGGGACGCCATCAGATGTAGGCGGCCATCACGGATGAAGAATTGCAGGCTGGTGGTACATGGCACTTCATTGTCGGTTTCGAGGTCCCTCGCCGCATAGATCTGAATGACCGCGCGTCGAGTGTTCGGTTTCCTCTCCAGCAGTTTGATGACACCTTCTATCTGATCGAGTCCGTGCCGCGAATAAATCCGCGGGCCGTAGGCACCGTTGATTGCTCCGGTTTCATCGATCTCGTCTTCATACGCCGAAATATAGGCGGTGATGAAGGCGACATCGTCGGATTTCGTTAGATACCAGAGAAACTCGCCGAGAGCGCTGAAGGGCAAACCACGATTGGCTGATCGACTCAACCGAGCGCGCGGATGTGCGATACGCAGGCCAACGCCAATGATCTCCTTATTGGGACCGCGCGTGCCAACGTTCGGCAAGCCCGATGCCTGCAACCGGTTGTAGGCTTCGATGAGTATCTCATCGAGGCTGTCGCCCTGAATATCCACCCCCGTCTCCCTCATCGCAATTTCGCTGGATACGTTGGGCTCCTGCGGCTTGCCCGCAAGACTTTATGCCAAATCGGGGCAAATTATACGGCATTTCTCGATGCCCTGGCCAATGCGCGGGCCATCTCTTGCTATGAGGCGCGTGGCTGCCGGCAATCACGCAGATGCCGTTGTCCGCTGTTAGTTCACATCGGGATGGTCGTAATGGCCGAAATCGAGCGCAAAGCCATCAAATGCCGATAGATTATTCCAGTCTTGCAGCAGCACGCCGACACCGAGCCAAGGCCCGCATCATATGGTATTCAACGCCTTTGTCACCGACGCCGAGCTGGTCCGCAATTGCACGATACGACATGCCTTTGAGTCGATGCATCAAGAATATCCGCCGCGTTCGCCTCGGCAGAGCTAGTAGCGCTCGTCGATAGGCTGCTCGAAGCTCTTGCCCCTCGATCTTCCATTCCTGTTCCGGTGAGAGTGGCGCATCGCGCGCCTCGTCCAGCGGGTAAAGCATGCACCCCTTTCGGTACCATGTCCGCGCCCGGTTGATCACCAGATTGCGAGCCGTCCTCGTCAAATAGCCATTGGGATTTTCGAGACTTTCGAACACCCCGCTTCGCAGCACACAGGTAAATGCCTCCTGCACGAGGTCCAGAGCTTCATCACGCCCAACTTTCCTCCGGAAGAAATGGAACATCCGATCATGCTGCGCCCTGTAGAATGCTTCGAACGTGGGGTAGGGTCCCGCGGCGGTCATGGCCGGTCTCCCTCGCGCTCGCGGGTGGGCAGCGGCGCATCGCGCGACGCACGATAGAGGGTGATCCCGCCCTCGATCCGATCGAGAATGAAGGTGTCGCGCTCGGCCTTTGCGGCGCGGATGTCGGACTTCGAGTAAATCCCGACATCGACGGCACAGCGATTGCCAAGCTCGCGGTCAATGGTCGCACGCGCGCGGCGCCAACAACGCTCGTCGGCAAAGAGCGGATGATTGACGAAGACCCAGAATTCATAATCGGAAAATTCGATCGTCCGGCTGTCTTCGTACCAGGATCGCCGCGCATAGGGACCGATCAGGATGACGCGCTTGATGCGTCCGGGCTCGGGCGCCTGAACCTGCGAGGAGTCGAACAGGCCGCGCAGGATGCGGGTGATCCGTTCGATTTCGCGCTGTTTGCGACGGATGAGATGGCCGACGCGCGCCATCACGACTTCGCGCGCGTAAACGTCGGTTGTTGGGGGTGTCATTTGCAACTCGCACCGCGGCGGTCCGCGCGATTGCGCGCGGATGGGCAAGCGGTGTTCGCTGTGATGCCGCCGGAGCGGCGATCAGCAACCGTCCGACACGCGGCCGGACCTACATGATGCCTGGCAGGATAATCCCCGAAATGGCCGCCAGTCGTTCCATTCCGTGAGACGGATTATGTCAGAATCCGGGAGTCCCGGCAAGCCGTCCGGGGCCATCGCCTACCGGTGTGCCGCCGCCTCAAGCTCGGCGATCTTGTCCGAGCAGACCTGATGGACCACGCGACCGAGTTCCTCCACGCGCTCGCCGAGCCAGGTGAGTTCCTCTTCGCTTATCCGGTAATGTTTTGAGTACCTTGCCTTCGTGTAAGCTTCTTTCAGCTTCTGGAACATCGACCTCTCGCGATGGGTCCCCTCCGGCCAGATACCAAAAAGGCGACGGTCGAGCCCCTCTGCGAGCGAACGCAGGAAGGCGATGTTGTGGTTGTACGGTGTGTACAATGTCAGGGTGAGCAGCAGTCCTTGGTACAGTCGTTCCGTCGCTTGATGGAGATCAAAGGCAGCGTATTTAAGCTGATTGTCACCGACGCTCTTTCGCGCGCGTTCGAGAGAATATTGAGCCGCCGGCATGTACTCGTCGAAATAATCTTTTGCCGCGGCCAACGCTTGGCTCGGTGTTTTCGGCTTCGGGTTGGCCAACTCGCTATCGTCAGCTTCGTAAAGCGCAATGCCGTCCTTCGCGACCTCCATGAAGAAGACGCGGCCATGCGAGAGCCCGTCATTCACCTCGTGCAAGCTGTGCACGATGAAATTGACCGGCGTGTGGAGCGTCTTCTCAATCGTATAGGCGCGAATGAGACGCTCCTCGGCCTTCGCCCAATAGGCGGCGCGGTCGGTCATCTCCTTCTGACTGACGATGACGAGGATGTCGTAGTCAGATTTATACTGGTTCGCCGACAGCGGCGCATCGACCCAGTCGCCTCGCGCGTGACTGCCGAACAGGATGATCTTGAGGATACGCGCACCTTTGCGCGGTCCCGTCGCGTTCTCGGTCGCGCCCCGAAACTCCTCGAAGATCGTCTCGACGATCCGTTCGAGTTCGCGCTGCTTGGCGGCGGGAAGATGGGTGAGATCGTTACGCATGTGGCGGAATCTTCGGGAAGATCGCATGCTTTGGCAAGAGCTAAAGCCCCATGCCGGGCAGCGAGGTCGCGGCCTGCGAAACCGCCGCGCTGATCGCCTTGTCGGCAGCGGGCGCGGCGATGGTGGCTTGCGCCATGGCCGCGGCCGCGGCGGGTGCCTGTGACAGCGCGGTCTGGACGACCCCGGCGCGTTCATTGATCGCCGACGTCAGTTTCGTGCGATCGTCGGTGACGATCGTCGCCGACTCCTTCGCGCGCGAGATGCCGACATAGAAGCTCTTCTGGTCGACCAAATTGGTCGCCTTGCTGTCGGCGTGGATAATGACATGATCGGCGGTGCGCCCCTGCGCGGCGAAGGCGGTTTCAACATAGGCATGGGCGATATGCCGGTCGCGCGCGGCATCGAGGTGGAGCGTCTGTGCCTGACCGCGCGCGCCAAGCACCGTCGCGGTCCGTGCCTGCTCGTCGATTGCGGTGATTTCGCCGCGCGCGCCGTTGATCCGCCCGGTATCGCGATCGTTACGGGTAAAGCGGATGCTGTCGCCGGTCCTGAGGTCCATATTCTGCGGCGCGAATAGCTGCACCTTGCTGGCGCCCCATTGGCGGAGCCGCCAGTCGACCTCACGCCCGTCCTCGGACCTCAGCGCAATCGCAGCCTTCGCCGGATCGACCGCCTCGACCCGATAGGCTTCGCCACGCGCGACACCCTTGTCAGCATAATCGCGGGTAAAGCGAACGACATCGCCACGGTCATAGCTTAGCGGGTCGCGCGCCTCGGCGCGCGTGAGACTCTTGTTGGCGAGGCTTTCGACGGCGACGGCGGGACCGGAAAGCGCTCCCGACTTGGTCAGCGCCGCCCTTATGTCCGCCGTCAACGCGTCGCGGCCCTCACGCGATGGTTCGATGACCAGAGTTCGCGCCCGCGCCGCCTTGTCGAGCCCGGCATAGCGCTCGGCGATGGCGGCGAAGCGGCCAGTGCGATCGGCGTGTTCGACGATCTGGCCACCGCCACGATCGAGCGCTGCGAGCGCTTTCTTCGCATCGCCCTCGATCGACGCGAGCACCGCCTCCTTCGTGGCCGCGTTGCTCTGCCGGACGATTTCGCCCAGCGTGGCGGTTTCCATACCGGCGCCCTGAAGCTGAGCGAACGCCGCGCCGGCCTCAACCGATCCGAGCTGCTTCACATCACCCACCAGGATGACGCGGGCATCATGCTGCTCGGCCAAATCGAACAGCCGCGCGGTATCGCGCGCCGACAAGAGCGAAGCTTCATCGACGATCCACGCGACCGGCTGACCGGGCACAGAACCTTCCGGCGCGAGCAAATGGCGCGCCACAGTATCGCCGCGCGTACCGAGCGCCTCGCCAAGTGTCATCGCCGCCGATGCGGTCGGCGCCAGCGCGACCACCGACACGCCGCGTGCTTCAGCCTCGCGCGCGAAAGTTGCGAGCACTGTCGTCGTCTTGGCGGTGCCAGCATAGCCCTGCACCGCAGTGATCCGATTGCGACTGGTAAGGAGCTGCTCGGTCGCGGTCTTCTGGTCAGGGTTCCAGCCAAAGCCGGACCGCTCCGCCTGCGCCGCCGCACCCGCGACAGCCTTGGCGGCGGCGAGCGGCGAGGCGATCGGCGCGAGCGCGCCGCGCCCTTGCGCTTCGATACGCAGCAACGTCTTCTCGGCGGCGATGTTCTGGCGGGTCGTGAACCCGGCAAACGCGGCGCCCCGCCGATCGACGAACGTGCGGTCAACCAACTCGTCCTCTCTGGTGGCCCGTCCGATCGCATCACCAATCTCGGCATAGCTGACTTTCCCAAGGCCAAACCGCCCCGCTTCCTCGTGCAGAGCCGCGACCGCAAACACCGATTGCCGCTCGCCAAGCTTGTCGGCGGCATGGGCGACGGCGCGGTCGGCGATCGATGGATCGGGAAGACGAACGCCGCTCGCCGCCCTGCCCTCGGCCTCGCGCACCAACGCCAGCCGGGCCTCGGCATCGAACCCAGCCCGGTCGGCGGTCGCGCGCCAGTCGGCGACAAGCGCGCTATGGTCAGTCGCCACCTTCGCCTGCCGCGTGTCGAGCGCGGCAACCTGCTTTTCGGCGGCGCTGGCTTCGTCGCGCGATGTGCCCCGCTCGCCGAGCGCGGCCTCGATCTCGGCGCTACGCGTGCTGAACGCCGCCATCACGTTGGCCGAGACGCCCCTTATCTCGAACATCGAGTCCTTGCCCGGCGAAATCTCATAGCCGAGTTCGCGAACCTTCAACGCCAGCTCCTGCCGGTAGATCGAGCCAATCTGTTTCTGGAGCTGGTAGATCGCGCGCGGTTCAAAGCTGCGCCACGATCCATCTTCGCCCTGCGTCGCATTCATGATCACATTATGTGTGTGAAGCTGCGGGTCCTGCGCCCGGCTCGTCCCATGCTGGAAGCTGGCGACGACGAGATTGCCAGTCGCCTCCCGGGTCACGCTGCCGCCGTGCCGGACGCGGGTCGCGGCCATATGCGCCTCGACATGCGCGAGCGCGGTCTTCACCGCCTCCCCATGCGCCGCGATCAACCGCCGATCGCCGGCAACCTCGGCCATGATCGACACCGACTTGGGCGCACTCAGCGTCACATCCCAGCCGGGGCGATGCTCAAGCTGCCCGTCACGCACCGTGCCGAGTTGCTGGCCCGCGACCTTGCCGTCGAGGAGTTCGCGAAAGGCGTCGCGATCGACGTCACCCGACAGCCCAAGCTCCTCGGCGCCTTTGCCGTGCCATTCGGACGGCGACAGCCCGCCTTCGGCGTAGTAATCGTCGGCCTCATAATAGCTGCTCGCCTGTGCTGAGCTGGTGAGCGCCGATACCGACGCGACCATCAGATCGGCCCACCATCATCTGCGGGCGGGGGTGCCGGCGGCTTCTTCCTTGGTTTTGGCTTCTCCGCCGCTGGCGGCGCAGCGTCCTCGGCTTTCTCCAGCGCAGGCGCTTCTATCGACCGGTGCCAGAGGGTCGTCTCTGGGTTCGCCGCGACGAAGGCAGGCTGGCGCGGCTCGCCGCGTTTCTCGATATGGTCGGCGGTGAGCGCGATGCGCGCGACCGGGAGCCCGTCAGGGAATAGCAAATAACCCTCATAGCGTGCGAGGCGGAGTTCGCTTTCGAACACGGCGGGACGGGTCTTGCGCTGGCGACCGAGCGTCATCCGCGGTTTGTCGTCGCCCTCGCCCAGCGCGCCGGTCATGGTCTGGATCTCGACCTCGCAGGTGCCGATCGTGTCGCTAGCCCAGCGGCGGGATTCGCCGTCGCCCATCTGGAGGAAGAGCTTGGTGTTGCAGCAGCCGAGCATGGATTCGGCAAGGTCATCGCCGTAGCGATGCCGCATCTGCCCGACGCCCTGGAAGGTCAGCACAACCGCTGCCCCGAACTTGCGGCCCTCGGGCAGCAACCGCGTCAGATTATCGACACGCGGCAAGTCGGCAAGCTCGTCGAGCAGGAACCAGACGCGGCGGTCGGATGACGGAGCAAGGCCCAGCATGGCGCTCGCGGCGCATTCGAGCCAGCAGGCGAGCAGAGGCTTGAGCGCCGCAAACTGCTCTTCCTTCCGCGGCACGAAGATCCAGGGCTTGGCGCCCTTCATCTCGTCGAGGCCGGCGATGAAATCGCGGAACGAAAAGGCCTTCTCGCCCTCTTCGGGCATGCGAAGGAACTGGATTAGGTTCGCGGCTTTTGCGAGCATGAAGAGCACGCTGCCGGTGGCCCGGTCGGCGTCGTCGGAGAAGGTGCGCGCCGACGACGTATCCTTGAGCCAGGTCTTGAGCTTGTCCTTGTCCATCTTTTGCAGCGCTTCGAGCAGGTCGGGCAGTGTGCATTTCTTCTCCTTCCAGAGTTCCCGGATCATGTTCGCGACGAGGATGCGGCTGGTTTCCAGCCAGACGTCATCGTCCTGCTTCCCGGTCTCGGTAACGAGCTGCTGCGCGATGCGATCGGCGTCGGCGGGGTGGGCGATCTCGGCGAAGGGCGACCAATAAACGCAGCGGGCGTCGAACGGATTGAGGATGACGTCGCCGCATTCGGGCCGGTAGTAATGGGCGATGAATTCGCCGCTGGTGTCGTAGACCAGCGCCGCCTCGCCGCGCGCGGCGATCCCGTCGAGCATCTGGCGCAGCACCGTCGTTTTGCCGCTGCCCGTTGTGCCGACCATCGCCATGTGCCGGGTTTCGAGGCGGCGGGGAAAGGGGACCGGACCGATCGTCAGCGGATGCGAACCGGCTTCGGCTCGCGCCAGCTTCACAAGCTCCTTCTCGCTCGTCACCCTGGTGCCATCGATCACGCGATCGCGAAGAGCGCGTTCACGTCTGCGCGCGGCGACATCGCGGAGCAGGAACAGGGCGGACAGCCACCCGACAAACCCCAGCATGGCGCCGCGCATGACGAACGACTTGGCGATGCTCGCCCGGCGGACAAAATAGGGATCGGTGGCGACCGTGCGAGCGGGCGTCAGATAGTCCGTCCCCTCATAACGGATGACGATCCCCGGATCGCCACCGCCACTTCCCGCAAACCACGACAGCATCTTGGCGTGATAATGGGTGCCGGTGTCCCGAAGGATGCTCGGGTCGAGCATCAGATAGGGCGCCGCCAAACCGCCGAGCGCGATCGACGCGACCATGATCGCACACTGTCGTTTGAACCGCCGCGTCTGACTGTAGCGAAGATGACGCCGCAGCGCCTCGGCATGGAGCCGGAGATCGTGAGGTTCGCTCATGGCCGTTCCCCCGCTGCCGCGCGTTGCCGATCATAGGCCCGCTGCGTCTCGGCGGTGATGACCTCGTCACTCTTGCCGCCGCCCATCGCGGCGCCGCGCGCATAGCAATAAGCGGCGCAGGCCGTGTGCAGGGTGCGGTCGAGCAGGTGTTCGACGTCGGCCAATCGCGTGCTGATCGACGCCACCTCGGCGACCAGTTCGCGATCGTCTGCGCTGCTGACGGTGGGATTTATTTGCCCGTCGATCCCCGCCTTCACGCAGCGGCGGAGCATCGCGTAAACCGTCTTGCCCTGCCGGTCGGCCAGCGCGCGAAGCGCGGTATCGAGCGCCGCGGGCAGGCGAATAGAATGTTGGACGGTCTTCATCGGACCGCCTCCGCGAGGGTGCGGATCGCACCCTCGGATTTTGGCGGAATAGCGTCACTTCGGCGAACCAATGACGGAGCGCACTCTGATCGCACCCTCAAAAAGCGGCGGAAAAGCTGGATGCACCCGTGCGTGAGGTGTGTATCCAAATTACGGGTCCGATGCGTAGCATCGCGGCCCTGCGACCTTGCATTAAAGACGATCGATTCAGACATGATCAGGACCCTCCGTGACGGGGCGTTTTGCTCCCTTGCGAGCGGCCCAATCGGCGATCATTGTCTTCGCTTCGCGGTCGGCCGTTTGGCGGTCGTAAGGATTTCTTGCCGGTGGAGATTTGCGACGGCCATTGTCCACAAGCCAGGCGAGGATAGCGCGCTCAATAGCGGCCCGCATATGTTCGCGAAGATCGTTCGCCTCGAAGGGATCGAGGGCAATCGTGACGCCGCGGCTGAAGATTTCTCCGCCCAAGGGAAGCGCAAAATCGCCCGCCATTTGAAGCGGACCATCGATGTGACAGTGGCTCCCATCTCCGTCGTAGGTGGCAAGCGGCGGTCGCTCGGCGTAGCGCCAGAAATTGACCGCAGCGCGGTAGGTGTCGCCATCCTCGCCGTGGGCGAGCAACTTTTCGATGATCGGCCACATGTAGATGGCGGTCTGAACATCGGCGTCGATGTGCATGTCGGGCTTGGGCTTCGAAGAAAAGAAACGGGCGAGAGCGTTGCGAAGAACGGACATGTCTTGTCCTCCTGAATCGAGAGGCGATCGAAATGCGCAGGCGGCAATTCGCCGCGTCGGTATCAAGTCTCGGGGCGAGCCTCGGTGAGCCGCGCGATGGATGCCGTCGTGATCAGCGTTCGCGTGCCGATCTTCAGCGCATCGATCTGGCCGGTCTTGATGAGCTTGTAGATTGTGCTCCGGCCCACGCCGAGCGCCTTGGCCGTGCGGTTGATCGAGTATGCGAGTTCATCCATTGTCGCCTCCATTGGAGTGCCGCGATGCGGCGGGCGACAGGATCATTTGCAGCTAATCGCCGGCAGTTCCAACGGCATGCGGATGTACGGGGAATCCGCCGTTCGCGGCTGTTCCCCGGTAACTGCCATCGAATAGAACGCGCACAAATGCGCCGTTCCCCGGTAATTCAGGGTCGAATTAAGACGAACGATTTTTCGCGATCGTTTCCAGAATCTGCTTGGCGTAACTCGAAAGCTGGGTTTCGCCGGGCACCTCGCGGCGCCTGCTACGATACCAATCCTCCAGAAGCCCGACGACCAGCTTTTGATTGCCGCGCTTCTTGGCAATGTCGATCTTCCGCACGTCGGGATGTTCGATCAGCGACATCACCGCATCGGTATAATCGTACTTTCTGGGTGCTCCGACACGGCTCGGTTCGGCTTTGGCATCCGCGATCAGTTTGAGGACCTCCGCATCCAGAAATAGTTCTCGGTCGAACCAGAAACCGACCGGGCCGAAGAGCGCACTGCGAATCGTCCCGTCCCTTGCAACATGAGCCGCCCGAAGCTTGCCGAAAAAATAGCGGTGGTCGATATCGCGCCGCGCCCCTTTCGTGGTTCGATAGAAGGCACGCAAAGTCGACTCGCGTTGGAGCAGGGAGAAGAGCCGTTCAAGGTTCCGCGCCGCAGGGTCGTCAGCATTGGCATAAAGAGCCGTCTGCGGCGCTGAGGCCTTCATCCCGCCATATTGGAACACGCGCCATGACGCGAACACGGCCATCGTCAGCACAAAACAAACCAGCCCGATGATAACCACGGTATCGGCGCCAGGGGTTTCGCTAAGAGTGAGAAAGATACCGGGACCAAGGGTAATCATCGTTGCAAAAGCCGTGGCGGCAAGCGCCGAGCATAGGAGCAAATAGCGACTTTGAATGACACGTGAGGCATCGGCCGCAATGCGATCTAGTTCAATAAGGCCCGCCTGTTCGTCAGCGCTGATGAAGCGGGCCGCGACGATGCGTAGCGGCAGCACTTCCTTCCGATCGTCCACCATCTTCTCCTAGCGAGGGATGGCTACATTGCCTCCATCACGGAGCTGACACAAATAATCACTCCACCACTGGGCCATTTCTACGCGCTCGGTCCAATAGGCTGACTGATTGTATATGCGCCGGATGCTGCCCGCGACCATGTGGGCGAGTGCCCGTTCGATGGCATCCGGATTCCATTTACCGCACTCGTTCAAAAGCGATGATGCAGATGTGCGGAACCCGTGGGCTGTCATCTGCTCTTTGGAGTAGCCAAGACGACGAAGAGCCGCATTGATTGTATTGTCGCTGATCGGTCGTGCCCGTGTCCGTACCGACGGAAAAACATACTTCCCGTTGCCAGAAAGGCCTCGCATACTTTCCAGAATCGCGAGTGCTTGGCGCGATAATGGCACAGCGTGCGGTTGGCGCATTTTCATCTTGGCAGCCGGCAGCGTCCAAACCGCCATCGCGAAGTCGATTTCTGTCCATTCCATCTGGCGCAGTTCGCCGGGCCTCTGAAAGACATGCGGGGTCAGCTTGAGTGCATGCATCACCGCTGGATCACCCACATATCCGTCAATCGCACGGAGTAGGGCGCCAAACTCTATTGGGTCAGTGATCGACGCGAAATGTTTGACGGTCGGTTGGATTAGCGCGCCAAGCAGCATCTGTGCGGGATCGCGTTCGGCTCTCGCCGTAGCGGCGGCGTAGCGGAAAACGCGGCTCGCGAAAGACCGGACCTGCTTGGCGGTTTCTAAACGCCCGCGCCGTTCCTGCTTCTTCAACTCGTGGAGTAACTCCGCAGGCGTGATGTCGGCCACCGGCCGCCGCCCAAACTCCGCGCCTAGCAGACGCAAAAGCCAGCGATGCTTTTCGAGTGTTGCGGCTGCGACACCTTCCTTCTCGCGCTTCGCGATCAGCTCTTCGGCCACCGCCGAGAAGCTGTTGCCCGCGCTGATACTTGCAGCGATTCGAGCCTGTCGCTTGGCAGTATTGGGATCGACCGCATGGGCGAGCTGCTTCTTCGCATCATCTCTCGCCGCTCGCGCTTCGGCGAGCGTAATTGCAGGATAAGCGCCGAGCGCCAGTTTACGCTCCACTCCATGAAGGCGATATTTAACGCGCCAAAGCTTGCTGCCGATCGGATTGACCAAAAGATAAAGGCCGCCCGAATCCGAGACCTTATAGGGCTTATCTTTTGGCTTCGCTTTGCGGATCGCGGTGTCGGTGAGCGCCATTTGGGGGCCTCGCAAATCAGGGGCTTTGGAAAGGCCCCCGGATATGCCCCCGAATCGTTCAACTACGTGCGATCATGGACAATCACCGGAAGCCAGTGAATGCTCAAAAACTAGCGGATTTTCGGGGATTTTTCAACCATCAGCGGCTGCGCGTGGGCAGCAAGATGGAGCGGGTGAAGGGAATCGAACCCTCGTCGTAAGCTTGGGAAGCTTCTGCTCTACCATTGAGCTACACCCGCATTTCAACCATTTAGCTGCTGCATGGCGCGCTGTTTTACAGTTCGTTTTACCGCAGGGGTCGAGGCACCTGCCTTTGCCGCCATCCGGATCGCCGGTCAATGGGTTCATTTCGATTTGCAGGCCGCCGGGGCCAAATGGAGCCCCGGCTAGACCTCGAGGCGGAATATCTGGCCCGATCCGTCGAGGACGAGCTCGTGGATCATGTCGATCCGCTCGCCGTCCCAGTGATAGCGAAAATGGCGGCCTTGCACGGGCTTGGCGATGACGTCCGGCCAGAAGGCGGCGACACATTCGCCGCCGGGATTGCGAACCGAGGGATAGACGATCCCGTCGCTGCCGGCGTCGCGCTGCCGGCGCGCGAAATTCTGCGACGGCGCGTAATCGTCGGGGGCGAGGAGCGCGTCGAAGCCGCCCGTCCGGATGTCGATGAGCGCGGCCTCGACGGCGCCGACGAGTTCGCGCATGTCCGAGATCCAGCCCGGTTCGTCGCGGGTGTCGAGCAGGCGCCGGGCCTGATGGTGGGTGACTTCGGCAACCGCCGTTTCGAAATTTCCGGCAGCGTAATAGGCGCCGAAATGGCCGTCATGGAATCGCCCCGGCCGGTCGGGCGAGCAATGGGTGAAGGGCGCCATCACATAGCTCGCGCCCGGTCCCGCGACGCGTCGTTCGACCGGCACGAGGTCGAGATTGCCGATCGTCTCGGCGATCCGGGGGTTCGTCTTCGCTTCGGCCGCGGCGAGCAATTCCCAATCTTCCGGCTCGGCGAGATCTTCGAACAGGTCGATCGGCGGATATTTGCTTTCGATCAGGCGGACGGCCGACGGCCAGTCGACGCGGGACAGCGGCGCGCCCGGCATCCCTCCGTCACCACGCGCCGCGATAGCTGTCGAGATAACGGCGCACGCGCATCAGGTCGGTCAGCTGGCCGCCGAGCATGATCTCGAGCGCCGAGCGGTCGCTGAAGGCGCGGTTGGGCGCCTTGACCCAGCGATAACCGCGGTCCGCCTCGGTATAGAGGAGCCGCAGCGCCTTGTGGATGCCGATGAGGTTCGAGAGGCGCGCCGCCAGATCGACGGTCCAGCGGCCATATTCGCCTTGCTTCCAGCGCTGATAGGTTCGCACGGCGATGTCGCCGAGCAGCACCGCCGCCTGCGCGTCGGTCACGCCCCAATGGTCGAAGAGCCGGATCACCGCACGCTGCATGGCCTGCACTTCCGCATCGGAGAAGCGGAGAGCGGGCGGTGGCGGTGCGCTTTTGATGGCAACGAGTTGCATAAGCCTTCCTATGACAATTGGCGTATATATAGATAAATTGCGTCAATTGTCAATTGGGATGGCGAATCCGCGGGGCGGCCATTCCTTCAGCGCGCCGATTCGAGGATCGTTTCCATCGCAACGAAGGTCGAGGTGCTTGCGACATGGGGCAGGCTCGAGATTTTTTCGCCCAGCACGATGCGATAGCGGCGGATGTCGGGGGTGCGGACCTTGAGCAGATAGTCGAAGCTGCTCGCGATCATATGGCATTCCTCGACCTCGGGAATCCGCCGCACCGCATTGTTGAACTGCTTGAGCGCTTCCTCGCGCGTGTCCGACAGCTTGACTTCGGTAAAGGCGACATGGTCGAGCCCGACCTTGGCGGGATCGACGATCGCGCGGAAGCCGGTGATCAGCCCGCTGTCGACGAGGCGCTTGACGCGCTGCTGGCAGGGGGTTTTCGAGAGGCCGACCTGGAGTGCGAGCTCGGTGAAAGTGATCCGCCCGTCGCGCCCCAGAATCGCGAGGATCTTGCGGTCATATTCGTCCAGTTCGACTGTCCAGGAGCTATTTTTCATGTGAATCGACTAGGATCAATCCAAAACTTGGTCAATTCGTATATGGAATCCCCGTAAACAAGTCGGATCGACTTACGGCGATATGGTAACAGGGGGCATGACCCAAAGCCCCGACCGCGCCCCCCTCCGCACCTTGGCCCGCCGCAGCGAAGCCGACATCGTCGCCGGTCTGCGGACCGCGCTCGCAACCTCCCCGGCGAGCGTCGAGGCGGTCACCCGCCGCGGGCTCGAACTGATCCGCAAGGCGAAGGCCGACGGCGAGCGCGAGACGCTCGTCGCGCAGTTGATGAACCGCTATCGCCTCTCGACCGAAGAGGGCGTCGTGCTGATGTGCCTTGCGGAGGCGCTGCTGCGCGTCCCCGACAATGCGACCGCCAATGCGCTGATCCGCGACAAGATCGCCGGACGCCACTGGGCCGAGGGCGACGATGACGACAGCCCGCTGGTCGTTGCGCTGTCGGCGCGCGGGCTGTCGCTCGGTTCTGCGACGTTGATGCTCGATGCAATGGGCAGCAAGGCGAACCCGCTCAGCCTGCTCAAATCGATGATCCGCCGCTCGGGCGAGCCGGTGATCCGCCAGGCGGCGCTCGCGGCGATGAAATTGCTCGGCCAGCAATTCGTGATGGGCGAGACGATCGACGCGGCGGTCAAGCGCGCCGACAAGGAAAAGAGCGAACTCGCAAGCTTCGACATGCTCGGCGAGGCGGCGCGTACCGCCGAGGATGCCACGCGCTACTATGACAGCTATGCGAATGCCATCGCGCGCATCGGCAAGGGCGCGAAGCCCGGCGATCCGCACGCCAACCACGGCATTTCGATCAAGCTGTCGGCGCTCCACCCGCGCTACGAATATCTGCAAGCAGCGCGCGTGCGCGATGAGCTGATCCCGCGCGTGATCGAACTCGCGAAGGCGGCGCGCACGGTGAACATCCCGCTGATGATCGACGCCGAGGAAAGCGACCGGCTCGAACCGCATATGGACGTGTTCGCGGCGCTGATCGACGCCGGGATCGCCGATGGCTGGACCGGGCTCGGCATCGTGATCCAGGCGTATCAGAAGCGCGCGCCCGCGGTGATCGACTGGCTGGCCGAGCGAGCCCGCGCGCGCGGGGTCAAACTGTCGATGCGCCTCGTCAAGGGCGCTTATTGGGATACCGAGATCAAGCGCGCGCAGACGCTGGGCTTGAGCGACTTTCCGGTGTTCACCGCGAAGCTCCACACCGATCTCAACTATATGCGCTGCGCGCAGCTGCTGCGCGACTGTCAGGACTGCATCTATCCGGCGTTCGCGAGCCATAATGCGATGACACTCGCCTTCGTCGCCGAACTGTTCGCGGGCGCCGATTACGAGCTGCAGCGGCTGCACGGCATGGGCGAGGGCGCGCACGACGCGCTCGTAGCGTTGTTTCCGCCGCCGCGCCCGGTGCGCGTCTATGCGCCGGTCGGCACGCATCGCGATCTGCTCGCCTATCTCGTCCGCCGCCTGCTCGAAAATGGCGCCAACTCGAGCTTCGTGCATCAATTCTCCGACCCCGACGTCAGCGCCGAACAGCTCGCGGTCGACCCGCGCAGCGTGGCGAGCCCGGCGGTGCCCGTCATCGCGACGGGGCTCGGCCTGTTCGATCCGGTGCGGCGCAATTCGCGCGGCTACGACCTTGGCGATCCGGGCGTGTCCGAGGCGCTGGTCGCGGCGATCGGCGCGGCGCGGCGGAGCGATATGGTCGCGGCGCCGATCGTCGGCGGCGTCGCGCGGGACGGCAAGGCCGAGCCGGTGCGGAATCCCGCGACGGGCGCGGTCGTCGGGCGGGTGATCGAGGCCGACGCGGCGACGGTCGCCGATGCCGTGACCGCGGCGCGCGCGGCGCACGACAATTGGAGCCTCGCGGGGGGCGCCTTCCGCGCCGAACGCCTCGAACGCGCCGCCGACCTGCTTGAGGAGCATGACGCGCTGTTTCTCGGCCTCGCGATCGACGAAGCGGGGAAGACTCTCGTCGATGCGGTCGCCGAGGTGCGCGAGGCGGTCGATTTCCTCCGCTACTATGCCGCGCAGGCGCGCGCCGATTTCACTTACCCGGTCGCGCTTCCCGGCCCGACGGGCGAGCGCAACGAGCTGATGCTCGAGGGCAAGGGCGTATTCGTTTGCATCAGCCCGTGGAACTTCCCGCTCGCGATCTTCCTCGGGCAGGTGTCGGCGGCGCTCGCCGCGGGCAATGCGGTGCTCGCGAAGCCCGCCGAGCAGACCCCGCTGATCGCCCATGCCGCGATCGAACTCCTGCTCGAAGCCGGCATCCCCGGCGATGTGCTTGCCTATCTTCCCGGCCGCGGCGAAAGTGTCGGCGCGGCGCTGACGAGCCACGACGACATCATCGGCGTCGCCTTCACCGGATCGACCGAGGTCGCGCGAATGATCAACCGCAGCCTCGCCGGGCGCGACGGGCCGATCGCGACGCTGATCGCCGAAACCGGCGGCGCGAACGCGATGATCGTCGATTCGACCGCGCTTCCCGAACAGGTTGCGCGCGATGCCGTCGCGTCGGCCTTCCAGTCGGCGGGCCAGCGCTGTTCGGCGCTGCGCCTGCTTTGCGTGCAGGAAGATGTGGCGGGCACGATGATCGAAATGGTCGCGGGCGCGATGGCCGAGCTCAATATCGGCGATCCCTCGGTGCTGTCGACCGACGTCGGCCCGATCATCGACGAGGAGGCGCGGGCGAACATCGCCGCCTATGTCGCCGAAGCGCGCGCCGCGGGCCGCGTGATCGCCGAGGCCGGGCGGACGAACATGCCCGCGGGCGGCCATTTCGTGCCGCCCGTCCTGATCCGGCTCGACCATGTAACTGACTTGAAGCGCGAGATTTTCGGTCCGGTGCTGCATGTCGCGACGTGGAAGGGCGGCGAACTCGATGCGCTGATCGATGCGATCAACGCCTCGGGCTATGGGCTGACCTTGGGCGTCCACACGCGCATCGACGGCGTCGCGGCGCACATCGCGGCGCGCGCGGCGGTCGGCAACGTCTATGTCAATCGCAATCAGATCGGCGCCATCGTCGGGTCGCAGCCCTTCGGCGGGCGCGGCCTGTCGGGGACGGGCCCCAAGGCCGGTGGTCCGCATTACCTGCACCGCTTCGCCGAGGAAAAGTCGATCTCGACCGACATAACCGCGGCGGGCGGCAATGCGGCGCTGATGGCGGGGTGAGGCTGGGACGGGCCTCTACTTTCCTCGTCATCCCGGCGAAGGCCGGGATCTCGCCCGAGCATCTTTACGCACCGGCGAGATCCCGGCCTTCGCCGGGATGACGATTCGGGCGGGAATGGTCGGATTGGTCCGGGCTCCAGCCGGAAAACCACGAGGCCCGATACAGAGTGGACGGCTGTCCCGGGCAATACGTCCGAAAGCGTCTCGCGGCGAAATGCCGCGGCGACCCTGTGTTCTGGTTGCCCCCCGCAGCGGCGCCGGATTAGCCTTTTCCCGGCGGTGCGCCAATGGGGATTTTTACGCGCCCGGCACGCCCAGTAGCTGCGCCTGCGCCGTCAACCGCCCAGCCGCCGCCGGGTTCGCCGCGATGCCGTCCTTCAGCGCCTGCGCGGCCTTCGCCGTTTCGCCCAGCGTCATGCGGCTGCGCATCAGCATGATCCAGCGGTCGACGTCGGCCGGATTGGCCTTCAGCTTGGCTTCGAGGCCGCTCACCATGCCTTCGATCATCGCGTCCTGCTGCCCCTTGGGGAGCTGCGACGCGGCTTCCATGTCGGCGCGGCTCGGCCCCGGGATCGCGCGCGCGGCGACGGGCATTTCGTCGGGCGTCAGCGCGCGCGGCTGCGTGGCGGCGAGGCGCGCGGCGACCTCGATTTTGTGGATCTGGCCGACCTGTTCGATCGTCCGGCGCAGATCGGCTTCCCACGGCGCCCCCTGCGGCGTGTCGGCGAGCAGCGCGAACCAGTCGTCGATCGCGCCTTTGTGATCGCCGCCGATGTCCTTTTT
This sequence comes from Sphingopyxis sp. LC363, assembly GCF_000756385.1. GTDB lineage: Bacteria > Pseudomonadota > Alphaproteobacteria > Sphingomonadales > Sphingomonadaceae > Sphingopyxis. The sequence goes on from NZ_JNFC01000001.1 coordinate 147,107, forward strand.
CACCGCAAGGAAGTAGCGCGCGCGCGGATCCTTCGCGTCGAGCGCGATCGCCTTGTCGAAAGCATCCGAAGCGGCGGCGGGCATCGGGTCGCTGTCGCTCGCCATCACCCGCGCTTCGCCGAGCGCCGACCAGAGTCCCGCCGATTCGGGCGAAAGCGCGACGGCCTTTTCATAGGCGGCCGCCGCGCCCGCGAAATCGCCGAGGTCGAATTTCGCCGCGCCGAGCGTCGTCCACGCGTCGGCACTGTCCGGTTCGCGCTGCGTCCGCGCTTCGAGGTCGGCGAGCTGGTCGGACGGCGCGGCGGCGGTTTCGCTGGCCGGACCCGTGGCGGACGGTGCGGAATCGCGCCAGATCGCATAGCCGATGGCCGCCGCGAGCAGCACGAAAGCGGCGATCAATATCATGCGATTGTTTCGCGTCATGCCGCCGGTCATGCCCCCGCCATCCTGTTGCTCTCGCTCATTTTTACCCCTCATCATACGGCGCACGAAAAATGCCGGCTGTGCGCTCCGTCATATTGCCTTTGCCCGGCGATGGTGTAGCCTTTGGTCCATAAGGTCGGTCAACGATAAAATCGTCAGGGGTCGCACCGGCTTTCCCAGTCAACAGGGGAGGGGTGCATGGCAGTTTCGGATCACGTCGATTTTGCGACGTTCATGGAAGGCGTGAAGCGGCGCAACCCGGGGCAACCCGAGTTCGTGCAGGCGGTGCAGGAAGTGTCGGAGGACATTTTCGACTTCATCGCCGACAAGGAAGAATATCACGCGCAGCAGATATTGCGGCGTATCGCCGAACCCGACCGGGTGGTGTCCTTCCGCGTCTGCTGGGAGGACGACAACGGCAATATCCGCGTCCAGCGCGGCTGGCGCGTCCAGAACAACAATGCGATCGGACCCTATAAGGGCGGGATCCGTTTCCACCCGAGCGTCACCGAAAGCGTGCTCAAATTCCTGGCGTTCGAACAGACGTTCAAGAACGCGCTGACCGGGCTGCCGATGGGCGGCGGCAAGGGTGGGTCGAATTTCAACCCCAAGGGCAAGAGCGTGCGCGAGATCATGCGCTTCTGCCAAAGCTTCATGACCGAGCTTTATCGCCACATCGGCGCCGACATCGACGTGCCCGCGGGCGACATCGGCGTCGGCGGGCGCGAGATCGGCTTCATGTTCGGCCAGTATAAGCGGATCACCAACGAATTCACCGGCGTGCTCACCGGCAAGGGGCTCGAATGGGGCGGCTCGCTGATCCGCACCGAGGCGACGGGCTATGGCGCGGTCTATTTCCTCGCCAACATGCTCGCGGCGAAGGGGCAGGATCTGGTCGGCAAGAGCGCGGTGATTTCGGGATCGGGCAATGTCGCGACGCACGCCGCCGAAAAGGTCGTGCAACTCGGCGGCAAAGTGCTGACGCTGTCCGATTCGGGCGGCTTCATCCACGATCCCGACGGGATCACGCAGGACAAGATCGACTGGGTGAAAGCGCACAAGACGCATCGCCGCGGGCGGATCGAGGAATATTGCGAAGAGTTCAAGACCGCGACCTTCACGCCCGGCAAGACGCCGTGGGGCGTGAAGTGCGACGTGGCCTTGCCCTGCGCAACGCAGAACGAACTGCTCGGCGAGGATGCCAAGACGCTGGTCAAGAACGGCTGCATCGCGGTCAGCGAGGGCGCCAACATGCCGACCAACCTCGAGGGCGTGCACGTCTTCAAGGATGCGAAGATCATGTTCGCGCCGGGCAAGGCCGCCAACGCCGGCGGCGTCGCGGTGTCGGGACTCGAAATGAGCCAGAACAGCGGCCGCCGCGCGTGGAGCGAGGGCGAACTCCAGCAGATGCTCAAGGACATCATGGACGGTATCCACAAGAATTGCCTGACCTATGGCGATCAGGGCAATGGCTATATCGACTATGTGAAAGGCGCCAATATCGCGGGATTCAAGAAGGTTGCCGACGCGATGCTGGCTTTCGGGGTGGTGTAAATCGATCCAGAGCGTAATAAGCGCCGGATTGGGAAAAAGGGGTACTGCGGATGACGGCGCACGCTGGGAAGGAGCGCGGCGATCGGCCTCGGGCGGCATTTGCCGCCCGTCGTCCCACGCGCGCGGCATTTGCCGCCCGTCGTCCCACGCGCGCGGCATTTGGCGTTCTGGCGGCGATGTTGCTCGCGCTCGCCATTGCGGCGTTCGCCTTTGCGCCGCCCGCGCGGTCGCAGGGCGAAAGCGGCGCGCGCTACACCGGCGTCGCTTCGTGCGCGGGGTCGACCTGCCACGGCCGGATGGAAGGCGACGGCACAATCGTCCGCCAGGACGAGCTGATGAAATGGCAGGAGCCCTCGACCCCCGGCGGTGCGCACAGCCGCGCCTGGGCGGTCCTCAATAACAATCGCAGCCAGTTCATCGCGCGCAATCTCGGCATCGGCGATCCGTCGAAGGCGCAGATGTGCCTCGGCTGCCACAGCACCGCGGGCACCGCGCGCGCCGTTCCCGCCGAGGACGGCGTCGGCTGCGAATCGTGTCATGGCCCTGCGGGCGGATGGCTCGCGAGCCATTATGCCGGCGTCGGCACCAACGCCGATCCCGACCGCGAAATGCGCGAAAAGCATCTCGCCAACCTGTCGGCGGGGCTCAAGAAGCTCGAGGATCCGATGGTGCGCGCGGGCGTTTGCGTCGACTGCCACTTCGGTTCGGCCGCCGACGGTCAGTTCGTGACGCACCGCATCATGGCGGCGGGACATCCGCGCATCTCGTTCGAGCTCGACCTTTTCTCGTCGCTGCAGGCGCATCATCAGGAGGATGCCGATTACGGCTGGCGCAAGTTCGGCGCGCCGAACCGGCGTACCGATCATGTCCAGATGTGGGCGGTGGGGCAGGCGACCGCGATCGAGCGCAGCCTCGCGCTGTTCCAGACGCGGCGCGGGACCGAGGGGATATTCCCCGAATTTTATTTCCTCGACTGCCACAGCTGCCACCGCCGCATCTTCGACCAGGCGAAGCCGGTGCGCACCGGGCTCGACAATGTTGGGCGCAATCTTCCCGAGGGCATGCCGCCCTATAATGACGAGAATCTGATCATGCTCGCTGCCGCGGCGCGCATGGCCTCGCCCGCGCTCGCCGACCAGCTCGCGGCGCGCACCGCGGCGTTCCACAAGGCGATGGCGGCTGACCGGCAAAGCGCGGTGCAGGCCGCGGCACAGCTGTCGCAGACGGTCGCGGCGCTCAAGCGCGCCTTCGCGTCGCGCAGCTTCTCGGGCGCCGACGCCTTCGCGATGGTGGACGCGATTTCGGCGAAGGCGATCAGCGATCGCTACACCGACTATTCCGGGTCGCAGCAGGCCGTCATGGGCGTCGATACCCTGCTCAACGCGATGGTGTCGTCGGGGCGCGTCACGGTCGGCGCGGCGGCGGGCATCCGCAGTGACATCGATCGCGCTTACGCGGCGGTGAAGGATCCCAACGCCTATAAACCGTCCGAATTCCAGGCCTCGTTCGGCAGCGCGGTGCGCGCGATCGGGGCGCTGCGGTAAGATCATGCGAAGCAAGACCTCTCTTTTCCGTTCGGCCGCCTTTGCTGCGATGGCTGCGCTGCTGCTCACCTCTTGCGGCGGCGGCGGCGGCGGAACGCCGACCCCGACACCCATCCCAACACCGACCCCGACGCCCACGCCGACGGGCGGGCTCTACACCCCGCCCGCCGTCGCGGCGCTGACCACCGCCGACGTCGAACGCGTGCTCGCGCAGGCGATCGCGGAGGCGCAGGCGCGGGGCCTGCCGTCGGTGATCGCGGTGACCGACCGCGTCGGCAATGTGCTCGGCGTCTTTCGCATGACCGGCGCGCGCGCCACCGCGACGACCTCGCCCGCGCCCAATGGCGACAATATCGACGCGCAGAACGTCACCTTCCCCGCCGAGGGGGGCGCGATCGCCAAGGCGGTGACCGGCGCGTACCTCTCGAGCGGCGGCAACGCCTTTTCGACGCGCACCGCGAGCCAGATCGTCCAGGAACATTTCCCACCCGCGCCGACGACCGCCGGGCTCGAAAGCGGGCCCCTGTTCGGCGTGCAGTTCAGCCAGCTGCCGTGCAGCGACCTCGCGGCGCGCTTCGGCGCAGCGGGTGCGGCGGCGCTGATCGGGCCGAAACGCTCGCCGCTCGGCCTCGCCGCCGATCCGGGCGGGCTGCCGCTCTACAAGAATGGCGTGCTCGTCGGCGGCATCGGGGTGATGGGCGACGGCGTTTACGGCAGCGACCCCAATATCCTCGATGTCGACAATGATCCCGAGGAGTATATCGCGCTTGCGGGGACGCGCGGGTTTGAGGCGCCGGGCGCGATCACCGCCGACCAGATTGCCGTCGACGGCACGACCCTGCGTTTCTCCGACGCGACCTTCGCCGGAGTGATGACGAGCGGCGGCGCGAGTTTCGCGAGCCTCAACGGAACCGCGGGCAGTCTCGTGGCGGTCATCGGCTATGCCAATGCGTCGATCACCGCGGGGACCGCCTATGGCACCGAAGCGTCGGGCATTCGCGCGTCGACCGCCGCCGAATTTTCGAACCGCGACGCCTTTGTGCTCAGCGACGGCAGCGGCGCGAACCGCTACCCGATCCGCGCCGGCACCGACGGCGCGAGCAACAGCGCGCCGCTGACCACCGCCGAAACGCGCGCGGTGCTCGAAGAGGCGTTCGCGGTGATGAGCCGCGCGCGCGCGCAGATCCGCCGCCCGCTCGACAGCCGCGCGCAGGTGACGATCAGCATCGTCGACACGCATGGCGCGGTGCTCGGCATCGTGCGTTCGCCCGACGCGCCGATTTTCGGCACCGATGTCAGCCTGCAGAAGGCGCGCACCGCCGCCTTCTTCTCGGGCGCGCAGGCGGGGGCTGAACTGAACGCCAACGCCAGCGCCGACGTGCGCCAATTCGTCGCTGCGACGCGGACATTCCTGAGCGATCCGGCGGCGCTCACCGGCACGATCGCCTTCGCCGACCGTTCGGGGGGCAATTTGTCGCGGCCCTATTTCCCCGATGGCGAGGTCGGCCGGCCGCACGGCCCGCTGTCGCGCCCGATCGCACAGTTCAATCCTTTCTCGACCGGGCTGCAGTCGGCGCTGATCATCGGCAATCTGGGGCAGCATCTCGGCTTCGTGTCGGGCGCCAGTCCGACCGACACGCCGGTGCGCTGCACGACCTTGCCCGACGTCGCGCCGGGGCGGAACCGGCTCCAGAACGGCATCCAGATCTTCCCCGGATCGGTGCCCATCTATCGCGGCAACAGCCTTGTCGGCGCGATCGGCGTGTCGGGCGATGGCATCGACCAGGACGATATGATCAGCTTTTTGGGGACGCACAACGGCGGCGCGCGCGTCGGCGGCATCGGCAATGCGCCGAAAGCGATCCGTGCCGACACGATCGTCGTGGGCGTCGGCGCCGGCGTGCGCCTGCGTTATATCAGCTGCCCCTTCGCCCCCTTCCTCGACACCGCGCAGCAGAATGTCTGCGAGGGGCTATAGATGATGATGACGGGGGGCAGCCTTTGGCCGATCATCGCGACGCTCGCGGCGCAGGGTGCGCCGGGCGCCGATGTCGCGCCGCCGCCGCCCGCGCCCGAAGAGCCGCCGGTCGCGGAAAACGCCGCACCCGCCGAGCGGCCCGCCGAAGAGCTGATTCCGCCGCCGCCGCCGGTCGACTGGCAGGACAGGATCAAGGATGATCTGGTCACCGAGATCATCGAGGGCCGCCGCCGTCCCGGCTATCGTCCCGATCTTCCCGATGCGCTGAGCCAGGACAATGTCGGCGCGCTGCGCCCGCCGCCGCCGCAGGCCTTTCCCGGGATGGAGGATCAACTGCCGATCCCCGACCGCTGGCGCCTGATCGAGACATTGGGCGTGGTCAAGGAACGCTGGTTCGATCCCTATAACCAGAACACCTACAAGGGCGACCGGCCGATCGACCGCAGCAAGGTCAAATGGCTTCCGATCAAGGGCGACGACTGGTTCATCGTCGCCAATGCCGTGTCCGACACCGTGTTCGAACCGCGCACCTTTCCTATCCCCGTCGGCGTCCAGACGACCGAGCGGCCGGGCAGCCTCGACGTGTTCGGCAAGGACCGCAGCTTCGTCTTCGCGCAGACCTTCATCGCGGGCGCGGCGCTGATCAAGGGATCGACCGCGTTCAAGCCGCCCGACATCGAATATCGCGTCACGCTCGCGTACCAAGCCAATTATGTCGACGTGCCCGAACGGCGCGTGCTCGACGTGCGCCCGTCGAAGGCGAGCCATCGTTACGACAGTTTCCTGGGGTTGCAGGAACTCTTCGTCGACAAGCATCTCGGCAACACGTCCGACCGCTATGATTTCTATTCGGTCCGCCTCGGCATCCAGCCGTTCCAGAGCGATTTCCGCGGCTTCCTGTTCAACGACAGCCAGCTCGGCATCCGCCTGTTCGGCAACCGCGACAACAACCGATTCCAATATAATCTCGCCGCCTTCTGGCGGCTCGAAAAGGACACGAACAGCGGCCTGAACGACATTACGCAGACGCCGCGTGACGATTTCGTGCTCACCGCCAATCTCTATCGCCAGGATTTTCCGGTCGTCGGGCTGACCAGCCAGATCAGCGTGACGTACAATATGAACCGCGAAAAGAACGACGTGCAGATCGACCACAATGGTTTCCCGGTGCGGCCGGCGCTGCTCGGCGACCTGCGCGGGCGCGAATATGACGTGGTTTACCTCGGTTACAGCGCCGACGGGCGGATCGGGCGGATCAACCTCACCGCGAGCTTCTATGCCGCGCTGGGCGAGGATCGGAACAGTTTCTTCACGAGCAAGCCCGCCGAAATCCGCGCGGGCTTCGGCGCGGTCGAACTCAGCTACGATCATGACTGGATGCGTTTCCGCCTGTCGGGGCTCTACGCGACCGGCGACGGCGATCCGTATAACAGGACCGAGGGCGGGTTCGACGCGATCTTCGAAAACCCGATCTTCGGCGGTGCCGACACAAGCTACTGGATCCGCCAGACGATCCCCTTCGCGGGCGGCGGGCGCGTCATCGCGATCAACGGGCGCAACGGCATATTGAACTCGCTGCGCTCGTCGAAGGAGGAGGGGCAGTCGAACTTCAACAACCCCGGCACCGTCTTCGTCGGCGCGGGCGCCGATTTCGACCTGACCCCCGAATTTCGCGTCAGCACCAATTTCAACCATCTGTGGTTCGAAAATACCTTGAGCCTGCAGGCGCTGCGCGTGGAAGGGTCGATCCCAAAGGATATCGGCTTCGACCTGTCGGTAGCGGCGATCTGGCGGCCCAAGGCGACGCAGAATATCGTCGGGCGCCTCAGCGCTGCGGTGCTGCTGCCCGGCAAGGGCTTCAAGGATTTGTTCGACAACAAGCAGAAGAATGACGCTTACGTCTCCATCCTCGCCAATGTGATCCTGAGCTTTTAGGGCGATGACATTGAACCTATCACCCTTCCCGTATCCCCGAACGAAGACGAGGGGCCCATTCGAGCGAAGCGAGAATCCTCCAGGAAGCTGGCCTCGACTTCGCTCGGCCTGGCCCCTCGTCTTCGCTCGGGGATACGGGGTGGGAGGCCGACTTCTCCTTCTCTTCGCCTTCATTCTGACGTCGCTGGCAATCGGCGCACAGGTCAGCCGTGCGGCCGAGGAGGAAAAGCCGGTCAAGGTCGAATATCGCTTCACCCCGCCCGCGCCGCGCGAGCAGGGCGACGCCGAGGTCGCGACGAAATCGAACGGCTGCTATTCGTGCCACACGCGCACCGACCAGCCGTCGATGCACGCAACCCCCGCGGTGAAGCTCGGCTGCACCGACTGCCACGGCGGCGACGCCAGCCAGCGCGGGACACCCGGCCTTGGCTACCAGCATCCGACGAACAAGGCGGTGATGAAGCTCGCGCACCCGCAGCCGACGCTGCCCGGCGCGTGGCACGACAGTTCGGCGAATCCCGAGCGGAGCTATACCTTGCTCAACAAGGAATCGCCCGAATTCATCCGCTTCGTAAACCCCAGCGACTATCGCGTCGCGCGCGAGGCGTGCGGTGCGTGCCATCTCGAAGTGATCGAGGCGACCGAACGCTCGATGATGTCGACCGGCGCGATGCTGTGGGGTGGCGCGGCGTACAACAATGGCATCGTCCCGTATAAAAACTATGTGTTCGGCGAGGCTTATACGCGCACCGGCGAACCCGCGTGCATCCTTTCGCCCTCTTCGCGGCTGACCGCCGAGGAATATAAGGAAGCGTGCAAGCCGGGCTTCGGTTTCGACAAGATACTGACCGACGAAGAGAAAAAGCGCGGCGCGCTCGCGAAAATGTATCCGCTGCCGCGCTGGAGCGTGCTGCCGCCCGGCGATGTCTTCCGCGTCTTCGAGCGCGGCGGGCGCAACATCAACACGCAATTCCCCGAAATCGGCCTGCCCAACCCGACGGGCAGCATCCAGCGGCTCGAGGAGCCCGGGCGCCCCGACCTCAAACAATCGAACCGCGGTCCCGGCACGGGCCTGCGCGTCTCGATCCCCGTGCTCAACATCCACAAGACGCGCCTCAACGATCCGCTGTCGTGGTTCATGGGGACGAACGACCAGCCCGGCGACTATCGCCATTCGGGCTGTTCGGGCTGCCACGTCGTCTATGCCAACGACCGCGAGCCGCGGCACAGCCTGACCTACGCCAAATTCGGCCGCGACGGCGAAACCGCGACAATCGATCCGACGATCGCCGAAAAGAAACGGAAGCCCGCGGGCTATGGCGACGGGCATGGCGACGACGCGCACGGCACTGAAGACGGCCACGAAGCTGTCGGCGGCCATGGTTCGTTGATCGATCCCGCCGATCCCGACGTCCCGGCGCGCCCCGGATCTCCGGCGCGCGGCGAATCGGGCCATCCGATCAGCCACGCCTTCACCCGCGCGATTCCGACCTCGCAGTGCATGTCGTGCCACATGCACCAGCCGAACATCTTCCTGAACTCCTACCTCGGCTACACGATGTGGGATTATGAATCGGACGCGCCGCAGATGTGGCCGGGCCCCGAAAACACGGCGCCGCGCCCGCCGGGGATGAGCGACGAGGAGTATCGGAAGAAATACAAGCAACAGCGCTATCCGACCGCCGCCGAAGTGCATCAGGTGCTCGAACGCAATCCCGAGGCGGCGGCGGCACGCGGACTGTGGGCCGATGTCGAATTCCTGCGCGACGTCTATGACGTCAACGACAGCAACAAGGACACGCAATTCGCCGACTATCACGGCCATGGCTGGAATTTCCGCGGCATCTTCAAGCGCGACCGGAACGGCAATCTGCTGAACGCCGACGGCAATATGGCGACTTACGGCACCGATACGGCGAACATCGTCGACCCGAAGGACCCCGAAAAGTGGCGCAAGAGCTGCAGCCACTACAGCGATCTGAAGGAACGCGATCTTTGCCTGTCGAGCGCCGATCCCGGCAAACCCGGCGTCGAGGGCAAGTTCGTGCCGCCCGGGCTCAACCCCGGCAAGACGGTCCATATGATGGACATTCACGCCGAAAAAGGGATGCAATGCGCCGACTGCCACTTCGCGCAGGATAGCCACGGCAATGGCTATATCCAGGGCGAAGTCGCGAACGCGGTCGAGATCGGCTGCAAGGATTGCCACGGCACCGCCGATGCGTTCCCGAATCTGCTGACCTCGAACGTTGCCGCGCGGCCGCAGGGGACCAACCTCGCGCTGCTCCGCAACCCCGACGGGCGCCGACGCTTCGAATTCCAATATAATGACGATGCCGAGGTGATCGGCCTCATTCAGCGCTCGATCGTCGATCCGAAGCTCGAATGGCAGGTCAGCCTCGTCAAGCAGGCGGTGACCCCGGGACCGCATTTCAACGCCAAGGCCGCGCGCGCCAAGCTGATGGCGCGGGCGGGCAGCGAGGACGGCAAGTTCGAGTGGGGGCCGGGGGTCGCCAAGGAAGACCGCGCGCACGGCGACGAGAAGATGACCTGCTTCACCTGTCACCTGTCGTGGACGACGAGCTGCGGCGGCTGCCATTTGCCGATCGAGGCGAACTGGAAAACCAAGATGCACCATTTCGAGGGTGAGGAGACGCGGAACTTCGCGACCTACAACCCGCAGGTGGCGCGCGACGAAATGTTCCAGCTCGGCCGGCACCAGCTCACCAAGCCCGGCGAGCCGGGCCCGAACGGCGAGGTGCGCGGCATCATCACCCCGGTCCGCTCGACCTCGGCGCTGGTGCTGTCGTCGACGAACATCAATCGCGAGCGCATCTATGTGCAGCAGCCGCCGGTCTCGTCGGCGGGCTATTCGAGCCAGGCCTTTGCGCCGCATTTCCCGCACACGGTCCGCCGGTCGGAAACCAAGCAATGTTCGGACTGCCATCTGTCCGCCGCCGACGACAATAATGCGATCATGTCGCAGCTGCTGCTGCTCGGCACCAATTTCGTCAATTTCGTCGGCCTCAACGTCTGGTCAGGGATGGAGGATGGCTTCCAGGCGACGCGCGTCACCGAATGGGACGAGCCGCAGGCGGTCATCGGCAGCTATCTCCACCGCTATTCCTACCCCGATTATTGGAAGCTTCACGTCGATCAAAACGGCCGCGAGCTCAAGCAATGGGTGCGCGGCAAGACTTTCGACAAAAAGGGATCGGGCGAAACGCAGGCGCTCGAGGAGTTCGCCAATATCGTGCAGGACACGAGCGGCCGGGTGAACTGCCTCCAGCAGCGCGGCGAATATATGTATGTCGCCGAGGGCAAGGGCGGCTTCCGCGTCTATGACGTCGCGTCGATCGGCAACAAGGGTTTCTCCGAACGCATCGTCCGTGCCCCCTTCTCGCCGATGGGACACGATACGCATGTGAAGACCAAGAACGCGACCTGCATGGCGATCGCAACGACGCAGCCGATCAGCGTGTCGCGCAACGAGAATATCGTGAAAAATTTCCCCGAGAACCACGAACAGGTGATGCACGACATCTATCGTTACGCCGCCATCACCGACAGCGTCGAGGGGCTGGTGCTGGTCGACATCGACACGATGGCCGACGGCGAATTCCGCAACAACAAGCTGAAACGCGCGCTGACGTGGAATGAAGGCAATGTGCTCGCGGGGGCGCGGCACATCACGCTCGCGGGCAGCATCGCCTATGTCACCACCGACGCGGGGCTCGTCGCGCTCGACCTGACGGTGCCGCTCCAGCCGAAGGTTACGGCGCAGCTGCCGCTGACCGATGCGCGCGCGAGCGCGGTGCAGTTCCGCTATCTCTGGGTCACCGACGCCGAGGGGGTAAAGCTGTTCGACGTCACCGATCTGGCGCAGCCGGTCGCGGTGCCGTCGGGCACGGTGCGGCTCACCAACGCGCGGAAGATCTATATCGCGCGCACCTATATGTATGTCGCGGCAAAGGCGGACGGGCTCGTGATCGTCGATGTGACGCGCCCCGCGGCGCCGATCGTCTGGCCGGGGCTGACCTTCGGCGGTACGCTCAACGATGCCGAGGATGTGATCGTCGCGTCGACCAACGCCTCGCTGTTCGGTTATGTCGCCGACGGGCGGAACGGTATCAAGGTGCTCCAGCTCACCAGCCCCGACAACCCCGGCCTCTATGGCTTCTCGCCCAGGCCGACCCCCGAACTCATCGCCTGGGCAAAGACCCCGTCGCCCGCGCTCGCGCTGTCGAAGGGGCTCGACCGCGACCGCGCGGTCGACGAAACGGGCGGGCAGATGGCGGTGTTCGGCCGCCTCGGCTCACGCCCCTTCACGCGCGGCGAGATGGAGAAGCTGTTCCTGAACAGCAAGGGGACGGTGTACAAGGTTCGCGACGAGGTCGACGAAAGCGCGTGGCGACCGCCGCTGCTGTATGCGAATTGAGGAAAACCGTCTGGTTTCGACCGGAAGCGGCCCTTTAATCCTCCCTGTGGCGCCGCCATGGGGAGGTGGCAGCGCGCAGCGCTGACGGAGGGCCATAGCGCGGCCGTCGCGGCCCCTCCACCACCGCCTGCGGCGCCTCGCGGGAAGCAACGCACCCCGCGCGTTGCTTTTACCCCGCTCTCTCCCCCTTCCCATCGCTGCCCGAAGGGCAGTTCATCCTGAGCGGCCGGCCTGCCGGCCAGCCGAAGGGCGACAGGGAGGATCTTGCCATCGTCATCCTCTAACGAGACACGTGGCTCGTTAGACTTGATCCGGGATCCATAACCGCGCCGTCGTCGTGGATCCCGGATCAAGTCCGGGATGACGAACGACTGGAAACCACCCCCTAACCCGACGAAGGCAGCCGCCTAAAGCCGCTCCGCCTGGACCACGCTGTCCGATGCGCGCAGCGCCGACAGGATGCGCATCACATGCTGGACGTCGCGCACCTCGACGACGACGTCATAGGTGTGAAAGCCGCCCTCGCGGTTCGACAGCCGCAAATTGGTGATGTTCGCCATATTGGCGGCGAGGATGCCCGACATTTCGGCGAGCGTCCCGGGCTCGTTGCGGATGACGATGCACAGCCGCGCATTGCCGCCCTCGCTGTCCTCCTGCCATCTGAGGTCGATCCAGTCGGCATCGACGCCATCGGCGAGGCTCGGGCAGTCGATGACATGCACCTCGATCCCTTCGCCCGGGCGCGACAGGCCGACGATGCGGTCGCCGGGCACCGGGTGGCAACAGTCGGCGAGCTGAAAGGCGACGCCGGGGGTGAGGCCCGCGATCGACACCGCCGCGCCCTGCACCAGCTTGCCGGGCTTGGTCTTCATCTCGGCGGTGATGCCGGGGACGAGCGCCTCGAGCACCGCATTGTCGGTGAGCCGCTGCTTGGCGATCGCGACATAGAGCGCGCTATCGTCGTCGAGCTTCAGCCGCTCGCGCGCCGCGGCGCGGGCCTTGTCGCCGACCTTGTTCGGCAGCCGCGCTACGATCTCGTCGTACATCGTGCGGCCCAATGCGGCGAGTTCGACCTTTTCCTTCGAGCGGACATGGCGGCGGATCGCCGCGCGCGCCTTGCCGGTGACCGCGAAGCCGAGCCAGGCGGGCTGGGGCGTCTGCTTGTCCGACGACAGGATTTCGACGGTGTCGCCATTCGAAAGCTGGGTGCGCAGCGGGACGAGCCGGCCGTTGACCTTTGCCCCCACCGTGCGGTCGCCGAGCCCGGTGTGGACGGCATAGGCGAAATCGACCGGGGTCGCGCCCTTGGGAAGCTGGTGCAGGCTGCCCTTCGGCGTGAAGGCGAAGATGCGGTCCTGATACATCGCGATGCGCGTGTTTTCGAGGAACTCCTCGGGATCGTGCGTCTGCTCGAGGATTTCGATGAGGTCGCGAATCCACCCGGCCTGGCCGTCGGGGGTGCTGCCGCCCTGCTTGTAGGCCCAGTGCGCGGCGAGCCCGAATTCGGACTGCTGGTGCATGCCGAGGCTGCGGAGCTGGATTTCGATCCGCATATTCTGCTGGTGCATGATCGTCGTGTGCAACGACTTGTAGCCGTTGCGCTTCGGGGTCGAGATATAATCCTTGAAGCGGCCGGGGACCATTTTCCACTTGCGATGGATCAGGCCCAGCGCGGCATAGCAGTCGGCGTCGGTCGGGGTGACGATGCGAAAGGCGATGATGTCGGTCACCTGCTCGAAGCTCACGTGGCGTTCCTGCATCTTGCGCCAGATCGAATAGGGATGCTTCTCGCGCCCCGACACCTCGGCCTCGATCCCCGCGGCGGCGAGCAGCTCCTTGAACTCGCGGGTGATCGCGGCGACCTTGTCCTTGCCCCCCGCGGTCAGCTTGGCGAGGCGGCCGGTGATCGTCGCATAGGCTTCGGGCTCGAGCTCGCGAAAGGCAAGCAGCTGCATCTCGCGCATATATTCATACATGCCGATCCGCTCGGCGAGCGGGGCGTATATGTCCATCGTCTCCTTGGCGATGCGGCGGCGCTTGTCGGGATTCTTGATGAAATGCAGCGTGCGCATATTGTGCAGCCGGTCGGCGAGCTTGACGAGCAGCACGCGGATGTCGTCGGACATGGCGAGCAGGAATTTGCGCAGATTTTCCGCGGCGCGCTCATTTTCGGTCTGCGCCTCGATCTTGCTGAGCTTGGTCACCCCGTCGACGAGCCGGCCGACGTCGCTGCCGAACAGCCGCTCGATCTCCTCGGGGGTCGTCAGCGTATCCTCGAGCGTGTCGTGAAGCAGCGCGGTGACGATCGTCTCGCTGTCGAGGTGAAGGTCGGTCAAAATGCCCGCTACCTCGACCGGATGGCTGAAATAGGGGTCGCCCGACGCGCGTTTCTGGCTGCCATGCTTCTGCACGGTGAAGACATAGGCGCGGTTGAGCAGCGCCTCGTCGACGTCGGGATCATAAGCGCGCACGCGCTCGACAAGTTCATATTGCCTTAGCATCACACTCAATGTCGTCCATGTTGCATATATTGCAATGCGAAATTTGATTGCGCCCGGCGCCAATGCGTTAGCAACTTTGGTAAAGCCCGTTGGAAGCATCGTTCGTCGCGGGTAGGAGAATCCGCGAGATGGGGACCGATGCTCTCGATTCGACCGCGCCGCCGCGGGTGTCGATGGTGATGCCCGTGCACAATGGTGCGCGCTGGCTCGCCGAGGCGATCGATTCGGTGCTGGCGCAGGATTTCGGCGATTTCGAACTGGTCCTCGTCGATGATGCGTCGCGCGACGCCTCGCCCGCGATCATGGCGGAGGCCGCGGCGCGCGACCCGCGCGTGCGGCTGTTGCGCCTCGACACCAACGCCGGGCTGCCCGCGGCGCTCAATCACGGCTTTGCCGCGGCGCGCGGCGAACTGCACAGCTGGACCTCGGACGACAATCTGCTTCGGCCGCAGATGCTGGCGCGGCTCGTCGCCGTGCTGGATGCGCAGCCCGGCGCCGACATCGCTCACGCCGATTTCACGCTGATCGACGATGCGGGGGGCGAACTCGGCCGCTCGCGCGTCGGCCCGGTCGAACGGTTGCTCTATGGCAACAATGTCGGCGCCTGTTTCCTCTATCGCGCGCGCGTGACCGAGGCGCTCGGCGGCTATGACACCGCGCTGTTCGGCGTCGAGGATTACGACTTCTGGTTGCGCGCCGCGCGGCGCTTCACCTTCGTCACGCTGCACGAGGACCTCTACCTTTATCGCAAGCATGGCGGCAGCCTGACGAGCCAGCGCGCCGAGCATATCCAGGCGCTGACCGCCGAGATCGTCGAACGCGCGCTGCCCGACGCGCTGCCCGTGCGCAGCCGCAGCGAAATCCTGCTCGGGCTGGCCCTACGCAGCCAGCATCGCTGGCGGCTCGACCTGGTGCACCGCGCGTTTCGGGCCGATCCGGCGCATGTCGCGGCGCGGCTACCCGCGATCGCGCGCTGGTCGCTCGTCGTCGCGCGCAACCGCATCGCCGCCTGATCGGCCAACCCGGACGTGAAAAGGCCGCCGCCCCTCGCCGAGAGGGCTGCGGCCTTTTTCGGGGTTGTCCGGTTATTTCGTTCCGTTGCAGCGGGCGAGTTCGTCGGCGTCGAGCGCCTTGCCGCCGGCGGTGAAACTCGCGACCGGGCCGGCAGCCTTGGCGAGCGCGGCGCACATGATCAGCGGACGGCTCGTCCCCAGGCCCGCGGTGCAGCTGGCATCCTTGCACGCCCAGACGACGTCGCGCGAGACGAAACGGGCCTTGGGCGCGGGGGCCGCGAGCTCGGCGCGATAATAAGCGCCGCCCGCCGCGGTCGCTGCAGCCGGAACAAGCGCGAGGCCGCCGGTCAGCGCGGCGCCGGCGAGCGGCAATGAAGCGAAGAGGGGAGAAAGTTTGAAAATGGGCATCTGGACCTCCTGTTTTGTGCAACCCAAAAGGGTTGCGAATCGCAACTAGCGTTTGAGTTGCGAAATGCAACGGAGGCCCTATATTTTTTTGGCACGCCGGCAGATTTTACGTTAGGGCATTGGGCATGGGAAAATTACGCGAAGTATTGAACGACCTGCACGGGGACAATTGCGCCCTGCCGCTCGCGCTCGAGGCGATGGGCGAGCGATGGTCGTTCATGATCCTGCGCGCGGCGTTCAACGGCGTGCATCATTTCGAGGAGTTCCAGCAGGAACTGAACATCGCGCGCAACATATTGTCGAACCGGCTGTCGAAACTCGTCGACCATGGCATCATGGCGCGCGAGGTGATGGCCGAGGACCGGCGCAAGGTCCGCTACCAGCTCACCGACAAGGGAATCGAACTGCTCCCCGCGATGATCGCGCTGCGCCAGTGGGGCGAAAAATGGGGCGCCGGCGTGCCCTCGACCCCGGTGCTCGTCGACGCGCGCGACGAACAGCCGATCGGCCCCGTCACGCTGACCGCGCACGACGGGCGAGTGATCGGATATAAAGAATTGCTGTGGAAGCATCGGTCGGAACTGCAGCCGCTGGGGCAGGCGCGCGTGCGCGCCGATAATCCCGCGGCGCCGGTCGCGGCCGAATGATGCGCCCCGCTGCCGTCCGCGACCCTGCGCACGGCCACTGACATAGCCAACGCACGGACCCTCATGCCGCTGTTTCGCCTGACTTCGCCCGGGCCCTTCTTCGACAACAAGGTCCGGGCCTTCTGGAATTTGCAGATATTGGGCTGGGCCGCGTGGCTCGGGCTGCGCGGCGTGTCGGGGCTTGCCAACGGGCAGGCCTTCACCTTTTTCATCCCGCAGACGATTTCGGCGATCACCGGCTTTTCGCTGACGCTGATCCTGTCGGTCTGTTACCGCGCGCTGATCAACCGCCGCCCGCTTTTGATGTGGGGGGTCAGTTTCGGCCTCGCCGGCGTCGCGACCGCGCTCTGGGCCTTTATCGACGCGTGGGTCGCGCAGATCCAGAACCCGGCGAGCGAGGCGGGCTTCACCAGCCTATTGCTCGGTGCGATGTATATCGACGCGACCTCGCTCGCGGCCTGGTCGGCGCTTTATTTCGCGATCAACTATTTCCTCCAGCTCGAGGAACAGAATGACCGCGTGCTGCGGCTCGAGGCGCAGGCGGCCTCGGCGCAGCTCGCGATGCTGCGCTACCAGCTCAACCCGCATTTCCTGTTCAACACCTTGAACAGCATCTCGACGCTGGTGCTCCTGAAACAGGCCGAGCCCGCCAATGCGATGCTGTCGCGCCTCTCGGCCTTCCTGCGCTACACGCTCGCCAACGAGCCGACCGCGCAGGTGACGCTGGCGCAGGAGATCGAGACGCTGAAGCTCTATCTCGACATCGAGAAGATGCGTTTCGAGGAGCGGCTGCGCCCCCATTTCGCGATCGATCCCGCGGTTTCGCGCGCGCGTTTGCCGTCGCTTTTGCTTCAGCCGCTCATCGAAAACGCGATCAAATATGCGGTGACCCCGCAGGAGGAAGGCGCCGATATCACGATTTCCGCACAGCTGGCCGGTCAAAATGTCCGGATCACCGTGTCCGACACGGGCGCGGGATTGTCAGCCGACCCCACCGACCCCACCACTGGCGTTGCAACGGAATCGACCGGTGTGGGTTTAGCCAACATCAGGGACCGGCTGGCGCAGGCTTTCGGCGATCAGCAAAGGTTCGACGTCCATATGGGCGCTGATGGCGGATTCACGGTGGTGATCGAGTTTCCGTTCCAGCCCGACGGGCAAATGACGATTGGAACCGAACGCACATGACGATCAGAACCATCCTGGTGGATGATGAAAAATTGGCGACCCAGGGCCTGCAACTCAGGCTCGAAGCGCATGGCGATGTCGAAATCGTCGACACCGCACAGAACGGCCGCGAGGCCATAAGAAAGATCAAGACCCACAAACCCGACCTCGTCTTCCTCGACATCCAGATGCCGGGGTTCGACGGCTTTTCGGTGATCCAGGGGCTGATGGAGGTCGAGCCGCCGCTCGTTGTCTTCGTCACCGCCTATTCGGACCATGCGATCCGCGCCTTCGAGGCGCAGGCGGTCGACTATCTGGTGAAGCCGGTCGAGCCCGAACGGCTCGCTGACGCGCTCGACCGCGTCCGCCAGCGGCTCACCGAAAAGCGCGGTGCGGCCGAGGTCGAACGGCTGAAGAATGTGCTCGCCGAAGTCGCGCCCGAAGCGGTCGAGGATTATGACGCCGAGACGCAGCCCGACGCGCACGCCGCCGACCGCTATGAAAAGATGATCAACATCAAGGATCGCGGCCAGATCTTCCGCGTCGACGTCGACAGCATCGAGCGGATCGACGCCGCGGGCGACTATATGTGCATCTATACCGCCGACAACAGCCTGATCCTGCGCGAGACGATGAAGGACCTCGAAAAGCGGCTCGACCCGCGCAATTTCCAGCGCGTCCACCGCTCGACGATCGTGAATTTGAGCCAGGTCAAACAGGTCAAGCCGCACACCAACGGCGAATGTTTCCTCGTGCTCGGTTCGGGTGCGCAGGTGAAGGTCAGCCGCAGCTATCGCGACGTGGTGGCGCGGTTCGTGCATTAAATTGGCTCGCACGGAGGCACGAAGCCACAAAGAATCCCTCTCATCCCGTTCGTGCTGAGCTTGTCGAAGCACCGTCCTTTCTTCGCCGCCCAAAAGAAAGAACGGCCCTTCGACAAGCTCAGGGCGAACGGATTGTAGAAGTCTTTGTGGCCTTGTGGCTTCGTGCGAGTCCCGAAGCGGGCACGGCGCCTAAAGTTGGTGCCCGGTCCTATCCCGCTTCGTCGCGAGATATTGCTCGTTATATTTGTTCGTCGGCAGCGCGAGCGGGATGCGTTCGACGACCTCGACGCCTTCCTTCTCGAGCCGCGACACTTTTTCGGGATTGTTCGTCATCAGCCGGATGCGCGGGATGTTGAGCAGGTCGAGCATCCGCCCGGCGATCGCGAAGTCGCGCGCCTCGACCGGGAAACCCAGCCGCAAATTCGCGTCGACCGTGTCATAGCCCTGATCCTGCAGCGCATAGGCGCGCAGCTTGTTGACGAGCCCGATGCCGCGCCCTTCCTGCCTCAAATAGAGCAAAACCCCCCATGGGGCGTCCGCCATCGCGTGGAGCGCCGCGTGAAGCTGCGGCCCGCAATCGCATTTGAGGCTGCCGAGCACGTCGCCGGTCAGGCATTCGCTGTGCAGCCGCACGACCGGCGGGTTCGCATCGCGCTTCCCGATGACCAGTGCGACATGGTCCGACGCCTCCTCGGGCGAACGGAAGGCCACGATCTCGGCGCTCTCGCTCGCCTCGACGGGCAGCCGCGCGCGCGCCGCGATTTCGAGCCGGGCGGGATCGAGCAGCGCGGCGACATCGTCGACGCCGCATGCGGTCTCCGCATCGCCGGTCGCTTCGCGCACGAAAAAGGCCGGGAGCAGGCCGGCATGACGGGCGATCGTCATCGCGGCCACGGCAGCGGTTTCGCTTCCGGTCGAGACCGTGCGGAAGGGCCCTTTAAGCGGATTCGCGAGGTCGAGCGCCGGGTCGGCAATCGCCAACGCCGCGGCGACCGTATCGGCCGCATGGGCCAGCCGCACCGGTCCCGGTGTCGCGGCGGCGCGCTGGTTGGTGAGCTTGAGCGTAACGGCGCGTTCGCCCGAAAGCAGCACATCCTGGCTGGCGAAGTCGGCGAGCGCCCCATCGCGCGCGCTTTCGACGGCGAGCAGGTCGAGTGCGCCATCGCCGCCCGCGATGCGGAACGGCCAGCCGCGCCGCAGCGCGTCTATGGCGCGGGCTGCCCGGCGAGCTCCGATATCGTTCAAAAGTCGAACTCGGTGATCAGCGGAATATGGTCCGACGGCCGCTCCCAGCTGCGCGCCGGCTGGACGATGCGGTGCGATACCGCGTTCGCCGTCAGGTCGGGGGTCACCCACATATGGTCGAGCCGGCGGCCGCGGTTCGACGCTTCCCAGTCCTTCGCGCGGTAGCTCCACCAGGTGTAGAGCGGCGTCGGCGCTTCGATGAAGTGGCGCCCGAGGTCGACCCAGTTCGACGCCGCCTGCAACCGCGCGAGCGTTTCGACCTCGATCGGCGTGTGGCTGACGACGTCGAGCAGCGCCTTGTGGTTCCAGACATCGCTTTCGAGCGGCGCGACGTTGAAGTCGCCCGTCAGCACCGTCGGGGTGCCATTGAGCGCCCCCGACCATTCGGTCATACGGCCGAAGAAGTCGAGCTTCTGTCCGAATTTGGGGTTGAGGTCGCGGTCGGGAATGTCGCCGCCCGCGGGAATATAGACATTGTCGAGCCGCACGCCCGACGGCAGTGTCACCCCGACGTGGCGCGCCTCGCCGTTCGCCTGCCAGTCATATTTCCGCACGTCGGTCAGCGGCACCTTGCTGACGATCGCGACGCCATGGTGCATACGCTGGCCGTGGGTGACGATATGTTCATAGCCCAGCCGCCGGAACATCTCGGGCGGGAACAGGCTGCATTCGACTTTGGTTTCCTGAAGGCAGAGGATGTCGGGGGCCTCTTCGCGCAGGAATTTTTCAACGATGCCGATGCGCGCGCGAACGCTGTTGATGTTCCACGAAGCGATGCTGGTACGAGTCATGGTTCGGCTCTATCGGCGCGCGTTCGCGTTCGCAATGGCCGCTGCCGCGGACGGGATGCGTGGGAGCGGCGGGAAGTGGCCGTAATCAGCATAGCGAGCCAACTATAGAACCCGCATCCCCGAGCGAAGTCGAGGCAGCGTGGCTATGCGGTTCTCGCTTTGCTCGAACGAGCCCCTCGTCTTCGCTCGGGGATGCGGACTATTTCGGATTTCTTGCAACAGAAGCTATGTCCGCTCCCCACCCCCTAGCGGCTACCTGGCTCTTGACCGCCAGACAAATTAAACCCCCGTCCCAGGGGCGGTGGAACGGGGGTTCAAGGTCAGCGTTCGTCACGCTCTTGAATGAAGGTGCCTGGCAACCCGGGTGGGGCAACAGGGGGAAACCCAAATCCGGGGCCGTGTTGGCGCCTTCGAGAGTTGGAATAGCGGCTCTTCCCTGTCGCCAAGCTGAACAAAAAGGACTGTCGGCCGCCGGTCCTGCAGTTCGTCGATAGCGGGCGACGGTTGGTCTGGAAAAATGGGCGCCGGTCGTGAACCGGACCGGCGCCATGACGGCAAAAGGGTTAGCGGCCGCGCCGCTTCGGGCGGGGATCGGTCCAGCGGAACGCCGAATCGGCGACCGCGACGTTGAACTTCTGGTTGCTGAGATCGATCCGCGTGCGGTTGTTCTGCGAATCGAGCGCGACCCAGCCGCGCAGGCGCAGCCCGCCGGGCGCCGCGCCGTCGCGAACGAACACCATGGTGATCGTGCCATATTCGGGGCGCTTCGGATCCTTGACCTCGACGCTCAGCACGTCGTTGTTCCCGGTCGGCTGGATCTTGGCATATTTCGACAGGTCGCGGTCGGGGTCGAGCAGCGCACCGAGCGGCGAATTCTTCACCGGCCAGCTCTGCACCTGATTGACCTCATAATCGATCATCGTCAGCCGGCTGCCGTCGCCCACGATCAGCAGCGGCACGCCCTTTTGATATTGGAAGCGGATCTTGCCCGGGCGCTTGAGGGTCAGCTTGCCCGACACGCGCTGGCCGTTGCGGTCGGTCTGCACGAAGTCGGCGGTCATCGAACTGGTCGATTTGAGGTGCGACTGCACCGACGCCAGCGCGTTCGCCGACTGGGCGATCGCGGGCGAGGCGATCGCGAGGCCGACGGCGGCGAGGGGAGTAATCATTTTCTGGAAGGTCATCTGCTTCTCTGTCTTGCTTGCGGACCCGCATCGTGAGGGTCAGGCGTTTAACTCGGTCTGAACCGACACTTCATCTCTCCGTCATCCCGGCGAGATCGTGTTCGGAGTCACGTGCCTCCGAAACACCCTTCGCCGGGATGACGGGTAGGGAAGGCTCCTACCGCGGCTGGCCATATTGATCGGTGAGCACGTCGCGGCGGCCGACATGGTTCGGCGGGCTGACGATGCCTTCCTCCTCCATCCGCTCGATCAGGCGCGCGGCGCTGTTGTAGCCGATGCGCAATTGCCGCTGGAGCCAGCTCGTCGAGGCCTTCTGGCTTTCGGCGACGATCTGGCAGGCCTTGGCGTACATGCGGTCCTCGGCGCTGTCGCCGCCGGCGGGGGCGCCCTCCATCGCGAAGCCGCCGTCCTCGGGATCCTCGGTGACGCTTTCGATATAGTCGGGGCGGCCCTGCGCCTTCCAATGTTCGGCGACCAGCCGCACCTCGTCGTCGGAGACGAAGGGGCCGTGGATGCGCGTGATCTGCTTGCCGCCGGGCACGTAGAGCATGTCGCCCTTGCCGAGCAGCTGCTCGGCACCCGCCTCGCCCAAAATGGTGCGGCTGTCGATCTTCGACGTGACGTTGAAGCTGATGCGCGTCGGGAGGTTCGCCTTGATCACGCCGGTGATGACGTCGACCGACGGGCGCTGCGTCGCGAGGATCAGGTGGATGCCCGCCGCGCGCGCCTTTTGGGCGAGCCGCTGGATCAGGAACTCGACCTCCTTGCCCGCGGTCATCATCAGATCGGCCAGTTCGTCGACGACGACCACGATCTGCGGCAGCGGCTGATAGTCGAGCGTCTCTTCCTCATAGACCGGCTGGCCGGTGTCGGGGTCGTAGCCGGTCTGGACGCGGCGTCCGAGCGATTTGCCCTTGGCGAGCGCGCCGCGCACCTTGTCGTTGTAGGACGCGAGGTTGCGCACCGACAGCGACGACATCATCCGATAGCGGTCCTCCATCTGCTCGACCGCCCATTTGAGCGCGCGGATCGCCTTCTTGGGTTCGGTCACGACGGGCGCGAGCAGGTGCGGAATATCGTCATAGACGCTGAGTTCGAGCATCTTGGGGTCGATCATGATCATCTTCACCTGATCGGGACCAAGGCGATAGAGCAGCGAGAGGATCATCGCGTTCAAACCGACCGACTTGCCCGACCCCGTCGTGCCCGCGATCAGCAGGTGCGGCATCGGCGCGAGGTCGGCGATCATCGCGTCGCCGCTGATATTCTTGCCGAGGATGATCGGCAGCGCGCCGGTCTGGTCCTGGAACAGCGCGCTGCCGATGATCTCGTGCAGCACCACCGCCTCACGCTGCGCGTTGGGCAGCTCGATGCCGATGACGGTGCGGCCGGGGATCGGCGCGATGCGCGCCGACAGCGCCGACATGTTGCGCGCGATATCGTCGGCGAGGTTCGACACGCGGCTGGCCTTGGTGCCCGGCGCGGGTTCGAGTTCGTACATGGTGACGACCGGGCCGGGGCGCACCGCGGTGACGACGCCCTTGACCTGGAAATCCTCGAGCACCGATTCGAGCAACCGCGCGTTGCGTTCGAGCGCCGCCTTGTCGATCTGGCCCGCCGGCCGGTCGGGCGCGGGGGCGAGCAGGTCGATCGAGGGCAGCTGGTAATTGGTGAACAGCTCGGTCTGCGGCTTGGGCCGGGGTTTCGAGGGCGCGCTACGCTGCGCGGGGTCGGCGATTTCGGGGGGGGCGCGGTCGACCGGCTCGGCCACGGCGCGCGGCCGCACGGCGGACTCCAGCGGGCCCGGCACCCGGTCGTCGGCGCGCGGCGCGCGGACGGGCTCGGCGATGCGGCTGCTGGTCGCGGCGGGCAGCCGGAAGCGCGATGCCCAGCCCTTTTCGAGCCTGAGCGCGCGCCACGCGAGCCACAGCCCCAGCCCGACGAGCAGCAGGATCGTCGCAAAGCGGATCAGCGCCGCGGCGGGTTCGCCGGCCTGCGCGAAGAGTGGCGCGATCGCGCCGCCGAGCAGCAGCGCGATGATTCCGCCCCAGCCCGCGGGCAGCGGCGCGTTGGTCGCCGGCGACCAGAGTTCGGCGCCCAGCCCCACGAAGAGGATGCCGATGAAGCTGTAGGCGAGCTGGCGCGGCCAATAGGGCTGCGCTTCGCCGGTCCATAGCCGCCAGGCGATGATGCCGAGCAGCGGCAGCAACAGCGCGACGCCGACGCCGCCGATCGACAGGCCGAGGTCGGCGAACCAGGCGCCCGCGCTGCCCATCCAGTTGGCCGCGGTGCCGTGCGCCGCGGTGTTGAGCGCGGCGTCGGTGCTGTCGTAGGTGATCAGCGCGAGCGTCAGGAACAGCGTGAAGAGCCCGAGCGCCACCGCCGCCGCGATCACGAGCGATCGCGCGACGCTCTGGCGGAAAACGGTGCGCCAATCGGCCTTTGCGGGTGCGGCCTTGCGGCTTGCCATGCTCTCTTCCGGTCCCTGTCAGTTAACCCCGGCGATATGCGCATGCGGCGGACTCGCCGTCAAGCGCGGCTCCGCGCTCGCCCACAGCCTTTCCAACCGTCCCGCCGCACGCTAGGGCGAAGCGATGAAAGAAACGCTGCGCAGCGATGTCCTGATTTCGGGCGGCGGCCTTGTCGGCCAGGCGCTCGCCCTTGCTCTCGCCCGTCACGGCCTGTCGGTCCAGATCGTCGATCCCGCCGACCCGGTGACGACGATCGCGCCCGGCTTCGATGGCCGCGCCTCGGCGATCGCCAGCGCGACGTGGCAGATGTTCGAAGTGCTGGGGATCGCCGGCCGCCTCGCCGGGCACGGCTGTCCGATCCGCGCGATCAAAGTGGGCGACGGCGCCCCCGACAGCGGCCGCGGCGGCGAACTCGACTTCGTCACCGCCGACGGCGACCCGCCGCTCGGCACGATGGTCGAAAACCGCCAGCTCCGCCTCGCGCTCGCCGCCGCGCTTGCCGATGCGCCGCTGGTGCGGTTCTGGATGCCCGCGACCGTCGTATCGCGCGTGATCGACGGGCATGGCGTCACGCTGACGCTCGCCGACGGCACGAAACTCGCGGCGCCGCTGCTGGTCGTGGCCGAGGGTCGCCGCTCGCCGACGCGCGACGCCACGGGGTTCAGCATCGCCAACTGGTCCTACCATCATCATGCGATGATCGGCGCGGTCGCGCACGAAAGGCCGCATGGCAATGTCGCGCACGAAATCTTCTATCCCTCGGGGCCCTTCGCGCTGCTGCCGCTCGTCGATGACGAACGGGGGCGCCACCGCTCGGCCTTTGTCTGGACCGTGTCCGAAAAGGACGGCCCCGGCTTCGCCAAGCTCGGGGAGCGCGGCTTCGTCGCCGAACTGCAGAAACGCGCGGGCGGTGTGCTCGGCGCGATGGAACTCGTCGCGCCGCGCATGACCTATCCGCTCGGTTTCCACCACAGCGCCTCGATCGTCGCCGACCGCATCGCGCTCGTCGGCGACGCGGCGCACGGCATCCACCCGATCGCGGGGCAGGGGCTGAACCTCGGGCTTCGCGACGTCGCGGCGCTCACCGAAGTGCTCGTCGGGGGGGCGCGGCTCGGGCTCGACCTCGGCGATGCGGCGCTGCTCGCGCGCTATCAGCGCTGGCGCGGGCTCGACAATATGATGGTCAGCCTCGCGACGGACGGGCTGACGCGGCTGTTCGGCATCCCGGGGCGCACCGCCGCCGCGATCCGCCGCACAGGGCTCGGCGCGGTGCAGCATATGCCGGCGCTCAAGCGATTCTTCATGGACGAGGCGCGCGGCGAGGCGGGCGACCTGCCGCGCCTGCTCGCGGGAGCAGAAATCTAGGTATTATTACCTAGGCGTCCGGCAGGTCGCGGCTAAGCATGACCGCCTATCCCCTACCCATGCGGCAACCACGCCGCGGCAGGATGGGGGCAGGGCCATGTCGACAAAGAGCGATGCGCTCGAGACGGCGGTAACCGATTATATCCGGGCGCGGACGGCTCTCGACGCGATGCCGGGCGCCCGGGCCCGGGCGCTCGCCGATCGCGCCTTCGCACGCCTCGCGGCGCTGGCGGCGCCGCGGATCCGCTATTTCACACGCCGCTATGGCCTCGCCGACGTCGCCGAGGATGCGGCGCAGGTGTGCGCGATCGCGCTCCACCGCGCCGCCGAACATTATGATCCCGCGCGGGCGCGCTTCACCACCTATGTGACCTGGCAATTGCGCGCCGAACTGCAGGCGCTGCGCCACCGCCTGCACGGCGACCAGCGCTGCGCGGGCCGCCGTCACGTCACCGCGACGCTGTCGCTCGACGCCATGCAGGCGGAGGGCATCGACGATTGGCTGGTCGATCCCGCCGCCGAAATCGAAACCGAACAGGGCGCCGCCGACAATCTCGCCGCGCGTCTCGCCGACCGGCTGGTCGCGGATTGGGCCGACCGCCGCGGCGCCCGGTCATGCGGGCCGCGCGGCAATGCGCGGCTTGCGGCCGAGAAGGAACTCGTTCGCCGCCATCTGACGGTAAGCGACGCCGCCGCGCGCCTGCGCGAAAGCGACCGCCATGTCGTGCGCCGCGCGCTCGCCGACATCGCGCATCACGCATCAGCCCGCAAGCTCCACTAAATTTATTGCAGCGTCGCGCGCCCGTCGTCGCTGTCGAAGCGACCGAAGAATTGCATCAGCTGGACGACCAACTCGGCGCGCGCGTCGATCGGCGACGCTTCGAGCAGCGCCTGCTTCGCCGCCGCGTCGAACGGCGCGACCTGCGCGATGCCGTTGACGAGCGTCGCGTCGTCGAGCTGGCCGACCGAATCCCAGTCGACGACATAACCCTGCCGCTGCGCAAAGCGCTTCGCCTCGCGCTCGAGGCTGGCGCGCTCGATGCTCGCGAGCACGGCGTCGTCCTCCGCCTCGACTTCGATCTCGGCCTCGACCTGCCGGAAGGGCGTGGTGACGTCGAGTTCGCGGCGGACGCGAAAGCGCGCGACGCCTTCAAGCACAAGGTTGAAGCGCCCTTCGTCGAGCGCTTCGACATCGATGATCCGCCCGACACAGCCGACGTCATAGAGCGCCGGCGGCTCGCGATCCTCTTCGCCCGGAATCTGGCGCGGCTGGATCATTCCGATCTGCCGGTCGCGCGCCAGCACCTCCTGCACCATCGCCGAATAGCGCGGCTCGAAAATATGCAGCGGCAGGTGCAGCCCGGGAAACAACACCGCGCCGGTGAGCGGAAAGATCGCGATCCGCTGGATAGTCAGAGGCGCGTCGGTGTTCATCAGCCGAACAGGATCAGCGACAGGCGGCGGCGTTGCGCGGCGACCCATGGGTCCTCAAGCCCGACGGCTTCGAACAGCGACAGCAATTTCGCGCGCGCCGCATCGTCGTTCCATTCGCGGTCGGCGGCGACGATGTGGAGCAGATTGTCGGCGGCAGCATCGCGCTGGCCCGCGCCGATCTGCGCGCTCGCAAGGTCGAATCGCGCCTGATGATCGCCGGGGTCCGCCGCGACCGCGGCTTCGAACGCCGTGAGTTCGCCCGCGTCGGGTGCGTCCGCGGCAAGCGCGAGGGCGCTCTTCGCCTGCGCGATCGCGGGATCGGCCGCGATCCCGGCGGGCACCGCGTCCAGCACCTCCTGCGCGCCGGCAGCATCGCCCGTCAGCACGAGCGCGCGAATCAGCCCGCCGTGCGCCGCGGCATTGTCGGGCGCCATGTCGAGGATTTGCGCAAAGATGCTCGCGGCGCGCGCGCCGTCGCCTTCGGCGAGCACATTCTCGCCCATTTCGATGAGCGGCGCGATCTCGACCGCCAGATCCTTCGCCGCGCTTTCGATCGGCAGTTGCGCGAGCAACTGGTCGAGAATCGCCTTGAGCTGGCTTTCGGTGCGCGCATTGGTCAGGTTCGCGACCGGCTGGCCCTGAAAGATCGCATAGACGGTCGGGATCGACTGCACCTGGAACTGGCCGGCGATGAAGCGATTCGCATCGACGTCGACCTTGACCAGCACGACGCCCTTGTCGGCGTAATCCGCGGCGACCTTTTCGAGCACGGGGCCGAGCTGTTTGCACGGGCCGCACCATTCGGCCCAGAAATCGAGGATGACCAGGCTGGTCATCGACGGCTCGACGACATCCCGGCGAAATGCTTCGACGGCTTCCTTTTCCTGCGGATTCAGACCGAGAGTGGCCACGAAAGGGGTGCTCCTTATATATTTGTGAGTCCCGGCGCCGGCCCGCTCCCCACCGGCCTCCCACAACCTGTATGATATGGGAGGCCGGGTGGGGAGCGGGCCGGCGCCGCTTCCGCGCAAGCGGAAAGGACTCTTGTCCCGCTTATGTGGGATTTGCGGACGATATGCCAACCCTTCGGAGAAAATGCGCAATCAGGGGTTGCCGAGTCAAAAAGCCGGTGCTAATCGCCCGCCTCACCCGCTGGAGCCGACCGGTTTCCAGCCGCCAGAGCGGGCGTAGCTCAGGGGTAGAGCACAACCTTGCCAAGGTTGGGGTCGAGGGTTCGAATCCCTTCGCCCGCTCCAGTTTTCCTAACAATTTCAGACACTTACGCCGAATGGCGGCGTAATACGCGTCGTTACGTGGGCTCGATTTTTGCCTCGCGTAATAAGGACGTAATATGATGGGAGCGAGCTGTCGGGTGCCTCTAGGGCAGGATCGGCGACGTTGTTCGCAGAGGTCCGAACATTCTTCCGCCGATCCGACACGCCTCACATGCTCTAATCTTTCTGCTGTTTGGCCTCTTGGCGGGCGTCGCGAAGGATTTCGATGCCGCCCTTGATCGCGATCAGCGCAGTCGCAAATCCAACCAGAAGGTCCGGCCAGTTCGTACCGAGCCACCAGACGAGGACACCCGCGATCAGGATGCCGCCGTTCGAGATGAAGTCGTTGTAGCTGAAGGTTGTCGCGGCTCTGAGGTTGACGTCCGGATCCTGAATGCGCTGCAAGAGCTTCAGACAAGCATAGTTCACCACCGCAGCGACGGCCGACATGATCATCATTGTCGGACCGATCGGTTCGCTGCCTTCGAAATAGCGCCGTCCTACATCGAACAGGACGCCGGCCGCGAAGACCAGCAGCATGACACCCGATGCCGTGGCAGCACGGGTTTTCCATTTCAGGCCGTGGCTGAGCGCAACGAGGCTCAAGGCATAGACCGCGGCGTCGGACAGATTGTCGAGCCCATTGGCGATGAGCGCGCTCGAATCGCCGAGCCCGCCGGTTACGAGGAAGGCGATCGCGATAGCCGAGTTCAGGACGAGAACGATCTGGAGCGTTCGCTTTTCGCGTTCGCTCCCGGATGCTTTTTCATTCATTGCAAGCTCCTCAATCCTCACCATCCCTAAAAGGAGGCGGAACCCGCTTGGGTTCCGCCCCAGTCAGCACTCTCGGTTGCCGCCGACAGGGGGGAATGGCGGCCATCCGGGAGTGTCTCAGCCTTCGGGGCTGGGGACGCTGCTCGGGCGCGCCAGCTCTTCCTCTTCGGCCTTCGCGGTCCGTCGATGGACCAGGAGGTACAGGGCCGGCAGCACGAGCAAAGTCAGGATCGTCGACGAGATGATCCCGCCGATGACGACAGTTGCCAGCGGCCGCTGCACCTCGGACCCAGCCCCGACATTGAGCGCCATCGGTACGAACCCGAGCGACGCCACCAGCGCCGTCATCATCACCGGTCTGAGGCGGGTCAGCGCGCCTTCGCGGATCGCCTCGACGAGCGCTTTTCCGCGTTCGCGCAGATCCTTGATGAAGGATAGCATCACCACGCCGTTCAGCACCGCGACCCCGGACAAAGCGATGAAGCCGACGCCCGCCGAGATCGATAACGGAATGTCGCGCAGCGCCAGCGCCGCGACCCCGCCCGTCAGCGCCAGAGGCACGCCCGAGAAGACGATCGCAGCATCGCGCACCGTGCCGAACAGCATGAACAGCAGCCCGAAGATCAGCAGCAGCACCAGCGGCACGACGATCTGGAGGCGCTCGGTCGCGGACTGAAGCTGCTCGAATGTGCCGCCATATTCGATGTAGTAACCATCGGGCAGCACGACCTCAGCTTCGACCTTTTGCGTGAGCTCGTCGATGAACGAGCCCAGATCGCGCCCACGAACATTCGCCGTGATCACCGCGCGGCGCTTGCCATTTTCGCGGCTGATCTGGTTCGGCCCCGCCGCGAGCGATATCTCCGCCAGCTCCGAAAGCGGCACGAAGCCGCCGGCCGGAAGTGCAACGGGGAGATTGCCGAGCGACGCGAGATCGGTGCGAATGGCCTCGGGAAGCCGGACGATGACGTCGAAGCGGCGGTCACCCTCGAAAAGCTCGCCGGCCTGACGGCCGCCGGTCGCTGTCGAAACCGCATCCTGCACCGTTTCCATGCTGACACCGTAGCGCGCGAGCTTGTCGCGATCGGGCGTGACCGAGAGCATCGGCAGGCCGGTGACCTGTTCGAGCTTCACGTCCTGCGCGCCCGCAATCCCGCCCGCGACTTCCTCGATCGCCTGCCCCGATTCGAGCAATTGATCGAGGTCGTCGCCGAACAACTTGATCGCCACGTCGGCGCGAACGCCGGCGATCAGCTCGTTCATGCGCATCTTCACCGGCTGGGTGAACTCATAATTGTTCCCTGGCACCTCGTTCGCCGCCTTGTTGAGTTCGGCAACGAGCTGGTCGCGCGTCTTTCTCGGATTGGGCCATTCCTTCCGGTCCTTGAGCATGATGAAATTATCGGCGACCGACGGGGGCATCGGATCGGTCGCTACCTCGGGAGTGCCGATCTTCGCGAACACCCGCTCGACTTCGGGGAACTGCCTGATCCTCTTCTCCAGCGCCTCCTGCATCGCGATCGACTGGGTGAGGCTCGTCCCCGGAATGCGCATCGCGTGCATCGCGATATCGCCTTCGTCGAGGTCCGGGATGAACTCGGACCCGAGACTGGTCGCCGCCACGCCGCTCAGCGCGACAAGCGCCAAAGCACCAGCCAGCGCAGCCTTCGGCCAATTGAGGACGCGGTCGAGCATCGGGCGGTAGCCCTTGCCGAGCCCGCGCATCAGCCAATTTTCCTTTTCTTCGACCTTGCCGGTCACGAACAGCGCCACCGCGGCCGGAACCAGGGTGAGCGACAGCAGCAGAGCGGCGGTAAGCGCGAGGACGACGGTGATCGCCATCGGATGGAAGGTTTTGCCCTCGACGCCCTCGAGCGCGAAGATCGGCAGATAGACTGCGGTGATGATAATAATGCCGAAGATGCTCGGCTTGATCACTTCTGCGCTTGCGGAAGCGACTAGGCCGAAGCGCTCGTCGCGGTCGAGCAGGCGTCCGAGCCTGTGCTGAGCCTCGCCGAGCCGGCGGAGGCAGTTCTCGACGATGATGACGGCCCCGTCGACGATGAGGCCGAAGTCGAGCGCCCCGAGGCTCATGAGGTTTGCCGATGTCCGCGTCTGGAGCATGCCCGTCAGCGTCATCAGCATCGCGACCGGAATGACCGCCGCCGTGATCAGCGCGGCCCGGAAATTGCCGAGCAGCAGGAACAGGATCACGATGACGAGCAGCGCGCCCTCGGCGAGATTCTTCTGCACCGTCGAAATCGTCCGCTCGACGAGCGCGGTGCGATCGTAGAGCGGCTTGGCAACGACACCCTTCGGCAACGCACGCGAGGCTTCGACGAGGCGTTCGGCCGAGGCCTGCGCCACCACGCGCGGATTCTCGCCGATCAGCATCGAGACCGTCGCGAGGACGACTTCCTTGCCATTTTCGGTTGCGGCGCCTGTGCGGAGCCCCGAGCCGATCGCGACATCGGCGACGTCGGCGATCCGGATCGGAACCCCGCCGCGGGTGGTGACGATGATCTGCGACAGGTCACGCTCATTATTGGCCTGACCCGGCACGCGGATCAGAATCTGTTCGCCGCTGCGCTCGACATAACCGGCCCCGCGGTTGGCATTATTGGCCTCGAGTGCGGTGACGACATCGTTGAGCGAGAGATTGAGCGAGGCGAGCGAGGCCGGGTTGGGTGTCACATGATATTGGCGGGCATAGCCGCCGATCGTGTTGATCTCGGCGACCCCCGGAATCGTGCGCATCTGCGGCCGGATGACCCAATCGGACATCGTCCGGAGGTCTTCCGCCGTATAAGGCGTGCCGTCGGGTTTTCGCGCGCCCGGTTCGGCCTCGATCGAGAACATGAAGATTTCGCCGAGGCCCGTCGAGATCGGGCCCATTTCGGGCTCCATCCCGGGCGGAAGCTGGCCGCGCGCGGCCTGGAGCCGCTCGTTGACCTGCTGGCGCGCGAAATAGATGTCGGTCCCGTCCTCGAAGACGACAGTGACCTGGCTCAGGCCATAGCGCGAGATCGACCTGGTATAGTTGAGGTTCGGGATGCCCGCGATCGCGGTCTCGATCGG
Source organism: Sphingopyxis sp. LC363 (assembly GCF_000756385.1). Lineage (GTDB taxonomy): Bacteria > Pseudomonadota > Alphaproteobacteria > Sphingomonadales > Sphingomonadaceae > Sphingopyxis. The sequence goes on from NZ_JNFC01000001.1 coordinate 179,155, forward strand.
ATAGGTGATGCGCTGCTCGGACTCGAGCGGCGAATAGCCTTCCGCCTTGGTGTTGATCTGGACCTGGACGTTGGTGATGTCGGGAACGGCGTCGATGGGCAATTTGGTCGCGCTCCACGCGCCGATCGCGCAGAGGAGCGCGACCACCGCGAGGACGAGCCATCGTTGCCGGATCGAAAAGCCTATGGTTCTGGCTAGCATGTTATCCTGCTCCCCGATCAATGGTCGTGGCCCGCGCCGGACTTTTCGATGTCGGCGCGAACGAGGAAACTGCCCTTGGTGACATAGGCGGTGCCGGGCTTGATGCCCGACAGGACCTCGGTCCATTCGGGCGACGAACGGCCGAGCTTCAGCATCCGGACCTCATAGTCCTGCCCGAAATTGGCATAGACCACCTTGAAGTCGCGGAAGGGCTGGATCGCCTCGGTGCGCACGGCAAGCGGCACGGTGACGGGGTTGACCATCACGCGGCCGCGCAAGGCCATGCCAGGGCGGAGCGTTCCCGAGCGGTTCGGGATGGTCGCGCGGATGAGCGCAGTGCCCGCCTCGACATTGCCGTCGGGCAGGAACTGCCCGAGCGGCGCGGTCGCGATTTCGGCGCCGTCCTGCGTCTCCACCGTCACCCGCATGCCCGGACGTATGATCGCGAGGTCGCGGGGGAAGATGTTGAAGACGACCGTGGTCTGCGCCGGGTCGGTGACCACATAGAGTGCGCGCCCGTCGGTGACGTCGCCGGGGTTGGCGTTGCGCTCGGCGATCACGCCGCCGACCGTCGCATATACCGGATAGACCTGGAGGCTCTCGCTCGACTCGATGCGCGCGAGCAGTTCCCCACGGCGGACGCTGTCGCCCACCGCCTTGGTCACCGAGACGACGCGGCCGGGGAACTGGCCGCGAATTTCGGAGCGGGCGGTCGGCGACAGTTGGACGGTGCCGTAGAGTTCGCGCATTTCGCCCACCGTCGCCGGTCCGACGACCGCGGTTTCGATGCCTCCGGCCTTGGCGGCGTCAGCCCCGATCCGCGTGCGCCCTTCGGGGTTCGCATATTTCCAAACGTGCCGCTTGCCGCCCGTCACCGCGACAACCTCGACGTCGAAGCTGTGCGGTTCGGTGACGACACCTTGCCCTGCGAGGAATTTGCCCTGCGGGCGGAAGGTGAAGCGATCGACGTCGCCGCCAAGCCGCGTGAGGGTGATGGCGAGCTGGACATCCTTCGGGTCGACCGGTTTGCCGTCCCGCGTTGCGAAAACGCGGAATTGCGGCTCGGTGCCATTCTCGAAGATTATGACCTCGACCGCGAAATCGCCATTCTTGAGCAATTTGCCACCGTTCGGGCCTTTGGCATCTTCCTCGCCTTCGCCCTCAGCGTGGCTTTCGCCTTCTTCATGCTTGTCTTCGCCCTCGGCTCCGCCACCGCAGGCAGCGAGAGGCACAGCAAGGAACAGCGCCGCAGCCGCGGCGGGAAATGGAAACTTCTTCATGGAATATTCTCCGCAAGGGGAGCCGCATCGAAGCGGCCGGTCAGGCGATCGATCTCCGCGAGCAAATCGCGGTAGCGTGTCATGGCCTCGGCCCACTGACCCTGGATCTGGATGATGACGTCGGCGGCATCCTGTACGTCGGCGAACAGGAACCCGCCGCGGGCATAGCCTTCGCGCACCTGGCCGAGCGTCTTCACCGCCTTGGGATAGACGTCGTTCATGATGCCCTCGGCCCGGACGCGTGCGGCGTCGGCATCGGCGCGCAGCGACGCGAGGCGCCGCAGCCGCTCGAGCCGGCTCGCTTCGGATTGGAACTCGAGCTGCCGCCGTTCGGCCTGCGCCCGGGCGATATTGCCCTGGTTGCGGTCGAACCGTCCGAGCGGGATCGAGATGCCGCCAAGAACGGCGACATCATTGGTCTCGCGAAGAAAGCGCGTGCCGCCCGAGACCGTATAGTCTTGGTGCGCACGGCTCTGCTCGACGACGACCTGCGCGCGGGCCCGGTCGACGGCGGCGTCGAAGACCGCCGCGTCGGCTTCGGCGAGCGGCGGATCGCGCGGATCGGGTTTCTCGATCCCCTCGGCGATAACGAGGCTGTCAGGCGTGCCGCCCCAGAAGGAGGTGAGCAATGCGCGTGCGGACTGCCGCTTCGCCTGGGCTTCCTTCAGGGCCAGTTCGGCTTCGAGAATGCGGGCATCGGCGCGCGTCTCGACGAAGAGCGGATCCTTGTAGCCGCGCACGCGCCTGATCGCTTCGGTCCGCATCTCCTTTTCAAGTTTGACGCGATCCTCTGCGATCCAGACCATCTGCTCGGCGATCTGGACGTCGATATAGGCGCGCTGCACTTCCTGGGCGATGTCGAGCCGGACGAGCCGCCACTGCGCCTCGGCGAGAACGACACCGCGCTCGGCAAGCGCCATTCGCGCCTCGCGCTTGCCCCCGCGTTCGAGCGGCTGCGAATAGGTGACGGTGAGTTCCGATTGCCGGAACAGGCCATAGCCGCCCGTCCCGACGCCATTGTCCATGTCGACCGACACGGTCGGATTGGGACGGACGCGGGCTTGCAGCTGGTCGGCGCGCGCGGCGTCGACCCCCGCTTCGCCCGCTCTAAGCTCGGGCGATGCAGCGATGGCCCGCTCGACCGCCTGGTCGAGCGTTAGCGGCTGGGCCCAAACGGACCCCGCCAGCAGCGCAGCCCCGGCCAACAGGGCGGCGCGCATATGGATATGCATGAATGATCACTCCTGAACGATTCGACTGAGCGCAGGCCGAAAAGGGGCCGCGCGGCAGGCGGCGTTCAGGCGAGGGGAGGGTTCAGGGGCGGTGCGAGCGCGCGCGAAGCGAGGCGCGTCGCGGGCAACGCAAAGTGCAGGCCGCCGGAAAAACAGGACAGATCGTCATGACCCGAAAGGGCCTGATCGGATGCGACCGGGCAATTATGGTGACTGCCGTGGAGGTCGGCGTCCTGCTGACCTTTTTGCGTGTCCTTGTCCGACGCATGGCCCGGCTCGACATGGTGCGAAAGATGCGAATCCGTCGCATGGTGCGTCATGCCCGCCATCGCCGGCGCAGCATTGTGGAGCCCGCTGAGCAGCAGGATGAACACAAGCAACAGGCGAAGGGTAGCGCCGGACATGGTCGCGCCCCTAACAGCGAATGACCCGTTCCGGAAGTCCAAAACCGGATCAATCGGTTCGCGCAGCGCGGCTCTCCGTCGACCGGGCCGTTTCGATCAGCGCTTCGAGGGCCTGCGGCATCGGCATCGGCTCGAAGGCGCTCACCCGCGCGCGACCATTATTCCCTGCGGGGAGGCGGCCGGTCAGCGAACCGAGCGGGACGAGCAGGAACCGCATTGCCTGACCGGTAGCTTCACGGGCATCGCCGAGCTCGATCGCATAGCGAAACATGTGCCAGTGGGAGGCGAGATGCGCGCCCATATAGGGCTGGCTCAATATATGTTCCCATTCCAGCGCCTGCCACGCAGCGGCTTCATCTCCGATTCGGCGTGATTCGCAAAACAGGCGATATTGCTCGCGCAGCAGCGGCTCGATGACGGCCATGCTCACGGGATTTACTGTCGGCGGCACCATCCTCTTTCCCCCTTTTTTGTGCAGGGCAGGCTCTTGCACCCTGTAGTAGATACAGGGTCAAGCCCTGATGTTCCGGCAGGACGCTGTGCCGCTCTGCGTCCGATTTACCCCCTCGTCTCACGGGAAGCATATCGCTCGAATGTCGTCCCGAACAAAGGAGGCGGGAGCCAATAGCGAAGCGATAGAAATAAGAGTGAAAGACAATTGTAGAATTATTGTGCTTAACGCGTGATTGTTCGGCCGATATCCTGTTTCTTGAGGCGCATCTGCAACTATAGAGGGGCAAGGTGCACTGCTCTCTTACCTCCATGAGATAAAATTACGGAGCCGGTTCGGGGGTTCGAAGAGTGCCGCCGAAGTTGATTGAAAATCTTCTACTTTTCACCGCGCCGTTTCGATGCTAGGGGCCGGTTTCAATGCGACGGGTGATCCTCTTCCTCCTGACCCTTCTCCTTGCATCCGGAACGGTTGCGGGGTCGCTCGCACATGCGACCGAGGATCGGGCCGAGGCGAGCCTTTTCGTTGCTGTGATCGAAGCCGGCTGCGTTCCCGCACCGGCGATCGAAGGCGCCGAAGTCGACAAGAAAAAATCCTCTCCCGGCGAAAAGCAGCAGGTGCCTGCCGCCGCTCATGGCTGCCACGGTCACCATTCGGGCGTCCCGGCGGAATCGCTGTCGGCAGCGACCGAAACGCCTGCCCCTGAAGCGCATACGCGCATCCTGACGGCCGCCTTGCCGCCCGTCGCCTATATCGGGACGTTCCGCCCTCCAATCGCCTGACGCTCTAGGTCTGCGCGTGCCCTTCGCGTGCGCTTCTCCCTGGAAACGTCAGGAGTCTCCTTTTCATGAAATCCATAGTTGTCGCCGCGAGTCTCGTGGCGCTCGTTGCAGGCTCAAATTCCGCGCCCGCCGCTGCCCAGTCGGCAGCGACGGAGCTGGTGGGACCGCCTTCTTCCGCAGGCGAGGCCGTGCGTACCGGCCCGCTTCCCGCTCGATTGTCCCTCGCGCAGGCGATGGAGGAAGCCGACGCGCGCTCGCCGCGCGTGGTTGCCGCCGAAGCCGAAGTGGAGGCCGCTCGCGGTCGCCAGCGTCAGGCGGGCTATCGCTACAATCCGACGCTCAATGTCGATGTCGAGAATTTCGCAGGCACCGGCCCCTACTCGGGCCTGAACGGTCTCGAAACGACCGTGTCGGTCAATCAGCGTCTCGATATCGGGGGCCGGCGCCGGTCGCGCATGACGCTCGCCGACGCCGAGTTTCTGGCCGCGAAGTACAAGTTGGAGATTGCACGCGCAGATCTTGCGCTCGATGTCCGCAACCAGTTCGCGACCGCTCTCGCGGCCCGCGATAGCCTCGCGCTCGCACGCGAAAATGAAGCGCGTGCCCGCGAACTCGTCCGCGTGGCACAGGCCATGGTCGATACCGGCAACGAGCCGCCGCTCCGTGCGTTCCGCGCCAATGCGGCTCTCGTTCAGGCCACCGCCGAGCTACGCACGGCCGAGGCCGAAGAAAGGACCGCCCGGCGTTCGCTCGCGGCGCTCCTTGGAAGCTCGGTCCCGCCTGCCGAGTTGATGGAAGGCGATATGTGGGTGGCACCGGAGACGGTGGACTCGCTCGCGACGCTCGACGTTCGCTTGGCAGAAACCGAGAAGCTGATTGCTGAAGCGCGGCTCCAGGGGCAGCGCGCCGATGGCCGGCTCGATCCGTCGGTCGGCTTCGGGGTGCGTCAGCTTCGCGACACCGGCGATCGCGCATTGATCGCCAATGTTTCCGTGCCGCTCCCCGTCTTCGACCGCAACCGCGGCAACATCTCGGCAGCCAAATCCGATGTCGCCGCCGCCATTGCGCGGCGCGAGAATGCAGTGGTCAATGCTCAGGCGGAGATCGCCAATGCGCAGGCCGAACTCGAAGCCGCAGAGGCCCGCCTCGCGGCGCTTGAGGGTAGCGGCATCGAGCAGGCGCGCGAAGGTGTCCGGCTCGCCGAACTCAGCTACCGCGCCGGCAAGTCCTCGCTCGTCGAATATATCGACGCGCAGCAGGCCTATGCGGCAACGCAGGCCGAACTGATCGCGGCGCGCCAGGCCCGGGCCGAAGCCCGCGCCATCCTATCGCGCCAGGCAGCCGCCGACGGCGATGCGGATCATCAGCCATGAGCGCGCCGAGCCTTCCAGTGGACGGAGGCGCCTTCGCCATCGTCCTTCCAAGTCAACAGGGGTGCGCCGCCGGTCGGCGCGCGAACCGCATCAACAGCGGAGATAGAATATGATCACCAAGGACAAGCGTCTCCTCGGCACTGTCGCGGGCGCCATGATACTCGCTGCCGTCACGGGCTTCGGCGTTGCACGCTGCACCGCCGACCCGGCCGCCGCGCCGGCTGCCGAAGGCGAAAAGGAAGCGGCGAGCGAAGCCCTTCCGAGCAGCCTCGCCATCACGCCCGAAGCGATCAAGGCCGCCGAGATCGGCGTCGAGACGATCGGCGCCGGCGGACTCGGTTCGGAAATCATCTCGCAAGCGACCGTTACCGCCGCGCCGAGCGGCGAGGCGATCGTCACCGCCCGCGCGGGCGGCGCGGTCACCCGTCTCTTCAAGCGGCTCGGCGATCCGGTCAGCGCCGGTGAGACGATCGCGATCGTGCAAAGCCGCGACGCCGCCCAGATTGCGGCCGAACGGATTGCCGCCGATGCGCGCTCGACGCTCGCGCAGAAAAATCTCCACCGCGAGAAGACCCTGTTCGACCAGAAGGTGTCGGCGCGCGTCGACTATGAGCAGGCGCAAGCCGAAGCCGCGGCCGCCGCGGCCGAAGCGCAGCGCGCGCGTGCCGCAGCGAGCGCCGCGCAGGTCACGCGCGATGGCAGCAGCGTCATCGTGGCAAGCCCGATCTCGGGACGGATCACGGCCGAGAACGCCAGCCTTGGCGCCTTCGTTCAGCCCGAAACCGAATTGTTCCGCGTTGCCGATCCCAGCAAGGTGCAGATCGAGGCCGCCGTCGGTCCGGCCGATGCCCAGCGGCTCTCGCCCGGAGACCGTGCGATCATCGAACTTCCCGACGGACGGACGATCGATGCCCGCGTGCGCGCCGTCACGCCCGGCCTGTCGGGCGACACGCGCTCGGCAACCGCCGTGCTCGACGTACCCGGGGCGCTCCAGCCGGGCTTGGCGGTCCGGGTGCGGCTGCTTCCGAGCCGCGGCGCCGAAACCGGTGGGCCGGCCCGTATCGTGATCGCGGACGAAGCCCTCCAGACGCTCGAAGGCCGCGACGTGGTGTTCGTCCGCACGAAGGACGGCTTCCGCGCGCAGCAGGTGACCGTCGGCCAGCGCAGCGCGGGCCGTGTCGAAATCCTCGCCGGGCTGAAGCCGGGCCAGATCGTCGCGACCAAGAACGCATTCCTGCTCAAGGCCGAACTCGGCAAGGGCGCGGGCGAGGAGGAATAAACCGTGATCGCGAAACTGATGGCGCTATCCGTCCGCGCGCGCTGGGCGGTACTCTTTCTCTTCCTCGTGATCGCGGGACTCGGCGTATGGCAGCTCACCAAGCTGCCGATCGACGCGGTTCCCGACATCACCAACAAGCAGGTGCAAATCAACACGATCGATCCGCGTCTCTCGCCGGTCGAAATCGAGAAGCTCGTAACCTATCCGATCGAAATCTCGCTCGCCGGCATTCCGGGGCTCGAGACGACACGCTCGATCTCGCGCAACGGCTTCAGCCAGGTGACGGCAATCTTCACCGATGAAACCGACCTCTATTTCGCGCGCCAGCAGGTGGGCGAACGGCTTCTCCAGGCGGGCGAGAATCTTCCCGACGGGGCCCAGCCGCAGATCGGTCCCGTCACGACGGGTCTCGGCGAGGTCGTCATGTACACCGTCGGCTACAAAAATCCCGACGGGAAGGGCGCCAAGAAGGTCGCGGGCCAACCAGGTTGGCAACCCGACGGCAGCTATCTGACCCCCGAGGGCGATATCCTCACCGACGAGATCGCCAAATCGGGCTATCTTCGCACGGTCCAGGACTGGATCGTCAGCCCGCAATTGAAGTCGGTCGGCGGCGTCGCCGGCGTCGACTCGATCGGCGGCTATGCCAAGACCTTCGTGGTCGAACCCGATCCGACCCGCCTCACCAGCTACGGCATTTCCTATAGCGAACTGGGCGAAGCCCTTGAACGCGCCAACCTCGCGGTCGGTGCCAACTACTATAACCGGGCAGGCGAGGCCTATCTCGTGCGCGTCGATGCACGCGTCCGCTCGGTCGACGAAATCCGCAACGCCGTCGTCGCGACGCGCGGCGGCGTGCCCGTGACGGTTGGACAGCTCGCCAATGTGAAGATCGGCGGCGACCTCAGAACCGGTGCGGGCAGCATGAACGGCAAGGAGGCGGTCATCGGGACCGTGCTCATGCTGATCGGGCAGAATAGCCGCACTGTTGCGGAGGATGTTTCGGCGAAGATCGCGCAGGTGTCGAAGACCCTGCCGCCCGGCGTCGAAGTGAAGGTGGTACTCGACCGCGCCAAGCTCGTGAACGCAACCGTCGGCACGGTTGAAAAGAACCTCACCGAAGGCGCGCTGCTCGTAGCGGCCGCGCTCTTCTTCCTGCTCGGCAACTGGCGCGCCGCGATCATCGCGGTGCTCGTCATTCCCTTCTCCTTCCTGATGATGGCGATGGGCATGAACGCCTTCCGGGTCCCCGGTAACCTGATGAGCCTCGGCGCGCTCGACTTCGGTCTGATCGTCGACGGGGCGGTGATCATCATCGAAAACTGCCTCGCCAGACTGGCGCACCGGCAGGAGCATGAAGGGAGATTGCTCAACCTTCGCGAACGTCTCGAGGAGACGATGCGCGCGAGCCAGGAGATGATCAAACCGACCGTCTTCGGCCAGGCGATCATCCTACTGGCCTTCGCGCCGTTGCTGATGTTTACGGGCGTCGAGGGGAAGACCTTCTCGCCGATGGCCATCACCATCATGCTCGCGCTCGTTGCGGCCTTCATTCTCGCGATCACCCTGGTTCCGGCGCTTGTCGCGCTGATGATTCGCGGCAAGGTTGCCGAGAAGGAAGTCTGGGCGATCCGCAAGTCGAAGGAGCGCTACCTGCCCTTGCTCGACAAGGCGCTCGCCAAGCCGTGGGCTTTCATCGCCGGCGGCTTTGCCTTCTTCGTCCTTGCGATCCCGGCGTTCGGACTGCTCGGCTCGGAATTCATTCCGCAGCTCGACGAGAAGAATATGGCGCTTGCCTCGACGCGCGTGCCTTCGGTGAGCCTCGAACAGTCTCTGGTCATGCAGCGCAACGTCGAGACGGCGATCTCGAGCCTGCCCGAAGTCGAGCTGATGTTTTCGAAGACGGGTACGGCCGAGGTGGCGACCGACCCGATGCCGCCGAACATCTCCGACGGTTTCGTGATCCTGAAACCCCAGGATCAGTGGCCGGCAGGTGTCGATTCGAAGGCCGATGTCGTCGAGCGTATCGAGAAAGCCGCTGGCGGCCAGCTCGGCCAGCTTTATGAAGTCAGCCAGCCGATCCAGCTTCGTTTCAACGAACTGATCGCGGGCGTTCGCGGCGACGTGGCCATCAAGCTCTACGGGGACGACCTCGACAAGATGTCGCTCGCGGCGAACGAGATGGTGCGCGTGCTCCAGGGCATACCGGGTGCGGGCAGCGTCAAGGCCGACCAAGTGGGCGGCGCTCCGACGCTCGACGTGAAGCTCGATCGCAATGCGATCGCGCGCTACGGTCTCTCGGTACAGGAGGTTGCCGATACGGTGTCGGCGGCGCTCGGCGGGCGGGAATCCGGCCTGCTCTATGAGGGCGACAGGCGCTTCGACATCACGGTTCGCGTCCCCGACGCGACCCGGGTCAATCTCGACGACATCCGCGCGCTGCCCGTGTTGCTGCCCTCCGAGGGCGGCAATCGCGGACAGATACCGCTCGCCCAGGTGGCGCAGATCCGGCTGACCGAAGGGCTCAACCAGATCAGCCGCGAAAATGGCAAGCGGCGCGTCGTCGTGCAGGTGAACCTCGAAGGCCGCGATGCGGGATCCTTCGTGGCCGAAGCGCAGGCGAAGATCGCCAATGTGAAGCTTCCGGCGGGCTATTACCTCGAATGGGGCGGGCAGTTCGAAAGTCTGCAGGCCGCATCGCAGCGGCTCTCGATCGTGGTGCCGCTCTGCTTCGCGGGCATCTTCATCCTGCTTTACATGGCGCTCGGCACGTTCGGGCGCGCGACCGCCGTGTTCCTCGCCGTGCCGCTTGGGCTCGCGGGCGGGGTGTTCACTCTCGCGCTTACGGGCATCAACTTCTCGGTGTCGGCGGCGGTGGGCTTCATCTGCCTTGCCGGCGTCGCGGTGCTCAACGGTCTCGTCGTCATGACGGCGATCCGCGAACGGCTCGAGAATGATGTCCCGCTCACGGAGGCAATCCGCGAGGGCATGACCGAGAAGATGCGTGCGGTGATCATGACCGGCTTCGTGCCCGCGATCGGCTTCGTGCCGATGGCGATCGCGACCGGCACGGGTGCCGAGGTGCAGAAGCCTCTCGCGACGACCGTCATCGGCGGTCTCATCGCGGCGACCATCCTGACGCTGCTCGTTCTCCCCGCGATCGCAAAAGTCGTCCTCGGGGCGAACTGGCAGCCGAAGTTCCTCAAGCGAAAAGCGGAGTCGGCGGTCCAGCCGGTCACGGAATAGGGAGAGACTGTCATGACAAAAGCATCCAAGCTCTTGCGCATCTACACCGATGAATCCGCCTTCTTCGGTGATCAGCGGGTCTTCGAGTTCATTTCCGAACTCGCTCGCCAGCAAAAGCTGGCAGGCGTTACGGTGCTCGAAGCGGTTCTCGGTTTCGGTCGCTCGGCGCATCTCCACCGCAAGCATGCGCTGGAGAATGACCGGGCGGTCGTGATCGAGATCATCGACGAGGAGCAGCGGCTCCGCGACTTTGCGGCGCAGCTGACCGAAATACCGGACATCGGGCTCATCACGCTCGAAGCGGTCGAAATCCTCGGCGGGAAATCCGCCGCGGAGCCCCCCGATGTTCAGAGCTGACCGGCATCTTGCCGGTCTACACCGCGGCGCAGGTCCCCGGCCTGCGTCGCGGACCAGCTCGTGCGAGCGAGGAGGTCTCCGATGTTCTCGGTAGGCACCTCGCTCCGCTTGCCGGTCCCGATCGGGCGGGTCTGGCGACTGCTCGTCGATATCGAGCGGTACGACGACTGGCATCCGACGCTCCGTTTCACCGATCGTCCGGGAGATGATGAGCGCGTAGGCTATGTCTATTCTCCGCGCGGGAAGCGGGGTCCGGAATTTGCATCCGAGGGGCGGATAACCGGCCTCGACTGGCTGACGGGCTTCTCCTGGCGGACAGGCACGCGCGGGCTGCTCGTCATCGAGGAGAGCTACCGGCTCGAAAAGCTCGGCCAAGGGGTGGAGGTTACCCATCGCCTGGAATGCGCGGGTCTCTTCTCATGGCTCGGCTATCCCATTCTGCGGCGGGTTTGCAGCGTTTTTCTCAAGCGCTCGAACATGGCGCTCGAACAGCAACTCCGTCGCACGACAGTTCAGTCCCGCTACGCGCGGCCAAGCGGGCGCCGCGCATGATCTTGAATTCGAAACCTGGCCGTCGGAGGCCCCTCTCAATCGCCCCCCTCACCACGGGCAGGGATTTCCGGCTGTCAGGGAGGTGCGGGAGCCGGGTCGCATCCCGCAATGGCTCCCGCACCTCATCCTGCCGCGCGTTTAACATGCGCCCGGATCGCATTGCCGACCGCCAACAGAAAAGGATGGCATCATGAGTGACCAGTTGCGGCTCGATATTCCGCTTCTCCTCCCCGAAGTCGCCGATACCGCCGACCGCTGCGTCGCGCGCCTGACGAGCGAACTCGAAGGACGCGAAGGCGTCGACAAGGTCCATGTTGTCCGCTCAAGCGACGGTTCGCCGCCACAGCTCTGCATCCATTACCGTCCGGATATTCTCCCGCTCGAACGCGTGCGGCAGCTCGCGCGCAGCGCCGGTGCCGAGCTCACCGGCCAGTATCAGCATCTCTTCTGGGATGACCTCGAAGGCGTCGGCCACGCCCGTCGCGCGCGGACGATCGGACTGAAGCTTCGCGAAATGCCGGGCGTGATCGAGGCCGAAGTCGGCGCCGCCGGTACGCTGCGCGCCGAGTTCCAGCGCTCGGAGACCTCCATCGAAATGATCAGAAAGACACTCTCGGATATGGGCGTCACTCAGAAATCGACTGCCGTCGCCGCGGCTGCCCCGGCACAAGCCGCCCACCAACATGGCGATGATGGCCATGACCATGGTCCGGATCACGCGCATGGGCCAGATCACAAACATGGCCATACGGGCGAGGATAGCCACGACCATGGCCATGATCATGGCGGCATCTTCGGCGAGCGGACCGAGCTGATCTTCGCGCTGCTGTGCGGTCTCGTCCTCGGCATCGGCTTTGCGATCGAGAAGCTCGCCGCGGCGCCGGAGTGGGTGCCGCTCGCATTCTATATTGCCGCTTATGGCTTCGGTGGCTGGTTCACTGTCCGCGAGGCCATCGAGAATCTGAAGCTCAAGCGCTTCGAGATCGACACGCTGATGCTCGTCGCCGCGGCCGGCGCTGCCGCGCTTGGTGCGTGGGCCGAAGGCGCGCTGCTCCTCTTCCTCTTCAGCCTCGGCCATGCGCTCGAACATTATGCCATGGGCCGCGCCAAGCGCGCAATCGAGGCGCTTGCGGAGCTGGCGCCGCAGACCGCGACGGTGAAGGATGCCGACGGGACGGCTCGCGAAGTCCCGGTCGAGCAGCTGGCGATTGGCGACACCGTCATCGTCAAGCCCAACGAGCGTCTTGCCGCCGACGGCTTCGTCGTCGTTGGCCGCACGGCGATAGATCAGGCTCCGGTGACCGGCGAGAGCGTCCCCGTCGACAAGGAACCGGTGGCCGATCGTGCGCAGGCCGCGGCAAAGCCCGATGCACTCGACGCAAAATATCGCGTCTTCGCGGGCACCATCAACGGCTATGGCGCGATCGAGATCGCGGTAACCCGTCTTGCGGCCGATACCACGCTCGCTAAGGTCGTGAAGATGGTGAGCGAGGCGGAAACGCAGAAATCGCCGACCCAGCGCTTCACCGACAAGTTCGAGCGCATCTTCGTGCCGAGCGTGCTCGCGCTTGTGTTCGTCCTGCTCTTCGCCTGGGTCGTTGTCGACGAGCCGTTCCGCGACAGCTTCTATCGCGCCATGGCGGTCCTTGTCGCGGCAAGCCCGTGCGCGCTCGCGATCGCGACGCCGAGTGCCGTCCTGTCGGGCGTTGCGCGTGCGGCGCGCGGCGGCGTGCTGGTCAAAGGCGGTGGCCCGCTCGAAAATCTCGGCTCGCTGACCGCGCTGGCGTTCGACAAGACGGGAACGCTCACCGAAGGAAAGCCGCGCATCACCGACGTCCTGCCGGCCAGCGGCGTGCCGAAGGAGGAACTGCTGCGGATCGCGGTGGCGGTCGAGCGGCTGAGCGATCATCCGCTTGCCGCTGCCATCGCGCGCGATGGCGAGGCCATGCTGACGTCGACGCGCGTACCGGTGGCGGACGACCTTAACAGCCTGACGGGTCGCGGCGTCACGGCAAAGGTCGAGGGCGAAACCGTCCTGATCGGCAAGGCCGAAATGTTCGGTGCCGACGGCATCGCGCCGATCGGCGGCGAAGTGGCGGCTGCGATCGCCGGCCTCCGCGAGCAGGGCCGCACGACGATGGTCGTTCGTATGGGCGACCGCGATCTTGGCGCGATCGGTCTGATGGACACGCCGCGCGAAGCGGCGCGCACCGCGATCGCCAAACTGCGCGAGCTCGGCATCGGCCGGATGATCATGATTTCGGGCGATCACCAGAAGGTCGCGGAATCGATTGCCGCCGAGGTCGGGATCGACGAGGCCTGGGGCGACCTGATGCCCGATCAGAAGGTCGACGCCATTCGCGACCTCAAGGCGCAGCAGCCGGTCGCCATGGTCGGTGACGGCGTCAATGACGCACCGGCGATGGCGAGCGCCACCGTCGGGATCGCGATGGGCGCCGCGGGGTCCGATGTTGCCCTCGAAACCGCCGACGTCGCGCTGATGGCCGATGACCTCGCTCATCTGCCGTTCGCGATCGGACTTAGCCGCCAGACGCGCCGCATCATCCGCCAGAATCTGGTGGTCAGCCTCGGCGTCGTCGTGGTCCTCGTGCCGGCGACGATCTTCGGACTCGGAATCGGTGCGGCGGTCGCGGCGCACGAAGGCTCGACCCTCGTCGTCGTCGCCAACGCGCTTCGCCTGCTCGCCTATCGCGATCGCAGCATGGGCTGAGGGCGCACAGTCGCGGTGGGATCGAACCGGAAGGGGGAGAGAGGATGAACTTCAAGAATATCTCGGCCTGGTCCATCCGGAACCCGATCCCGCCGCTCGTCATGTTCTTCGGTCTGACGGTGGCGGGCATCGTCTCCTTCCTCATGATGGGGGTCCAGAGCGATCCCGACATCGATTTTCCGGGCGCCATCGTCATCATCGCCCAGCCGGGCGCCGCGCCCACCGAACTCGAAACGCAGGTCACGCAGCGTGTCGAGGCGGCGGTGCGGACGATCGAGGGGATCGACGAGCTCAATTCGACGGTTACCGAAGGCCAGTCGCAGACCTTCGTCCAGTTCGCGATCGGCACGCCGATCGACCGGGCGGTGACTGACATTCGCGACAAGATCACCCAGATCCGCAGCAACCTGCCGAACGGCATCCTCGAACCGCAGGTTATCCGCCTCTCTACCTCGGGCAACACGCTTGCCTATTGGTCGGCTTCGGCCACCGATATGACGCTCGAGGAATTGAGCTGGTATGTCGACAATGTCGTCGCGAAGCGGCTGATCGCGGTCCCCGGCATGGGCGACGCCTATCGCCGGGGCGGCGTCAGCCGCGAAATCCGCGTCATCCTCAACCCCGAACGCATGCGCGCCTACGGCCTTACCGCCGCCGCGGTGAACACCCAGCTCGTCCAGCTCAATGTCAATGCGGCCGGCGGCCGGATGGAGGTCGCGGGCTCCGAGCAGGCGGTGCGTATCCTCGGGAACGCGAGCAGCGCCAACGCGCTCGGCGAGACGCTAATCTCGGTCGGGACGAACCGGACCGTGCGCCTCGCCGATATCGCCGAGGTCAAGGATCTCTACGCCGAGCAGCGCTCGGTCTCGAAGCAGGACGGGCGGCAGGTGCTGACCTTCGGCTTCGAGCGCGCCAAGGGCGCCTCGGATGTGACCGTCTATGACGCTGCGGTCGAGGAGCTGCGAAAACTCGAGAAGGAAAACCCCAAGGTCAAATTCACCGAGCTGTTCAGCGATATCGAATATACCAAAGGCCAATATCATTCGGCGATCAATGCGATGGTCGAGGGCGCGATCCTCGCGGTCGTCGTCGTCTTCCTTTTCTTGCGCGACTGGCGGGCGACGTTGATCTCGGCGCTCGCCATCCCGCTGTCGGCGGTCCCGACCTTCCTGTTCATGGACCTCATGGGCTTCTCGCTCAACATGATGACCTTGCTCGCGCTCAGCCTCGTTGCCGGCGTGCTGGTCGACGATGCGATCGTCGAGATCGAGAATATCGTGCGCCACATGCGGATGGGCAAATCGGCCTATCAGGCCTCGATCGATGCGGCCGACGAGATCGGCCTCGCGGTGCTCGCGACAACCATGACGATCGTCGCGGTGTTCCTGCCGGTCGGGCTGATGCCGGGCGTCGCCGGGCAATATTTCAAGAATTTCGGACTGACGGTCGTGGCCGCGGTGCTGATGAGCCTCGCGGTCGCGCGCATGATCACACCCATGCTCGCCGCCTATTTTCTCTCTGCGCAGGGTCCGCAAAAGCATGGCGAGGGCCCGCTGATCGACACCTATATGCGCATCTTGCGCTGGAGCCTCGACACCAGCGGGGCCGCTGCCGCGCGTGCGCGCGGCGGGCGCTGGAAATGGCTCGGTTACATCAAGGACCATCGCGTCTGGGTGGTCGGCATCGGTGTGCTGGCGCTCTTTGCGACCATTTTCAGCTTCTCGCTGCTCCCGATGACCTTCCAGCCGTCGATCGATTCCGACACGAGCCGCGTGGCCATCCAGCTCGCCCCGGGCGCAACGCTCGAACAGACCGAGGCAGTGGCCGACGAGGTGACCGATCTCATGAAGCGCGACCCGCTCGTCGAATCCGCCCTGTCGCGGATCGATGTCGGCACGGCGACGGTCTATCTGAAATTGCGCAAGGACCGCGAGCTGACCTCGACCGAGTTCGAAAAGGACCGCGCGCCGCGGCTAGCGCAGGTTCCCGATGCCCGAATCAACTTCCAGTCGCAGCATGGCGGCGGCGGCGGCAGCAGCCGCGACATCTCGATCACGCTCGGCAGCGACGACCCGAAGAAGCTCGAAGATGTCGGCAACCGGCTGCTTGCCGAGATGGCCCGCGTGAAGGAAATCCGGTCGCCGCGTGTCGAGGGCAATCTTCAGCGCCCCGAGATCGTCCTTCGCCCGCGCTTCGCGCTCGCGGCGCAGCTCGGCGTGACGACGCAGGCGCTCAGCCAGTCGATCCGCGTCGCGACATTGGGCGAGATCGACCAGAATAGCGCGAAATTCTCGCTGTCCGACCGGCAAATCCCCGTTCGCGTCGCGCTTGCGGAAACCGCGCGCGAGCGGCTCGATACGCTGCGCAATATGCCTGTTCCGACCCGGAACGGGGGAACGGTGCCGCTCTCGGTTGTGGCCGAGATCGGCTTCGGCGCCGGCCCGACCCAGATCAATCGGACCAACCAGGTGCGCCAGCTCACCATCGGGGCCGACCTGGCTCCGGGTCTCGTGACCGGTCAGGCGATGGACAAGGTCGAGGCGCTGCCGGCGCTCAAGGCGCTGCCCGCCGGGGTCACGCGGCTGGTACTCGGGAGCGCCAAGTGGCAGGCCGAGATGCTGCGCAACTTCGCGATCGCGGTCGTATCGGGGATTTTTCTCGTGCTCGCTGTGCTGATCCTACTCTATCGCAAGATCATCCCGCCCTTCGTCAACATGGGCTCGCTTCTGCTCGCCCCGCTCGGCGGGGCGGTCGCGTTGCTGCTGACGGGCTATCCGCTCTCGCTTCCCGTGTTCATCGGCGTGCTGATGCTGCTCGGTATCGTCGGCAAGAACAGCATCCTTCTCGTCGACTTCGCGATCGAGGAAATGGCGTCGGGGGTGCCGCGCGACGAGGCGATTGTCGACGCCGGACACAAGCGCGCGCAGCCGATCCTGATGACCACGGTCGCGATGGTCGCGGGCATGATCCCGACCGCGCTGTCGCTCACCGGCGACGGCGCATGGCGCGCGCCGATGGCGGTCACGGTGATCGGCGGGCTCATCCTGTCGACGATGCTGACACTGCTGATCGTGCCGGCGTCCTTCAGCCTCGCGGCGGGCTTCGAACGCCGGATGGTCCCGCGCTTGCGCCGCTGGTTCACGACGGGCGGCGCGCACGCCGACCCATCGCCTGCGGGCGTCACCGACATCGGCGCGGGGCAAAGCCCGGCGGCCGATCGATAGAGGAGTTAAGCTGATGGAGTTCGAGCGGGAGCATGACCTCCCCTATAGTCCGGAGCAGATATGGGCGGTCCTCGGCGATTTCGAGAACCACCGGATCTGGAATCCCTATGTCCGGATCGAGCAGCTTGCCGAGGACCCGATCGCGATCCGCTATTCGATGCGCATGGATCCGCACAAGCCCAAGTTTCTCGAAGTCTCCGCGGCGGTGCTCTCCGCGCGCCCGGGCGAGGAGCTGATACTCGACGTCAAGCCGAGCTTCATCCTCCAGTTCGAGGAGAGTTATATCCTGACGCCGACGGCGAGCGGGACGAAGTTCGTTCACCGCTATCGTTGCCGCGGGCCCTTTGCCTGGCTCCGGCTTCCCGGCATCAAGACCAGCTTCCAGCGAATGATCGCGTCGATCGACGGCATCCTGCTCAGCTACCTCAAGTCCAAATACAGCAAGCCGCCACCGCCGCCGCGACGGCCCAAGTCCAAGTTCAAAGGTGGCCGGCGATGACGAGCTTTCCGCTGCTCGCGCCGCACAAATGGCGTCCGCTCGGCGCGGCCTGGGCAATCGCCCTCCTGTCGAGCCTGGCCGTCCTCTTCGTCGGCGAGGTCATGGGCCAGGCGCCGTGCGACCTCTGCTGGTTCCAGCGTAGCTTCATGTTCCCGCTTGCGATCATTCTCGGCATCGCGGCGTTCAGGTCGGACCGCGCCATCGTTCCTTATGGGCTGGCGCTGGCTGCGGGCGGTGGTCTCGTCGCTTTCTATCATAGCCTGCTCTACGTCGGCGTCATTCCGGCCCCGATCGTCCCCTGCACCGGCGGTCCATCATGCTCGGGAGAGAGCATGGCAATCGGAGGCGTGCCGCTGCCCCTCCCGTCGCTGACCGCGTTCGCGCTCATCCTCACCCTCTTGCTCAACTTCCAAAGGAGACTGAAATCATGAACAAACGCATCGGAGTGGTGGCCACGCTTGTCGTTTCCGCACTCGCTTTCACCGGCGGCGCGATGCTCTACAGCGGAACCGCCGAGGGCGAACCCACGAAGAAGGTCGTGGCGGGGCCCGTCGACAGCCTCATTCGCCCGCATTCGCCGATCATCGGACCGAAAAATGCCCCGGTCACCATCGTCGAATTTTTCGACCCGTCGTGCGAGGCCTGCCGCGCCTTCTATCCCACGGTGAAGGGCATCGTTGCCAAATATCCCAAGGATGTGCGTCTCGTTATGCGCTACCTGCCGCTGCACCCCGGCTCGGCCGAGGCGATCGTGATCCTCGAAGCCGCCCGCGTCCAGGGCAAGCTCGAGCCGGTGACGGCCGCCCTGCTCGAAGCGCAGCCCGAATGGCACGACGGCAAGATGGACGGTGCCTGGGCGGCCGCCGAGAAGGCCGGCCTCAATGTCGCGAAGGCGCGCGCGATGCCGACAACCGATGCGATGGCCTGGATGGAGCAGGACATCGCCGACGCGCGTGCGGTCGGCGTCCGGGGCACGCCGACCTTCTTCGTCAATGGCGAGATGCTCGTCCAGCCGAGCCCCGAACAGGTCGAGGCCCGAGTCCAGGCCGCGGTAGCGGCAAAGGGCAAATGAGGGCCCGCACCCGTCCCGCTTCGTCCACGCGGGACGGGTGCCCACCATGCGGCGCGATACTGTCTCTCCCGCCATCGGCCTGTCGCATGGAGACGCCGGGTCACCGTCCGATCGGCAGCATCGGAGCCAATATTCACAGCGCATTCAAACATGAAGGGGGATTTTGAACGCCACGAAAAGGAGAGACTGACATGCGAAAACTGATGACGATCGCGGCCGCGATGCTCGCCTTCGCGCTCCCCGGAACAGCGCTTGCCCAGCACCATGGCGATCGCGGGGGATATAGCCGCGGACATGACGCGCCACGTGGTCATGACCGCGACTATCGTTCCTCACGCCACGGCGTGCCCAATTATGGCTATGATCGTGGCTATCGTGGCTACGATCCCTACTACCGCGGCCATGATCGCCGCTATGAACGGCGGGACCGCTACGAGCGGCGCTATCAGAAGCGCCGGATGCACCACCATCACCGCGGGCGTCACTGGCGCGGCTAGCCGCGACCGCGCGGGCCGGGCGAGAAACTACCGCTTCGCCCCATAGATTGAAATCGAGCCGGTCGGCGTCGGGATGACTCTCATCTCTTCGACCGCCTCGAAACCCGCGGCTTTAAGGATCACCGGGACGCAGCCCTTAGCGTTGGGTTCGGTATATTCGAACCCGTCGAGCAGCTGGATCTGTCGAAAAAGCATGCGCATCAGCAGCGAGCGCTGCTCGCCATAGTCGGCTATGAAAAGGGTCCCGCCCGGCCTCAGGAGCCTGAACATCTGCGCGGCAATCGCTTCCTTAACGGCCATCGGGCACTGGTGAAGGACCAGGCTCGATACGATCTTGTCGCATTGCCGGAGTGCGTCGATGCCGTCCAGCTCGTCGCCCATAGCCTCGAACCATCGAATCTCGGCATCGGCAACCTCAGCCTTGGCGCGCGCGATTTCCAGCACGGCGGGGTCGGGATCGACCGCCAGAACGATGCTCTCCGGCGCCGCCTGCTTGAGGGCGATCGCAAAGGTTCCCGTGCCGCACCCGATATCGACGATCCGCTCGCCCGGCCGCGGTTCGGCGAAGCGCAGCAAGTCGCTTCGCCATCTTTTCTCTCTGGTCATGAGGGCTATGGCGGCATCGTAGCGGTCGAGCGATCCGCTCTTGCCGAGTGCCGGGACGAAGTCTCTGTGTGCGTCTGACATGATGCGCCTCTACCAGGCGCGATCACGCACCGGCTTGAACGGAGAGGCTATGATTCGATGAAAAGGTCGCTTGCCCGGATACCGAACATCGCCTTGATCGTGCGGGCGAAATGCGCGCTGTCGCTGAACCCTGCCATGTGTGCGGCCTCGGTCGCGCTGCGGCGCATTCCCAATTCGTCGAAGGCGATAATCAACCTTCGCCAGAGCACAAAGCGCTGGAAGGGCATGCCGATCTCGGCGGCAAAGAGATGCCGGAAGCGGCCGAGCGAAAGGCGGCTCTCCTCCGCCACAGCCGCGAGACGGACAGAGCCCATGGGGATCAGGCGGTCAATCGAGGCGGCGGCGCGGGTGATGCGCGGATCGAGCGGGGGTCGGGCGCCTCGCGTGAGCCAGTTTTTCCAGAAGGACCGCTGTCCCGGCAGCGCGACATGAATCGGATCGGAGCAGATCAGCCGGTCTTTCAGATCTACCGGCGGACCGAAGACCACTGTCGGCTCGACGAACCATAATTCAGCCGTGGGCGCGGGGAGCAGCCGGTGCACGGTATCGGGTTCGATGAGCAAGCAACGCCCCGACAGGCGCGCGCCATCAGCATCGACCACGGTAAGCGGCTCGGCACAAAACACTGCC
The DNA here is from genome assembly GCF_000756385.1 of Sphingopyxis sp. LC363. Classification (GTDB taxonomy): domain Bacteria; phylum Pseudomonadota; class Alphaproteobacteria; order Sphingomonadales; family Sphingomonadaceae; genus Sphingopyxis. Next base: position 199,652 of record NZ_JNFC01000001.1, read on the forward strand.
TGCGCCGCAAAATGGCGGTGCGCGGCGGCATCGCCAACCGAACCCGACCAGAGAGCATGATAGTCGCCGAGGCTAAGTCGGCCGTTCCAGTTGGACGTTTCGGGCATCGGGTCGCAATAGCAGGCCTAACTCGTGTGCGTAACGGGCGCCGGGTAAGCACTCTGGCTCGGAGGCTCTTTTCGGAAGCCGTCTTACGGCCAAGGAGGAGTGCGCCGACCCCGTGATGATTCCCCTCATCGACCGGGCGCTGTCTCGATGCGGCGATGTTGCCGACTGTTGTAACGATAGCCGATCCAGAGGATTGCAAGCGCGAGAAGCTGGAGCAACAACGGTTCGAGCGAAGGAAATATCCCCATCGCCGGGAAGCGGGGAAAATGAGCTAGCGGGGTGATGCCGAGGAGGCCGGCTTCCTGTAGCGCGCCCGCGCCCTTGCCGGCCAGGACAACCGCGAGGATAGCGATGAGCGAAGAGCTGTAAGCGAAAAATCTTCCGATCGGCAGGACCCGGCTGTAACGAAGCATGACCCATGCGATTGCTGCCAGGATCACCACTGCGGTTCCGGCTCCGGCGGCGATCGCGCTGCGGCTTCCTTGCGCGGCGAGAGCTGCGAAAAACAGGATGGTCTCAAAGACTTCCCGATAGACCACGAGGAAAGCGAGCCCGAACAGGAACCAGGCCGAGCGACGTGAAAGCGCTTTGCCCATCGCTTCGCGAATATAGCGCTGCCAGCTCTCCGCATGTGACTTTCCGTGCATCCAGATGCCGACCCAGACGAGAACGACTGCGGCGAAAAGCGAGCCAAATCCCTCTGTCAACTCGCGGTTCGCTCCGCTGATCGAGATTGCATAGGTCGCGACTGCCCAGGTTGCGCCGCCGGCTGCCAGGGCTGCGATCCAGCCGCCATGGACATAGGGTAGGACCTCAGGCCGTTCGGCCTTTCGTAAGAAAGCGATCATCGCCACGATGATCAGAAGCGCTTCGAGACCCTCGCGCAGCAAGATGGTAAGCGCCCCGACAAAGGTCGATGCGTCGCTGGCTGCATCGGGAGACAGTGCAGCTTCGGCATCGGCGAAAAGGGTTTCGACTGCGGCGGCTTTACCCGCGACCGCATCGACCGGCACACCTCGCGCGATGGACACGCGATAATCGGACATCGCGGATTCGATTTGCGCCATAAGGGCGGAATCGCGCGTCGTCAGGATCGGCTCAATCGGTTCGAAACCGTCGAGATAGGCGGACAGCGCGAGACGCTCTGCCTCGCTCCGATTTCCCTTGCGGTACGCGGCAAGGCTTTGCGCCAATTTGTCACGGGCAACCGCAAGCGTCGCGGGCGAAGCGGTTGTCAATGCTTGGGGATCTGAGCGCAAATAGGCGGTAAGCGCGTCGGCCTGCTCCGATCCCAGCCCACGACCAAGCACTTCCGGGCTGAGACTCGTGAAGGCTTGCAGGTCGGGGACCAGTTCGCGCGCCGCAGGGGTCTGGTTCCAGACACGCCGGCCGGCTGCGACGTCGCGAAAGGCAAATCCACCGGCATAGGCTGCTACCGCCCAGCGGTCGTCGGAGGGCAAATGGGCAAAACTGGGCATGGACGTGCCTTCGAGCCCCTGTCCTATCACCTGATAGAGCGCGAACAGACTGCGCTTGCGAGCGCGTCCGGCGTCGGTGAAATCGATAGGTGCCGGGTCGAGCCCCTTGGCCTGAGGTCCATTGCCATCGCCGCGCGCGCCGTGACAGCTGGCGCAATTTTCCAGATAGACTTGGGCTCCGCGCCGGGGATCTGGAGCGTTGCGCGGCGCGAGGGGCACAGGGTAGGCGGCGAGGAGGTCCGCCGCGAGTCCGCGCGCCTGGCCAGCCACCTTGCCGGGGTCCGCCTTCGATGCGATCGCCGTCTGGAGTTGTCCCGCTTCACTGACAAGGCGAGCCCGCGCCGGGGATACCGGAAGCGCTTCGATCCCCTTGCGAACGGTGGCGGAAAACTCGGTCATCTCGGCATATTCGACCGTGCTCGTCACCGCGCCATTCGAGACCGCTCCACCATAGTCGACCGCAACATAGTCCAGCAGGCGCCAGATGGTCTGGACTTCGCCGGCATCAGTGCGGGCCTGTGCCGTCGGCACGACGAGGCCGCAGATTGCAGCGAGCGCGATCAGCAGAGAGAGAAAGCGGCGGGCGGGGGGCATTGGCCCTATTGTCCGGGCACAGTCGACAGTTCGCGCAATTCGGTCCGCGCGCTGCGTAGAATCTCATAGGCCGAATGCAGGAAAAGCGTGGCAATGATGGCGGCGACTGCAAGGTCGGGCCAGGCTTGCCCGGTCCATGCGACGAGGCCGGCGGCGATGATCACCGCCACATTGGCGATCGCGTCGTTGCGGCTGAACAGCCACACCGCCCGGACATTGGCGTCGCCTTCGCGGAACCGCGAGAGGACCGCGGCCGAGGTGAGGTTGACGAGGAGGGCGGCGGCGCCGATGCCGCCCATCAGCTCGGCTTCGGGCGGAACCGCGGTCAGGGCACGCCACAGCGCGACGCCGATGACCCCTATGCCAAGCGACAGCAGGAACAGGCCTTGGGCTAAGGCGATACGCGTGCGGGCGAGCGCAGTCCAGCCTATCGCGACGAGGCCGGCCAACGTGATCGTGCCGTCGCCGATAAAGTCGAGCGAGTCGGCTTTCAGCGCCTGGCTGTTGGCGATGAACCCGCCGACGATCTCGATCGCGCCGAAGCCGAGATTGAGAATTACGACGATCCACAAGGCCCTTCGATAGGCGGGATCGCGTTCGGCCCTGACGGTGTCGCCCGTGCAGCCGCAATTGCTGTCGTTGCTCATTCCCCTGTTCTACATTCTACAGTAACTGTAGAAGCAAGCTGAAATCGAAACGAGACTGAGAGGAAGGGAGATGGCGCGCGACACGCGGCTGCCGATCGGCGGCCTGGCGAAACGCACCGGCACCAAGGTAAACACGATCCGCTTCTATGAGGATATCGGATTGCTGCCTTGCGCAGCGCGCACAGCCTCTGGCCGGCGCACCTACGGGGATGAGGATGTCGGGCGCCTCGCATTCATCCGCAATGCCCGCGGCCTCGGCTTTTCGATCGATGAAATCCGGTCGTTGACGGCGCTGGCCTTGGGGCCGGGGCAGGACTGCGCCGAAATCCGCGCAGTTGCGGCGCGTCACCTGCTCGATGTCGATGAAAAGCTGGAACGGATGGCGCGGCTCCGTGCTGAACTTGCCCGTATCGTCCAGCTCTGCGATGGCGGGCCGGTGTCGGATTGCCGGGTCATCGAGGCCATCGCCGCCGGAAATGCCTAGCCGCCGCGCTATCGGGACTGTCGGCGGCTTGCGGCTCAGCCGCAGCAACTGCCCTTGCCGCCGTCAACCTGTATTGGCGGGCAGGGTACCGTGCCATAGGAACAGAAGACACAGCAGTCTCCTGGCAGCGGCTTGAGCAGCGCGCCGCATCCCTTGCAGTCGTAGAAATACTGACACGCATCGGTGGGCATGATTTCGTCGGCGATTTGACCGCAGAGCGGACACGTCAGCGTCGATTGCAGGACCGGCGAGGGATCAAGCATAGCGATAGCCGAGCCAGAGGAGGACGGCGGCGAGGAGCAGTCCGATCAGGGTCACAAAGCGCAGCGACGCGGGCACGCACAGGCCATCGGCGCCGCAGCGCGCCGCGCGCATCTGCTGGCGCGCCAGCAGGACGCCACCGGCGACGAGCGAAATTGCGCCGAATGCGACGAACCAGAGCCGGTAGGGCGCGGCCGGGACCGCTATGCCGACGAGCCAGGCGGACCCGAGCCCCGCCGAGGCCAGCAGCATGGGGAGGGCGCAGCAGGTGGCTGCGAGAAAGCCCGATGCGATCCCGCCAAGCGCCAGCGAAATGGCCCCAAATCCTTTTGGACGCCTTGCATCTCCAGCCAAATTCAAACTCCTTGTTTCGCGGTAGCGGCAAGTCTACCATCTGTAGTGACTACAGATGCAAGCGGAATCGCAATGGCCCCCTCAAGCACCATCCCCATCGGCGAGCTTTCTCGGCTTACCGGCTGCAATATCGAGACGATCCGCTATTATGAGCGCATCGGCATTCTGCCCGCGCCGGTCCGGTACGGGCGATTTCGCCGTTATGATTCAGCTGGTGTGCGGCGCCTTGCATTTGTGCGCCGCGCGCGCGAACTGGGGTTTCCCCTCGATACGGTCCGGACTTTGCTCCTTCTTGCCGAAGGCGGCGGCCATAGCTGCGATCAGGCGCGCCATATGGCCGAGAGCCAGCTTGCCGACGTCCTCGCCAAGCGCGCCGACCTCGACCGGATGGCCGCTGTCTTGGGCGATCTTGTCGAGGCGTGCGGCGCCGGCGATGCCGGGGGCTGCCCGCTTCTGGAGGCGCTGTCCGACTAGGTTCGAGTACAGCCGTCTTCCGCCAGCGCCCCAAAGCAGCCATTGCGCGCGGCAACTAGGGCCACCGCGCGCAATGGCGGCGCGTTACGGCGCCTTGTCGAGCTTGGTGATCGTCCCGGCCTTGCCGTCCCAATTGAGCTCGAACGCGACCTTGTCGCCGACCTTGATGTCCTTCAGCAGCTCGGGTTTCGCCGCAAAACCCATCGTCATCGGCGGCCATTCGAGTTCGGCGATCGCGCCATGATCGAGCGTGACCTGGCCTTTTGCCGTATCGATCGCGGTCACGGTCGCCGTGCCCTTGCCATGCTTCGTTTCGGCCGGGGCCGCCATGGTCCCTGTGTCATCGGCCATCGCGGCCTTTTCTTCCGTCTTCGGTGCTTCGCCTTGCTTGCCGCAGGCGACAAGTCCAGCGCCGAGCGCAAGGCTGAGCGTAATCGCAGTGAGTTTATTCATGTCGTTTCTCCTTCGGGTTGGACGGGATGAGCCGCACGCCTTCGCATCAGCAGATAGGCGGCGGGAATGATAAGCATCGACAGCAGCGGCGCGGTGAGCATGCCGCCGATCATCGGCGCGGCGATGCGGCTCATCACTTCGGAGCCGGTGCCGGTCCCGACGAGGATCGGGAACAGGCCCGCGAGGATAACCGCAACGGTCATCGCCTTCGGGCGGACGCGGAGCAGCGCGCCTTCGCGAACCGCGGCCAATATGTGGCCGTCGCTGCGATCGGCGAGCGCATGCTTGAGATAGATGAGCATGACGACCCCGAACTCGGCGGCAACGCCCGCAAGCGCGATGAACCCGACCGCGCTCGCGACCGACTGGTTATAGCCAAGCAGATAGAGGAGCCAGAGCCCGCCGGTGAGCGCAAAGGGCAGGGTCGCCATGATGAGCAGCGCCTCGTCCCAGCGGCGGAAGGTCAGGTAGAGCAGCAGGAAGATGATCGCGAGCGTGACCGGCACGACGACCTTCATCCGCTCGGTCGCACGAACGAGGAACTCGAACTGCCCGGTGTAGGAAACGCTGACGCCGGGCGGCAGATCGACATCGCGCGCGATCGCCCGCTGGATGTCCTGCACGAGGCCCTGCAAATCGCGGCCGCGGCTGTCGACGTAGATCCAGGTCACCGGGCGGCCATTCTCGCTGCGCAGCATCGGCGGCCCGTCGCTGACCTTGACTCTGGCCACCGTGCCGAGCGTGATCTGCTGGCGCGACGGCGTCAGGACCGGAAGGCTCGCGAGCTCGCCGATACTGTCGCGCAGCTCGCGCGGGTAGCGGACGCTGATCGGATAGCGGGCGAGCCCCTCGACCGTCTGGCCGATCGTCTCGCCGCCGATCGCGCCCGAGACGATCGCTTGCACGTCGGCGACATTGAGGCCGTAGCGTGCTGCGGCGGCGCGATCGATGTCGACATCGATATAGCGCCCACCAGTCAGCCGCTCGGCCAGCGCCGACGCTACGCCGGGTACGGTCTTGACGACCGCTTCGATGCGCTTGGCGGTGCGATCGATCCCGGCAAGATCCGAGCCCGCGACCTTGATGCCGACCGGGCTCTTGATCCCGGTCGCAAGCATGTCGATGCGATTGCGGATCGGGGGAATCCAGAAATTGGCGAGCCCCGGAACCCGGACCCGCGCGTCGAGCTCCTCGATCAATTTCTCCTCGGTCATGCCGGGGCGCCAACGGTCCTTCGGCTTGAAGCGGATCGTCGTCTCGAACATCTCGAGCGGCGCGGGGTCGGTCGCGCTGTCGGCCCGCCCCGCCTTGCCGAACACGCTCTCGACCTCGGGCACGGTCTTGATCAGTCGGTCCGTCTGCTGGAGCAGGCTCGATGCCCTTGCGGCCGAGATGCCGGGTAGCGCCGAGGGCATGTAAAGGAGGTCGCCTTCGTGCATCTGCGGCATGAACTCGCCGCCGATCTGGGTCATCGGCCACAGGCTGGTGGCGAAGACGAGGCCGGCGATCACGAGCGCTTTTTTCGGCCGTTCGAGCACCCAGTCGAGTGCCGGGCGATAGATGCGGGTCAGCCAGCGGTTGACCGGATTACTCTGTTCGGCGGGTATCTTACCGCGGATCAGCCAGCCCATCAGCACCGGGATGAGCGTGATCGAGAGGATCGCGGCGGCCGCCATCGCATAGGTTTTGGTGAAGGCGAGCGGCGAGAAGAGCCGTCCCTCCTGGCCTTCGAGCGTGAAGATGGGGAGGAAGGAGAAGGTGATGATGAGGAGGCTGAGGAAGAGGGCGGGCCCAACCTCGGCGGCGGCGTCGGTGATGACGCGCCAGCGTTCGGCGCCTTTCAGTTCCTCGCCCGGATGATCGCGCTCCCAATGTTCGAGATGCTTATGGGCATTTTCGATCATCACCACCGCAGCGTCGACCATCGCACCGACCGCGATGGCGATGCCGCCGAGCGACAATATATTGGCGTTGAGTCCCTGCAGCCGCATCACGATGAAGGCGATGAGGATGCCGAGCGGCAGCGTCAGGATCGCGACCAGTGCCGAGCGCGCGTGCCAGAGGAAGAGCGCGCAGACGAGCCCGACGATGATGAACTCTTCGACGAGCTTCGAGGTAAGATTGTCGACCGCGCGGTCGATCAACCCCGAGCGGTCATAAGTGGTGATGATCTCGACCCCGGGCGGCAGGCTGCGCTTGAGCTCGGCGAGCTTGGTGCGCACGCCGTCGATGACTTCGCGGGCATTCTTGCCCTCGCGCATGACGATCACGCCGCCCGCGACTTCGCCCTCGCCGTTGAGTTCGGCGATGCCCCGCCTTGTGTCGGGACCGATCTGCACCGTCGCGACATCGCCGACCGTTACCGGGAGTCCGCCCGCGGCGGTGCGGATCGGGACGGCGCGGAAGTCGTCGAGCGACTCCAGATAGCCGCTCGCGCGGACGATATATTCAGCCTCAGCGAGTTCTAGGGAGCCGCCGCCGCTTTCCTGGTTGGCGCGCTTGAGGGCGTCGGCGACGTCGGTTGCAGTCACCCCGAACGCGGCGAGCTTCTGCGGATCGACGATGATCTGATACTGGCGCACCATGCCGCCGATGCTCGCGACCTCGGCGACGCCGGGAACCGATTTAAGCTCGAAGCGGAGGAACCAGTCCTGAAGACTGCGGAGTTCGGCAAGATCGTGGCGGCCGCTTTTGTCGACGAGCGCATATTCATAGATCCAGCCAACCCCGGTCGCGTCGGGACCGATGCTCGCGCGCGCGCCCTCGGGGAGACGGCTTTGCACCTGGCTCAGATATTCGAGCACGCGGCTGCGCGCCCAATAGGGATCGGTGCCGTCGTCGAACAGGACATAGACGAAGCTGTCGCCGACGAAGCTGTAGCCGCGCACCACGCGCGCGCCCGGCACCGAGAGCATCGTCGTCGTGATCGGATAGGTGACCTGGTCCTCGACGATCCGCGGTGCCTGTCCCGCATAGCTGGTGCGGACGATGACCTGGACGTCCGACAGGTCGGGCAGGGCGTCGACCGGAGTCGTGCGCACCGCGGCGATCCCGAGCAAGGTCAGGATCAGCGCCGAAGCGACGACAAGCCCGCGCGCCGCGACCGAGGCGCGAATAATGCGTGCGATCATTGCGCTGGCTCCAGCGGACGAACCGTGAGACCGGTCAGGCTCGCCTCGGAATCGAGCAGGAACTGGCCCGACGCGACGACCTTCTCGCCGGGGGCGAGCCCTCGCAATATCTCGGTCTTGCCGCCGCCTTCGCGTCCGGCGACCACTTCGGCGGGATGGTAGCGTCCGTCGCCCTTCTCGAGCATCACGATGCTGCGCGTGCCGGTGCGGATCACCGCTTCGCTTGGCACCAGCAGCGTTGGCTTGGCGTCCCCGCCGAGCGCGACGACGGCGAACATGCCGGGGCGTAGGCGACCGCCGCGGTTGGCGAGCTCGATGCGCACTGTCAGCGTCCGGCTGTCCGCCGCTGCGGTCGGCAGGATCGCGACGACCCGCCCGGTAAAAGCCTCGCCGGGAAAGGCGGTGAGGTTCGCGGTGGCAGGTTGGCCGATCTTCACCAGTCCGGCCTGCGCTTCGGGGAGCGCGGCATTGAGCCACACCGTTCCAAGTCCCGAGATTTCGGCAAGTGTCTGCCCCGAGGCGAGAGTCACGCCTGCACGGGCATTGAGCGTCTGGACCACGCCGCCGATCGGCGCGCGCACCGTCAGTCTGCCGCCGGTCCGTCCGCTCCGGTCGACCTCGGCGATCACGCCTTCGGGCATGCCCATCAGCCGCAGCCGCTGCCGCGCGGCCGCCGTGAGTTCAGGTTTGCCGAGCTTCTTGACGCTCAGATATTCGGTCTGGGCGCTGCCCCATTCAGGCAATTGCAATTCGGCGATCGGCGCACCGGCGCCGATGACATCGCCAGGCGCGAGGCGATAGACGCGTTCGACGAAGCCGCCCGAGCGCGCCTGGACGATCGCGACATCGCGCTGGTTGAAATCGATACTGCCGTTGACGTCGAAGGTTGCGGCAAGGCTCCCCATTTCGGCCGCGACCACTCTTATGCCGAGGCTCTGACGCGCCGACGGGTCAATCGACACGCCGGGCGCCGCGCCGCCACCCTCGTCGGCATATTTGGGCTCGAGCTGCATGTCCATGAAGGGCGACTTGCCGGGCTTGTCGAACTTCTGGTTCGGGAACATCGGATCATAATAGTAGAGGATCTTGCGCCCGCCGCTTGCCGTCTCGGTTGGTGCATCGCTCTTGCCGCTCTGTCCCAACCAATAACCGCCGCCGCCCGCGATCAGCACCGTGGCCAGGATTGCGACGCGCCAGCGCGCCGCTGATGTTGCATCGGTCATCGACCTGCCTCCCCATAAATATAATTGATCCGGATCGCGTCGCGCGCGACCTCGGCTTCGCGCGCCAGCGCATCGACTTCGGCCTCGGCAAGCGCGAGAGTCGACAGGAGCGCGGTCCCGAGGTCGAGCTTTCCGGCGGCGTAGCTTGCAAGATCGAGCTCGGCGCGCTTCTTCGCGAGCGGCACGAGCCGCGTACGTGCATTGGCGAGCTGCTCATGATGCATGCGGTGATCGGCGAGATCGGCGTCGAGCGCTGCCGCGATGTCGCGCTTGGCAGCCTCGCGGTCGAGCCGGGCGCGCATCGCCTCGCTGGCGCGCGCGGCGATCTTGGGGTCCTGCCGCTTTTTCGAGAAGAAGGGCAGGTCGACGGTGACCCCGACCGTGACGAGATCACCGTAATTGGGCTCGCGGCGCCCATAGGCCGCGTTGACGCTCCAGTCGGGTCGCTTGTCGGCGCGTGCGAGACCGGTCTCGGCGTCGGCGGCGAGGGCGCGGGCATCGAGTGCTCTGAGCTTTGGCAGGGCGTCGATGCCGGCGCGCAATCCTTGTTCGTCGATCGACTGCGGCGGCAAGTCGCCGAGCGTGTCGGCGGCGGGGTCGCCGGTGAAGCGGGCGAGCTGCGCGCGGGCGCGGGCGATCTCGGCGGCGAGCGCGCTGCGGCGATCGTTGATCGCGGCGCGAAGCTGATCGGGTTCGAGCGCCTGCGCCGGGCGCGCCGCACCGCTGGCAAGCCGCGCCGTCACGGTCGATTGAAGGTCCTCGAGGCCGCTATCGAGCAGGTCGAGTTCCTTCAGCTCCTTCTTGGCATAATAGAGATCGACCCAGGCGAGCGCGGTCGCGAGCCTGATGTCCTGCGCGGTGACCGCTTCGTCGGCGCGGGCGATTCCAATGTCGGCCTGCGCGCGGGTCGCGCGCGCGCGGCGTTTGGCGGGGTTCGGAAAATCCTGGCTGACGCCGATGACCTGCATCGTGAAATCGTCGCGATTGAACCGGCCCGCGTCGGGTCCGGTCACCGGGAAATCCTGGAGGACGATATTGAGTTTCGGGTCGGGCAGCCGGTCGGCGGCGATCGCCGCCGATTGGGCGGCGTCGACGCCCGCTTCGCGGCTTTGCAGTTCGGGTGCCTCCGATGCTGCTCGGCTGAGCGCCGAATCGAGCGTCATCGGCTCGGCGTGAAGAGCCGAGGGCAGCGCAAGCAAGGCTGCCGTAAAATATGGGCGCATGATGTCCCCCTGCTGTGGACTGGGCGAAAGCCTCCCCGGCGTCTGTACGCCGGGGAAGAAAGACCGTTACCCTTGCGGGGGCATCCTTTGGTCGCCGGACATATTCTTCATGCAGTCCGCCGGACTCACCTTCATCATGTCGCAGTCGCAATGCGCCATCTGTCCCGGCTTGTCCTTGACCCAGACGCGGACTCGCGAGGTGGTATTGGACTTGTTCGGCCCTGGCACCTGGCGGGTCTGCCATTCATGATGGCCGCCGGACGGTTCTTGGGCGAGGACGGGAGCGGCAAGCGTTGCTGCCGCGAGCGCGGCAACGGCAAAAAACGGTTTCATGTTGAATTCCTTGATTGAAAAGCGTGAAACCGCGCGCCGGGACGAGCCGGTGCGCGTCGGCAATTCAGGCAAGAAATAGGGGCGGGGCGGGTTCGGGGCCGAATGTTCTTCCGGCGAGGCGCCGGACAGGAAGCGGATCGAAAGAGCCGGCGACAAATGTCTTTTCGGCAAGGGGGGTAGCCGGAGAGACGACGGCGGGCGGTAGCGCGCAGCCCATCTTGGCGATGCAGTCGAGCGTGAGGCCCTTGCACGGAGCGCTCTTCTGGGATTTTTTAATCCCCATCATCTCCGCGCATTCGTCGCTCATCGCCGCCGCGAACGCCGTCTCGGCCGACGGGAGCGCGGGCGCCGAGGCGAATGCGGTCTCCTGCGCCAGAAGGCCGAGTAAGGCTCCGACAAGAAGTAGAAAGGTGAGCCAGCGTTTCACGGTCGAAGCATGATCCTTGTCAAACTTGGCGTCAATCTAAACCGGGGTGGAGATCCCGCTCACTTGTTCGCCGACTGTCCCGTCGTGGTTACGCCGGACCCGTTAAGAATGGCCCATTGTCATGGCGGCGGGCGCGACCAGCATCCACAGCGCCATGGCGATCATCATCAGATTTTCGGTCAGTGAGATGAAACCCAGCGGCACATTGCTGTCGCCGCCGACGCAGGCGCATTTGAGTTCGCGCTTGTCGATATACACCGCCTTGAACACCGACACGGCGCCGATGATCCCGATGAACAGCGCCACCGGAATCGATATCCAGTTCAGCGCGCCAGAAATCATCAGGATGCCGGCAAGACCCTCCGCAAAGGGATAGATGGTAGCATAGGGTACCCAGCGTTTGGCGAGCAAGTCATAGTTCAGGAACATGCTCGAGAAGCTCTCGATGTCGCGGAGCTTGAGGAAGGCAAGCAACGCCATGCTGAACCCGATAAACCATTCGGCGGCACGGATTGTGAAGGGCGTGCCCGACACCGCTTGGCTGGCGGCCAGCGCCATCAGCGCGGTGATAGAGAAGAGCGCGATGACGGGCTTATAGGTAAGCGCCTTAGGATCGCGGACTTTCAGACCGAGATGGCGCCTCAGATCGTCAAGACCGCCGATCCGCTCGCCTTCGATGAAGGTCTGCGGCGTCGTCGCGACGCCATGTTTCGCCTTGAATGCGTCGGTTTCCTCGCGGGTCGTCAGCCAGACATCCTCGACGTCATAGCCGCGGCTGCGCAACAGATGCAGCGCCTTCAGGCCATAGGGGCAGATATGCTGCTCCATCACCATGCGATAGATGGTCGCCCGCGGCTTGCCCGAAACCGCCGCACCAGTGTGCGCTGGCGCGCTTTCGTTCGCGCGCTGAACCTGCATATTCATCGATTCGCCTTTCTTGATTCCCGATCGCTTCCCGCTATATAGGCTCCGTACCATAGTACGGAGTCAAGGCCTTGCGTGACATGACCATCGGCCAGCTTGCCCGGCAGGGCGGCGTCAATGTCGAGACGATCCGCTATTACCAACGCCGCGGCCTGTTGCCCGTTCCGCCTCAGTCGGCCAGCGCCCCGTCGGAAGGCCGAGTCCGGCGTTACGACGAGGCGGTTCTGCGCCGTCTGCGCTTCATCAAATCGGCACAAGCAGCGGGATTTACGCTCACCGAGATCGCCGAACTGCTCGAACTCGACGCGTCGAGCGATCGCGCGCGAGCGCGCGAACTGGCCGATGCGCGCATCGCGGCGATCGAAAAGACGATCGCCGAACTCGATGCGGCGCGGCGCGCGCTCATGGGCCTGTCGCGCCAATGCGCTGCCGCCGACACGCTCCACTGCCCGATCATAGCGGCGTTCGAGCAGGTCTAGCCCGACTGGCCTTGGCGGCGGATGGTGCTGACGGCCGGTCTCACCTCCCAACTGGTGTCAATCGGTCGCAAATGGTTCCAGCATCCCGGCTACAAGCGATGGGATGGTAATTCCGGCTGCGACATCGAGCAGAAGGCTAGCGCGGATCGCAGCCGCAGGTCTCGCCGCTGCCGCGTCCGGAGTTGCGACGGCCGTCCGAAGTGCCTGGGTCAGGCGCCATCGAATCTCCGCGGCTAGGACCGGCATCAGAGCGAACAAATAGGCTTCCACGGGGAAGACCTGACCATAGGGTCAAGCGAGCGATTGCGTCACGTGCACGGCGCCGACCAAGGCTCCGACGAGGGGCAGAAGCGAAAAGCGCCGCTTCTGGATGAAGGTAGGAGCCTTTGGGCGTTCCGGATCAACTTCATCCTGGCGATCTGAACAAATCGGGGAGCCCAATTCCAATGGTTTTACGTCGCCCGAACCATTTTTGAGGGATGAGTCGTTCTGGTGCGTAATCAATGTCAGTAGGGGATGTTGGGTGCTTGAACTCGGAAGCCGTAAGCAGCGGTTTCCGGGCATGCATGTTTTTGTCCTCGACTTCCCCGAAACTCATTTGGGCTGCGCGAAAGGGCAGTTCTTCGAAACAGGGGAAGCATAATGAACAAATTATACTGTTATTCGTCGACGAAGCGCGCAATGCAGCGAAGCTCGATGGCGGCGATTGCGGTGGCGGTCGCGTTTCCCGCGCAGGCTCAGGAAGCCCAGTCGGACGGCCTCGCCGAGATCATCGTAACGGCGGAGAAGCGCGAGGAAAATCTGCAGTCCGTTCCCGTCTCGGTGACAGCGATGACCGGCGAGGCGCTTACGGCAACGGGCATATCAAACGTCGAAGACCTCCAATTTTTTGTGCCGGGCGTGTCGATCACCAACGATTCCATGGCGATCATCAATATTCGTGGAATTGGCACCTCGGCGTTCGGCGTTGCGACCGACCCCAGCACGACAGTCCATTATGACGGCGTCTACATCTCGCGCCCGACCACAAGCTATCAGGATTTGTTCGACGTCGAACGCATCGAGGTGCTGCGCGGACCGCAAGGCGTTCTCTTCGGTCGCAACTCCGCCGGCGGCACACTCAACATCATTTCCAAAATGCCTACGGAGGATTTGACTGGCGCGCTGGGGCTCACCGTCGGAAATTACGAGAAGCGCTCGCTGAGCGGCACGATTTCTGGACCGCTTGGAGCGGGCGTCCGAGGCCGCCTCACCTTGCTTGCCAACCAGCGCGACGGCATCTACCGCGACGTCGTCTCGGGACGGCGATACCAAAACGAAGATAATCTCGCTGGACGACTGACGCTTGCGATTGACGCGAGCGACCGTCTTGAGATCGTGTTGCGGGCGGATGCCAGCCGTGATCGCGAGACCGGCGCGCGGTCTGTTCGGCCCTTTTATCCGCAAGGCTTCGTCGATGCGGGGGCGACGATCCCGGCCAATGACAAAGAGGCCGCACTCGACCGCCTGCCGCGTTACGATGTCGATGCCTGGGGCGTGTCCTCGACCATGAACTGGGACGGCGGCCCGGTCACGCTCCGCTCGATTACGGCGCTGCGCAAGAGCAAGGTCGTCCAGGCGCTCGACGTTGACTCGACTGACCTCTTCCTCCGCGATATCGAATTTTACGAACGTTCCCGCAGTTTCACGCAAGAGTTCCAACTTCTCAACAACGATGCGGACAAGCTGCGCTGGATCGTCGGAGCATTCTATCTGAATGAAAAGGGCAACGACGAAATACGGATCATCGAACCGGGTCGTCGGCTCGCGATCCCGGAAAACAATACGACGAATGCATTCGCGCTCTTCGGACAAGCAAGCTACGAACTCATCGACCGCCTGCGATTGACCGGAGGGCTTCGATACTCATACGAAAAAAAGGATTTCGGATATCGTGTCCTGCTGAACGGAAATCAGGTCGATGCCGGTCAGCCCAAATCATCCTGGACCGCCTGGACTCCGAAAATTGGGATCGATTACGACCTTGCCGATGACGTCATGGCTTATGCGTCGGCAACCCGCGGGTTCAAATCGGGTGGATTCCAGCTGGGAGACGGGCGGCCTTTCCTCCCGGAGTATGTCTGGAGCTACGAAGTCGGCCTGAAGTCGACGCTCCTCGATCGCCGGCTTCGAGCTAATTTTTCCGCCTTCTATTATGATTACACCAATCTTCAGGTGGTCGAGTATAATAATGGCGTTGCCAGTACCACCAACGCCGGCAAGGCGACGATCAAGGGCGTTGAAGCGGAACTGATGGCACGGCCGTTCGATCGCCTGACGCTTACATCCACGATCGCTTATCTCGATGCGCGCTACGATGTCTATTTTGACGACGTCGGCGCAAGCCTCAAGGGCAAGCGGCTGCCGAACGCGCCGAAGTGGAACATCACTTTCGGCGGAGAATATAAGGCCTCCCTGGGCGGCGGAATGCTGACATTACGGACCGATATCTCCTGGCGCGACAGCGTCTTTTTCAAGCCCAGCAACAATCCGCTTTTTTCCGGAAACGCCACGACCCTTATAAATGGGCGTGTCACATGGCAGCCGGCGAGCGAAGCGTGGGAAATTGCGCTTTATGGCCGAAATCTCACCAACGAGCGCTATGTGAGCTATAGTACGATCGGGACGGACGCGACGGGTGTCTCGAACCCTACTCTTCCGCTCTACATCTACGGCGAGCCGCGCCAGTATGGACTGCAGCTGCGCTACTTTTTCTGAGGTTCCTCGTCCTGCGAGGTCCCCCGGCGACTCCCCTACGGTCGTCGGTCCCCCTGGGCGCTTGCGCCCGGGGGGAATACTTCCTCTGAACGCAGGACATGATATGTCCCTGTTCTCACCGGCGCCGTTACTTGAACGGCCCTGCTGATGGCACGATGAGCCGGGCAGTAAGATGGCACGAACAGATACGGGCTAGTCCCATCCTGAACGTCGGTAGCGCGCGCGATTTCGATGCCCGGCTTTCCCTGTGACGCCGCGAGGATGCAAAGACCAACTGCTTTCGGAGGCCTACGCGTCGTCGGCTGCCTCACGGCAATGGATGGGAGATCGCCTTGATCGCCTTCAGGCCCGTACCGAAGCGGGCAATGGCGACCCTGTTCTGTTCGAGCTCGGCGTAGGGCAGGTAGGAAATGTCGAGATCACCGATCCGGCTGAAAGCCGGGCGTCGGAGCTGAGCGCGGACATCGGCTTCTCGCGCATCGGGTGCAACCAGGAAAAGTGGCGTCGACAAATGAAGATTCTCGCTGCTCAGCGCGAGATCAAGCATGCGGACAATTCCGGAATAAATGGATGTCGAATGCTCCACTTCGAATGCCGCCGCGACCGTAGCCGTCGATTGCTCGAGCCATAAGATGTCGATCAGTCTTATGGCATCGCTTCCTTGAGCGGTTGCGATGGCATGCGGCAAGCTATCGAGGCATCGAGACCCGAGCGGCACACCCTCATGAAGGCGCCCCCGGTCATTTGCCGCTACCCAGACGTCATATCCAAGTGCAAGCCCGAGGTCCCGAAGCCAGGATTGGACTTCGCTATGCGTCCGGTCGGTCTCTTTCTGATTTGCAAGCCCCTTATCGAACTTGTCGGACTGTGAGCGCGTTTCATTCAGCAAGGCCATCCAATCGCGCGCATTTTCGCTCGAACCGCTGAGCGGTGGGGCTGGAAACCGTCCCGATCCGATATCGAACAGCAGCCCTCCTATCGCCCCCAAATCGTTGGAAAGAAGATCCCGGTAGCGATCGTTGAGATCCAGAATGCCCGCGCGCATCGCGAGAAAATGCTCCCAACTGCCAAGCTTCACATTCGCACCCGTTAGCGCGTTGTAGCCCTTTACGATTGCCGTATTGAACGGAGGCACAAGAGTGGGATGCAGAAAATAGAGAATGTTGGCCACCGCAGGACCCAACCCCTTGATCTTCTGTCTATCGATTGCGAGGATCCCGGCGACGACCTCCTCGGCGGTATCGCAACAGGAGCAATGGTGAAGAAGTCTGCCAAAAGCTCGTTGATTGTCGGCGTTCTCGTAGATGTCCGGGATTCGGAGTTTGGGCTTCCACAAGAAAGCATGATCCGCACCTTTGAAAATCTGTCGTTGCTCGGCGATTGAATGAACAATGATCTCCAATGACGAGCCCCGATATGCCGCTCCGAAGGTGCCGGCCTCAATTTCGGCGACGACCTGCGAGATGCCTCTTCTGATCGACCGAAAATTCTTCAGTCGCTCCTCCCACAGGAACCAGCTTTGATAGGTCGAGCCGGAATCGCCGCGCCAGCGCTCGATCAGTTCGCGAACAAGGTCGCGCTTCATGTTTATAGCCCCCGCTTGATCCATTCCGAATTGCTGTTTTCCACCTGCGGCTTGCCGGCCAAGACAGTTCGCTCGATTCGGCCCTTAGCGAAAGGCGAAACCTTCCGTCCCACCGGCAAGGTGGGCGGGAATGGAAGGTCGAAACGAGCCCGTTCACGCCCGGCGCTGCATAATTGTCGACGACCTCAGTGCCCTGCGTGTTCGCCCGCTCCGCTTGGTTTCTGACTCGCGCCTTCCGCCTCTGTCATGCCCTTCATCATCGCGTCATGGTCCATTGGCGCATTCTGCGTAATAGCCTGATATTGTGCCGGCGACAGGCCAGGGAGTTTTCGGACAAACGCGACCATATCCCAGATGAGACGATCATCATGCGTTTTCCCCCAGGCCGGCATGGCGGTCATCTTGATGCCATGCTTGATGATCCAGAATTGCTCCGCAGCCGAACGTTCCGAACCTTTGAACAAGACGGGCGCTTGCGGATACAGCCCTTGACTCATTTCGGTCTTTTCCATCCCGGGCGCGAGATGGCAGCCGCTGCACATCTCGGTATAGAGACCTGCGCCCGACGCGATCCGCGCCGGAGCCGCCAAATCTGCCGGCACCGCGATCGATCCGGATCGCGCTGCGATGGACTTCTCCCTGAATGTTTCGATGACGCTGTAAGTCAGCCGGTTATGGGGGGCATCGGCCGCTATATTATATAGGCCGAGATAGACGGTGATCGCACCCGCGCCCGCTATCAGGGCCACCGCCAGCAGCGTGAACGTCACGCTCGGCATATGCTTTCGGAAATCGAAAGTTCGAAATCGCTCCATTATCTATCTCCCGCATAACAGGCCTTGAGCTTTGCAGCCGAACGCAATGCGGCGGCTGTTCAACAGATGATACGCACCCCAACAGCTTTGCCCTTGTCACAGACGAGGCAGGCGTTTCCGTACTTGCCGCGACGAGCCATTTCAGGGTGCCCACACCCGCTCGGGCTCATGCGTCCTGCTAGGTGTGGGTTCGGAGAGATCGTGAGGACTAGCCCCTTTTTTGCCCGCTCAGCTGCCACCCGCCGGTCGCACCTTCGGCTTGCGTGAGGAGCTGTGGAGATTGAAGATCTGCCACTTTCCGTTGTCCTGTTTGAGGACACTCGTAGCGACGCCATCCCGTTCGATGGTCTCGCCGCTCGCGAGCACAATCGAGAAGCTGTAGGTCTCGGTTGCGATCGCGATATTTCCTTCGCCGCGAACCGAAATCTTGTAATTGCGGAAGGTGAAGGATTTGAATTCCTTGAGTTCGGGACCCAGGTGATGGTCGCGATAGTGGGCGAAATTCCCTTCAACGCCGCCGGATTCGAATATCTGGGCGTCTGGCGAAAAGAGGGCCTCGACGCCGGTCAGGTCCAGTTTCTCCATCGCCGATTTATACTGCGCGAGCGCTGCCGCCGCGCCCTGAAAATCCGCAGGCTCGGTCGCCTGAGCCGGGACGGCCACCAGCATGGCCAATGCGATTGCTGTAATCGTCAGTCGTCTCATATCATTTCCCCTTGTTGTGCCGACACTTCACGAGTGCCTCCCGTGGTTTCGATCAGATTCTGGCAAAGCGCAGCCGCAAAGAATTGGCAATGACGCTGACGGACGAGAGTGCCATTGCAGCGGCGGCAATGACCGGCGAGAGCAATAGTCCGAAAATCGGATAGAGCACGCCCGCAGCGACGGGAATCCCGGCGACATTATAGGCGAAAGCGAAGAAGAGATTCTGACGGATGTTCGCCATCGTCGCATGGCTGAGATGCCGCGCCCGCACGATGCCCAGAAGGTCGCCGCGCAGTAGCGTCACACCCGCGCTTTCGATGGCGACATCGGTTCCCGAGCCCATCGCGATGCCGACGTCGGCGGCGGCGAGCGCGGGGGCGTCGTTGACCCCGTCGCCGGCCATGGCGACGATCCGGCCCTCTTCGCGCAGCCGCTGCACGACCGCGCTCTTCTGGTCGGGGAGGACATCGGCCTCGACGTCGTCGATGCCGAGGCGCCGCGCGATCGCCTCGGCGGTGACGCGATTGTCGCCGGTGAGCATGATGACCTTGATTCCGGCTTCGCGCAGCGCAGCGAGCGCGTCGCCCGTCGTTTCCTTGACGGGGTCGGCGATGGCGATGACCCCGGC
The DNA here is from genome assembly GCF_000756385.1 of Sphingopyxis sp. LC363. GTDB lineage: Bacteria > Pseudomonadota > Alphaproteobacteria > Sphingomonadales > Sphingomonadaceae > Sphingopyxis. The sequence goes on from NZ_JNFC01000001.1 coordinate 218,735, forward strand.
CGCCTTGCCATTGACCGCGATGTAAATCGCCGTCGCGCCGTCTGTGCGAAGGCGGTCGGCTGCCTCGGTGAGCGCGCCCAGATCGACGTCATATTCTTCAAGAAAGCTCGCATTGCCGAGGACTATCGCCTTGTCGTCGACGACCCCGACGATACCCTTGCCGACCGGCTGGTCGACCCCCGATGGCTCGACCAGCGCGAGGCCCCGGTCCTCGGCGGCCTTGACGATCGCGGCCGCCAATGGATGTTCGCTGCTGCGCTCGAGGCTCGCGGCAATCCGGAGCAGATCCTGCTCCTCGAAGCCGCCGGCGACTTCGATGGCGACGACCGAGGGTCTGCCTTCGGTCAGCGTCCCGGTCTTATCGACGACGAGCGTGTCGACCTTCTCCATCCGCTCAAGCGCCTCGGCATTTTTGATCAGCACGCCGGCTTCGGCGCCGCGCCCCACGCCGACCATGATTGACATTGGCGTCGCGAGGCCGAGCGCGCAGGGACAGGCGATGATGAGCACCGAGACGGCGGCGATAAGGCCATAGGCCATGGCGGGCGCGGGCCCCAGAAGCGACCAAACAACGAAAGCGACAATGGCGACGACGATGACGCCGGGCACGAACCAGCCCGAAACGGTATCGGCGAGACGCTGGATCGGCGCCCGGCTGCGCTGCGCGTCGGCGACCATTTGTACGATCCGCGCGAGCATCGTGTCGCGCCCGACCTTCTCGCTGCGCATGAGCAGGCCGCCCGTCTGGTTGATCGTTCCGCCGATCAGCGCCGCGCCGGCCGCCTTGGTCACCGGCATCGATTCGCCCGTGACCATCGATTCGTCGACCGTGCCGCGGCCTTCTACGACGATGCCATCGACGGGGACTTTTTCGCCCGGACGGATGCGCAGCATGTCGCCGACCGCGACTTCCTCGAGCGCTACCTCCTCGTCGCTTCCATCGCTGCGGACGCGCCGGGCGAGCTTCGGTGTCAGGTCAAGGAGCGCGCGGATCGCGCCGCTCGTCGTCTCGCGGGCCCTGAGTTCGAGCACCTGCCCGAGTAGCACCAGCACCGTGATGACCGCGGCGGCCTCGAAATAGACCGCGACCGAGCCATCGGCGGCGCGGAAGGCTGCCGGGAAGATTTGCGGGAGAATCGCCGCGATCATGCTGTAGCCCCAGGCAACGCCCGTCCCCATCGCAATGAGGGTGAACATGTTGAGGCTCTTGTTGCGGATCGAGAGCCAGGCGCGCTCGAAGAAGGGCCAGCCCGCCCATAGAACGACGGGGGTCGCGAGCAGCATCTGGACCCAGTTGTTCGTCTGGCGGCCGACATATTGGTGGAGGCCTGTCAGATGGCCGCCCATTTCGAGCGCAACCACCGGGAGTGCGAGAAGGAGCCCGATCCAGAAGCGCCGCCGCATATCGCGATATTCTTCGCTGGGGCCGCCCGATGCTGTCGGCATGACGGGCTCGAGTGCCATGCCGCAGATCGGGCAGCTTCCGGGGCCGGCGCGCTGGATCTCGGGATGCATCGGGCAGGTCCAGATGGCGCCTTCGGGTGCATCGGCTGCGGCCGGCTCGCGTTTTGCGGCATAAAGATCGGGATCGGCCTCGAATTTGGCGAGGCAGCCTGCGCTGCAGAAATAGTGATGCTTGCCGCTATGCGTCGCGATATGAGGTGTGGTGGCCGGATCGACCATCATGCCGCAGACCGGATCAGTCGTGCTCCCGCTGCCTTTTTCTGCGCCCTGATGATCGTGCATCGCCGCCGCTCCCGTATGTGTCGGATGCCCGCCTCGCGGCGGGGCGGTCCAAACGCCACCGGTCGAGTTCGCCGTTGGCGTCGTTCCTGGCGGTTCCAGAATGGAGCCGCTTCTATCGATACGCAAGAAGAGCGGTTATCCCTTGGATTTTCTTTGCCCCGTGCCGTCAGGTCCCGGGCTTTCGGGCCTCGATGATCCCGATCGCACCGGTTGGCGTGCGGAACGTCTCAAGCTCGCGAACATCGCAAAAGCCTGCCTCTCTCATCAGCACCGGGAGCAATCCATCGGCGTTGGGCTGGGTGTCCTGGACGCCGTCGAGCTGCTGGATCGTGAGGCGGAACAACAACCGCATGAGGCGGCTGCGCTGTTCCCCATAGTCGGCAACATAGAGTTTGCCGCCCGGCGCGAGCACCTGCCGGGCCTCGCGTAGCAGACGTGCCTTTTCCTCAAGCCCGACCTGATGAAGGACGAGGCAGATCGCAATCTTGGCAGGCGGGGGCCAGTCATCGATCGCCGAAGCCGCGAAAAAGCCAACTCGAAACTCCGGCGGTGGAACAATCTGCGCGGTCTTCGTTCGGGCAATTCGCGTCGCTGCCTCGTCGGGGTCGAAACCAAGATAGCGGACGTCCCGGCTATGGCGAGCGATCGCCAGCGCAAGATTTCCCGTACCCGAGCCGATATCGAGAATGACGTCACCCTCGCCGAGCGCCATATGGCGAACGAGACGGTCGCGCCACACGCGCTCGCGCGTTGTCACCGCGACGCCGAAATCATAAAAGGGCGTCAGGAAGTGATATCCTGCCGCTGGCGTGTAGGATCTTGCTACGGGTTTCGGGTCGGGCATGGCCGTCTCCTTTCGACGCTTTGGCTTGCCGCCGGATTGCGGCCGCAATCGCCGGTCTCGACGAGACGCTTAAGGGCAAACAGGCGCGGCAGTCTTGAATGTTTCGCCGGGGCGACGCGGTGCGAGGCGCATCCGGCTCAGGGCACGATTTCGAACGCGAAGGCACTAAGGCCGGCCGAAGGCGTCACGCCTAGCCATTGAGCGCAGCGGCGCGTGAAGTGCGACTGATCGGCGAAGCCTCCCGCCGCCGCGGCGTCGGCAAGACCTCCGCCGCCGACCAGCGTCCGCACGGCGCGTTGAAGCTGGAGCCATTGCAGCAATTTGGCCGGAGGCACGCCGAAGTCGCGGCTGACGATTTCGCGGAGGCGCGAGGGCGAAAGGCAGGCGACGTCGGCCAAGGCGCGCGCGGTCGACAAATCGTCAGGGGCCGCGAGCACTTCGGACAGGCGGGCATCCACCGGACGCGCCTGCGAGCGGTCGAGATAGTCGGACGCCCAGCGCTTCGCGTCCGCGCCGCTTGCGATGTCACCTAGTCCGGCTGTCTCTATCGGCGTCAACAGGACAGGCGCCGATCCGGCGGACAGCCGGGTGCCGGCACGAAAAAGCGGGTCGAGATAAAATGACCGCACGAGGGCGCCCGGCGGCCCGAGGCGGTGCCGGACATGCGACGCTATCGCAATGGCGTGTCCGGCGGGAACTATCAGGTCGGCATCACCGGAAATTTCGAGGTCGCGTTCGATGGCGAGGCTGATCTGGTGCGCCACATGGTTATGGGGACGGCTGCTCCCGATGCGCGCGTCAATGAGCGCCCAGCCGGTCCCGAGCATGATCGAACCCGACCAAGAGGCGGTGCTTGGGGTCAAACCGGATCGGCGGTGACGAAGGGTTCGAGCGTACCGAACCAGGCAACCAGCGCGAGTATGGCGAGCGCGGCCGACGCTTCGATGATGAGGCTTCTGCGCATGGCTGCAATCGCGAGGTCGGGGTCGGCGTCGACATTGTCGGTATCGGTCCCCGGGACGGCGGCCGCGAGCGCCGGGGTCAGCCGCCAGCGGTTCGCCGCCGCGAGCGCCAGCATCAGTCCGAACAGCGCAAGCTTGGCGAGAAGCAATTGTCCATAGGGCGAGCCGAGGGAACGGCCGAGATTCTCGGCGCCGACGATCATCTGGCTGTTGACGAGGCCGGTGGCGGCGATGACGAGGACGCAGATCGTACCGACGCGCGAGAATTGATCGAGGCTCCGCGCCGCAATTTGGAGTCCGCCCGGCCATTCGCGGACACGACGTGGTGAGATCAGGATCAGGAAGGCGCCGATCGCGCCGATCCAGACCGCCGCTGCAATCAGGTGCAAGATGTCGCTGATCCGGTGCACGGTGCCTGCGGCGCCTTCGGTCGCGCCGGCGTGGCCGGACCAGACCAGACTCGCGACGGCCACCGAGCCCGCGGCCGCGAGTACGGCGGCCGAAGTTGTCGGCCAGCGGACCATCCAGATCGCGACTCCCAGCGCGAGCAGCAGCGCTGCGCTCCGGTAGACCCAGGCTGTGCCGACCTCGGTCTCGCGAACAAGGTCCCAAAAAGGCTGGAGTTCCAGGGAGAGGAGCCCCACACCCTGCATCGAAGCCGCGAGCACGCCCATCCCCAAGATGGAGAGAAGCAGTCCGGCGGCGCAGAGCCATCGCTCTGCGCGCCAGATCGAGGCCATCATCGACTGCGGCGCAAGGCGTTCGCTCCGTGTCAGCGCAAAAAGCGGGAACGCAGCAAGGCCGGCGATGAGCATCAGGTCCGCATAAAGTGCGAACCTGATGCCGATCAGAACGGGGTCCCCCACCGTCTTTTACTTTACGGTGAAGCTGAATTCGCTGCCCATGCGGTGGGTATCAGCGCCCGCCGCCGACCATGTGACCTTGTAGGTTCCGGCTGTCAGCGGCCGCTTGAGCATCAGCATCGCCGACTTGCCCTCTTTGCCCATCATCGACGAGTAAGGCACCTTCATCGGGGCATGATTGGCCATGCCGGGCATGCCGGTCATGACCAGCTCGGTCTTGAGGGTCGAGGCGACGATCTTTTCGTTGAACTGAAGATTGACCGACGTGACCTTCGAAACGGTCGAATTGGCGGCGGGCGTCGAGCTGACGAGCTTGGTGTGCGCGCTTGCCGTGGCCGGCATGAGAAGCAGAGCGAAAGCCGCCGCTGCAGAGGGGAGAAGAGACTTGAACATGAACACCTCCAAATGCGTGTCTGTCCTGCTAATACGCAGGATATCGGCATGGCCCTCAAATATTCCGGAATAATATTCTGGTGTGAGGGGTGAGGCGCTTCGGCGCGTATGTACAATGATGGAAAGGTTTGAAGAGACGATCGATGGATAAGGAGCTTCGCATTTTGAACAGGATCGATCTGCCCGCAGCGCTCGATGCGCTCGATGATCGCATCATGGGCGCATTGGCGATCCGCCGGCGCGAAGCGGTAGCGATGCGCCGCCTGATGGCGCTCGCGGCCTTTGTCTCGCTCGGCGGCGGTGTCTTTGCGGGGAGTGCGATTTCCCAGCCGGCGGTCGCGGCAAGCCCCCTGACCCCATTCGGCCCGCCTAGCGCATTGGTGCCTTCCACCTTGCTGGATGTACAGTAGCGATGCCGTCGCGCCGTCTTCTTCTCTTGGGGCTCATTGCCTTCGCCGCGGCGATTGCCGGCGTGTTCATCGGCCGTCTGGTAGCCGATGCGCCCAAAGCCAGCGAAACCGAACTTCATGCGCTTCTCCACGGCCAACTCGACCTGACCCCGGAGCAGGAAAAGAAACTCGAGCGGATCGAAGCCGACTTCGCCGGTCGCCGCCAGGCGCTCGAACTCGAGATGCGCGCCGCCAATGTCCGGCTCGCGCAGGCGATCGAAGCCGAGCATGGCTATGGACCGCGCGTCACCGAGGCGATCGACGAGACGCATGAGGTGATGGGGACATTGCAGAAGGAAACGCTCCAGCATCTCTTCGCGATGCGCGGGGTTCTCAACCCCGATCAAGCGGAAATGTTCGACAAAAGCGTGGTCAAGGCGCTGACCGCCGATGCGCGGTGAGCGCCGACCTATCGCAATGTAGCGACCAGGATCTGGCGGCCTTTGCGCGCGCGCACCGCGAAGACGCCTATCGCGAGTTGCTGCGCCGTTACAAAACGGGCGTCTACCGGCTCATCGTAAAGCAGATCGGCGATGCCGACGAGGCGATGGATTTGACGCAGGAGACGTTCGTCTCCGGCTTTTCGGCGCTCGATCGCTATGATGGCGAACGCCCCTTCCGCACATGGATCGCCCGTATCGCGCTCAACAAATGTCGCGACTGGGCACGACGGCGAAAGGTGCGCGCCTTTTTCTCCCGCGCGCTCCCGCTCGAAAATGCGCATCACGTAGCAAGCGATGGTCCTGGGCCCGATTCCGCGGCGACCGACAGGCGAGAGCTCGCCAGGGTTCGCGGGGCGATCGATCAGCTGCCGCAGAATTTGCGCGAAGTGTTGCTCCTCCGCGGTGTCGACGAGGTCAGCCAGGCCGAAACAGCGGTCATTTTGCGGGTCAGCGAGAAAACAGTCGAAACGCGCCTCTATCGAGCGCGGACCAGGCTCCGGGAATTGCTCGCGGGAACATCTGCGAGCGCCGAGGGTTGAGGGTTCGACCGCTCGTTCAGGCGGCATCTCCTCATCGTCCGGCATTTTTATTGAGGGGCAGGCGTGCCGCCTGCGTATAGCTTTAGGAACAGTCAGTAACGGTCGGAAAGAATATGCAGATGGAAAGGCGTCGGTTCGTCAGTGGAGCTTTGGGTGGAGGGGCTGCTGCGGCGATGGCCGCATGGTTCCCGGCCTGGGCCCAGCCGGTGTCGTCCGGCATCACCGCGCCGCTTCCGACCGTATCCGGCAATGACATAACGCTGCGCATCGCGCGCCAGACGATGCGCATCGACGGCAAGGTCAGTCGCGCGATCGGGATCAACGGCACCGTGCCCGCGCCGCTCGTCCGGCTGAAGGAGGGACAAAACGCGCGCCTCACCGTCGTCAACGATCTCGACGAGGACAGCTCGATTCACTGGCACGGCCTGATCCTGCCGTTCCAGATGGACGGCGTGCCCGGCGTCAGCTTCCCCGGGATCAAGCCGCGCTCGAAGTTTGTCTATGAATTCCCGGTCGTTCAATCGGGGACCTATTGGTATCACAGCCATTCGGGGCTTCAGGAACAGCTCGGCCATTATGGCCCGATCGTCATCGATCCCGCGGGCGCCGACCCGATCGGCTACGACCGCGAGCATGTCGTCGTCCTGTCCGACCACAGTCAATTGTCGCCCGAGGCGATCTTCCGCAAGCTCAAGGTCAATCCCGGCCATTTCAACATGCAGCGCCAGACGCTGGCGGGCCTGCTTGCCGGCAAGGATCAACCGCTCAAGGAGCGGATCGATTGGGGCAAGATGCGGATGGACCCGACCGACGTCGCCGACGTCAATGGTTCGACCTACACCTTCCTCGTCAACGGCCATGGTCCGCGCGACAACTGGACCGCGCTCTTCAGCCCCGGCGAGCGGGTACGCCTGCGCATCGTCAATGCGTCGGCGATGACGATCTTCAACGTCCGTATCCCGGGCCTCAGGATGACCGTCGTCCAGGCTGATGGGCTCAATGTCGTGCCGACCGAAATCGACGAGTTCCAGATCGCGGTCGCCGAAACCTATGACGTCATCGTGACCCCGGTCGAGGACCGTGCTTATACGCTCGTTGCCGAGGCCAATGACCGCTCGGGCATGGGACGCGCGACGCTCGCACCGCGCGCTGGCATGGTCGCCGAGGTGCCGCCGCTCCGCGAACGGCCGCTCGCGACCATGAAGGACATGGGCATGGGCGACATGTCGGGCGGCGCGATGGCGGGTATGGACCATTCGGGCGGCGATATGGGCGCCATGCCCATGCCGGCGAGCGACCCTTCTTGTCCTCCCGAACATGCCAAGATGGGCCATTGTACGCCAGCGGGGGAAAGCGGCGCGATGGCGGGCATGGATCATGGATCTGGCGGAGGCATGCAGCACAGCATGCGCGACTTCAGTGTCGCGCCGCAGGTCAAGCGCGATCCCAGCGTTCAGACGATCTCGCCGATGCCGATGGATCGCATGGGCGAGCCGGGGCAGGGACTGGAGAATGTCGGGCACAAGGTGCTGACCTACCATGACCTTGTCGCGCTCGAGCGCAACCCCGATACCCGCGCCGCCTCGCGCTCGCTCGACATCCATCTGACCGGCAATATGGAACGCTTCATGTGGTCGTTCGACGGCATCAAGATGTCCGACTATCACGAGCCCATCCCCTTCATCGAGGGAGAGCGCGTGCGGATCAACCTCATCAACGATTCGATGATGAGCCACCCCATCCACCTCCACGGCCATTTTTTCGAACTGGTGACGGGCAAGGGCGACCGGTCGCCGCGCAAGCATACGGTGCTTGTCCAGCCGGGCGGCATCGCGAGCTTCGATTTCACCGCCGACGCGCTCGGCGACTGGGCGTTCCATTGCCACCTTCTCTATCACATGCACGCGGGGATGATGCGCGTCGTCAGCGTCCGTCCGAAGGGAGACGGCGAATGACCCGGGTCGCGCTTCTCCTCGCGGGTATCGCCCCGCTGGCCTTTGCTGTGCCCGCCGCGGCGCAGTCGATGGATCATTCGATGCATGGTGCGGCGCCCGCGCCGACACCCGCTCCCTCGCCAACGCCAGCACCCGTAGCGCAGTCCGCGCCCGAAGCGCCCGCCGAAGGGTCGATGGAGCAGATGGACCATGGGAACATGCAGGGCATGGACATGGAACCCGAGGCTTCAAGCTGCCCGCCCGAACATGCGGCGATGGGTCATTGTACGCCTGAGGCGGAAGCTCCAGGCAAGGGCGCTTCGGACATGGGTGCGATGGATCATGGCGCACCGCAGCCGTCCGATCCCGATTGCCCGCCCGAACATGCCAAAATGGGCCATTGCACCCCGAAGGGCGGATCTGCGGACGCGATGGCGGGAATGGAAGGCATGGCGACCACGAGCAGCGCTAGCGGCACCGATTTGCCGCCGGGCGATGCTACCGCGCCTGCGCCTCCCGGCGACTGGTATGCCGATCGCATTTATCCCCAAGCCGAAATGGAGCATTCGCGCCACGACATGATGAAAGAGAATGGTGCGCAGACCATCGCTTTCATCAGCTTCAACCTTGCCGAATATCAGGCGCGCAAGGGCCGCGACGGGTTCCGCTGGGACGGTGAGGCTTGGTACGGCGGCGACATTAACCGGCTGACGATCAAGAGCGAAGGCGAGGGCGTGTTCGGCGAAGGCATCGAGAGCGCCGAGGTACAGGCGCTCTACAGCCGGGCGATCGGACCCTATTTCAACGCGCAGGCGGGTATCAGGCAGGATCTTGGGCCCGGCCCCGACCGCACCTATGCGACGATCGGCTTCGAGGGGCTCGCCCCCTATTGGTTCGAAGTCGAGGGCGCGCTGTTTCTTTCGAACAAGGGTGATCTGCTCGCCCGGCTCGAAGGCTATTACGACCAGCGCATCACCCAGAAACTGATCCTCCAGCCGATGGCGGAGGTCAATTTTGCGCTCCAGGATGTCCCCGAGACCGGCGTTGGTTCGGGGCTTTCGGATTTCGAGCTCGGGCTTCGCCTGCGTTACGAGGTCGTGAAGGAATTCGCGCCTTATGTCGGCGTCGAATGGGCGCGCAAGGTCGGCGATACCGCGCGTTTTGCCCGCGCCGCGGGCGAGGATGCGAGCGGCGTCAGCTTCGTGATGGGGGTGCGGGCCTGGTTCTAGAAGTTTCGCGGGGTGGCGACACGTCGAGGAGAAATGCCGTGAAACCAGCCTATCGCAGCCTCGCGCTGCAGACGATCGTCAGCGGCGTCATCATGTATCTGGTGATGTTCGTCATGATCGACCGCCTCTCGAGCTTCTACAATAATCTCAACATGCTCTACATGACGCTGATGATGGTCTCGCCGATGGTCGTGCTGATGATCGTCGCAATGCCGGGCATGTTCCCGTCGAAACGTCTCAATACGTTCCTGCTGCTGGGATCGGCAGTTGCCTTCTTCGGGAGCTTCGGGCTCATCCGGACACAGACGACGATCGGCGACACGGCCTTCTTGCGTTCGATGATCCCGCATCACTCGGGCGCGATCCTCATGTGTGAACAGGCTTCTCTCAAAGATGCCGAGATACGCGAACTCTGCCGCGGCATCATCGCGGGGCAGGCGGCCGAAATCGAACAGATGAAATCCATTCTCGCGAGGAAATGACATGAAAAATCTGATGACGCGCCGTCATCTTTTCGGCCTGATTGCGGTCGGATCGGGGATGGCGCTTGCGGCATGCAATTCTGCCTCGGGCCCGGCGGCGACCAGCGATAAGAATGGCGCGGCGCCCGCGCCGGGCGCCGAGACGTCCAGCCCCAAGCGAATGCTCGTTTATCGCGATCCCGAATGCGGCTGCTGCGAAGCTTGGGCGGATATCGCACGCAAGGCCGGTTATGATGTGACTGTCGAGAACCGCGCTGACATGGCCGCCGTAAAGACGCGATATGGTGTGCCTGGCCAGCTGGCGTCGTGCCACACGGCCGTGATCGGCGGCTATGCGATCGAGGGTCATGTGCCGATGCGGCATGTTGCGAGACTCCTCCACGACAAGCCACGCGACATTCGCGGAATCGCCGTGCCCGGCATGCCGCGCGGTTCTCCGGGAATGGAAATGCCGGACGGAAGCGCGGACGCATTCGAAGTGATGGCATTCGGCAGCGACGGCAAGGTTTCTGAATTCCGCGCATGACCTGCCGACACGAAGAGGAGACAGATATGACGAGATTCATTCCCCTAGCGAGCGCCGCCGCGCTGATATTTGCTCTGGCAGGATGCGGCACTGAGCCCGCGCAGCAGAGCGACGTCACACCGGAACAGAGTGAGGTCACTGCCGGTGAGCCGCCCGCAATGGTCGAGACCATGCCCGTAGCGGACGAGCCGCCCGCCGCGTCTGCCCCGGCGGCGCCGACCGAAGAAGCGATGCCTCCGGAGAAATCCCGCCCCAAGCAAGAACCCGCCGCGAAGGCCGCTGTGCCGCCGCGGGCAAAGGCCGCGCCGGAAGCGCCGAAACCTGTCGAACCCGAACCCGATCCTCATGCCGGGCACGATATGGACAAAAAATAAGGAGCATGTGCCGACGCGGCATGTCGCCCGGGCGGTCGAGGACAAGCTGCGCGAAGTGTCCGGCATCGCCGCGCCCGGCATGCCGCGCGGTCGGGCGCTGCTCGATGCCGCAGCGAGAGATATAACCATATGGAATAACCATCTCGTTTATAGCGATGAGTGGTGATTATTTCTGGTCATGCCAAGGCCGCGAAGATAGCTCGGTGGCGAAGCCGAGAGCTTTCGCAAATGGGAGGGGACCATGAGAAAATTGCTTCGCACGAGTGGCTCGATTATCGCCGTCCTGGCAGGCATGTCGGCCGCCGCCGCCTTCGCGCAGGATAACGCCAAAGAGGCGCCGGGGCCAGGCGCGTCGCAGGGCGAAATCGTCGTGACGGGTACGCGGCGGAACGATCTCAAGGCGGCCGATTCCGCTCAGCCGATCGACATCATCACCGGTGCCGAACTGCTCGAAAAGGGCACGGCCGACATGAATGATCTCCTGCGCACCGAGGTCCCGTCGCTCAATGTCCAGCGCCTCGTCAGCAACGACGGCGCCGTTTTTACCCGGCCTTTCTCGCTGCGCGGCCTGCCGCCGGACCAGACGCTGGTGCTCGTGAATGGCAAGCGGCGCCATCGCGGCGCGACGGTCCAGTTCACCAATGTTCCCTATATCCGGGGATCGCAGGGACCCGATCTTTCGGCGATCCCGTCGATCGCGATCGGCCAGCTCGAGGTTCTGCGTGACGGCGCGTCGGCGCTCTATGGATCGGATGCGATCGCCGGCGTCCTCAATTTCGGTCTGCGCCGCGACCGCGAAGGCGGATTGCTGATCGCCCGCTATGGCCAATTCTATAAGGGCGACGGCGAGGATTTCCTCGTCCAGGGCAATGTCGGGCTTCCCTTCACCGACGCCGGTTTCGTCAACATCAGCGGCGAATATGTGAACGCCAGCACGACGTCGCGCGGCATTCAGCGTCCCGACGCGCAGGCGCTCATCGATGCCGGCGTTCAGGATGTCCCGGTCCCGGCGCAGCGCTGGGGAAATCCCGAATCCGAGGCGGCGCGCATCTTCGTCAATGCCGGCATCGAACTGTCGGACGAGATGGAATTCTACACCTTCGGCAACTATAGCTGGAGCCGCGGCACGACGGCCTTCTTTTACCGCAACCCCGATGCCAGCTTCATTTCCACCTCGATTCCGCTCACCAATACGCCCGGAGGACAGCGGTTCAGCTTCCGCCAGCTCTTTCCCGGCGGTTTCACCCCGGATTTCGGTGCCACGGTGACCGATGCGGCGCTGGCGGCCGGCCTCAAGGGCGAATTCTCCTCGGGCCTGACCTATGACCTCAGCGCTTCCTATGGTCAGAACCATGCTTCCTACCGGATCGAAAATACGGTCAATCCGTCGCTTGGCCTCGCGTCGCCGACCTCCTTCAAGCCGGGGCAGCTCGAGCAGCGCGAACTCGCTTTCAATCTCGATCTCACTTACCCCATCGCGATCGGCACCTCCGATCCGCTGACGCTTGCAGGCGGTCTCGAGTATCGGCGCGAGACATATGAGATCACGGCCGGCGACATCGCATCATGGCAGGTTGGTCCTTTCGCGTCGGTCATCGATCCCGATACCGGAAACCGCGTCGGACTGCCGGTCGGCTCGAACGGCTTCCCGGGCTTCAGTCCCATCCAGGCGGGCGAGTTCGCGCGCAGCAACTGGGCCGCCTATACGTCGCTCGAAGGCAATCTCACCGACGCGCTCCAGTTCGGCCTTGCCGGCCGCTACGAGAATTACTCGGACTTCGGCTCGAAATTCACCTGGAAGATCAACGGGCGATATGATTTCTCGGACGTCTTCGCGGTGCGCGGATCGGTCAACACCGGCTTTCGGGCGCCGACGCCGGGCCAGTCGAACGCCTCGCAGGTCCAGACCAACATCGACTCGATAACCGGGGCGCCGCTGACCGCAGGCATTATCGCGCCCAACAATCCGGTGGCGCAATTCTTCGGCGCGACGCCGCTTCGGCCCGAGAATTCGTTCAACGTCGCCGGCGGCATCGTGGTGAAGCCCTCCAATCGCATCACCTTCACGCTCGACTATTTCAACATCAAGGTCGAAGACCGGATCGCCGTATCGGGCAATTTCAATCTCACCCCGGCGCAGCGTGCGCAGCTCGCGGCGCTTGGCATTCCCGGTGGGGATTCCTTCCAGCAGGTGAGCTTCTTCACCAATTCCTTCGACAGCCGCACCCAGGGCGTCGATGCGGTGCTCACCGTGGGCTTCGACCTCGGCGACGGCAAGGCCACGCTCGGCCTCAACGGCAACTATACCAAAACCGATGTCATCAAGGCCTCGCCGGTGATCACTGCGGACCGCGAGCGGCTGCTCGAACTCGAGGGCTTCGTTCCGAAGTGGAAGGGCAATGCGTCCTTCACTTATGCGGGCGAGCGCTTCGGCTTCGTCGCGCGCGCGAACTATTATGGCAAATGGACCGACTATGGCGCCGCACCGGCTGCCGACCAGACGGGCGGCGCCGAACTGCTGGTCGATCTCGAGCTGTCCTACAAGGTTAGCGACATGCTCAAGCTCGCGGTCGGCGGCGAGAATATCTTCGACAATTACCCCGACGTCGAGGCGCGGCAATCCCAGATCAACAACGGGATCCGATATCTCCGCTTCGCGCCGACGGGGTTCAACGGGGGCTTCTGGTACGTCCGCGCGACCGCCTCCTTCTGATCGGTGGCCGTGAGGGCCGTGCGGCGTCTTGTGTCTTCAGCTGGCGTCGGAGCCGAACATCGCGTCGCGGTGGGATTCGAGCACCGCGATAAAGGCCGCAGCGACTTGGGACATCGGCCTCAACTTCGGCGTGAAGAGCATATATTCGAAATGGACCTCCGGCGCGAAATCACGGACCGTAAGGCCCCGCTCGGCATAATCCGCTGCGGTCACGGGGTTGAGAATCGAACATCCGACCCCCTGCATGACAAGCGCGCAGATGGTCATCGCATATTGGGTTTCGATGACCATCTCGCGGTGGACGCCCGCGTCCTCGAAAATGCGGTCGATGCGGTGACGCACGCCGTCCTCGAGCGCGAGCGAAATGAAGGGCTCGCCCTCGAGATCGGCCGGCCGGATGACGTCCTTGACGGCCAAGCGGTGGCCGGCAGGGAGAACGCAGGCGCCGGGGCAGCGCAGGAAGCGCTCCATCCTTATGCCGGGCAATTCGCGCGCCGGCGTCGCGAGCCCGATGTCGAACTGCTGGTTCGCCATCCATTGCCGCACCGTCGAGGAACTGCGGGTCTGGAGCTGAACGGTGACGCCGGGATGTGTCTCGCGAAAGGCCGCGATCACACGCGGCAGGAAACTGACCGCGAGCGCCGGAAGGGCGGCGATCCGGAGCGTGCCGGTCGCCATGTTGCGGATGTCTTCCGCTACCCGCTTCAGGGCCGCAATGCCCGAGAAGCTCCGCTCGACTTCGTAGAAAAAGGCGTCGGCTTCGGGCGTCACGGTGAGCGCGCTGCCGCGCGAACGCAGGAAGAGCTGAAAGCCCAGCTGATGCTCGAGCTCGGCAAGCATCTTGCTCACCGCGGGTTGCGACAGGTTGAGCGACTGCGCGGCCTGGGTGACCGATCCCGAGAGCATCACGGCCCTGAAGGCTTCGAGGTGACGCAGGTTCATCGGACATCGCTCCCTATAGCTATTTCTTATGGCGCTAGCATTGAAAGCCTCGTTTATGAATAGGTCGCACGCATCGCGCCGCTGGTTACCGGCGCTGCTCGCCGCAGGCGCCCTGTTACTCGGCGGCTGCGGCCGCGAGCCCGCCGGCACCGGTGGGCATGAAATCGCCGCGGCGAAGGGATCGACGCTTGCGCGGATTCGCGCGCGCGGAACGCTCAATTGCGCAATTCATACGGGGCAGCTCGGCATGTCCTATCTCGACAAACGCGGACGCTGGCAGGGCTTCTTCGTCGATTACTGCCGGGCGCTCGCCGCTGCGGTCCTCGGCGATGCCCGCAAGGTCCGGTTCATGCCGGTCGCCTCGAACAAGCGCTTCACGATCGTGCAGACGGGCGAGGCCGACGTCCTGTCGCGGACGACGACATGGACGCTGACGCGCGACACCGACCTCGGGGTGAATTTCGTCGGCACCATGTATTATGACGGGCAGAGCTTCCTGGTGCCCCGGCGATCGGGTGTGCGGCTTCCGACGGATCTCGATGGCGCATCGATCTGCATCACCAAGGGGACGACCTCCGAACTCAACACCGCCGAATATTTCGAGCGCAAGGGGCTGCGTTTCCAGTCCGTCGTGTTCGAGAATCCCGAGGAAGCCAAGCTCGCCTTCTTTGCCGGGCGGTGCGACGCAATGACCACCGATGCCTTCACGCTGACGGTGATCCGCCTGGCCGACACCGCGCATCCCGACGATTATGTGGTGCTGCCCGAGCGGCTCACCAAAGAACCGGTCGGCCCAGTCGTGCGCAGCGACGACGAGCAATGGTACGAGATCAACAAATGGGTGCTGAACGCGCTCTTCGCTGCCGAGGAAATGGGGGTCACCCGCGCGAATGCCGCGCGCATGCGGATGGCCTCGCGCGACCCTGAAGTGCGCAAGATGCTCGGCGGCTTGCCCGGATTCGGCAAGTCGCTCGGCCTTGACGATGACTGGGCGTACCGGGCAATCGAGGCGACCGGCAATTATGGCGAAATCTTCGACCGGCACATTACGCCGCTCGGCGTCGAACGCGGACAGAATAAGCTCTATCGGGACGGCGGGCTGATCTACCCGTTGCCGATGCGATGACTCATAAACACAGGCGGCTTGCCATCGCTGCGTTACCCTGGCTGCTGATCGCGGGCGGGCTTGTGGTCGCCTACGGCCTGTTTGCGACATTGGCGGACAATCTCGCGGACCGAAACATCCGGACGGGGTTCGGTTTCCTGTTCGACCGGGCGGGTTTCGCGATTGGCGAAACGCTGATTGCTTACGCGCCGGGCGATTCCTATGCCGCGGCGCTGGCGGTGGGTCTTCTCAACACGCTCCTGATATCGGCGCTCGGCATCATCTTCTCGACCTTGCTCGGCCTCGCGGTCTGCATGGCGCGCCTGTCGTCCAACTGGCTGCTTGCGAGGCTCTCCGGCCTTTATATCGAGCTGGTTCGCAATATTCCGCTGCTGCTCCAGATGTTCGTCTGGTACGCCGCGCTGCTGTTCGGTCTGCCCGGACCCGGCCCGGGCGCCGTCGGACCGTTCGACCTCGATAATCGGGGATTGCACCTCCCCGCGCTCTCCTTGGCCGATCCGGGACGGCCGGTCTTTCTCATCGCGATCGTCGCCTGTGCGATCCTGCTGGGTGCCGTGCGGCGAGGAGCCGTTCGCACGCGCACTGCGCTGGCCTTCGCCGGCATCTCCCTGGTGCCGCTCTTGCTGTGGGGCGGGATCGATCTGCCGCGGGCGGGGCGCTTCGGAACCGTCGGCGGATTGTCGCTCTCCACGGAGTTTCTGACGCTGGTCGCCAGCCTTTCGGTCTATGCCTCGGCCTATCTGGCCGAGATATTCCGCGGCGCGATCCTCGCCGTTCCCGCAGGGCAGAGCGAGGCCGCCAAAGCGCTCGGCCTGTCGCCCGCGCAAACAATGGGACGGATCGTGATGCCGCAAGCGCTGCGCATCGCCATACCGCCGATGACGAGCTGGCATCTCAACACGATCAAGAACAGCTCCCTGGGGGTCGCGATCGGATATCCCGAATTTGTCTCGGTGGTCGATACCGTCATCAGTCAGACAGGGCAGGCGATCGAGGGCGTCGGCCTGATCGTCGCGACCTTCCTGCTGCTTTCGCTATCCTTGTCGTTCGTCACCGGCCTCTATGCCCGCCAGTTGGGCTGGAGCGTCGCCGGGCAGCCCGGCCGGAGCATCCAGTCGGCGCCCCTCGAACCCTTTCCGCTGCGCTCGGCGACCGCCTGGCCGTCGTGGATACGGCGCAATCTGTTCAGAGGAGGACGCCAGTCGATACTCACCATCGCGATCCTCGCCATGACCGCGGCTTTCGCCGGCAAGGGGCTCTCGTGGCTGCTGTTCGACGCGACCTTCGCCGGGGGCGCGGCCGATTGCCGTTTGGCCAGCGGTGCTTGCTGGCCATTCCTCCGCGAAAATGCGCGGCTGATATTGTTTGGCACCTATCCCGAAGCCGAGCAGTGGCGGTCCGCAGCAGCGGCGGCCGCGCTGCTTTCATGCCTTGCCTTCTCCTTCGTCCCGCGATTCTGGCGCAGCCGCCTCGGGCTTGTCTGGCTCGGCGCAATCGCCGTGGCGGTACTTCTGCTACGAGGAGGATTCGCGGGCCTTTCCTATGTCCCGATGGAGAAGTGGAGCGGCCTGCCGGTCACATTGCTGCTCGCGAGCCTTGCGGTGGTCGGCGCTTTTCCATTGGCTATACTCCTCGCGTTCGGCCGCAGGTCGGCGCGGCGCGGCATTCGCTGGCCGAGCGTCGCCTTCATCGAGCTGGTTCGCGGAACGCCGCTGATCGGAGTGCTCTTCCTCGCTGCGGTCCTGTTCCCGCTGTTCGTGCCCTCCTATCTCTCGATCGACAGCCTGCCGCGCGTCCAGCTCGCGCTCATATTCTTCACTGCCGCCTATATGGCCGAGGTCATCCGGGGCGGCCTGCTGGCGGTTCCCGTCGGGCAAGCCGAGGCCGCGCATGCTCTTGGCCTCACCAAATGGCAGGCGCGGCGCCATATCCTGTTGCCGCAGGCGCTGAAAGTCAGCGTGCCGGGGCTGGTCAACACTTCGATCAGCGAGGTCAAGAACACGACGCTCGTCCTCATCGTCGGCGTCTTCGATTTGTTGCAGACGACCCGCCTCTCCTACGTCGAGGCGCAATGGCGACCCTATTTCGCCGAAGCCTATCTTTTTACCGGGACAATCTTTTTCCTCCTCTGTTTCTCCCTGTCCCGGCTCAGCATGAAGATCGAACGGAAACTAAACTATGCAGGATAATCACGACAGAAAATGGCCCGGGGAGCCGGCAAGCCCGAAAGGGCACGCCTGGCAGGACCCGACGCGTGCCGTTCACGGCGGTCCCCGCCCGCGCGATCAGCGGGGCCTCATCAATCCGCCCGTCGATCGAGCCTCCACCATTATCTACGGCAGCGTCGAGGCCTATATGGACCGGCACCAGGGTCTCTACGATGAGGTCATCTATGGCCTGTACGGAACGCGAACGACCTTTGCGCTCGCCGAGGCCGTCAGCGAACTCGAAGGCGGCTGCGCCACCGTCATCACCTCGTCTGGAACCAGCGCGATCGCGCTAGCCCTCACGGCTTTCGTGGCCGGGGGCGATCATCTGCTCGTTGCGGATTGCGTCTATGGGCCGACCCGCAAGTTTCTGACCGACGTTCTCGCGCGCTTCGGGGTCGAGGTGGAATATTTCCGGCCCGATATCGGAGCGGAGATTGCCGGGCTGTGCCGCAGCAACACCCGGCTCATCTACATGGAGACCCCGGGCTCGCAGACATTCGATATGATCGACGTCCCCGCGATCACGGCGGTTGCACGCAGCCGGGGCATATTGACCGCTCTCGACAACACCTGGGCGACGCCGCTTTTCTTCAAACCGTTGGCCCATGGGGTCGACATCTCGCTTGCTTCGGCAACCAAATATCTCTCGGGGCACTCCGACTGTCTGCTCGGCACGATGACCGCCGCCAGCGATGCCGTCTACCGCCAGCTCAAGGATGCGGCGGCGCGCTGGGGCAACTGCGCGAGTCCCGACAATTGCTATCTCGTCCACCGGGGCATCAGGACGCTCGATGCCCGCCTTGAACGCCACCAGCGTACCGCGGCGACGCTGATCGAATGGTTCGCCCAGCAACCCGAAGTGGTCGCGGTCCGCTATCCGGCCCATCCTTCCGATCCCGGCCATGCGATCTGGAAGCGGGATTTCACCGGAGCGTCCGGATTGTTCGGTGTTCAGCTCGATGGTCTTACCCCTCCGGAAACCAGCGCCTTTTTCAACGAATTCTCGCTGTTCCAGCTCGGTTCGAGTTGGGGCGGCTTCGAAAGCCTCGCGGTTCCGGCGTGGCCCGCTCCGATCCGCGATTTTCCCAATGGCGAGGCAGATGGGGCGCTGATCCGTATTCACGCCGGCCTCGAAGCGCCGCAGGATCTGATCGCCGACCTCGCCGCAGCCTTCGCGCGGGTACGGGCGATACGCGGCCGGGGGCAGGCGTCATGACCGATGCCTCGGGCCACGCGGCCGTCAGCTTGCGGCAGGTCGACAAATATTATGGCGCCTATCATGCCCTCCGCTCGATCGACCTCGAAATCGCCCCGCGCGAGCGGATCGTGATTTGCGGCCCTTCAGGCTCCGGCAAATCGACGCTCATTCGCTGCATGAACAGGCTCGAGGTGCCCGACTCCGGTGCCGTCCTGATCGAGGGAACCAGGATAACCGACGCGTCGCGAGAGGCCGTTGCGGCGCTCCGCGCCATTGGCATGGTTTTTCAGCAGTTCAATCTGTTCCCGCACAAGACGGTGCTGGAGAATTGCACCCTCGCGCCCGTCCTGCTCGGCGGCTTGTCTCTTCCGGAGGCGGAGGCGCGCGCCATATCCTATTTGGACAAGGTGAGGATTGGCGACCAGGCGGGCAAATATCCGGGGCAGCTCTCGGGAGGGCAGCAACAGCGGGCCGCGATAGCCCGCGCTCTGGCGATGGAGCCCCGGATTCTTCTCTTCGACGAGCCGACATCGGCGCTCGATCCCGAGATGATCAAGGAGGTACTCGATGTGATGACGTCCCTTGCCGGCGAAGGACGGACGATGGTGTGCGTGACGCACGAAATGGGATTCGCGCGCGAGGCGGCCGATCGCATGCTTTTCATGGATCAGGGCCAGATCATCGAAGACGCAAGGCCGGCAGATTTTTTCGCCGCGCCGAAAAGCGAACGCGCACGGACCTTTCTCGAACAGATACTTTCGCATTGAGCGGCTCAAGTCGGTCGCGCCCCCAAGCTGTGCCGACCCACTTAATCATGTCATTTCATAAGCAAGCCGAGGGAGGGGCCCGCCGGCTCCTTGCGCGAAAAGGCTCAGGCCGGAAAAAATTTCAAAATTGATGAGGGGTAGAGCTTTGGGGTGCGTATCTAGTAGGTATCGTGCGCCCGGAATTTACTTCATAACCAATTGATATGATTCAATAAATTCCTATTGACCTGTATATACATTTGATGCTCTCTGAGGGGAATCAGCCAACCATCAGGGGGTTTCGCTATGATGACCAGGACAATTTTGCTCGCCAGCGCCGCAGCGGTCGCGACCTTTGCAACGCCAGCGCTCGCGCAGAGCGATGCTGCGACGCAGTCACCCGCCGCGGAGGATGCTCCGAACGGATCGGACATCGTCGTGACCGGCTCGCGCATTCGTCGCCAGGATCTCGCGGGCGTCGGCCCCGCGACCGTCGTGTCGGCCGAGCAGATCGAGAACACCGGCGTCGTCAATATCGAGACGGTGCTGCAGCGCCTTCCCGCCAACGCCGGCTTCGCAGGCAACCAGACCTCCGCCTATTGGGCGAACAATGGATATGGCACGGCGCAGGTGAACCTGCGCGGTCTCGGCATCAAGCGCACGCTTGTTCTGCTCAACGGCCGCCGCCTCGTCGCGGGCGGCACCGGCGCGAACTCCTCGCCCGATCTTAACATGATCCCGGTCGCGGCGCTCGCGCGCACCGATGTGCTCAAGGACGGCGCCTCGGCGATCTATGGCGCCGACGCGATGGCGGGCGTGGTCAACCTCGTGACCCGCACTGACTATGAAGGCCTCGGCCTCAGCGTGCGCCAAGGCATCACCGAAAAGGGCGATGGCTCGGACTTCACCGCCGACCTCCTGTGGGGCGTCCGCAACGATCGCGGCGGTTTCATGGCGGCGGTCACCTATCAGAAGACGAGCGCGGTCAATATGGCAACGCGCGCGCCTTGCTCGCTTGCCGAAACCACGCCCGGCATGCTGAGCTGCGTGAACAGCGCCTCGACGATCGGCGGCCGCGCGGTGCTGCCGAACGGCCAGCAGATCAACTTCAATCAGGTGCTGGGCGGTAACGGCAACTTCTTCGAGCCGTACAGCGCTGCCAAGCACAACTTCAACTCGAACCCGTTCCTCAACGCGGTGAGCCCGGTCGAGCGCGTGAGCACGGCGTTTTTCGCCGACTATGACATCACTGACAATATCGAGGCGTTCGGCGAATTCCTTTACACCTTCCGCAAGTCGAATCAGATCGCGACGCCCGGAACGCTGCGCAACCTCTCGATCGCGGCGAGCAATCCCACCAATCCGACGGGGCAGAATATCGTCCTCATCCAGCGCCGCCTCGCCGAGCCCGGCCCGCGCCAATTCTTCCAGGAAACCGATACCTGGCAGGGTACGTTTGGCCTCCGCGGCAAGCTCTCTAACGATTGGGGATGGGAAATCGCGGGCGCCTTCGGCCGCAACACCGCGGTCGATGGTTCGACCAACATCGCCAATCTCGAGCGAGTGGCGAATTCCCTCGATACGACCAAGTGCAGTCTTGCTGCCGGTGCCACGATCCCCTGCGCCGACTATCTCGGGTTCGGCGACCTGACCCCGGAGGTTCTCGACTATATCCTGTTCACGTCGCGCGACCGCGGCGGCAACGAGCTTGCGACGGTCACCGCCGATATCAACGGCGATCTCTTCAAGCTGCCCGCAGGCCCCGTCTCCTTCGCGGCGGGTGTCGTCTATCGCAAGGAAAAGGGTTGGCGCGATCCCGATCCGCTGACGGTGCTCGGTATTGCCAACACCAACCAGCAGGATCCGATCTCCGGAACGAGCACGGCGAAGGAAGCCTATCTCGAACTGTCGGTGCCCGTTCTGGCCGACACACCCTTCTTCCAGTCGCTTACCCTCGACGGCGCGGTTCGCTACTCGAACTACGACCTGTTCGGCAGCGACTGGAACTACAAGGGGAGCGTCGACTGGGTCATCAATGACAGCTTCCGCCTGCGCGGCACCTACGGCACCGGCTTTCGCATTCCGAACGTCCCCGAATTGTTCGGCGGCGTCTCCGAGGGCAATCTGACGACCACCGACCCCTGCTCGCGCTATTCGACCAGCGGCAATGCGACACTGATCGCCAATTGTCAGGCGTCGGGCGTGCCGGCCAATTATGTTCAGCTCGGTACAACGATCCTGACAACGGTCGGCGGCAACGAGAATCTGAAACCCGAAAGCTCGACGACCTGGACCGTCGGGACGGTGATTTCACCGAAGGGACTGGTTCCGGGACTCTCGCTCACTGCCGACTGGTTCGACATCAAGATCAAGGATGCGATCCGTGCTATTCCGGGCTCGACAAAGCTCAGCATTTGTTATGCGAGCCAGAATCTTTCGCATCCCTTCTGCGAAGATTTTACCCGCAGCCCGTTGACCGGCGAGGTTACCTTCCTCTCCGCGCAACCGATCAACACGGGCCGCGAAGAAATGAACGGCCTCGATCTGGGTCTCGTTTACAACAATGACATCGGCAGCGTGAACGTCTCGCTCGACGTCAACGTGACCTATCTCAACAAATATGTGGTCCTGCCTTTCCCCGGCGGCGCGCCGATCGACTTCGACGGCTTTATCGGCGGCGGCAATGGCGGCTATCCGAAATGGCGCGGCTATGGCGTGCTGACCGCTGAAAAGGACGGGGTCAGCGCGACCTGGTCGACCCAGTGGATCGGCAAGGCGACCGACTTCAATGCGGCCCCCGGCGACATCGGCTACAGCACGCCGAATGTCTTCTACCACAATCTCCAGGTCGCTTTCGAAATCGACGAGAAGACCCGGTTCCAGGTCGGTGTCGACAATCTTTTCGATCGCAAGGCGCCCTATATCCAGAGCTTCACCGATGCGAACACCGACACGATGACCTATGACCTGCTCGGACGGCGTTTCTACGTCGGCTTCCGCACCGCGTTCTGAGGGTAATCGATATGGCGATCCGTTGGCCGCTGCTCGTCCGGCGAACGCATAAATGGCTGGCCTTGGTGGTCGGCGTCCAGGCGCTGCTCTGGACGCTGACCGGCTTCTACATGGTGGTCGTGCATATCGACACCATCCATGGCGACCATCTCGTGCGCGCGCCGATGGTTCAGCCCTTCGACCTCGCGGGCCTCGCGCCGCCGTCGCGGATCGTTGCGGCCGCGCCCGGTGCGTCCGAGGTTCGCTTGCAGCGGTTCTTCGATCGCCCCGTCTGGCGCGCTGAAACTCCCGAAGGGGCGCGGCTGTTCGATGCCCGCTCGGGTGCGCCGCTGCCTGCGCTTACCGAGTCCCAGGTCCGCGAGCAGGCGCGGCGCATCTACACCGGCGACGGCAAGATCGTGTCGGTGCGGCTGTTGACCGAAGCGCCACAGGAAATGCAGTCGCGCAAGCCGCCCTATTGGCAGGTCGAGTTCGAGGGCTGGAACCGCCCGACGCTCTATCTGTCGCCGACGACCGGTGAGCTTATCTCGCGCCGGCACGCATTGTGGCGCGTGTTCGACTTCGCGTGGATGCTCCACATCATGGACTATGATGAGCGGACCGACGTCAACAACCCGTTGCTCCGCGTCGCGACCTGGAGCGTCTTCGCGATGGCGATCAGCGGGGCGTGGTTGCTGATCTGGTCCTTCAAACGCCGCAAGAGGAAGCAGGCATGAAACGCATCCGACTGACGCCGCTCTTCTTCCGGCGCATCCACAAATGGGTCGGGCTGATCCTGGGTCTCCAGTTCCTGCTCTGGGCGCTCAGCGGATCGGTGATGGCGCTGCTCGACAAGGATAAGGTCGGCGGGCACGGCGGCGGGATGTCGCATGCGCATCCACTGCCACCGGGGGAATATTTCGACGTGGCGGCCCTGCCGCGCGGCGAACCTGTCACGGGCGTGATCCTTCGCGATCTCGGAACCCGGCCGGTCTATGAAGTGCGCTCCGCAAAAGGCGTCCGTCTCGTCGACGCGACAAGCGGCGAGCACATCCGGGTCGACGAGGCCATGGCGCGCGAAGTCGCCTCCATGATGAACGAGGCGCCGATCCGAGAGGTGAGCGTAATCGCCAAGCCGAACCTCGAATCGCGCGATCATGAGGGGGCGATGTGGCGCGTCGATTTCGCGGACGACGAGAACAGCAGCGCCTATGTCTCGCTCGATACCGCCCGCTTTCTCGTGATGCGCGGCGATACCTGGCGCACATGGGACTTCTTCTGGATGCTCCACAATATGGACTATATCAACCGGTCGAGCTTCAACCACCCGCTGATCATCTTCGTCGCCTTCGGTGTACTATGGCTGTCGGGAACCGGCTTCTACCTGCTGTTCAAAAGCTTCAGCAAAGCCGACTTCCGTTGGCTGCGCCGGCGCCGCAAGCCGGTCGTGGTCACCCGCACCGGCTGACCGGCCTCAATCGTCGATCGAAAAGGCGGCTGACAGCTCGAAGCGTGTTCCGGGGTGTGTCAGCCAGGCATGCGACACAAGGCGCGAGCGGCTCCAAGTCCGGCGCGTCATCTGGAGCACCGGTTCGCCGTCGGACAATCCCAGCATGCCGCGCATCCGCTCGTCGGGCATCGTCGAGCAAACGCGATGCTCGACCCGTTCGAGCGGTGCAATGCGCGTCAGATATTCATTTGGTGTCATCCGCGTGAAGTCGAGCGTGCCATAGTCGGGGGCGATCGACGCGAGAACGAACCTCTCTTCTATCTGTATCGGAAATTCGGCTTCGTGATGGACGATGATCGAATGGAACAATTTCGTGCCCACGGACACCTCGAGCAGCGGCGCCGTCTCTACATTGGCGCGCTCTTCGCGGTTCTGGATCACGCGGGCGCGGTACGCATGACCGCGCTCCCGGATTTCCTCGGCGATGTTGCGGATTTCAATCATCTGGCCGATCGGCTTTGGCTCTGCGATGAACGATCCGCTGCCGGCGCGCCGCACGACGACGCCCGCCGCCTGCAACTCGCGTAGAGCGCGGTTCGCGGTCATCCGCGAAACGTCGAACTGCTGAACCAGCTCCGCTTCCGACGGCACCCGGTCTCCTGGGTTGAGGCGGCCGTCCCGCACTGCATCGCAAATGCTTTGCTTGATGGCGACGTACCGGGGCATCACCTCGCCTCCCGTCTCTTCGGGCGGCCGGGTTGCCTCGCGGGGCCGAGATTCTGAAGCGGGGGATTTTCGAGTGAGCGAAGGGTTCATAAGTCGTCTATACAACTTCGCCGACTCCCAGCTAGGTAAAACAGAATGTCACGCGCCGATTGCGCAAAAACTTGCGCGCCAAGCCACTCTCGGTGAGAGCGGGAGACTAATTGTCTCGATTCCGCTTGCGATCGGGAAAGTAGCGTGCCGGCGTTACACCGGTCAGTTCGCGAAACGAGCGGATAAAGTTACTCGCCGTCCCAAAACCGAGTTCGAGCGCGATCGATGTGACCGCCTCGCCCTGCGCCAGCCGCAAGAGCGCGGCCTTGAGCCGAATCTGGTTCCGAAACGCGGTAAAGCCTGTTCCGGTATCGCGTTGGAACAGCCGCGCAAGGCTTCGGCTCGAGATATGGAGTTGCTCCGACCAGGCTTCGAGGCTCCTCCGGTCGCCGGGATTGCGATCGAGTGCCGCGGCGATTTGCGCGATACGGGGCGCTGTGACCGACGGGATCGTCAGGGCAGGCGATATTTTCAACGCCATCTCGTCGGCGAAGAGGAAGGCCAGATGCCGCTGACGCGCCCCTGCGCCCGTGCCTGCGGCCGCAAAAATGATCTCGCGCATCAAGGGGCTCACGGAAGTTAGCCCGGCTTCTTTCGGCAGCCTCCGTAGAATGCTGCCGAAACAATATATGCTGTACATCTCGAAACCGCCCGAGGTCTCGACGCGATGCTCATGGTCCGCGGGCAGCCAAACGCCCTGCTGGGGCGGAACGACCCATTGTCCCTCACGGGTGTGCAATATCATGACCCCCCTGCTCGGGTATATCAGTTGGACTACTGGGTGCCGGTGCCACTCCCCGATGCTTCGTGCATGGAATGTGGCTCGTTCCACCTCGATCGAGACCGAAGGAGCATTCTTGTCGGATAGTGAATTCATTATGTCCTGATATCATCTATCGGACATAGTCTCCAACGCTCAGCATCGTCTTCGCAATCGACGGAGACCTTATGCGCCTACCCATGATGATCCAGTCCACGAAGCGTTCGTCCGCCGCCCGTCCCCATGGGGAATATAAGCGCCAATTGCTCGACGAAATTGTCGCTCTCAAGCCGGCAACCTTACTCGACGTCGGATGCGGCACGGGCGATCTTCTCGTCGCAGCGCGCGAAGCGGGCATCGCCCGCACTGTCGGGATCGAGCCGGAAACCCAAGCTTGCGTCCGCGCGCGATCCCGGGGTTTGGACGTCATTTCATGTCGTGCCGAAGCGCTGCCATTCGAAGACCGCAGTTTCGACGTCGTGACGCTCGATTATGTCGCACATCATACGGAGAATTTGCCGAGAGCATTGCGCGAGGCGTCGCGCGTCGCGCGCTGCGCCGTGCTCATCCTGGATTGCTGGTTCGACGACACCCTTGCTTCCCAGCGCGTCGCACGACGCTATGACAACTGGCTGAAGAGGCGCGACCGCAAGAGCGGATATGTGCACAACGCCTGCCCCACGGCGATCGAACTAATCTCTATGTTTGCAGCCGAAGAATTTTCGATCGACTATTTTTGCCGCCTTATCCTTTCGCCGCTCGACGTCGCCGAAGTCGAACGATCGGCCCGCGGTCTCCTGGAAAATGACGACGACCCGATCGGGAGGCTGGAACTGGAGGGCATTCTAGACGATGCCCGCCGCGACGGAATAAGCGATGATGGCTGCATCGTCGCTCGCTTTCTTCGCGACGGCGAAGCTGCAGACACCGCCTAGGCCCGAGAATGAAGGAGAGGCGATCATGTCGAGGCAAGCGGCTCTGGCCGAGATCCGGTTTCTGGGCGATGATCGATGTGAGTTGTCTGCCTGGGTGTCGGCGGCGGCTCCAGGGATCGAGAATCCAACGCCGATCCTGCTATGCCACGGTGGCGGACCCGATCACGCAATGTTCCTGCCCCTGATCGAGACAATCCCGGACGAATATGCGGTAATACTTCCCGATGTGCGCGGCTATGGCCGATCGCGATGTCGCGACACGGCGCGCCACACTTGGGCCCAATATGTATCCGATGCAGTCGCGTTGCTTGACGCCCTTGGTTTCTCGCGCGCCATCATCGGAGGCGCCGGACTTGGATCGACGATAGCACTCCGCTTCGCGGTGGATCTTCCGACCTATGTTCTGGCTGTCATCGCGATCGGGATCGAGGATATCGAGGACGATAAGGCAAAGGAGGCTGAAATCCGGATGATGGAGGCGTTCGCCTTGCGAGTACAGCGTGACGGCATTCTGGCCGGATGGGAGCCCCTCTTGCCGCATCTATCTCCGATCATCGGCGCGATGGTTTGCGAGGCGATCCCGCGTTCCGATGCGGAGAGCATTGCCGCGGCTGCGGCGATCGGTCGCGACCGATCCTTTAAAGATCCCGAAGAGCTTGCCGTCATTTCCGTTCCGGTCATCTTGTTCGCGGGTGACGACGCGAGACACCCGCAGTCGCTGGCCGAAGAGCTTGCGAGCATCATTCCCCGTGGCCGATTGGCGGCGGCTTCGCTGTCATCGAACGTGAAAACAAGCCGCGATTTCGGTCGGTTCATCGCGCCCGCTCTTCTCGACTTTATTGCCGAAGTTCGAGCCGCACCCACAGGATGATCGCAGCCTCTACGATCTGACCGACGGATAACCGCCGAAGCAGGCCCATCCAGCCGGACCTGGCGCGCACCCGATTGCGATAGCAGCAAGCGGTCTCGGCCGGCACCTGCGTCGGTGGTGCGATGTCCCGCCGCGAAGCGCGGCCCCCTTCGGCGGCCGCAGAGGGAGAGGAGAGAGGGGCCAGGTGACGGGTTGAAACCGGGAGAGAGTCTTCCGGACCCGTCGCGGAGACACGCCATGACACTTCTACCCAGCACCCTCGCCCGCGATTCGTCCCCGGGCTACAAGGTCGATATCTCGCGAGGCCGGCGCATCGGCCGCGTCTCGTCCGAATGGTTCTCCCGGCCCGACGACGAGCGCTACCTGTCGCTCTCCGACCTTTATGATGCAGTGCGCGCGCGGGCCGAGACCGCGACTGCGCGGACTGTCGAAACCCGCGCCATTCGCGTCATCGCCGCGCCCGACGAACCCGAGCGACTGAGCCTGCTCCTTCCCGACCGCGAAGCGCCGGTTGCACCCACGCACTGGTCTTTCGGGCAAATGTGCAGTCTCGTCGGGGCGCCGTCGGCCTATCTGCGCCAGCTTCCCGCCGCATTGGCGGGCATCAACATGCAGCACGGTCTGCTCGCGCATCGCGGGGAATTGGTGAAGACGCTCGAGACCGGCGACGGGCGCACCGAGCTGCGTGCCGTGACCGGCCCCGATTATGGCCGCATCTGGGATCATGAGCTTGTCGCCGCGGTCATGAAGATCGCGGGCAATGGCACTGGCGACACGCGGTGGAAGGTGCCGGGGCTCCTCGACTGGTCGACGATGCGCCACAATCCCTTCGTCGAGGTCATGAAAGATACGACGACGCTCTACGCCAGCGACCGCGACGTCTTCCTCTTCCTTGTCGACGACGCCAATCCGATCGAGGCCGGTCGTCTGCCCAACGGCGATCCCGACCTCTTCTTCCGCGGCTTCTACTGCTGGAACAGCGAGGTCGGGTCGAAAGCCCTCGGCATGGCGACCTTCTATCTTCGCGCCGTCTGCATGAACCGGAACATCTGGGGCGCCGAGGGCTTCGAAGAGATCAGCATCCGGCACAGCAAGTTCGCGGCCGGTCGCTTCGCGCAGGAAGCGGCGCCCGCGCTCGAACGCTTCGCCTCTTCCTCGCCGGTCTCCTTTATGAACGGCATCAAGGCCGCTCGGGCCGCGATCGTCGCGCGCGACGATGACGATCGGCAGACCTTCCTGCGCAAACGCGGCTTCTCGAAGGGCGAGAGCGAGCGGATCATCCGCAGCGTGCTGCAGGAAGAGGGGCACCCGCCCGCATCGATCTTCGACTTCGTGCAGGGGATCACCGCGCTGGCCCGCGAGCGTCCGCATCAGGATGGACGGCTCGAGCTGGAAGCCAAGGGTGCCAAGCTTCTGGCCTCGGTCCACTGAGCAAATCTCGCGTTCGCCGGCGGCGTGGTCCTTTCCCTTCAGAGGGAGAGGGCTGCGCCGGAGCCATGACGGGCTGAGAGCCGGGAGAGAGTCTCGCGGCGGCCTGTCATGGAGAAGCATCATGACGAAACAGGCAAAAATCACCCTCAGCGGCGCGCGGGAAATTCCCTTCAGCGCGCTCGTGCTGAGCCAGGCCAATGTGCGGCGCGTGAAGGCCGGGGTGTCGATCGACAGCCTTGCCGCGGACATCGCGCGGCGCGGCCTCCTCCAGAGCCTGACTGTTCGCGCCCAGCGCGACGAGGCGGGCCAGGAAACCGGTCGCTTCGAAGTCCCGGCCGGCGGTCGCCGCTTCCGCGCGCTCCAGATGCTGGTGAAACAGCGGCGCCTGGCGAAGACCGAGCCCGTGCCCTGCATCGTCCGCGAGGATGATGCCGTGTCGGCCGAAGAGGATTCGCTCGCCGAAAATGTCCATCGCGAACCGCTGCATCCGCTCGACCAGTTCCGGTCGATGCAGAAGCTCGTCGAACAGGGCACCGACATCGAAACGATCGCGGCGACCTTCATGGTCACGCCCGCGGTCGTGAAACAGCGCCTCAAGCTCGCCGAGGTCTCGCCCAAGCTCCACGACATCTACGCCGATGACGGCATGACGCTCGAACAGCTGATGTCCTTTTCGGTGTCGAGCGATCACGCGCGGCAGGAACAGGTCTGGGATATGCTCGCCTCGAGCCACACCCAGCAGCCCTGGTATATCCGCGCGCGGCTGACCGAGGACAAGGTTCGGGCATCGGACAAGCGCGTCCAGTTCGTCACCCTCGACGCCTATCGCGAGGCAGGCGGACATATTCTTCGCGATCTCTTCGAAAGCGATGACGGCGGCTGGCTCGAGGACGTCGCGCTGCTCGACCGGCTGCAGGCCGAGAAGTTCGAAGCCGAGGTTGCGCGTGTCGCGGCGGAAGGCTGGAAGTGGATCGAGACGGCGGTCGACTTCCCCTATGGCCACACCTTCGGCCACCGCCCGCTCGATGGCGTGGCGGCCGAGACGAGCGCCGACGATGAGGCGCGGATCGAAGCGCTGCGCGAGGAAGCCGACCGGCTCGAAGACGAATGGGCGGGCGCCGAGGACATCCCCGATGAAATCAGTGCCCGGATCGATGCGATCGACGAGGAGATCGCGCCGCTCGTCTCGAAGCCGCTGATCTACGACCCGGAGGAAGTGGCGATCGCCGGCACCTTCGTGAGCATCGATGTCGACGGGTCGCTGCATATCGAACGCGGCTTCGTTCGTCCCGAGGACGAGCCGCAAGAGCCCGTTGACGAGGAAGCTGCGGGCGGCGAGGAAGCGGCCGGCGGCGTGATCGGCGACGAAATGCAGGAAGATGCGGTCGGCGCGACATCTCCGGAAGAAGGCGGCACCGGCGAGGGCGAAGATCCGGATGATCTCGTCCGCCCGCTTCCGGACAAGCTCGTGACCGACCTCACCGCGCACCGCACCCTTGCGCTGCGCGACGCGCTGGCCGCAAGCCCGCTGGTGGCGTTTGCGGCGATGCTCCACGCCATCGTTCTCGAATGCTTCTACACCTATGCCTCCTCGGCGAGTTGCGTCGGCATCGCGCTGCGCAATCATTCGATGGTCGGCTATGATGCGGGGCTCAACGATACGCCGTCCGCGCGGGCCATTCGCGAACGGCACGAAGGCTGGTCCGAGCGGCTGCCCGATGCGACCGCCGATCTGTGGGACGTGCTTGCCGGTCTCGACGCTGATGACCAGGCAGCACTGTTCGCGCACTGCGTCTCCTTCGGCGTCAATGCGGTGTGGGAGCCGGCGACCCGCTATAATGAAGGCCGGGTGTCGGCCCGCGCGGTGGCGAGCCGGATCGACCATTCGCACATCCTCGCGCGGGCGTCGGGCCTCGACATGGTCCAGGCGGGCTGGGTTGCTACCACGGCCAATTACCTCGGACGGGTGACCAAGCCGGGGATCCTCGATGCCGTCGAAGAGGCTTGCGGGGCCGAAGCGGCGGCGCGGATTGCGGGACTGAAGAAGCCCGAGATGGCGAGCGCCGCCGAGGACCTGCTCAAAGGCACCGGCTGGCTTGCACATCCGCTGCGCACGCCCGTCATCGACGAGCCCGACGGTGATGGGGAGCTGGCTGCGGCCAATGACGATGGCCCTGCAATCGAAGCGGGCCATGACGAGCTGGGCGACGACGACATCGAAGCGATTGCCGCCGAATAACGCCACCGACTATCATTCGGGGAGTTCGGCGCTGTGCCGGGCTCCCCATTTTTTCGCTGGCCCTTGAAATCAGGACGCTCCGCGCGAACATCGGAGGTGTCCGGCAGGGGCTGCCAGACCGCCGCATGCCTTCCTGACCCGCTCCACCGGGCGGGATCGCGCGCAGCCTGTCTTGTGAAGGAGGCCCCCATGTCGAGTCCTGCAGCCGAGGTCGCGCGACGCCTCGCCGACGATGCCGAGGCGGTTTGCCGCCGATATCTCTCCCATGGACGCCGCGAGGGACATTATTGGATGGTCGGTGACGTCCGTAATTCGCCGGGCCGCAGCCTTTACGTTCGCCTTTCTGGCACCGCCGACGGTCTTCGGTCCGCTGGCAAATGGACCGATGCCGCCAGCGGCGATCATGGCGATCTTCTCGATGTCATCGCCGCGAGCTGCGGCCATACATCCTTCCGCGACACGCTCGACGAGGCGCGCCGCTTTCTGAGCCTGCCTGCCGTCATGCCCGGCGACCGAAATCCGGCTCCGCGTAAAGCACCGCGCGGCACCCCCGAGGCCGCCCGCAGGCTATGGGCCGGATCGAAGCCGCTCAGCGGCACCCTTGCCCGCGCCTATCTGTCTGCCCGCGCGATCGGCGACCTTCGCGATGCCGAATGGCTTCGTTTCCATCCCCATTGCTTCTATCATCCATCCGAGGACGACGCCCCCGATGTCCGCCGGGCATGGCCCGCCCTGATCGCGGCGATCACTGACGAGGCGGGCAATGTCACCGGAGTCCATCGCACCTGGCTCGACTCGGCCGCCTGCGACAAGGCGCCGGTTGCCTATCCGCGGCGCGCCATGGGCCAATTGCTCGGTCATGGCGTTCGGTTCGGCACGTCGGCTGCGGTCATGGCGGCGGGCGAAGGCATCGAAACCATCCTGTCTTTGCGTCAGATCACACCAGCCCTGCCGATGATCGCCGCCCTTTCGGCGGCCCATCTGGGAGCGTTGACCTTCCCGCGCGGACTGCAGCGACTGTATGTCGCGCGTGACGACGACCCGGCGGGTGCGGCCGCCTTCGGGACGCTTTGCGACCGAGCCCGGCCGCTCGGCATCGAGGTCATCGCGCTCGAAGCGGATCGCGGCGACTTCAATGCCGATCTCATGACACTCGGCCGACAGCGAATGATCGGCTCGCTTCGATCCCAGCTCCGGACTGCGGATCGTTCACTCCTGCTCTGACGCCTCAGCATCGGCCGGAAGGAGGGCGGGCGAGGGATGGACCGGTGCTGATGCAGCACCACGGGGTGGCCGCGCTCCGGCCTTCGCAAGAGGGCGACTGCGGCGAACCGTACCGGGCCCGCAATGGCGGGCGGGCGGCTATTTTCCGCCGGGGCGCGCGGCGCCCCTTTGCATCGCGAAACAAAATAGCCTTCGCCCGCCATCCTCCGCCTTCGGCTTCGGCCGCGGCCGGGGCCGCGGTGCAGTTCGGTACGGCGCGCCGCGAGGGGTCGCCGCGAAGGCCGCGCGAGCGCGGCAAAACCCGACTGGAGACGATCATGTTGAGCCCCACCGAACCCGCCGACGATCCTGCCGAAGCCGGCGCCACCCATCTCCTCCTTCAGGAGATGCAACTCTTCGGACATCGCCCCTTCGAAGACGAACCCGACCCGCGCCCGCTGCCCGATGCCCGCCTGGCGGCCGGCGCTGTCGCCGACATATTCGATGCCCTTGTCGGCTGTCTCGACGATACGCGGATCGAGCCCGATCTCGAAGAGCTCCTCTGGAACGTCGTCAACCTCTTCCACCGCGCGGGGGAGCGGGTCGAACGCAGCCTCGACGACAATGAACAGGCGCAACGCCGAGCCCAGCGCGAACAGGACGGGAGCGAGATCCGGTCGGTCGAGCTCGAACGCCTCGTGCAGCAGGGGATCAGCCTGATCGAACGGCGCGATGCGATGGAATTCTTCCGCGAAAGCGCCGCCGAACAATTTCGGACCCACTGCCGCAAGGCCTGGTCACCGCGCACCGGATCGCGCGCGCATCACCGGTCGATGACCGCGGCGATGATCGACAGCCGTGACTTTCTCGACGCGCGGTTGCGCCAGAAAGCGGCTGCACTTCTTCCCGAGGGCACGCGCATCCTGTTCACCGGCGGCGCTGATGTCGACGATCATAGGGCGATCTGGGATGCTCTCGATCGCGCACGCGACCGCCATCCCGATATGATCCTGCTCCATGGGGCAACGCCGACGGGGGCCGAACGCATCGCCGCCTGCTGGGCCGAAACCCGCAAGGTGACGCAGGTGGCCTTCCGTCCCGACTGGAGCCGGCATGGCAAGTCCGCGCCGTTCAAGCGCAACGACCGGATGCTCGAAGCACTGCCGGTCGGGGTCATCATCTTCCCCGGCACCGGCATCCAGGACAATCTCGCCGACAAGGCTGCGAAGATCGGCCTTCCGGTCTGGGATTTTCGCAAGCGGGGCCGATGACAGCCGTCGGGCATTCGGACGCTTTCGGCAAAATGGCCCCAATCTGGTTCTATCTCCCGAATATAATTGAAATATATTCGTAACATCCGCAAATTTACATCATTGTAGATCGCTATGACCAGCGGCGATCACCCGTCGCCGGCGGGACGGCCCATTGAGAGGGCACCGCTCGCAGGCCATGACGAGGAGCAGGGACGGTCGGCCGACTTGGCGACGACTGCCGTCCGCTGCCATGGGTCGCAATGCCGACGATGGACGCTGCGCATGCTTTTGCGCTCGACGTCACGCGGGTGAAGGATGCGGCGGGTCTGGCCGATCTGCTGGCGGAGGCCTGCGCGCGCATGGGCTGTTCCTGGTTCGCGCTGAGCCACCATGTCGATTTCCTCGCGGCTCCCGACAGGGGTGTTCGCGTCCACAACTATCCCGAGGATTGGGCCCGCTGGTTTGACGAGCGCGGCCTAGGGCTTACCGATCCGGTGCATCGCGCCAGTCACCGCAGTCTCGAGGGTTTCTTCTGGCGCAACATGAAGCCGCTTTCGGGCGAACGCCCCGAGGACGAACTGGTTCTCAGTGAGGCGCAGCGGCACGGAATAGGAGACGGGCTTACCATACCGGCGCATATTCCTGGCGAGGCGCATGGTTCGGTGTCCTTCGCCTGGACGCCGGGGATCGCCGCGAATGATATGGCGCTCCTCTTTGCCCGAATGATCGGTGGGCCAGCCTTCGAAGCCGCGCGGCTGCTCGCCAATCCCGAACTCGCGCAGGTCGGGCCGCGGCTGACGGACCGCCAGCGCGAATGTCTGATCTTGTCCGCCAAAGGCAACAGTGCCCCGAAGGTTGGACGCATCCTCGATCTCAGTCCCGACACGGTTCGCGAGCATCTTCGCAACGCGCGGCAGCGTTACGACGCGAATGGTGGGATCACGCTGACGGTGCGCGCGCTTTATGCCGGCGACCTCAGCTACGAGGATATCGCCAAGCGCTGAACTTTTTTCGCCGACACCCCCCGATCGTGCTATGGTGGAGTGGCAAAAAGCCGTTCAATTGGATGGTCTCTTTCGAAAAGGAGACACATCCATGCTTTCGGTAATCGACCATTCCAACCGCGCGCACGAGCATCAATTGCTCCGCGCGATGTTCGAGGCGCGTAAGCGCGTCTTCATCGATCTTCTGAAATGGGACCTGCCGGTGCTCGCCGACCGGTTCGAGATCGATCATTTCGACGATCCCCATGCGACCTATCTGATCGTCGGCGATCAGGAGGGCGGGCATCTCGCCTCGGCGCGCCTCCTTCCCACCACGCGCCCGGCTCTTCTCGATGGTCTCTTCCCCGGCCTCGTCGACGGCATCCCGCCGTCCGGCCCCGACATCTTCGAGATCACGCGCTTCTGCCTGTCGCCGGGGATCGGTGCGCGCCAGCGCCGCACCGCGCGCGACACGCTTCTTGTCGGGCTGGTAGACTATGCGCTCGCCAACGGCATCCGCTCCTACACCGGCGTCGCAGAGCTCGACTGGTTCGCTCAGATCCGGACCTTTGGCTGGGACTGCAAGGCGCTCGGCGAAGCCGGCATTTACGACGGCCGCGCGCTGACCTCGCTGCGGATCGAGATCGACGCCGACACCCCCGCAAGGCTCAAGTCGGCGGGGATTGTTTCGGGCAGCGCTGCGACGCCGGTCGCGGCCAATGCAGCGTGAAAGGAGCGGGACCATGATTACCGATATCGCTCCAGTCGATAGCCACCAGCCGCCCTCTGCTTCGATGCGGGCGCTCAAGGAAAACGGCTACGCGATCGTTCGCGAAGCCGTTCCCGCCGAGCTGATCGCGGCGATCGATCGCGACCTCGATCCGCGATACGCCGCGACGCCCTTTTGCGAGGGCGGCTTCTATGGGACACGCACCAAGCGCTTCGGCCGCCTGCTCATCCGCTCGCCGCATGTTGGCGCATTGGTCATGAACCCGGCGATCCTCGCCCTCGCCGAGGCCGCGCTCGGCGACTGGTGTGAGCGCATCCAGCTCAATCTCGCCCAAGCGATTGAGCTGCATCCGGGAGCGCTTCCGCAATTCCCGCACCGCGATCAAGATATGTGGCAGGGCACACTCGGTGAGGTCGAATATCTCGTGAATGTGATGTGGCCGCTGACGCCCTTCACCACCGAGAATGGCGCCACGATCATCTGGCCGAAAAGCCATGGGCTCGAGGCGCTCATCGAGGAACCGGCGGAGGAGCCGATCATTGCCGAGACCATGCCGGGCGATGCCATCGTCTTCCTGGGTTCGACGCTCCACGGAGCCGGCGGCAATTGCAGCGCGTCGGTGCGGCGCGGGATCATCATCAGCTACTGCCTTGGCTGGCTGAAACCATATGAGAACCAGTGGCTCGCCTATCCACCCGACGTCGCGAAGGACTTTCCGCCGGAGCTGGCGGCCTTGACCGGCTATGTACAGCATCGCCCAAACCTCGGCAACTTCGAGGGCCAGTGTCCCTCGATCCTGTTCCGCGGCTATCCCCCCGACCCGATCGCAGCCGTTGATGCGCTCCGGCCCGACCAGCAGGCGCTTCTTGCCGACTATATCGGCGACCAAAGATCGGCGGGCGGAGACGGGACGCTCGCGGCATGAGCCCGGGCACCACGATGGAGCGGGTCTATCTGGACCTCAAGGCGCGTATCCTGTCGGGCACCTATCCGCCCGGTACGCGCCTCGAGGCGGCGCAGCTCGCAAAGTCGCTGGCGGCCAGCGCTACCCCCGTTCGCGATGCCCTGTATCGCCTGTCGGGCGAGCGGATCATCGAGAGCTGGCATCAGGAGGGGTTTCGGCAGCCCCTTCTTAATGAGGCGGATTTGGTCGAACTCTATTGGTGGACCGGCGCCCTTCTCTCGCTGGCGTTGAAGGGGAGGACGCCGAGGCCCGATTTGCCAGGCGGACTGATCTCGCTCGCGAATCACCAGGCCTATCCTGAGGGGCTCAATGGCCTCTTCCGGACCATCGCAATCGGCAGCAGCAACGGCGAACTTCGCGCTACCATCATCAATTGTGTCGAGCGAAGCATGACAATCCGCACATTGGAGGTTCGTG
This sequence comes from Sphingopyxis sp. LC363, assembly GCF_000756385.1. GTDB lineage: Bacteria > Pseudomonadota > Alphaproteobacteria > Sphingomonadales > Sphingomonadaceae > Sphingopyxis. The sequence continues at coordinate 255,497 of NZ_JNFC01000001.1, forward strand.
TCGATGGGTCTGTGGGCGACGCGCTCACGGCGATGGCGGACGATTACCGGTTCGGTCGATGGAGCGCTTTACGCAGTAAAATCACGCGCTTCCATCGCCGCCGCGCGTCATATGCCGGCCGCGTCGCGGCCGAAATCCGGCGCCGGTCCGAGCCGCTGGATAATATTCGGAGAATATGAGTCGTATTAAATTCCTATACGGCGCGGCCTCCCTAGCTTCGAGAGGGCCGCAATTCCGCGGCAATCATGGAAGGAAGCGATCATGGACCGCGAACTCAATGAGTTGATCGAACTCGGCAGCGTTACCGGCGACACCGCGGGCAGCGAAGACGTCGGCATCGAAACGAACGGCAAGTTCAAGCCGCTCGGACTCAGCCAGGACTGACCAGCGCTCCGGGGACCGGCCCGAGGCCGGCCCCCGGTCGTTTCCTTGTGTCTGAGAAGGGAAGCAACATGGAACGCGATAACGACACGCTCGTCGAACTCGGCTCGGTCTCCGGTGACACCGCCGGCGACTGGGGCCTGTATGTCGAAGCCGGCGGCCGTATGCCGACGCCCGGTCTCGTCCAGGACTGACTGGTGTATCCGGGAGCCGTCCAGCATCGAGCGGCTCCCGGGTCTCGCGCGGCGCCATGACGACCGGCTGGAAACTGGCAACCGGAACGGGCTATTGCGAAGTCGACGGAGATCTCGTCTTCCTCGACCTTGTCCGGGACAAATATTTCGCGCTGCGCGGGCAAGACCGCGCGGCCTTCGAGCGGCTTCGGGCAGGCGAGCCGAACGACAGCGAGGCGATGGGGCGTCTTGTGGCGACAGGATTCCTCGCACGGTCGAGCGAGCCGACGAAGCTCGATCCGGCCTCGCCTCACATTCCGGCCAACGATTTGTCGGCGGTCGCCGACGGACCGACATCGCTCCGCATGGGTTTCGCAGCGTCCCGCGCGCTGCGCTGGGCAAGACGTTCGATGCGGCCAAACCGGATCGCGTCAACGGTGGAAGCCATGCGGAACGCAAAGCTTCGGCTCGGCGTGCCGGGCGCCGAAGCGGCGGTTCGGGGCATCGCTTCATCCTATGCAGCATCGCGCTGGATGGCGCGGACCCCGCCACGATGTTTGATCGACGCGCTAGCGCTCGACCACATCCTCCTGTCGCACGGCCTAGGCGCGCGGCTGGTTTTTGGGGTGCGTCTCAGCCCCTTTGCCGCACATTGCTGGTTACAGAGTCCCGGCGCGGTGTTGACCGGAACCTCGGCCGAGGCCCGCAACTTCACACCAATATTGGCGATCGGATGAAACGCGGCATTCTCGCACTTGTGGGAACCACGTCCGGGGGGCTGGCGCTTGCGGCAGCTGCCGAGCGCCACGCATTGCGATGCGTTCAGAATGCGGGCGCACTGACCGTCTATGCAGGCGCCGGCATTGCTGACCAAGTGATGGAAAGCGGTGCCCTATTGCTCGGGGACATTTATTCGCTTTCGGGCGCTACCTGCCACGCGCCCGGCGACGGCTGGGGAAGCTATCTGGCCTTCACCGTCGACGATGCATCGGTCGAGATCGCGCGCGCCGCGCTCACCGGCATGCCGATCTACTGGACCCGGTTTGAAGACGGCTTTCTGCTTTGGAACGATCTCGAGCTGGTCGCGCCAATGCTTGGCATCGGGTCATTCGATTGGCAGTTCATCGCCGGGACTTTGGCGTACGCCAATCTGCGGACCGAACGGACCGGGCTTGAAGGTGTGAGCGAGCTATTGCCCGGCAGCTGTGCCAAGTTTTTGGCCGAGGAGTCAGCTGTCCAGACTTTGTGGACGCCTTGGAAGGCTGTCTCGCAGCCCGATCTTCGACCAGTCGCTGAACTTGCGCTAGACCTCGAACGTCGGTTCCTTGGGTGCTTGCGAGGCTGGTGTGGGAATCGGAGCGACATCCTGCTCGAGCTGTCGGGCGGACTCGACTCTTCGATCGTCGCGGCAGGCCTGTCATCGGCGCAAGCCAATTTCTCTGCCGTCACTTTCGTTTCGTCCGGTGCCGACGGCGACGAGCGTCCCTACGCGCGCGCCGTCGCGGCGCATTGCGGTGCTGAGCTTCTCGAAATGCCCCACGCGGATACCGGCATCGATCTGGTATCGCTACCGCCTGTCCTTCACGCGCGGCCCTCCGCCTATGGCGTGCTCGGCGGGATCGACGATGCCTTCGAATCGGCGTTCCCCGTTTCCGATGCCGCGATCTTCGGGGGCATCGGTGGGGACAATATCTTCGATTTCGACACGAGCGTCGCGCCGATCCTCGACGCCTTTCGTCATTTCGGGCCGCGGCGCCCTGCATTCGAGACGATGCGCGACGTCGCGCGCGCGGGCGATGCAACGGTCTGGCAGGCCGCTCGCTTGGCGTATCGGGCGGTGCGGGACGGCCCGAGCGGCTGGCGCCGTGAGACCGGCTTCTGCGTCGCGGACCAGGTGCCGGCCTCGCCGCCGGCTCATCCCTGGGATGCGGGCGAGGAGGATGCGCCGCGCGGCAAGCGCAACCATGTGCGCGCGCTTCGGCGCATCCTCGACTTCGTCGACCGGCCGCGCCGCTGGCGGGACCGCGATGTCGTAGCGCCGCTGCTTTCACAGCCGGTGGTAGAATTTTGCCTTACTGTTCCGAGCTGGGCGTGGGTGAGGGGCGGTCGCGACCGCGCGGTTGCCCGCGCCGCATTCGCGTCGCGACTTCCGCCGGAGGTCGTTTGGAGGCGCGGCAAAGGGCGGCTCGATTCCCTCTGTACCGCAAGCTATCTTCGCCAGCGCGGTGCGCTCGCCGACCTCCTGCTCGGCGGGCGGCTGGCGGAACGCGGGCTGCTGGACAAGCCTGCGATCGAGACCTACCTCGCGCACGATCTCGTCGAGGGCGACTTCGCCTATTTCCGGCTGCTCGAAATCGCCGATGTCGAACGTTGGGTGCGGTCGGTAGAAGCCTCGCCCTTGATGGGGCCGAGCAGCCGCCAGCGACGATACTGATCGGCCTTCGCTGGATCGGGGTCGATCTCGCCTTTGAGCCAGAAGCGGAACCAGTCGAGATTGCGCTCATAGGCCGCGAGCTTCTGGCGGGGTTCGACCTTCAGATGCGGGGCGAGGGGGAAGAGGTGGGTCTCGCCGAGACCGTTGGTAGCAAGCTTGCTCATCAGTTCGGCCGACTGGCGCGCTTCGCTCTCGGGAAGTTGCAGCAGCATCGGCGCCGTGATCATATCAATATTGAGCGCGGCCGAAAGCGCCTGCCACTCGGCAGGTTCGGTATCCGGCGGGCCGAGCTTCCAGTTCTGCCGGATATTGCGGGCGAATGTCTCGCGGCCCGGGCGAGCATTGTACCAGTAATACGTGGGTTCGATCTGGACCGAGGCGATCGAAACCGCCTTGAGAAGATCGCTGTGCATGGCAGTCCATACCGCAACCTCGCTTCCGAAGCTGAGACCGCCCATGCCGACGCGGCTGCGATCTATCGTTCCGCGCCGGTCGAGGGTGTCGATCGCGGCCCGCACGGCTTCCATGCCGATCTGGTAGCGATCCTGCGCGATCTCGCCGCCTGGGAGGACGTCGATGCAGAGCGATGCGATGCCGCCCGCGGCAAGCGCGCGCAGAGGCCATTCGTCGCCTGTTCCGCCGCGCAGATATCCATTGCAGCGATAGTAGGTGACGAAGAGCGGCAGCCGCCCGGGGATCTTCGGGCGGATGAGTATGCCCGACGCACGGCTGCCGCTCACCTGCCACGCGATCGTTTCGACAAGGAGCCCGTCGCGGCCAGGAAATGAATTTGGGGAATCGATGATCTTCTTGCGGCCAGAGGCCTCGATCCGGACGAGGCGGGGTGAGACCGACGCGGCCGCCTCGACGCAAAAGATTGCTTTTTCGCCTGCAGCGCAGGGCTTGCTGTCGCTCCGCCCACTCGAGAGCTGTCCTGCCGAGACCGCGATCATCTTGAACTTCGCCGACGCGGGCGTCCACACATGCAGGGTCGTTTGGCCCGATTGGGCGCGGAGTGCGATCAGGACGCGGCCGTCGGCAAGCCCGCTCCGCCATGCGATACGCTCCGCATCGTTCGGGCAGCCGCTCGCCGCGACGCAGACGCCGCGCTGCCGAAGAATGCCGCGGAGGCTTTCGGGGATGTCCGGCCCGGGCGCCGGCTTGAGCAGGGCGCGTTCAGCGTCGTTCGCCGGGCGCTCGCTGGTGCCGGATGCGTCTCGGGCAACGACAGCGCGCGGTGTATCTTCGAGCAGCGGCACGCGGTCGAACCAGTCACCAGAGAAGCGCTGCGTCGAAGGACGTCCATTGATTGAGGCGCCGCGATAGAGGGGTTGGGCAAGATCGACGCGCGCGTCGAACAAGATACCGGTGTCGCGCTCGGCCTCCTCTGCCCGCGCGATCGCATCGCGCGGAGGTCCTTCGCGCGAGATGACGGTACCGTCAGCGGCGATGGCAAAGGCCTCGATTTCGCCTTCGCTTGGCCCGATCTCGTGGAATCCCGACCCGTCGATGGGACTCACCCACAGGCCGATTCGTCCGTCGACAAGGGCACGGACAACGACTGCCTTGCCGTCGGGCATCCATGTGGCTTCGCCGGGCAGGACGCTCCCGGCGTCGTTCCACATCGCGGTGCCGAGTCGTCCGAGCGCGCGGGGAGGGGCGGTGGCGTCCGTGGGCGCTAGATACCAGTCGATATCGATCCGGTTGGTGACGGTGGATGGGCGCTCGACCCGATAGGCGATCCAATTTCCGTCAGGAGAGACCGCGAGCCCCGACAGGTCGGCAATCTCGGCGATTTCGCGCGGGGTCGTCTGGCTGGCCGCGGGCGATGCCGCGGCCAGGAGACAGCCGAGGATCGCGGCTTTGCTCACCATCGGATGGTGGCCTGGAGCGACATCATGCGGCCGAGCGGGCTCGCCTTCTCGGGGTCGTAGCCGAGCGCGGACGACACGCTGCGGTTGTTCACATAGGGCGGATCCTTGTCGAACAGGTTGGTGATTCCAAGGCTGAGCCGCAGGCCCCGCCCTTCCACGCCATCGCCGCCCCCGATGCGCTGCGAGATGCTGAGGTCGAACGTGGTCCAAGAACCGACCCGCTCCATCGGCGTCACGACCTGGTTGAGATAGCCGTCGATGTAGTTGACGAAGGCATTGGCCGAGAAGCCGCCCGTCGCCCAACCGAAGCGACCGCGAAGGCGCCATTTGACCGGCTTGGCATAGGTGCCGACGACATCGACCTGCGGCCCGCCCGGAGTCAGTTGCTGTTTTATCGAGAAGATATGCGTGCCCGCGATGCCGAGGTCGAGCGTTCCGCCCGCGAATGCGGGGGAATAGCCGACATCGAAATCGATCCCGCGCTGGCGTTCGGCGGCGAGGTTGCGGATGCGACCGTCCAGGATCGCGGCGACCTGGCCCGGCGCGATGTTTGCTGCGTTCACGAAGCTGGGACGTGCGAAATATCCCTCTACCAGTGCCAGCGACGGATTGTCGGTGATCAGCCCGCCGAAGCGCGCCCGGTCGACAAGAAAGCGGGTGTAATCCTCGCTCGCCGTCCCGATGCGGTCGCGATAGTCGACGTCATAATAGGTGACCGACGCCTTGAAACCGGCAAGCGACGAGGGGGCGACGTCGATGCCCGCGGTCCAGGTCGTCGCTCTTTCGGGACCTACGTCCGGTGCATAGCCGAACAGGCCGAGTATGTTGGTCGTGCCCGTCGGCGAAGCGGGGTCGGGGACCGCTTCGGTCTGAAACAGCGAAATCGCCTCGCCGATGAGCTCGTCGAAGGCGGGCGCGCGGAAGGATTTTCCGTAGGACCCGCGCAGCGCAATGCCCTGGAACGGTTCCCATCGGACGCCGACCTTGGGATTTTCGCTTCGGCCGACGTCGCTGTATTTCTCGGCGCGCCCGGCCAACGAAATGTCGAGCCTGCGGAAACCCGGCATCCCGTTATCCGGCCCGAAGACCGGCACGAGCAGTTCAGCATAGGCTGCGCGAACCTTCCGCACGCTCGGAATGATGTCGAATGGGTCGGTGAAGGGCGTCGCGAGGCTGAATCCGTTGACGGTGTAATAGTCGAAATTCTCGCGGCGATACTCCGCGCCGATCGCGAGCCGGACCTCGCCGCCGGGCAGGCGGAAGAGCGGGCCGTCACCGCGGAGCGCCGCCGACCAGCTTTCGAAATCATTGACCGACTGGAATGTGCCGCGAATGCTGTCGATGGTGACCGGATTGTTTGCGGTGCCGTTTCCGAAGACGTTGAATGCGGTTGCTCGGTTGGTGTCGGCAAGCGCCGCAGCAAGGCGCGGGCGATTGACGAGATTGGCCTTGTTCGCGATGCCGCGCTGATGGCCATAGGCGCCGCCGACCTGCACGCGCCAGCGGCCAATTTCCTGGTCGAAGCCCGCTGAGGCGGTGAGGCCGCGCGCCCGGCCGCTGTCGATCTGCGGTCCCAAGTCGTTCACGAAGCGATAGGCGACGCTGACCGGCTGGTTCGTGCCGATCGGATCAACGTAGAAAGGATTGGTAACCGGCACCCGCGCGGCCTGGATGAAGTCTCCGGTACTGACGCGGCTGTAGCGGCGCTGCGCCGCGAGCGCGCTTGCGCGAAAGGTCAACGTGTCGGTAAGGTCGAATTCGGCAGCGGCATAAAGGCTGTGAATGCGCGTTCTCGGCAAAATGTCGCTGTTCACGCGACCGTCGTAGCGGTTCTGGACACCTGGAATCAGCTGAGCGGCAGTCAATGCGCGGCCGTCTTGTCCGGCCGGGATGCCAAACCGCTGTCCATTCGCGGCCGTAATCGTCCCGGGCACCGCGAAGTTGGTCCGATAGTCGGGGCCTCCGAAGGCCCGCAGATCCTCGCGCGCGAAATCGCGGGAGGCGCCCGCGAGCGCACCGCGCTGCGAGTATTGGTAAGCAAGCACCAGCCGTGCGCCGCCGAAGTCACGACCAAAGATTTGGCCGAACTGCAACTCGGTCGTATCGCCATCGGCGGTGCCCGCGCGCAGCATTGTCTCGGCTCCCTCGAAGCGACTCCGCATCCGCACGTTCACCACCCCGGCGACCGCGTCGGCGCCGTAGATCGCCGATGCGCCGTCGATCAGCACTTCGATCCGTTCGACCGCGCCTACCGGGATGAGCGAGATGTCGGCGAAGACGCCGCCGATCCCGCCAAGCGCTGGGCGCGCATTGTCGATGAGGACGAGGGTCGACGAGGTCCCGAGGCCGCGCAGGTTGATGCTCGAGCCGAAAGTCGAATCCGAACCCCCGCCGTTCCGGGTCGTGGTCGTCGAGACTGCCTCGTTGGGGCCGCCGCCAAATGCCTGTGGCAGTGATTGGAGCATCTGCTGAACAGTGCCATAGCCGCTCTTTTCGATGGCTTCGCGGTCGATGGTGACGACCGGAGAACCGGTCGGTCCTGCACCGCGAATGCGCGAGCCTGTAACGATGATCGCTTCGCCGTTCGTCTCAGTCGATCCAGTCTCCCCGGCATCGACGTTTCCCGAGCGAAGGACCCATGCGCCTTCGACGAGTTCGATCGTCAGGCCCGTGCCGGTGAGGAGTCGGGAAAGGGCGGCGTCGGGAGAGAGTCGCCCGCGGACACGGTTGCTGCGTCGGCCTTCGAGCAGGCTCGAAGCCGCGATGACCTCGCGGCCGGAAATGTCCGAATATTTGCGAAGTGCGTCGCTAAGGCGCTGACCCTCGATATTGTAGGTCTGCTCGCCCGTCTGCGCACACGCGCTGGGTGCATAGAGTGCGGTCGCCGAGACGCCCGAAGCCAGAACGGCCGCGAAAAATTTCATCGTCATTCATCCCTCCCGTGCGGCCGATTTTGGCCGTCTGAAGGGAAAAAATGACGGGGGCTCCGAACACCCTATGGGTTTTTCTTGGGTGTCCTACTCGGATTTCGCGCCGAGAATCGGTCCGTTCGCACCGAACTCGACCTTGAGATCGAGCGCGGCGCCGAGCTTCAGCGCAAGTTTCCGGGCATCGGTCATGTCGAAGCGTCCCGTCACCTGCAGCGATGCCAGCGCCGGATCGGCCAAGCTGATCTTGACGCCATTCTCGCGGCCAGCGCGGTCGAGGATCGCGCCAAGCGGGAGATTGTCGGCCCACAGTGATTTGGCCGGGGCGTTCGCCTCCTCGCTCTTGATCGTCTGGGGGCCGGTCGACCTGACCTCGGCGCGTTCGCCGGGGCGGAGGCGAAGTGCCTTTCCGCCTTCGAGGCGCCGCACTTCGACCGAGCCTTCGACCAGCGCGATGCGCGGAACATCCGCGCGGAGATCGACCTCGAAGATGGTGCCGAGCGCGCGCGTGACCGAATCTCCGGCCTCGACGAGAAAGGGACGCGACGCGTCGTGTGCGACCTCGAACCTGGCTCGGCCGTCATACAGAATGACGCGGCGTTCGCCGTCCGAGAAGCGCGTCTCGATGCGGGCGCCGTCCATCAGCGTCACGCGCGTCCCGTCGGCGAGCTGGCTCTCGCCTTGCGCCGAATTGGTGGCGATGATCGGCTGATCGCTGTCGCGGCCGACCAGATACCAGGCGAACCCGACCGCGATCACCGCAGCGAGAATTGTGGCAAAAGCCCATCGCCGCCCGCCGGGTTCACGCTCCCGGGCATCGGCCCGAACATCGGCCTCGATCCGGGACGGCGACATCGCCGCAGACCAGTTCCAATTGTCGCGCGCTTCGTCATAGGCCTTGGCGTTGTCCGGCTTGGCCAGCCATTCGTCGAACGCCGCCCGGTGCTGGTCGGCATCGGGGCCCATCATCTTGTCGAGCCAGGCGGTGGCTTCGCTTTCGGCGCGGCTCACTGCTTACCCCGCGCGCGCTTGATGGCGGCAAGGGCTTTGGTCATGTGGCTTTCGACCGTCTTCACGCTGATTCCCTTGATTCGAGCGATCTCGGGATAGCGTAGTCCTTCGAAGCGATGCATCAGGAAAATCTCGCGCGTGAGCGGAGATAGCCTCGAAATGGCTCTTTCTGCCCGGCGAAGGACGTCGCGCGCTTCGAGCGCGGCGTGCGGGTCGCTCGCTCCCTCATGCTCGTCACTGAAACTGTCGTGCTGCGACCGGTGACGGCGCCCGTCGGCGCGACCATATTCGGCGAGGAGCATCCGGGCGCTCTTCACGAGATAGGCTCCGGGGCCTTCGACCAGCGCAGCGAGGCCGCCGCGCGCGCTCGCAAAGCGGCTGAAGACTTCCTGCACAAGGTCGCCGACATCTTGGGTCGGCGCGCGGCTCTTGAAGAAGCGGGTTATTTGGGGGCGGTGTTCGGAGTAGATCGCCTCGATGCGCGCCGATCGGCCGAAGCGCTCCCAATCCTCTGGCGGCAAGGGGTCGCCGCCGGCAATACCCGGTCGCTCGCTGTCCTTGTCCTCGAAGTCCATACCTGCCGCCTTCCCGTTCGGGACGAGGGCGGCAAGCCGGGCGTTGAGAACTTGCTTAGCGAACAAGCGCCGCCGCCTTTAGCCCGAGGGCTTGGACATGCGCAGCGGCCACCCGGCAGGATGGAATAGGAAAACTAAGCTAAGCAGGTTCTCACGCCTGGCACCGTGCGCCTTGCCCGATGCACCTCAAAGCATAGCTTTGCCCCTGTCGCTTGCAAGCCGGCTGTGCGGAGATAGGTCCAGATCGAGTCAAATTCCTGCGGACCGCGAGGCTATTTCGCGCCCTTTAGTTCGTCGTCGAGTGAGCATTCGGTGACCATCCCCGAAAGGTCGGGAAGGGCGGGCAGCCCCGAGGGGCCGGGTCCCGTGTCTGGCTTGAAAGCAGGCATCATGAACGACGGGAAATTGAACTCTGGAGGATTTTCGGCCGCGAGCGTCTTGCCGACCTCGGCGAACGGGTGTTTGAAAAAATGTTGGTTGAGCGCGTCGGCGATACCCTTTTCCTTTCCGGCACGCGCCAACGCAAGAACCGCATCCCCGTCCTTCCAGTCGATCGGCGCCTTGGACCGCTTGGCCTTTTCTTCCTTGAGAAGATAGAGAGCGTCGGCATCGATCGTTCCGCTCGTCCATATCTCGAAGCGATGTTCGGCTTCTCGTAGGGCGGCATGGTTCGCATAGTGCGCACGAAAGATCGGAATCTTTTTGAGCCAGATTTCGACCTCAGCGCGCGACAGTGATCCGCCGGGCTCTTTGCCTTTACATTCGATCGCTGTCACCGCGCTCGACTGCTGGGTGATGGCCTGAACGTCTATGTCCGCGGTCTGGCCGGTCGCAGGATTTCGCGCGGTAACCCCCATATCGATAGAGATAGCGCTTCGCCGGGCGAGGTAGCCGACCACTAACTCGAATAGGATGCCGCGCAGGTTGAGGCTGCGTCCCTCGATGTCGAGCAAATTGTCGAGGAGGTATGTGAGCCGCTCAGGACTGGACGATGCATATTTGGCGGCATTTTTTAGGACTTCGCATAGTGACGCAATCGCCACCCCAACCCGTTTGCCGAACAGATCTTTCGGCGTGGCGAGCATCACGCCCGCGGCATGGCCAGCCTTCATTGCTTCGCCGGTAAATTCTTCCGCGACAATGATCGACAACACCCCGATATTCTTGAGGGTCGCCTTGAGCATCCTCGCCTTGCGGATGAAGAACTGGATTTCGTCGGCGGTAAGCCGCCCCTCAGCGAACACGTCGGCGACAATGAAGCCGGGCTTGCCGCCGGGACCCTGGAGCGGAAGCAGGTAGCTCGGGCCGGCGAAATCGAAGGCGAAGGGGCCGATGGGCTGGAGTTCTTCGTCGCCGCGGATGCGGATCAGATTGTAGCTCGCAAATCCGATCTTCCTCGCCCATTCGCGCATTCCGTCGAGCAGAATCCCCTCTGTGAGGTCGCGGGCCCTTAGTCCGGCAGGCGTGCCGAAAGCCAGCGACGGCGCGAGCTCGAAACATCGGCCGTGGTCGATATTATGTATTTCCTTGATGAACCCTGCGGCGATCAGGCGTTGCGCGACCGTCTCGACCGGCAGCTGTCCGCGCTGCGGGATGACCGTCGCGCCGCTGATCGACGCGAATTGGTCGGCACGGATGAGGCCGCCGCGTGCGATCATGCCATCGACCGATGCAGCGAAGACCGAATTGGTCGCGCGCATGTCGCGAATGAAATTCTGCCAGAAGCGTTCGCTGTTCCGATCCTTGTCGAGATAGAGAAAGGCTTCGCGCTTGGGCAGCATCGGGACTGGAAAGCGGCGTATCGGTTTTGCGACCCGAGCGACGCGCTGGCGCGCTGCCTCTGGGCTCGCTCCGGCAGCGACGAGCGCCTCGACAATCAGCGACGAGCGCGATGGGCCATGCTCTGAAAGATATTGCGCGATGGTGGTCATGGTCGATGTCACACTGCTTAATTTATTAATTTAACTACCCTGTGCCTCCTCGTTTTTCAACCTTCGATATGAACTCAAATTTTTCAAATACTTAACGAGACGATTTTTGGACGTCCGCGCGGCGCGATGTCACAGAGCCATTTCGAACGACTGAAAATCGTCGCCGCACGCTGCAGCCGCAACTGCGCTGGGCCTTCGCTCGGTCAGTGATGGTAGAGCGGGAATTGCCGTGCGGTGGTCGGGCATTCGCACGGGGCGAGCACCGATATCGCTCGAGGCAAGACGCGGAAATGCGCAGGCGTCGCGGTGACGATCTCACCGTCGGTGTTCACCGGCATCGGCCGCCGCGTCTCGATATCGAACTCGACGCATTTGGCGGTGCGCACTTCCTTCCACGCGCCATGCGTGCCGGACCGGAAGGCGCGAAGCATGAGGGCGAGCTTCCAGAGGTTTTTGACCTCGAGACTATAAAGATCGAGCGTGCCGTCGTCGATCGCGGCATTCTCTTCTACGACATTACCTCCCCCGTAGAGACGCCCGTTGCCGATCGCGACCTGATAGGTGCTGACGGTCCTCGACTCGCCCTTCTCCCTGATCCTCGCCCGGAACCGCTGGGCAGCCAGGATGACCCGCAGCGCGGCGACGGCATAGCCGAGGCGGCCGAACCTTTTCTTGATCGCCGGGTCGAGCTTCTGCGCAAGTTCGCTGCTGATCCCGATGCTCGCGACATTGAAGAAGGCATGGCCATTGACCATGCCGACATCGATCCGTCGGCTGTGACTCTCGACAATGACGTCGGCCGCCGCCGCGAAGTCGAGCGGGATCGACAGGGTGCGCGCCAAGTCATTCGCGGTTCCGGCGGGAATGATTCCCAGCGGCAGGCCGCTCTCGATCACCGCGGGCGCGGCGGATGAGATCGAACCGTCGCCGCCGCACACGACAATGATATCGGCGGTCTGATGCAAGCGTGTCACGTCGCGTGCAATTTCGGGCAAGCTCTCGAACGGCTCGACCGTCACCAGAAGGCCGCCGGCAGCGAGGCGCTCGCGAACGGGAACGAGCGCCTGCTCGCCCTGCCGCGCCTTTGCATTGTGCAGCACGAGGGCGCGCGTACCTTTGGGCCACGGCATCGACACGATCCTGTTCAGCAGAGTTACGACCGTCGAGCGCGTGCCTTCAGAAGAACCACGCCCGATAGAGCAGGCCTATATATCGCCGCGACGAGGCCGGGAAGCATCCGTATCGATGCAGCTCCCTTTTCGGCTTCGTCATATCCTTGGCGCGATCGCTCGCCCTGATCGCTCTTCCATTTTCGAAGTTCGACCGGTCCCACCCAAGAGCGCTCCGCCAATCTGGTCGGCGGCGGCGCCCGCGCAAGCGAGGCGTAGCCTCACTCCTCCGCTGCGCTTCGGCCCTTCGGGTGCGCAAGCGCCTCAAGCCGCCGACCCGCCCGGCTGCACGCCCGGGATGGTCCCGGGCAAATCAGCAGGAGTATCGACATGGCGAGCATCGGCATCGTCAGCGGCAGCATCGAGAAGGGCTTTGTGGGCCAGCTCATCACGCTGTCGATCAAGGCACCGATCGAGATACGCCCCAACCGCGGCAAGGCGAGCGATGTGCAGCCCGACTATCGCGTTTGGTCCGATGGCGTCGAGATCGGAGCCGGCTGGATTCGCGTCGCCGAGCAATCGGGGCGTCCCTATGTCTCGCTCTCGCTCGCGACCCCCGAGTTCGGGCCGCGGCGCATCTACGCCAATCTCGGGCGGGCCGCGGGGCAGGATCGCGACGATGTTTTCGCGATCATCTGGACACCCGCCGACTGAGCGGCGGCCATCTTGCGGCATCCTTGCGCATCGGAACAATCTTCCGGGTGCAAGGGTGCCGCCACCTTGTTAGGGTGACCCCAATGCAGAGCAGCCTCGAACATCTTCCCCCGCACAAGCAACGCGAGATCGAGCGCGTCGTCGAGATCATCTTCGAGGAATTCGAGGATGCGCTGGCGCTCGCGACGCAGGACTGGAAGCGCAAGGGCCGGATTTCCAAGATCATCCTCTACGGCAGCTATGCACGGGGTGGGTGGGTCGACGAGCCGCACACGGCGAAGGGCTATCAGTCGGACTATGACCTGCTGATCATCGTCAACGACAAGCGGCTGACCGATCGGGCGGACTATTGGTCGAAGCTCGACGACCGGCTCATTCGTGAGCTGTCGGTAACGAAGCGGCTCCGCACGCCGGTGAATTTCATCGTTCACAGTCTCGACGAGGTGAATGCCGGACTGACGCAGGGTCGCTATTTCTTCATCGACGTCGCTCGTGACGGGATCGCGCTGTACGAGGCCGACGGGAAGGAGCTCGCAGAACCCAAGCCGATGACGCCGCATGCGGCGCTCGAGATGGCGCGCGAGTATTTTGATGAGTGGTATCCTAGCGGAGCGCAGTTTCTTCATCACTATCGAAGCGCTGTCGCTGCAGGTTGGTTGAACAATGCGGCCTTTCAGCTTCATCAGGCGACGGAACGATATTACCACTGCATCTTATTAGTATGCACTTTCCACACGCCGCACATCCATAATCTTGTTTTCCTGCGCACCCAAGCCGAGCGGATCGATGATCGATTGATCGAGGCATGGCCGCGAGAAGTTAAGGCCGACCGGTCGCGGTTCGAAAAGTTGAAGGAAGCGTACATCAAGGCGCGCTATTCGAAGCATTACGCGATCACCGCCGACGAACTGGAATGGCTCGGCGCGCGGGTTCAGCATCTCGCCGGTATCGTCGAGACTATTTGCCGTGACCGCATCGCTGAGCTTGAGACAACAGCGCGTCAGGCAGGTTGAGACCCGCTACTTTTTCCCGCGGAACCGCTCGAATTTGGCCTTTCCCTCGGCAGTCTCGACCGCGACATTGGCATTGCTGCATTCATCGCCGCGCTTGTCGCCCGCCGTGCAGCTTTGGACGACGTCGCGTGCCTCATCGAGATTGGCCTCGAAATATTGAACGCTGCGTGGCTCCGGCGGAGCACATGCTGTCAGGATCGTCAGGCTGGCGATCGCCAGCATCTTGAAAATGATCATCGTCACCTCCGACGATCAACTCTAGCGTCGGCGACCCGGTCCATGCAGTGGCGATTTGAGATTTAGAACCAAATTGAGGCTAGTTCTCCGTCCATCGGCCTATGTGAGCCAGTTTTGCGCCATTCTTAGCTCTCTCTCAAGCGTCGCATTGGGCGGCGAGGCTCAAGGGAACGATTGAGGAAATCCGTCGCAAAAGCTAGTTTGCAACGATGAGCGAACCACCAGCACCGCGCGGACAGCGCCTCGTCACACCATATGCTTTCATCGATACCGAGGCTTTTCGTGCGGCGGGTCTCGACTGGCAATCGCGAACTTGGTCCAGCCTGATCGATCTAGCGTCGAAGAGCACGCTCGAGCCGATCACGACTTCCATCACCACGCGGGAGGTTGAAGCGAGACTTTCGGAAGCGCTGGCGGAGGCGGAAGCAGCAGCGAAGAAGCACGGCGCGATTTTTGGCCAGCTTGGAGAAAGCGGTCCCTTTGGTGATACCGATCCAGCCGATCGGAAGGCACTGCTTCACGCGCGCTTTCGAGAATTCCTAGCGACAGCAAAATTTACCGAAATCCCCGTTGTTGCCGATCACAAAGCGATTTTTGACGATTATTTTGCTGGTGCTGCGCCCTTTGGGGAGGGCAAAAAAAAGAGCGAGTTTCCGGACGCCTTTGTGCTGTCGAGCCTCCTCGCCTGGATCCGGCCCGGTCGACCCAGAATATATGTGGTTGGCAAGGATCCGGACCTGGTGAAATTCTGCGAGGGACGGGACGATCTGATCCAATTGGACTCCGTTGCCCAGCTTCTCTCGCTGGCTCTGGCGTCAGCCCAGTTGGTGAAGCGTCTTGAAGCGCATGTCCGTGGAGACGCGTCCCTGCTCGAAAGGCTGAGGGCACGCCTTAACTCCTATCGTCCGCGCCGTGTCGATATCGAGGTTGAAGATGTCGAGTTCTTCGATCTTGAGATTTCGAGCGTGTTTCTCGTCGACGAATCCGAGGAGGGACAGGATTTTGTCCTTGAGGTCGAAGTCTTGGCTGAGGTCGAAGCCGACGTTCGTGAGACGGGTCATGAGTATGTCATCTCGCGGCGGGGAGAGCCTGATTTGGATATTCGGACTTACCATGCTCGTCCAACTTCCAGCGCGGCTATTTATGTTGAGGTGCTGGTGTCCGAGGACGATAGTGGCGAAGAGCCAGCCTTGGTGACGACCGATTGGGCTATCACATCGGGCGATATCGAGATCAAATTGCCATCTCAGTTCAGCAGGCGTGAAATCACCCTCGAGGCGCGGTGACGCCAAAATCCTTCGTTGACGCCACCGGAGCGTTGCCAGTTTCGACGCTTTCCAGATTTCAGATGAAATTTTTTCCATTTTTTTAATGCAAATTTTCTGCGCAGCAAATATCAAGGTTTTTCCGAATATTCACTTTTAGGGTGATTTTTGCTGGGCACAAAATATGGCCGAATTTGAAAATTCTCAGCGCGAATTGCTCGATGCGCTTTTGGAGGCGCTTTTGGCGCTGCCGCAGTCGCACGCGCAAATCGAGCGATATGAGGTCGAAATCGGGCCTCGCGGCCGCGCCGACGCCCTGATCGGCGCATATATCGGCCGCCAGCCGCTCTTATTGCTTGTCGAAATCAAGGCGCAGCTTTTTCCGCGCGATGTGCGCGAAGCAATCTGGCAGCTTCGGAATAATCAGGCCCATCTCAGCAATTCCGGTGACGACCGGGAAATCATTCCTTTTTTTGTCGCCCGTGCGATCTCGCCGGGCGCTCGAGAGATTTTTCGGGAAGAGCGCGTCGGATATTACGACCTCGGAGGCTCGCTTTATATTCCGGGGAAAAAGGCATTCATATTTCTCGATAAACCGGCTCCGAAAAAAGGGACGAAGAAATTCGATTCCATTTTTCAGGGGCAAAAGGCGCGCGCACTCCATGAAATTTATGAGAGGCGGCAGGACTGGCTGGGCGTGAAGGATCTCGCCGATGCGAGCGGCGTATCGCCCGCTACGGCTTCCGAGACCCTCACGGAACTCGAACGGCGCGAGTGGGTGGATGTGCAGGGGGCGGGTCCGTCGAAACAGCGTCGATTGCGCGCCGCACGGCCCCTTCTCGAAGCTTGGACCAGCTATGCGAGCGATCAGAAGGCGCCGACAGTGCGGCGTTACTATGTCCCGAAAGGGAGTGACGCACTGGCGCTGGCGCTGCGCCTTGATCAGGCGTGCGACGAGGCGAAAGCCGCCTATGCGGTCACCGGCGAGGTAGCCGCTCAAATCTATGCCCCCTATCTTTCTTCCATCTCGCAGCTTCGTTGCCGGATCGAGCCCGGGCAGAAGCTGATCGAGGCGCTGCTCAATCTCGACGCCCGGCCCGTGGCGGAGGGGTGGAATCTCGGTATCATCGAGGCGAAGAGCCGGCGCGATGTCGCGGTCGGCCAACGGATCGATGGCGTCTGCTATGCGCCGCCGCTGCAGGTCTATCTCGACCTGCTCCAGGCGTCCGGCCGTTCCCGTGAATTGGCGATGCACCTCCGTAGCGAATGTCTGGATAAATAATGCCCAAACCACAGACGATCAGCGGCTATGAGGACATGGTCACCGACGCGTGCGAGCGCGTACTGGTCACGCTCCTGCGCGGGCTTGGACCATGGAAGGATTCGGTCTTTCTCGTCGGCGGACTCGCGCCGCGCTATCTCGTGACCGCCAGGCCGCCGAAAGTCCCGAAACATGCGGGCACGGGTGACGTCGATATCGTCGTCGACGTCGGAATCCTCACGACGACCGAAGCCTACAGTACGCTAGAAGAAAATCTAAAGGCGATGAACTTCGAGCGCGCCGAGAATGAAAAGGGTGCGAAGCAATCCTGGCGGTGGCGCGCCGAGATCGAGGACGGCACGACGATGATCCTCGAGTTTCTGGCGGACTCGCCGGAACTTGGAGGCGGCAAGGTAAAGGAACTTCCTTCGGACGGAAATGTCTCGGCGTTGAACATCCCCCACGCTTCCATGGTGTTCGACCATCACGGGACCGTCGAAATCACGGCGGACCTGCTGAACGGTAAGGGCCGTGCCACCGAGGTCGTGCGCTACGCTGATATCGTCACCTTCACCTGTCTCAAGGCCTTTGCTTTCGATCAGAGGTTCGAGCGCAAGGATGCGCACGACCTGATCTACTGCATCGAGAATCTGGAAGGTGGCGTCGGCGCGGCGCAATCCGCATTCGCGGCTGCACTGACCGGTCCGCATGCCGAGGCGATACGCGAGGCTCTTACTCGCATGGCGGCTCGCTTCCGCGATCCCAATCCCGACGAGAGCTATTTGCGCGACGGGCCCGTCGCCGTGGCAAGTTTCGAAGACGACGAAGCCGATGTCTCGGCCGACCCCGATCTGCTGAACGCCCGGATCTTGCGGCAGCGACATGCCGCGGAAATTATGGCCGACTTCCTCAAGGCATTCGAAATCTGATGACGAAGGCTGTGATCGCAGTTTCGTTCCGGCGCATTCCAAGAGCTTGCCCGTGAACAAAGCGATCATAGTCGGCGCGAGTTCAGGGATCGGCCGAGAGCTGGCGATGCTGCTCTCGCATCATGGCTATTCGGTTGGCGTCACCAGTCGGCGCCGCGACCTGCTCGCCAATCTCGCTGGCAATTCTTCCGGTTCGATAATCTACGAGGCGTTCGACGTGGCCGACACGACCGCGATGCAACGCGGACTCGCCGCCCTGATCGAGCGGCTTGGCGGGCTCGACTTGCTGGTGATCAGTGCCGGGGTCGGCCACATAAATGCCGATCTTGTCTGGGAGGCGGAACGCGAGACCATCGCGGTGAATGTCGAAGGTTTCGCGGCCGCGGCCAATATCGGCATGCAGCACTTCATCGCCCAAGGCACGGGGCATCTGGTGGCCATTTCGTCGATCGCGGGATTGCGGGGAAGCGGCGACGCGCCTGCCTACAATGCGTCCAAGGCCTTCGTCTCCAACTATATGGAGGCGCTACGCCAGAACATGGCGCGCCGGGGCCTGCCGATTGCAACGACCGACGTGCGGCCCGGCTTCGTCGACACCGCGATGGCGAAGGGTGACGGACTCTTCTGGGTTGCTTCGCCTGAAAAGGCGGCGAAGCAGATCTACGGCGCCATCCGCGCCCGTAAGTCTCATGCCTATGTCACCAAACGCTGGTGGCTCGTCGCTGGCCTGATGAAACTTCTGCCGAACGCCATCTACGACCGACTCTAGCCGCTCGCGATCATCGCCCGTGGCAGATTTTGTATTTCTTGCCAGAACCGCAGGGACATTTTTCGTTGCGGCCGACCTTTTTCCTCGGCTCAACCTCCCTGGGGGCACCGCGACGCTGATCGAACAGCGCCTGCAAAGGGGCAGGAATCACAACCTGTCGCTGCGGGGGACCGCCTTTGCGCCGAACCTCGCGAATGATGGCCTTCTGCTCCTGGAATGCCGCGCGATGGTTCGGATCCATCGCATCCTCGAACGGCAGCAGCCGCTCGACCTCGTTCGCCGCCGCATCATGGTCGCCGCAGTACGCAAGAACCACCGCATATAGAGCGCGAGCTTCGAGAACGGGCCCCGCGAGGCCCGCGCCTTGCAAGATGGGGAAGATGTTCCGTTCGAAGGCCTCGCGGGCGCTTATGAAGTCGTTCACCCAGACCAGTTCTTCGACAAGATCGAGACCAACCCGGACGAATGACTGGTAGGATTGCGACAGTTCGTAGAATTTCATCGCATGGATGCGTGCGAGAGTAGATCGCTGGCTCTTCCGGCCCAAGGCCTGCGCGAAAAGATCGTGACTGTCTGCCAGATGTTTCAGCCGATCGGTGAGATCTTCGTCTTTGGGAAGAAGCTCCCGAAGTTCGGGGGCGTTCCGTCCTATCACATCGTCGGGCCTGATCCCGAGCTCCCGATAATATTCGCCGATGAGGGCGAGTGCCTCACTTACCGCTGTATCGTTGTCGCCGAGCTTGAAGAGGGCGAGGGCGCGATTGTAGCGAAACACGCGCAGATGTTCGGGCTGGTCGGGAAGTCGATCCGAAACTTCGTCAAGCATGGCCCGGACGCCATCAATGTCGCCAAGCTCGGACAAGAGCAACATCCGCTTCATGCCCCAGGCCATCCACTCCTCGTCGCCGAGCTCGTTCGCCCTCAGCAGCGATTCCATCTCGTCGACCCGCTCCCGGCCGGCCTCATAATCTCCCTCGCGCAGATCATTGAAGACCAGGCCGTCGAGCGCCCACAGCCTTGTCTCGGCATCTCCGTTCGGATCGGCCGCGATCGTCAGCAGATAGGGTTCGATTTCCGGCCAGACCCCGAGTTCGTGGAACAATTCGTCTGTGGCAAACTGCACCAATATTCTCGCCTGACCGAGAAGCCCGAACAGACGGATGAGCAGTCCTAACTTCGCGAGGCTCCAGTTGGTCCGGATCGAGCTTACGATGACCCGCTGCAGCGAGCCCAAGGCTTTCTGCTCGAAGTCCTGACCCTTTGCCGAGACGTCCGCTTTGCCGAGTATCCTCACCGCGTCGTGAATTTTTAGGCCGCTATTCCCGAATAATTCCAGCGCACCCGTTGCGGGAAGCGCGCGCAACCGGGCCGTGGCCGCCTTCGCGTCGATGTCGCATGCGGCTTGAAGCAAGGCACTGGCTTCGTCCCGTGAGAGCGCGACATCGGCGAGGCTCAGGACCGCGATCGTTTCTCTGTCGACCGGCGGCAAGCCTTCGAACGCGCGCCTCAGGATAATCTCTTGAGCCGTCTCGACGATATTGGTCTGCTGCTCGATATCCGTACAAAAGGCCCTAATGTCGCCGCCATATTCGCGCGCCGCGATCGTCGCCGCATTGAGTACATAAAATGGCAGGCCTCCGGTAATTCTGGATAGCCGCTCGCAATCGCCGAAATCGGCACGGCAACCAGCATCTTGAACTGCCGCCGCGATAGTGTCTTCGTCCCAGCCGTTCAGAGTCTCGGCTTGAATATCTAGTCCTGCTTCGAGTTCGGCGATGTGCCGACCCGGTTGGCTCAGCAGGACAAATCGGAGATTGGGGCCCCGTGCTACCAGCGCCTCTATATCGGCCGCGGGAATGCGGTGGCTGTTATCGATGACGACAGCCGCGTGAAGGCCGTCTTCGCCGAGCTTGATGCTCAGCGCGCTCACCATGTCCAATCCGCTCGCGCCCGGCAGAAGAATTTCGCCGAGCTTGTCGTTGGAGCGACCGAACATCTTCGCCGCCACTTCGCGCGCTACCGCTGACGCGAGCGCGGGTCCCGGCGTGTCCCCAACGTCGAGATAGGTGACCGGGAGCGCAGCATGGACCGCGGCCTCGGCCATCCAGGCGGTTTTCCCCGAGCCCGAAAGTCCCGCTATGATGCGGACGGGCTGGTCACTTAGCAGGGCGGGTTCGTCGACCTGGGCGCGGTACACCGGGGGCGGCGCCGGAAGCTGCTGCATCTGGACCACGAGCTGCTCGAACAGGTCCGGCAATTCCTCGCGGGAAAAACTGTGATCCTCGCGCGGAGGCGTGCCAGCGGATGCGAGCATGACCATGGCGGCCAGCTTCCAGGTCAGCGTCTCCGGCCTGAGCAACCCGAATGGCAGCTGCGCCGCGAGATCCGAGCAATATGCAGCCATACCGGCAACATTGTCGGCAGGTCGAGGCAGGCAATTGTCGGAGGGCTCAGGACCGCCTGGCCAATGCAGCTCGACATCGTCAGGCCAGTCATCCGCGGCAATCTTCTTGAGCAGGGCTGGCGACGGAGGCGCATTCGTCGCGATCACGAATCTCGCGTCGCCAGCTCGCAGGCCGTTCTGATGATCCGCACGTATGTCCTCGAAACGCTCTAGTGCTCCTGAAATATCACTGGGATTGAGGACGTCCTGCCGCGTTTTGACCTGCGCATAGATACGGGCGTCCGGAAGCTGGACTTCAATGTCCTCGTCCCGCTCGACGATGATATGTTCGGCTCCCGCCTTTCCCGCGAGGAGAAGGCACGCTGCCGCGAAAAGATGCTGGTAGAGGAAACCCCTGTGTACGGCCTCGATCCGGATGAGTTGGCGCTCGTCGAGAACGAGGAGTTCGTCGACCGGCGGCTGTGGGCGTTCTGCCTCATCCTCCGCGCGGTGATCGGCCGCATTATGACCGGAATTGTCTCCGGGATCTTCTGACGCGGTCATCGTGTCGTGAAGGCTGCGACGACCTTGTTCGTCCCGTCCATGAGCAGGCCGCACTGAATGTCGGCGACCAGGACCGTCGAATTCACCGTGATATCGGTCGGATTGCTGATCGTCGTCTTGCCATAGGGGTAGGTGGCGCGAACGACATTCGGGAGCTTCGGCACGACAACAAAGGCAATCTTGGCTTGGGGTTTGAAGGCTTGCGCTTCGGCGACGCTCATGGGGATGGTCCCGATGACCCCACCCTTGTTGGCGATGAAAAGCTCTTCGCCATAGCGCGCCGGTTCACCCTCGAAGATCGCGTTCTCGGTCCGGGTAATCTTGCTGATGGTGGCCTTCGCCCCGAAGCCATTCTGCGCGGAATAGGTGCCGGTCGTGACCTCGCTGCTCGAAATCGTCACGTCGAGGTTGCTGAGGGTGCTGGCCTTCGGACTTTCGACTTTTGCATAATAGAAGGTGTCCCAAGCGCTGAAGTTCGTATTGTCGAACAGGTAGGACTTCACCTCGAAGGCTCCGAGATCGGCATTATAGGCCAGATATTCCGCGCCTTCGATCTTCTTCGAGATGATGAGGGGGCCGGAGCCGCCCGCTGCTGCGAGCCGGGCGCGGTATGCATCGCTGGTCTCGAATTCGTCCTTCGGCGCGACGGGCTTGATGGACGCGATAGCCTGGTCGAAGGTCTGGGGCTGCACCATGGTGCCCGTATAGGCTGCACAGCCCGATTGCGCCTGCGCCAGTCCCGGCGCGCAGATCAGCGCCGCAGCCAGAATGATTTTCCTCATTGGTTTTGCTCCCCCTTGAGCCCGTGCAAAATATCGAGACTAACGCTCCAGGCGAACGCGCAGGCGCCGTGCGCGCTCGCGAAACGCATGTTCCCCGCCCTCGAGAATGTCGCAGACCATCTTGCGGATCGGTGCATCTTCGAGGCCGCCGCTCGCATAGGCGATCTCGGGCAAGCCATCCCCCGGATGCGGGCCGGCCGATGCAACGATGACCTGATCGGCGTCGGTGTTGATCACCAGATTGGCGTTATGCGTGACGATGATGACCTGGCGCTTCGCCTTGGCCTTGAGGAACAGGCCGACGAGTTCATCATAGATCGACTTGGGATCGAGATTTTCCTCGGGCTGATCGATGATCAGCGGCCGCTCATCTGCGTTGTCGAGCGCGAGGTACAGCAGCAGGAGTACGATGCCGCGCGTGCCCGGCGAAAGTTTGCGGATGTCGACCCCATCATAATCGACGCTGTACCGGACTTCGATATGATCGGTGCCATAGAGCCAGCGCGCGAACAGCTTGAGCCAGCCGCGGAATGCGGCGGCATCGCTGCGCTGTGCGAGAGCATGTTCGAAGAAGCTCTTCTGATATTTTTGGCGAAAGTCTTTGAGCGCCTCGGTCACTTCTTCGGCGGTCCCACTCTCCCAAACGCCGCGAAGCTCGTCATTCGCGGCCTCGAGCAATTTGCCCTCGCCGCGGAACGGGCCCTGTCGGCGAAGGTCCAGCAGATCCTCGCCGCGCTTTGCCCACTCCGCCATGTCTGCTCGGCGGGTGACGGTGAATGCAAGCTTCCCGAGCGTCCCGCCCGTCTCGTCCATTCGCGCCCGGATGGGTGCGTAAAGGTCGTTGAGGACCTGCTGTTCCGAAAACACCGCTTCGAAGATCCGCCGGTAGCTTGACTGCCTTTCCGTAGGCAGGCCCTTGGCGCGCTCCTCTGCGCCCTCATAGTCCTTCAGCTTGTCCTGCAGGACCGAGAGCAATTCGGTCTCGGTCGTGATTTTCGTCGACAGGGAATTGAACCGTTCGCGTGTTTCCTTGTCGACGTTTATGATATCGCCGAGCCGCCGGATTTCCGCATCGAGCCGGCCAAGGGGAAGTCTCGTCAGATCGGCATCGTCGGCGATGAGCGGGGTCGCTGGATCGGTGATTGCGATATCGATCCCGCGCCACCCGTCACGGTTCTTCCGGGTGGAGGACAGGTTGTCGTTGATGATGCCGTCCACATTGCCGCTGTACTGCGTCAGAAACGGGTCCCACGCCTCTCCGGCTATGCCGGCATCCTTGTGGCGCTCTTGCGCATCGCGCAGATTTTCGGGCGCCTGATGGGTCCGGAAGTCCGAAACCTCGTCCTGGACGAGTAGCAACTTCTGCTCGCGATTGGTCAGGCGCCTAACCCGTGCGCGCACTTCGTTTGCCGCCTCGGTCAGGGCCTCGAGGCGCTTGATCCGGTCCTCGCTGCCTTTGCGGACAAGCTTGCCGCGGTCCTCGGTGAGCTGGGTGATCTTGAGCTTCTTCTCGTCGACCTGCTTCCGAATGGCCACGATCTGAGATTGCTTCTCGAGCTCGATGTTGATCCGGTCGGACAATTCCTCGAGCTTCTGTTCTTCGCGGCGTCGCGCCTCGCGGAACCGGGCTGCCTTGAGGTCGCGAAGGTCCGCAAAATCGACCGCGCCCTCTCGCTCGGTCGGGCTGTGGGCGTCAAAGACCACGCGCTCGACTTCCGACAGCAGGCCATCGGTCATTCCCTCCGGTGAGCAGAGCGATTCCACGAACTGCTGTGTCAGGTATCGAGCGCGGGCGTAGCCGTCCCATGCCGCCGCGGCATTATCGAGGCCGCGTTCGGTGACAACGCCATTGCCCCAATCGAGCTTCACCGTCGCATCGTCGAGATATTCGCTCGCCCGAACCAGGAAAGACTGCATAGGGAGCTGGTCGGCATGGGCATCGCAGCCCGCTGCGATCATGTCGGCCAGCGCGGTCTTGCCGGACCCGCGCGCACCAATGATCGCGACGAGGCCCGGGTTGAGATCGATCACCGAATTGGGGGCCCACGGCGCATTCGTCAGGGTCACACGGTGGATCGTCTCAGACGGCGCAGCTGCGGGCGGCGCCTCGGTCCCGACGTAAGCGCGGCCCTCGGGATCGATGCAGGCCTGCTTCAGTCCGTCGAATGTCGCCGCACCTTTGATCCAGGTATAGCGGTCGCCATCGGGCGCGCCCGTTCGTTCCACAGAATGCCCGTCGCTGCCGTGCATGCAGGGCTTGAGCCCGCCGTAGGTCTCGCAGATATGCTCGCGACTGGTTTTTCGGCCGAGCCAAAATTCACGTTGCGCCGGGCTCGACGCGAACATGATGTGAGCAAAATGTTCAATCTGCTGGCGCAAAGCTTGGTCTGCGCCATCTTGAAGTCCCGATGTCCCATCGCCCTTCGCGCCGGCGACCGCGATCAGGATATTCTCCTGCGCCCAGCTCATCCCCTTATATTCTTCACGGAGCTGATCGAAGCTTACCTTGAATTGTTCGGAGCCGTGGCGAAGCGCTGAACGATCATCGGTCAGCTCGGAATTGAGCGAACGTCCCAGGCGGATCAGCTCCGAAGGATTACAGGCGAAGGTGTCGGTCGTGGTCTTGAAGGTCAGGCGCTGAAGGAAGCGCGTGAGCTGCTCGATATGATCGGGATCGTCGGGGCAGACGAGCAGATGGGCGTTGATCCACGACCGCGCGGTTCCCACGCTGAACCGAAGCTCGATATTCGGAAAGATCAGGTCGCAGTCCTTGAGGCGACCTTGCTCCTTGCGCGCGCGAACCTCCTTGTAGAGTTCAAGCCCGTAATAGTCGGTAATACCGAGCGCACGGATCGCCGGCGTCGCACCCTCGATCGCGGCAAGATAGGCTTCCCAATCGCCCTTGAACTGGTCGTTGAAGATCGTGCCCGGGGCGTGGACGTGCGGATCCCATCGCAGCCACAACGATCCCGGTCCGATCGATTCCTCTTCCCCCACGGTCATGGCGCGGCACGCTATCGTCAACAGGGGGGAAACGGAAGTGCCGCCGCCAGATCAAACCATTTTGGATCTATTTTGTGCCGGGGCCTGCGGCCTGATCGCAGGGCGGCTCGGGCTCGCCGGAACCGCAGGACTTGCCGGCCGTTTCCCAGTGGCAACGTCCATAGGAGCTGTCATGGCAAGCGCACCGCCCGACCCGCATCCCGATTCTCCCCCGACCGGCCCCGAGCAAGTTCCGGAGCAGGTTCCCCTTCCTGATGACGACGGTCGGGAAAGTGTCGAGGACGTGCCTGACGCAGAATGATCGTCGGGCCGCTTGGCTTCTCGCCTGCGGCATGGCGCCCGCATATCTGCGGAGCGGAAATGGTAAGCCCCGCTACATCGCTGCAGCGGGGCTTCCCTAGATTGCATCCGAAGATGCGATCAAATTCTGCCATTCTTTCGTCTGGACAGGTAAGTGAAACGTGCCGGGCGCGCGATGGTTCCGTGGGCTACTTCGAGGCCCGGAATTTTTCTATCGCCGCAGCGTGACCGCGATCGGGCAGTGGTCCGAATAATGCTTCTCGCCGGGCGCATAGAGCGTTTCGCTGAACCCCGTCCGGTCGGCGGCGGCGCGCCGGTCGAGCACGATATGATCGATGAAACTGTCGTAACGCGGATCGCAGGCCGGCGGCTGGCCCGCGTCGGCGAGCATCAAATCGGCGTTGGCCGGATCGCCATCGTCGATTTTAGTCCAGATCGCGTCGCCGGGAAGCGCGAGCCGCCGGTTCCAGTCGCCCAGCACCGCGAAGCGCTCGGGCCCGGCGGCGGCCGCGTCGATCCAGGCTTCGAGCGCCGGAATCTGGTCCTGGAATATGGGGCAGGCCTTCGCCTCGTTCCCGGAGAAGCAGCCTGACTTGAGGTGGATGCCGAGAAGGCGGATCGGTGTGCGGCCCTCGGGGCGGAGCGTGATGTCGACGCCCGAGCGAAGCTGTTCGTTGCCGCGCATCAGCGACGTCACATCGGCATGGCGATCGAAGGCCATATCCTTGCGGATCGCAAAACCGACCGCTTGGCGGATCACCGTCTGCGACGGGAACTTGCCGCCGCAGGTGCCGCCCGGCGCGCCCTTCCGCGCTTCCATGATCACGACATATTTGGCGGGGTCGAAGACCCGCGCCGCGGCGGTCTCATTCTCGGCCTCCTGAAAGGCGATCACATCGGCGTCGAGGTCGTCGACGATGCGGCGCATCGCGGCATAATCGCTGTCATCCCTGGGGTTGCAGCCTTCGCCGTTCCTCGCGGCGAGAAATTCCAGGTTCCAGCTCGCAAGCTTGAGCGGTTTCGATGGAGCAGACGGGTTCGCGGGTGCGGAGGTCGCGGGCGAGCAGGCGGCAGCCAGCAGGAGCAGGGCGGATGCGATGAGGCGGTGGGGAAGCATCCGCCGCTACTGCCGCACGCCGCCACCGAGTGCAACTCGCCGTGCCGCGCCTTGGCGCGGCGCAGATGGCGCCGATCCGTCCGCGGCGCTATAGCGCCCGCCCGGCCGGGATCCTTCCGGCCGCTCAAGGAGATGATTTTATGAACCACGCCGAACTGTCGGACAGCGTCGCAACCGCACTTGGTCTGAGCAAGGCCGATGCGAAGAAGGCTGTCGATGCCGTTTTCGCTGCGATCACCGACGCCGCCGCCAAGGGCGACGAAGTCTCGGTGAACGGCTTCGGCAAGTTCAAGGTCAAGGAATCGGCCGCGCGTGAAGGCCGCAATCCCTCGACTGGCGAAACCATCCAGATTGCGGCTTCGAAGAAGCTGACCTTCGGCGCCGCGAAGGCCGTCAAGGATCGTCTGAACGGCTGAGCCGGTACGTCCCGCCGGCGTGCCCGGCGGGACGGCCGCGCGGCGGCATGTCGGGCGCGGCATCTGATGAGCGCGCTCTGGCCTCGCAGGCTCGGCCAGGGGTCGCACTTTTGTTTTGGCCGCGCGGCACACTCGGCTCGCTATCCTTGCGGGGCGGCGGCTAGGCACGGGAGCGCATCGCACGCCGCCCCGCTGCGGGCTCGCCAAGAGTGCGGTTGTTCGGGCCCTGCGGGCCGGCGACATCATGACCTAGAGCGGAAGTTCCGCCTGTTTGCGCAAAGGCTCAACGAACAGCGTGCGACGCGGCGGTTCCTCGAACAGCAGCTCGTTCGGCAGGCTGCCGTCGAGCCAATGGTTCGCGTCGCGCCGCTGGATGATCACGCCGTGGCGCGACTGATAGGGAATGACATCGGCGCCCGCCGGGATGGTGAGGATGCGGTAGGACAGCGGCCAGTCGGCGAGTGGCGGGTCCCACACTGCGGCGAGATAGAAGAAATTGCCGCTGTCGAGCGTCACCCGGTAGCGGTGATCGCCGGTTCCCATGCGAAACTCGGACGCCGGGATCAGGCAGCGGCGCGCCGGGAAGGCGCGGCCCTCGGCGCGCACGAAACGATAATTGATCCCGTCGCTAAACCGCGGGTCGGAACCCCAAACCGCTTTGACCATTTCGATCTCGGTCATATTGTCGGGATTGCGCCGGACGAGCGCTTGCACGCCTCCGCTCGGGGCGTCGGGATCGAAAGGGGTTGGCGCGATACCCATATGTGGAACATAATGGGAACGATGTTGAGTCGCAAGGGCGAGGGGGCCGACGCGCATGTGCAATGATTATCGGCTCGAAATTGACATCGCGTCGATCGCCGAGGACTTCGACAACCTCCAGATCAAGATCGACATGCCCGAGGGCGCACCGAACGTGCCGGCGCGCGAGGATGTCCGCATCACCGATACAGCGCCGATCGTGAAGAGCAGCGACGGCGCCGCCGCCGGATCGCTCGTCAACCGGCGCTGGAGCTGGCCCGGACAGGGCGGCAAACCGGTCTATAATGTGCGCTCGGAGCGCCGCGATCTCGGCATGCAGCGATGCCTCGTCCTCTGCGACGGTTTCTATGAGTTCACCGATCCCACCGACCCTGCGCAGAAGCGGCTCGACAAGTGGCTGTTCACGCTGAAGGACCATCGCTGGTTCTGCATGGCCGGCGTCTGGCGCGACAGCCATGTCGGCGAAGCCTTCAGCCTCCTGACCATGGACGCAGGTCCCGACATCGCACCCTATCACCATCGCCAGATCATTCCGCTGCCACGCGATCAATGGGCCGCTTGGCTCGATCCGCGCGTTCCGGCCGAGGACATATTGAAATGGCTTCCCGAAGGCAGCCTCGAGGTGACGCAGGTATATGGTAAGCCGCCTGCACAAGGCGCTCTTGCCTTATGACGAACGAAGAGGGACTCGATCTGTTCGTGACCGCGCAAGAGCAAATCTACCCGCGCGCGCTCGGCGAGATTCGCCGCGGCAAGAAGTGCTCGCACTGGATGTGGTTCATATTCCCGCAGCTGGCAGGCCTTGGCCGAAGCGCGACGTCGAAGCTCTACGGTCTCGCGGGAGCCGATGAGGCGCGGGCCTATCTGGCCCATCCGCTTCTCGGCGCGCGCTATGCCGAATGCGTCGAAGCGATCCAGGACCTGCCGGCAAGCGACCCGGTGGCGGTCTTCGGCGAGGTCGACGCCGTCAAGCTGCGTTCATCGCTGACATTGTTCGAGGCCGTGAGCCGGCGGCCGCTCTTCTCCGCCGCGCTCATCCGCTGGTTCGGCGGCGAGCGCGATGAGCGCACCCTCGGCCTGCTCAGCCGCGACGACAGCATGCCGTGACGCCGACGCGTGTCAGCCGCGCGGATTGCGAAACAGCGGCAGCATCCGGTGGAGCACTTCGTCCTTGTCGAAAAAATGATGCTTGAGCGCGCCGAGAACATGCAGCGCGAGCACGACGTAAATGGCCTTCACCATCAGCTTGTGTATGTCGCCGAGCTCTTCGGCGAGATCCTCGTTCAGCGGTAGCGGAAGATTGGGCGCGGGCACGGCGCCGTAAAGCGGCACTTCAGGCGCCCCGCCCGCCGACGCTGCGGCCCAGCCGAGAAGCGGGGCGCCGATCATCAGCACATAGAAGAGGACATGGGTCGTGCGCGCGAGCATCCGTTCCCATGACGGCATGCCGCCGGGGAAGGCCGGCCAGGGATGGCCGAAGCGCCAACCGAGCCGGATAATGCTGAGCGCGAGGATCGTGATCCCGACCGATTTGTGCAGATGATAATAGCCAAGTTTCTCGCTGTCCGAGGCGTCCTCCATCCAGCCGCCAAAGGTGGCATTGGCGATGATCAGGATGGCGATCGTCCAGTGCAGGACGATCGAGACGGTGGAATAGCGGCTGTGATTCTCACGCATGATTCGCCTCGCAATAGGTCCGTCACCGGTCTTCCAATGCTTTGGCGGCGATCCTCGTTCCGTCAGCAGGACGCAGCCGTCACGATCATGAGCCCAATTTGTTTCGCTTTTACAGAGGCCGGGCGGAAGGCGCGCACCGATTCCCGGCGGTTCGTCGCGGCCCGCTTGACGCGCCCTTTGACTCGGTGGAACATAAAGGGAACATTTGAGTCGATATTTCCCATGAGCACGACGCCCCAATCTGCACCTCGGCCAAGTGCCAGAGATATCGACGTGCTTCGCGCGGCGGTGGCGCGTGTAGCCGCCTCGCGCGGGCCGGTCTTGCCGTTCGGCGTCGGGCCGGTCGATCATCTTCTCGCTGGCGGCGGGCTCGATGGCGCAGGCCTGCACGAGGTCACGGGCGCCTCGGCAAGCTGGAGCGATGACGCTGCGGCAACGCTCTTCGCGGCTGGAATCGCGTCGCGCTTCGCGGCGGCGCCCGACGTGTCGGCGCTCTGGGCGCTGACGCGGTTCGATCTCTATGCCCCCGGTCTCGAACAGGCGGGGCTCGGTCCGGACCGCGTGCTCTATGCTCAAGGCAGGACCGACAAGGAACTGCTGGCGCTGTGCGAGGACGCGCTGCGCGACGGTTCGCTCGCCTGCGTCGTTGCCGAAGTGAAAGCGGCCGATCAGACCGCGACGCGCCGGCTGCAACTGGCAGCATCCGAGGGCAACACGCCGATGATCCTCTATCGCCGGTACCGGCGTTATGGCCAATGCCCGCTCGCCGATCCGTCGCTCGCAATGACCCGCTGGCGCATCGGCACCTTGTCGTCGGGCCGCCTCGCCTCGCCCGGCGTCGGGCGCGGGCGCTGGAATGTCGAGCTGGTCCGGCAGCGCGGCGGGCCGCCTTTTTCCCTCGAACTGGAGGCGTGCGATGACCAGGGTCGCCTCGCTCTTCCTGCCGCAACTGCCGATCGAGCGGTTGCGCCGGGCAGAACGGACACCGTCGCATTCGGGCACGCCGCCTGATCGGGCGCGGGCGGGTCCGCGCTTCCCCGAGCCTGTCGACGACAATCCCGGCACCTGTTCGGTGCCGCGCGGCGGCGGCTGGCGTCCGGGCGCGCGCTGGGCGCAAGGCACGCACTCCGGCGAGCCGTCGCTCGACGCCCTCCCGGCGCACCAGCGACCGACGATGCGCGAGCTCGGACGGCGGAGCGAAGCTGCCGCACCGGTGTTCCGGGCGTTGCGCTCGGACGACGGGACGTCGGGCGGGATCGCTGCGCCGCTGCCGCCGCTCTGGGGCCTCCGTCCGACGATCGTCGTCGCGCGAACCGGCCAGCGCGACGTCGTGACCGCCGCCTGTCCGGCGGCGCTCGATCTCGGCCTCGTGCCCGGCATGGCGGCCGCCCATGCCCGCGCGCTGGTCTCCGATCTCGACATACTCGATGCCGCACCCGACGCCGATCGCGCGTGGCTCGATCGCCTTGCGCTCCACGCCGCCCGCTGCTGGACGCCGACGGCGGCAGTGTCGGGCATCGACGGGCTGTGGCTCGACCTGTCGGGCACGACGCATCTCTTCGGCGGCGAAGAGCGTTTCGCGGCGCGTCTGCTCGGTTTTCTACGGCGCCTCGGCTTCACCGCGCGTGTCGCGATCGCCGGCACGCCCGGCGCCGCTCACGCGCTCGCACGCGATGGCGGCGCGGGCGTGCGGATCTTGCCGGAAGGAGGCGAGAGCGAGGCGCTGGCGCCTTTGCCGCTGGCGGCGCTCCGGCTGGCGCCGGAGGCGCTCGCCGCGGCGGCGCGCTTCGGGATCGAGCGGATCGCCGATCTTTATCCGATGCCGCGCGGGCCATTGGCCCGGCGGCTCGGGCGCGGCGCGGTCGAGCGGCTCGACCAGGCGCGAGGGTTCGTACCCGAGCCGATCGTGCCCGTCGTCCCGTTCGACATGCCCGAGGCGCGCCGTTCCTTGCTCGAGCCGATCGGGACCGCCGAGGCGATCGAGCAGGTCATCGCCGACCTGCTCGGCGATCTCGTGCTCGCGCTGCGCGAGCGCAGTCTTGGCGTGCGGAGCCTCGTCTTGCGCTGCGACCGGCTCGACATGGGCGCGCAGTTCGTCACCGTCGGCACGGCGCGCGCGACGCGCGATGCGAAACATCTGCTGCGCCTGTTCAGGCTCCGGATCGACCGGATCGAGCCGGGGCTCGGGATCGAGACGATGGTTCTCGCGGCGCCGCAGGTCGAAGCGCTGGCGCCCGAGGCGATCGCCGCCGTGCTCAACACGGCACGCCAGGCGCCCGACCTCGCTCCGCTCGTCGATGCGCTGGCCGGCCGCGCCGGCGATGCCGCGCTGTTCCGCCTGTCCGCGATCGAAAGCGATGTCCCCGAGCGCGCGATCGTGCGCGCCGGGCCTTTGGCCCAGCCTGCCGGCTGGCCCGTCTGGCCGCGGCCGATCCGGATGCTCGCGCGGCCCGAGGCGCTGTCGGGCGTCGTCGCCTTGCTTCCCGACCATCCGCCGCGCCGCTTCGCGTGGCGCGGGCGGAGCTATGCGGTGGTCGCAGGCGATGGCCCCGAGCGCATCCATGGCGAATGGTGGCGCCGCCCGGGCGAGATGTGGGCGGTTCGCGACTATTTCCGGGTCGAGGCGACAAGCGGCGAGCGCTTCTGGCTCTTCCGCCGCGGCGACGCGATCACCGACAAGACGGGTGACCTCAGCTGGTACATGCACGGCGTGTTCGGATGACGGACCCCGTTACGACCTATGTCGAACTCTACGCCACGAGCCATTTTTCCTTTCTGCGGGGGGCCTCTTCGCCCGAGGAATTGTTCGCGGCCGCCGCTGCCCTCGGCCATTCGGCCCTCGGGCTTTGCGACCGGGGCAGCGTCGCCGGCATGGTGCGCGGTCTGTCGGGACAGGAAGCAACCGGCGTCCGGCTGATCGCGGGGACGCGCGTCGACCTTCGCGACGGTCGCTCGATCCTCCTCTATCCGACGGACCGCGCGGCCTGGTCGCGGCTGACCCGGCTGCTCTCCTTGGGCAAGGGGCGCGGCGGCAAGGGCAATTGCTGGCTCGACTGGCCCGACGTCGCGGCCTCGGCCGAGGGCCTCGTCGCGATCCTCCTGCCCGGTGAAGCCGACGAACGGGCGCGGCTCGATCTCGCCGAGCTCAGCGGCGCCTTCGGCCCGCGCGCCTTTCTCGCGCTCGCGCTGCGCCGCCGGCCCGGCGATTTCGCGCGGCTTCGCGCGCTCGATGCGCTGGCGCAGGAAGTGGCGGTGCGGAGCGTCGCGCTCGGCGACATCCTCTACCATGCGCCCGAACGGCGCCCGCTGCAGGACGTGCTGACCGCGATCCGCGAGAAGACGACGGTCGATGCGCTCGGGTTCAAGCGCGAACGCTTCATGGACCGGGCCTTGAAGAGCCCGGCCGAGATGGAAAGGCGCTTCGCGCTGTTCCCCGACGCGATCGCGGCGACCGCCGACATCGCGGCAGCCTGTCGCTTCGACCTTGCCGAGATCCGCTACCAATATCCCTATGAGCAGGTGATGGAGGGCCGCACCGCGCAGGAAGCGTTGGCGGCGTTGACCGAGGAAGGTGCGAACCGGATGTTTCCGGGCGGCGTGCCGCCTGCCTTTCGGAAACAGATCGATCACGAGCTGCGCCTGATCGGCGAGCTCGGCTACGCGCCCTATTTCCTGACCGTCAATTCGATCGTCGCCGAGAGCCGGCGGCGCGGCATATTGTGCCAAGGGCGCGGGTCAGCCGCGAACAGCTGCGTCTGCTTCCTGCTCGGCGTGACTTCGATCGACCCGATCAAGCACGAGCTGCTCTTCGAGCGCTTCGTGTCGGGTGAACGCAAGGAGCCGCCCGATATCGACGTCGACTTCGAACATGAGCGGCGCGAAGAAATCATCCAGTGGATCTACGAGACCTACGGCCGTCATCGCTCCGCGCTGACCGCCGTGGTCACGCGATACCGAACCCGCGGGGCGGTCGCCGAGGTGGGGAAGGCGCTCGGGCTACCGCGGGATCTCACCAAGATGCTGACCGGCCTCGTCTGGGGCTGGTCGGTCGACGGCATCCCCGAGGAGCGCATCGCTGAGCTTAACCTCAACGCCAATGACTATCGACTTCGGCTGACGCTCGATCTAGCGCGGCAGCTGATCGGGACGCCGCGGCATCTCTCCCAGCACCCGGGCGGCTTCGTGCTGACCGAGGAGCGGCTCGACGATCTTGTGCCGATCGAGCCGGCGCGGATGGAGGACCGCCAGATCATCGAATGGGACAAGGACGATATCGACGTCCTCAAATTCATGAAGGTCGACGTGCTGGGTCTCGGGATGCTCGGCTGCATGAACCGGGCGTTCAACCTGCTCCGCGAACACAAGAGCATCGATGTCGGCATGGCCGACCTGCAGGACGACGACCCGGCGGTCTATGGGATGATCCAGAAGGCCGACACGCTCGGCGTCTTCCAGATCGAGAGCCGCGCGCAGATGTCGATGCTGCCGCGGATCAAGCCCAAATGCTTCTACGACCTCGTGATCGAGGTCGCGATCGTCCGCCCCGGCCCGATCCAGGGCGACATGGTGCACCCCTATCTTCGGCGGCGTGAAGGCAAGGAGAAGCCCGAATATCCAAAGCCCGAGCTTCGCGCCGTGCTCGAGAAGACCTTGGGGGTGCCACTCTTTCAGGAGCAGGCGATGAAGGTCGCGATCGTCGGTGCCGGCTTCACGCCGGTCGAGGCCGACCAGCTTCGCCGCGCGATGGCGACCTTCAAGCTCACCGGCGGCGTATCACATTTCTACGACAAGCTCGTCGGCGGCATGGTCGAGCGCGGCTATCCCAAGGATTTCGCCGAGCGTACCTTCAAGCAGATCGAGGGTTTCGGGAGCTATGGCTTTCCCGAGAGCCACGCCGCGAGCTTCGCGAAAATCGCCTATGCCTCATGTTGGATGAAGCATCATCATCCGGACGTCTTTTGCGCGGCCTTGCTCAACGCGCAGCCGATGGGCTTCTACGCGCCCGCGCAGATCGTGCGCGATGCCCGGAATCACGGCGTCGAGGTGCGCCCGGTCTCGATCAACGACAGCCATTGGGACTGCACGCTGGAAAGGAGCGACGGGCGCTATCTCGCGGTTCGCCTCGGCTTCCGCCAGGTTCGATCGCTCGCGAACATACATGGTGCCGCGATCGTCGGGGCGCGCGGCGATGTGCCCTACGACTGCGTCGAGGATGTATGGCGGCGCGCCGGCGTGCCGCGCGCCGCGATCGAGCGGATCGCCGAAGCGGATGGATTTGCCTCTCTGTCCGAGGACCGGCGGCAGGGGCTGTGGAAGGTCCGCGGCCTCGGCGAGGCGCCGCTGCCGCTCTTCGCGGCCGCCGACGCGCGCGAGGCGAACTTCTCGCCCGAAGGGCTCGAACCGCCGACCGCGCTTCGGCCGATGACCGAAGGACGCGAGGTGGTGGAGGATTATCGCACGCTTCAACTGAGTTTGCGCGCGCATCCCTTAAGTTTCCTGCGCGAGGAGCTGGACCGGATGGGGATCGTCCGCTGCGCGGATCTCGGCTCGATCCGCGATGGCCGGAATATCGAGGTCGCCGGGGTGATCCTCGTCCGGCAACGCCCCGGCTCGGCAAAGGGCGTGCTGTTCGTCACGATCGAGGATGAGACCGGTATCGCCAACGGCATCCTCTGGCCCGATCGCTTCGACATCTATCGGCGCCAGGTCATGGCGGCGTCGATGATCGCGATGCGCGGCCGCGTCCAGAAGGAAGGCGAGATCATTCATGTCATCTGTGACCGGATAACCGACCATGACGCGATGCTGCGGCAGGTCGGGCGCAGCGCGCTTTCCATTGCGCCGGGACGCGGGGACGGGGCGCGGAACGGGGGCGGGCCCGACAGCCGCGAGCCTGCGTTGCGCGTCCGGAGCCATGACTTTCACTGATGGTGGCCAAATGCTCCGGTTGCAGGACCACTCCCTCCTTGGCTGCCTGACTGCGGGCCTCGGCTCGCCTCATGCCGTCAACCCCCTGCGGGGGTTCGCCCTCGCGTACCGCTCGGTGACGGCGGCTCGCGGGCCCTTCGGTCGGCGCCATCGGGGATGGTCCCGAGCAACCCAAGGAGACACGACATGGCCACCATCGCAAATCTCACCGTCAAGGCCGACGGCAGCTTCGAAGGCACGCTGACGACCCTTCTGGTCACCGCGCCGATCGCGATCGTCCCGAACGGCCGCAAGGTGAAGGACAATGAGCCCGACTTCCGCGTGATCGCGCGCAAGAACGGCTACGAGGTCGGCGCCGGCTGGACCCGCACGTCGCAGTCGAACGGCACCGAATATGTCTCGGTCACCCTTTCGGCCCCCGAATTCGGCACGATCTACGCGAATATCGCGAACGCGCCCGGCGACGATCCGATGAAGAAGGTGCTTATCTGGAACCCGCCGAGCTGACCCCAGCGGCCCCGCCTTCGGGCGGGGCCGTCATTTTTCCTGCGTGAGTTTCGCCAATCGGCGCGGAAGCTCCGAGGCCAGCTTGCGCTGCTGGAATGGCGAGGCCTTCTTCCAGCTCCGGCATTCGGACTGGGTGCGGCCGCAGCCGGGGCACCAGCCCGTCCGACCGTCGAACGCACATAATTCGATGCAGGGCGAACGCATCGCTCAGTTGCACTCGATCGTGACGTGACGCAGCTCGTGGACCGGCGCGAGGCGCTCGCGGATCGCCGCGCCGGTGAGACCGGCAGGCCCGGCGACGCTGACGATCGCGGCATGCGCGTCGGGTCCGAGGCGCCATACGTGAAGATCGACGATCCGGGCATCGCCGGGCGCCTCGACCAGCTCGCGGACTTCCTCCGCCACATGATCGTCGCTCCGGTCGAGCAGGACCGCGGCCGTGTCGCGCATCAGGCTCCACGACCAGCGCGCGATCACGATCGCGCCGACGATCCCCATTACGGGGTCCATCCACACCCATCCGAGATAGCGTCCCGCAAGCAGGGCTGCGATGGCGAGCACCGACGTCAACGCATCGGCAAGCACATGCACATAGGCCGAGCGCAGATTATTGTCGCCGCTCTGCGCCATTGGCCCATGGTTGTGATGATGATCGTCGCCATGGCCATGGCCATGACCATGGTGATGTCCGTGCCCATGACCATGGTGATGCCCGCCCGACAGCAGGAAGGCGCTCGCAATGTTTACGCCAAGGCCAACCGCCGCGACGACAGTCGCCTCGAGAAAAGCGACGTTGGTCGGATTGAACAGTCGCGACACCGCTTCGACGCCGATGCCGAGCGAAACAAGCCCGAGCGCCATCGCCGAGGCAAATCCTCCGAGATCGCCGACCTTGCCGGTTCCGAAGCTATAGGCCGCGTTGTGCGCATTGCGCTTCGCATAACCATAAGCGATCGCCGCCACGCCGAGGGCACCGGCATGCGTCGCCATGTGGAAACCATCGGCGAGCAGCGCCATCGATCCCGTGATGTAGCCGGCGATGATCTCGCCGACCATCATCAGCGCGGTCAAAACGACGACGAGCAGCGTGCGCCGGGCATTCTCGTCATGTGACGCGCCCAGGAACATATGATCGTGGACACGCGCGTCCGCGATGGGGGTAGTGGCCATTATGCGATCCTATTTGCTGTAGCGGCGGATAACGGTGAGCAACTCCTCGGCACCGGCCGCGCGCTCGGCGTCGGTCAGCCCCGGGCG
This sequence comes from Sphingopyxis sp. LC363, assembly GCF_000756385.1. Taxonomy (GTDB): domain Bacteria; phylum Pseudomonadota; class Alphaproteobacteria; order Sphingomonadales; family Sphingomonadaceae; genus Sphingopyxis. The sequence goes on from NZ_JNFC01000001.1 coordinate 292,796, forward strand.
CGAGACATGCTCCTCGAGATGATCGGAGATCACTTCCTCGATGAGCCCGGCGACCGCGCCGCGGACTGCCGCAACAAGATGCAGGACTTCGGCGCACGGCGCTTGCGACTGGAGCGCTCGCTCGATCGCGCCAACCTGTCCGCTGATGCGGCGGACGCGCGCAATGAGTTCGGAATTATCGCCTGAAAGATGTGCCATAGGGATACCCCCTACCCCTACCCAAGGCAGAAGGCAAGCAACCTCGTGTGGAGAGGCACGATCGCCAAGTCCCACTACAGGGGCCACGGCGCACGCAGATTGTGGTCCGGGAGGAAGGCGCAAGGGCCTCCAGTCCCCGCGAAACCATACCCGCTCTCGATAGCCGCTGATCCCTGGGCTCGAAGCCGGGCCTCCTTCAATCAACCCGTGAAGGGTCCGCTACGCTTCGCGTGCGGCCGCAGCCTTGCTGCGGTGATTGCGGCCCGCCCCCGGCCGGCGGGGCGACTGTCGAGCGGGAACGGTCCCGCTCCGAAAGGACAGGAGCCAAACCCATGCCGCTTTCCACCGCTCAATCGCTCGGCTGGAGCCTCGCCCGCACGATGATGACGATCATCGTCCTTATCGAAACGACAAAAGGCTATGCGGTGATGCCCATCGAAGAGTTCGACGGCGACCCCGAACACATCGTGTGCGAATATGACCCGTTCAACCGCTGAGCCCGCAAAATTTGCCCCGCGATGGTTCCAGTTCCGGTTCCGTCGCGGGCGGCTGTCTGCTAGATTGACGGTGCAGACCGCGCTGTGGTGGTGGTGGAGAGCGCGTCCCCAGGGAGGACGCTCGTGACTTTCATGCTTATCCTCGGCGCTGCCGCAGGCCTCTATCTCATCTGGCTTCTGTTCCGGCTGGCGGCACTCGCGCTGCCGCTTGGCACCGGCATTGCTCTCGCCTTCGAACTTCTGGACCGGGGCTATGGCATTGGCGCTGCCCTTGCGATGGCATTCCTGGCGGGGATCCTGCTCCATCTTGCTGGACGGCACCTCTACGCGCACGGCGGATCGACATTGCTGCGAGCCTGTGTCGCAATGCTCTTCCTCCTCCCGGCGGGGGTCGCAGGCTATTATGGCATGACGGGGATCGTGCGGCTCTTCGCTACGGAGGGCATGCTGGTGGCGATCCTGCCTATGCTCGCTGCCGTCGTCGCCGCCGTGGCGGCGGTCCGGGGACTTAACGGGTCTTCGGTGGATGCAATTGGTGTCGGCGACCGGGAACGTGACGATCGCGCACCCGCGATCCCGGCCTCCGCTTCGCCCGCTTCCGACCGCCTCTGAGTCCTTCGCTCCCGCCGCAGGAACACGGTCTCTTCCCTGCGCGATCTGCCGGCAAGCCGCTGCGCTGAGCCCGCTGGCCGCAACGGCGCTCCCCGATTTTCTTCCCCCGGCGTGCCGCCGTTCCTCGCGGACCAAGAAAATCGCTGCGCTGCCGTCCTTTGCTTCGCTCCGGGCCTGCGGCTGCGGCGCGGTCTCCTTTCCGGCCACCGATGCGCATCGAGACCGCGATCCTGCGGCTCGAAAGCAAGGAAAGGACTTCAAGATGGCCAAGATCGGAACCTTCAAGAAAGCGAAGGGCGAATATCGGGGCGCAATCGCGAGCCTCGCCCTCTCGGTCGACGCGGTTCGCATCGTCCCCGAGGACAATCCCAAACCCAGCGCTCCGACCCACCGCATCTATGTCGGCGACGTCGAGGTGGGTGCGGCCTGGGAGAAGACCAGCCAGGACGACCGCACCTATCTCTCGACCAAGTTCGACGACCCGAGCTTCACCGCGCCCATCTTCGCGCAGCTCTTCGAAGGAAGCGACGGCGACTATGACCTCGTCTGGACCCGTCCCCAGCGGCGGGACTGATCGAGCACGCCGCCCGGCCGCAAGCCGGGCGGCGATACTCTCATTTTGAGGCTTTTCGCGCGGGGATTCTCCGCCGCAATGCGTTACGATGATCCTTTGCATGCCGCTAACCATGTTCCAGCCGATGCGGGCAAGCTGCTGATAGGCTTTGCTTTCATTCCTGAAGATCAGCCGGAGGTGCGAATGGATCAGGTCGTCGATTGGCAATCGCCATATTTTCCGAGAATATTCGAAACATATGATCGCGCCGATTTCGCGCAGGAGTTCCTGCGCCGAAGCCCGGCCTATCGCCGCGCCTATCGTTCGGCCGCGTTGGCGCCGACGCGGCGGCGCACCGCGCGCCTCGCTGGGCTGGCGCGACGATGGGGGTTGGTCTTTCGCCCTAGACCCTGACCGATCCGTCACCGAATCCCCCGCGCTCTGGCAGCCCGAGGCCTGCGCGCATGTCGCCATCGCCGAACCGGCGCCCGACGGCTTTGCCGCGCCGCGGCTCGCCGAGCTCATCGCCTCCGCGGATATCGCCTCCGAGATCATCCTGCCGGGCGAGTGGCATCTCGTGTTCGTGGCCGACGGACGGCGCTTCCGCCTCTGGCTTCGCCGCTTCCTCGCCGATGAACGGCTCGCCTATGTAAATCCGGCCGATCCGCACAGCGAGCTGCGGATGGCCGTGAGCCTCGCCGTACAGCGCCGCTTCTCGGCGGGCGTCACGACGCATCGCTTCCTGCGGGGAGGCGCCCCCGGACCATCCGAGCGCTGGCGTCTCATCCAGTGGCTGCGGCTCCTCGACGCCTCCGCCGAAGGGCGTTCGGCGCGCGACATCGCCGCCGCCCTCATCCTCGACGATGCCCAGGATTTCTCGGCCGCCGACTGGGACGGATCGAGCGAGCGCCGTCGCATCGCGCGCTGGCACCGCGCCGCGGTCGCGATGCGCGACGGCGGCTATCAGGAGCTGCTCGGCGCCGCCTGATCGGGACATTCCGCGCGTCGTCACTTTGTCCGTTCCTAAACCGCATCCCGATTTCCGAATGTCGCCGCCTCTCCGCCGGAGCCCCCCACGGGACCCGGCGCTGCGAACGGAGGCCCCTTTTGAGCGACATGCATACCCCCATTTCGCCGCGCTACCTCAAGACGCCCGACGCTGCGCTGCACCTCGGCCTGTCGAGCCGGACGCTCGAAAAACATCGCTGCTTCGGAACGGGTCCCGAATACCGCAAACTCGGCGGGCGGATCGTCTACGCGATCGCTGATCTCGACGCCTGGGCCGAGATCGGCCGCAAGAAGTCGACATCCGATCCCGGCAAGGGCGTCGTCCATCCCGCGCGCCCGGTCCGCCGCTGATGCGCTCCGCCCAGAACATCCCGCCCGCTCCCGGCGTGCAGCCGGTCGCGGCGACCGCGAGCGGTCTCACCGACCTTGAGCTGACCTGGATCGAGCAGCGGCTCGAGAATTGGCTGCGCTTCGGCCGCGTCGCCGCCGAGCGCATCGTCAGCCGCCGGACGCGCATCGTCTCCTTCCGGCCCGAGGCCGTCTTCGGCTTCGTCCGTTGGGGCGCGAACGATTTCGGCACGATCTTCTCGAGCATCTCGGTCATCGCGGCGCCCGCGCCCCGCGCCCCCTTCGCGACGCATCCCTACGTGCGTCCCGGAGGCGACATCCTGCTCCGCGTCGACGGTTGGCCGAAGGTCCAGCAGGTGCTCTCGGCGATCGATGCGATCGAGGCCGACGGGCTCGACCCGTGCGAGACGGCGCCCGATCATTGGCGCCACATCGGCAGCCATATCGCCGCCGGACTGCCGTTCCGGCCCTATGGTCCGGAGCGGCACCGGGCATGGCTCCAGCGCAAGGCGATCGCGCCATGAACCGCCGCTGGTTCCGCGCAACCGCGGCGAGCGCTACGCTCTTCGCGGGGCTGTTCGTCGCGGCGGCAGCGCTCGCGCCGAAACCGCGCCTCATCTGGAACGCGAGCCCGAGCGTTCCGATCGGCTTCTACCGCGTCGATGTCGGCGCCGATCCCGAGGTCGGCGACCTCATCCTCTTCCACCCGCCCGAGGCGGTCGCGACGCGCCTCGCGGTGCGCGGCTATGTGCCGCGCGGCGTGCCGCTCCTGAAGCATGTCGCCGCCGGTGAAGGCGCGCTCGTCTGCCGCAGCGGCACCTTCGTGACGATCGACGGCGCGCCGGCAGCGCGCGCGCGGGACGCGGACCGCCTCGGGCGGTCGCTGCCGCGCTGGCTCGGCTGCCATCTCCTGCGCCCCGGCGAACTGTTCCTCCTAAACCCCGCGCCCGACAGTCTCGACGGCCGATATTTCGGACCGCTCCCCGACACCGGCGTCGTCGGCGTCGCGCACCCGCTTCTCGTGCGCGATGCGCCCGGCGCGCCGCTGCGCTGGCGCCGTGACGCCGATCGCTCCGCATTCACCCTCGAAGGAAAGGATATGTCCTCATGATTATCGGAAACTTTCAAACTGCTGGCGACGGCTATGCCGGACAGATCCGGACGCTGCTGCTCGATGCGATGATCGCGATCGTTCCGGCGAAGCCGAACGACGCGGAAAATGCGCCGGCCTGGCGCGTCCTGCTCGTCGAAGCCGATACCGGCGTGGAGATCGGGGCAGGCTGGGAACGCCGCAGCGAACGCGCCGGCTCCTATATCGCCCTGCAGATCGACGATCCGGCGCTCGCGGTTCCGCTGCGCGCCAATCTGCTCCGTTCGACGCAGAACGAGGATGAATATCATCTCCTCTGGACGCGTCCCGTTCCACGCGAACAAGCGTGAGCATCATGCATCCGGCTCGCTCGGCGCGCGTCCGCGCCGTGCGCCTCGCCTTGCTGCTGCTCTGCTCGGCGAGCGCCGCCCCGGACCGGGCATGGGGCGCGGCACCGGCGGAAGAGCCGACGGCCGCGGCCCACCCCTATGCCGCTCATGTGGCGGAGGCATCGCATCGCTTCGGCGTTCCGGAGGTCTGGATATGGCGCGTGATGCATGTCGAGAGCCGCGGAAAGCCGCGGGCGCTCTCGCATGCCGGTGCAATGGGGCTGATGCAGATCATGCCCGCAACCTGGGCGATGCTGACGGCGCAGCATCGTCTCGGGTCCGACCCCTTCGACGTGCGTGCCAACATCCTCGCGGGCGCGGCCTATCTGCGCGCGATGTGGGACCGATATCGCGACGTTCGCCTCATGCTCGCTGCCTATAATGCAGGCCCCGGCCGCGCCGACGCCTATGCAGCGGGGCGGCGCGGCTTGCCCGCCGAGACGGTGGCTTATGTCGCAGCCATCGCGCCCGCGCTCGGTGCGCCGGCTGCTCCGTCATCTGCGATGGCGCGGACTGCCGAACCGCCGAGCTGGCGCAGCGCCTCGCTCTTCGCCGAGCAGCGATCGGACACGCCGGCTGCAACTTCGGTGCAGCGCGGCGACGCCGCGCCTGCTGGGCCGTCGAATTCCGCGCCTGCTCCCTCGCCCCTCTTCGTCCCGCTTTCCGGGGACAATCGGTGATGGTCGTCCTGGCGATATTTGCTGGAGTGCGCCGGTCCATGGATAGGCACTGCTTGGCGTTCAGAAGGGGTTCGGGGGGATGGCAAGATAAAAGACCTGCCAGCTCGCCGGCAGATTGTGGTTGGATTACAGCGCTTTATGCGTATGGCACCCCCCTCCGGCTGCCATATCGACCTCTGGATTTCCGAGGCAGAACAAGCGCTTACGATATGGCACCGGCGTTGTGAGCGGCGACGAGCATGATTTTCGGGTGCGACCGGGAAGGGGTCGCGATGCGGGTTCGGGATCGGCGCGGCGCGGGAAGAGGCTCGCGGCGCAGGTGCGCAAGGCAGCCGCCCGCTCGGGTTACACCCGCTCCCGTCGGGGCGGCGGCGGTCGCAGCGGAACCGGTCGGCATGGCCGCGGCCGCGCCGCGCTTGCGACGATCCGGCGCGGCCCCGCGCAGCGCCGCGTGACGGTCATGGCGCGCATCGTCCGGCATAAGGGCGCGCAGTTTCGCTCCGCGCCTCTCGCACGGCATATCGCTTATCTCGAACGCGACGGCGTCACCCGCGATGGTCGCGATGCCATGATGTTCGATGCGTCTGGAGATACCGCCGACCGCGAGGCCTTTGCCGATCGCTGCGCCGACGATCGCCATCATTTCCGTTTCATCGTCAGCCCTGAAGATGCGGAGCAATTGCAGGACCTTCGGACCTTCACCCGCGATCTCATGGGCCGGATGGAGAAGGATCTCGAGACCCGGCTCGACTGGGTGGCGGTCGATCACTGGAACACCGACAATCCGCATATCCATATACTCCTGCGCGGCGTCGCCGAGGACGGAAGCGACCTGGTCGTCGACCGCGCTTATATGTCGGAAGGCGTGCGCGGACGGGCGTCGGAGATCGCGACCCTCGAACTCGGCCCGCGAAACGAACAGGAGATCGACGCGAGCCTCGTGCGGGAGACGGGCGCCGAGCGTTGGACCGGGCTCGATGCGCGCCTGCGCGAACGCGGCGGCGAAACGGGGATCGTCGATCTTCGTCCCGACCCAAGCTCGCCGCCGGGCCGCGATCGGCATCTCATCGGACGTGCGGCGAAGCTCGAGGCGCTTGGGCTTGCGACGCGCCTTGGACCCGGCATTTTCGAGATCGATCCGCGCGCCGAAACCCTATTGCGCGACCTCGGCGAGCGAGGCGACATCATCAAGGGCGTCCACCGCGCCATGCGCATGCAAGGGCTCTCCTTCGACGCATCGAGGCTCGCCCTTCACGGCGAGGCGGAGCGTTCGGGCCTCGTCGGGCGGCTGGTCGCACGCGGCCTCGACGATGAGCTTGCCGGCTCCGCCTTCGCCATCGTCGACGGGACCGATGGACGGACCCATCACATCAAATTCTCCGATCTCCAATGGACCGGGGACGCGAAGCCGGGCGCGGTCGTCGAGCTGCGGCGCTGGGAAGGACGCGACGGCGGCGAGCATCTCTCGCTCGCCCTGCGATCGGACCTTGCGGTCGCCGACCAGACATCCGCGCGCGGCGCAACCTGGCTCGACCGCGAGCTGGTCGCGGCGAAGCCCACGGCAGGAACCTCGGGCTTCGGCATCGATGTTCGCCGCGCCATGGCAGCGCGCGCCGAGTTTCTCGCGAGCGAAGGCCTCGCGAGCCGACAGAACGGCAAGCTCGTACTGGCGCCCGATCTCATCGAAACGCTGAAGCGGCGCGACCTCGAGGCGGCCTGCGAAACCATCGCCGCGCGCACCGGGCTCGCGCATCGCCCGCCGGCCACCGGCGACGCGGTGAGCGGGACCTACCGCGAGCGCGTGTCGCTCGCCTCGGGGCGCTTCGCGATGATCGACGACGGCCTTGGCTTTCAACTCGTGCCCTGGCGCCCGGCGCTCGACCGGCACCTCGGGCAGCATGTCACCGGCACCGCCACCGCGGGCGGCATCGACTGGAGCCTTGGCCGCGATCGCGGGATCGCAATCTGAGAAAGGATGAACGATGAGCGACAGGATATTATGGGGCCAGATCTTCGCGGTGCTGCTGATCGTCCTCGCGGCGGTCTGGACCGCGACCCAAGCGACGGCGGAAGCGCTCGGATTTCAGGCGGCGCTCGGTGCCCCCTGGTTCCGCATCGGCGACTATCCCGTCTATCCCCCGCCCGCCTTCTTCTGGTGGTGGTTTGCCTTCGACGCCTATGCGCCGCCGATCTTCTATCGCGGTGCCGCGATCGCCGCGTCGGGCGGGCTGCTGTCGGTTGTCGTCGCGATCAGCATGTCGGTGTGGCGTGCGCGCGAGCGCCGGCGGGCCGAGACCTACGGATCGGCACGCTGGGCGCAGGAGCGTGAGATACGGGCTGCCAACATGCTCGGCCCCGATGGCGTCATTCTCGGGCGCATGGCCGGAACATACCTGCGTCACGATGGCGCCGAGCATGTCCTCTGCTTCGCGCCGACCCGATCCGGAAAGGGCGTCGGCCTCGTGGTGCCGACCCTGCTGACTTGGCCGGGGAGCTGCATCGTCCATGACATCAAGGGCGAGAACTGGCAGCTCACTGCGGGCTTTCGCGCAAAGCATGGCCGGGTGCTGCTCTTCGATCCGACCAACCCCGCATCGGCCGCCTATAATCCGCTCCTCGAAGTCCGGCGCGGCGCGTGGGAAGTACGCGATGTGCAGAATGTCGCCGACGTGCTGGTCGATCCCGAAGGAAGCCTCGAGCGCCGAAACCACTGGGAGAAGACAAGCCACGCCCTGCTCGTCGGCGCGATCCTCCATGTTCTCTACGCCGAGGAGGAAAAGAGCCTTGCCGGTGTCGCGGCCTTTCTGTCGAACCCCGAGCGCAAGATCGAGGCGACGCTCCACCGGATGAAGACCACCAGCCATTTGGGAGATCGCGTCCACCCGGTCGTCGCCGCGGCGGCGCAGGAGCTGCTCAACAAGAGCGAGAATGAGCGGTCCGGCGTGCTGTCGACCGCCATGTCCTTCCTCGGTCTTTATCGCGATCCGGTGATCGCCAAGGTCACGGGACATTCCGAGTGGCGCATCGCGGACCTGATCGGAAGCGAGCGCCCGGTCTCGCTCTACCTCGTGGTGCCGCCCGGCGATATCAGCCGGACCAAGCCGCTCATGCGCCTGATCCTCAACCAGATCGGGCGGCGGCTGACCGAGGAGCTGAATCCCAAGGCACGGTCGCAACGGCTGCTGTTCATGCTCGACGAGTTTCCCGCGCTCGGACGTCTCGATTTCTTCGAAAGCGCGCTCGCCTTCATGGCGGGCTATGGCATCAAGGCCTTTCTGATCGCCCAGTCGCTCAACCAGATCGAGAAGGCCTATGGCCAGAGCAATGCGATCCTCGACAATTGCCACGTCCGGGTCAGTTTCGCGACGAACGATGAGCGCACCGCCAAACGGATTTCCGATGCGCTTGGCACTGCGACCGAGCAACGCGCGATGAAGAATTATGCCGGCCATCGGCTCTCGCCCTGGCTCGGCCATTTGATGGTGTCGCGCACCGAAACCGCCCGGCCGCTGCTCACCCCCGGCGAAGTCATGCAGCTCCCCCCGGACGACGAGATCGTGATGGCCGCCGGCCTCGCACCGATCCGGGCCAAGAAGGCGCGCTACTATGGCGACCGGCGCCTGGCCGGCCGCGTCATTCCGCCGCCCGCACCCGGTCGCGGTCTTCCCGCCGGCCACGATTGGATGGCCGACCGGGTACAGCAGCCGATGGAGACGAAAGCGAAGGCGGCGGAGGACGATGACGCGGCCAATGGCGGCATTCGGCAGGAACCCGAACTTCCCGTCCATGAGGATATCGCGCCGCCGCCGCCGCGCAGCGTCAATGGCGAGTTTGATTTCACCGAGGACGGAGCACAAGCCGATGCAGCGCGGCTTCGCGCCGCCGCGGATCGGCGGATGGCGCGGCGCGCTCAAGCTGCCGCGCTCGATCCCGACGATGGGATCCAGCTGTGATCCGATCGCATGTCAAACAGACATTCCGGATCGAAACCGGCCTGTCGCGCGACCTGACAGACCTTGCCCGCCGACGCGGCCTCACCCGGACCGAAGTGCTGGAGGCTGCACTGCGCTCCTTTCTCTCGCCCGATCAGGAGGAGCGGATCGAGGCGCTGTTGACCCGGCGCCTCGACCGCATCGGCCGCCAGCTCGACCGCATCGAATGGCATGGCGAAATGTCGGGAGAAGCGATGGCCCTGTTCGTTCGACACTGGCTCACGAGCACGGCGCCTTTGCCCGATGATGCATTGCCGGCCGCGCAGGCCAGCGGGAAGCGGCGGTGGGAGGCTTTCGTCGATGCCCTTTCACGTAGGATGGAAGTTGGACCAAAGCTCGCCGCGGAGCTGATGCGTGATGTCGGCGGTTCCAATTGAAGCCTTTAACCGGCTCATCCAGCCCGCAGTTTTAAGAGAAAGCTGATGGCCTCGGCGGGGACACCGCACAGGGCAGCCGCTAGCAGCAGTATCGCGAGAGCCAGATATTTGGCCAGAGGAGTTCGGCACAGCTCGAGAAGCACCGCCGATTTGTGGCGGCCCAATTGCACAAGCGCCATGAACTGGGCGAGCTCGGCCTCACGGTCAGTCATCGGACGATCACCTACGGGCGGGAGAGGGGGCATGTCGGTCATCACAAACCTCACGGATTCATCGCAAAAATGGCGCGCTGTTACAGATGCGCGTGCGGGTTACCGTGAGGGATAAGCCCTCCGGGCTGGAGTGCCCCTCAGGCGAGTCGCTTGTCAACAGGGTGAATCGCAATTTTATCAACAGTCGGGGGTGCGTCTGGGGATATCTTGCCGCATTTCCGGGAAAGCCGGAGTTCGTTCAGTCCTCTTCGCCCTGCTGCTCGCGCTCGCGTAGTCTCTCGGCATAGCGGTAGCTCGCTTCGACGGAGTGATAGTCATCGGCGTAGCGATCGATGTCGCCGAGCGCGCATTCGACCTCATAGGCCACCGTATGGGGAGACGAGCCCGGGCGCTTTCGGCCCAGCCAGCGCTCTAGCTTGTCGAAGCGGCTCTGCATCCCCTGCACGCTGCATGCGATGCGCAGATCGTCGAGATTGCTGCTCGTTCGATTGCGGCTCCAGGCCCTGCAGGCGAACTCAAGCTCTTCACCCCGTGTCGGAGGGCGATCGCTGAGATCAGCCCCACCATCTTTCGCAAGGGTCGGGTCGGCCTGTACACCGGCAAGGCCCGCACTGAGTGCCTCGCACAGTTCGCTATGATATTTATCCCGGAGCGCGGCGTCCCAATCATAGGGGCCAGCGCCGACGAAAAGATGCGGCAGCTTGAAATGCGCCCCCACTGCCTTCGGCAGCATCTTCTCGATCCGGATCACTCCGCGAATGACGCCGAGAAGGCGCTCGGCGTCGATCCCGGCCCAGGGCCGCGCCAGATTTTCGAGCGCGCCAAGGTTCGAATTGGTGGGCGTGTCCCCCGTGTTCCAGTATCGCATGGTCAGTGCTTCAGTTTCTCTTTGGCCTTGATCCCTAATATGGCTTTCGCTTCCTCGCTCGCATTCTTGCCGATCTCGTCGAGGCGCTTTCTCACTATGGGGTCCGCGAGGAGCTGAGCCTTGGGTCCTTCGCCGGAACCGCAGACGACAGCATAGAAGAGCCGGTATAGCTCCTGTGCATGCTCGGCTCCGGCCACGGCAGCGTCGATGTCGCCCTGCCGGTAAACCAGTATGTCCTTGTCATCGATGGGTTCGGGCCTGATCACGCCGCGTCCATCGGGCAATATCTCAGATCTTTGTCGATGGCTGACATTATGGTTCACGATCGTCTTCGGATGGGTGAGCAGGATTGCATCCGGCAGTTCGGAGCTATGACCCCAGACGCGGTGCGCAAACTGGTTACGCTCGGTTCGCGAGGTCTCGGCCACCGACCCGATGGTCTGCAGGAGCAATTGCTGCCATTCAGGAAGCGCTTCCTTGGCCGCGGCGTTGAGCGCCGACCTCTGGCCTCCCGAATTGACGAGCGAAAGATACATGGCCGTGCCCACCGCGATATCGGCTTTCAGCATGCGGCTGAGGATGCTCGCGAGATCGCCATCGATGTGGGCCCAGAGCGCTATGATATAGGCTACATCAGCCGCGAACGGCGAACGGCGCAAAACGCCGGGGCCAAAGAACAGCTGCCCATCGGGCGCGACATCGAAAAGGCGTTCGGGCATCAGCCGCGATCCAGGCCGCCCGTGGACACCACCCGTGCCGAGGCCGTCGCGCGCGCCACGCATCGGCCCTCGGCGTCGAAAAGCTCGCCCTCGAGAAAGGCGACCGTCTTCCCCAATTGGACGATCCGGCCGACACCGGTGAAGCTGCCCGGCCGCGCGGGAGCGAGATAGCTGATGTTGAGCGAGATGGTTGCGCAATAATAGGCGCCCCCCGATTTCACGAGAACCGTCGGTCCCAGCGTATCGTCGAGCATCGCAGCGACGAAGCCGCCCTGGATATTGCCTCCGGGATTACAGAAGGCGGGCTTCCCTTCCATTCTCACCCGTATGGTGCCGGTGGCTTCCTCGGCCTCGATAAGCTCCCAGCCAAGTGTTTCTGCGCAGGGCGGGCGTGCGAAGCTGTCGAATATGCTCATGTCCATCTCCCGATGCTGCCCGGCTAGTGCAGGCATTCGGCAGCATAGTGACGGGCCTCTCCCCCAAACTCCAGACCTGTCGCAATCAGCATTCCATCCTGGACCAATCTGTCTGGTCATGCTCGCTTTTCTCCGGGGGCGAATGCTGGCATCCCCGGTGCTCCATCACATTGGGAGAGAATAATGGACGAAGACGCTTTGTTCGCGGTTGGAACAGTCCTGGCGGCGATCGGCGGCCTGCTGGAACGAAAGGGCGTCTGTACCACCACCGAATTTGCCGAAACTCTTGGCGGCGTTGCCCTGATGACCGCCGAGTCCGGTGAGCAGTACCGGAACCGTGCCGCCTATGTCGGCAGTTGGGCACAGATGGTGCGCGCTGCCGCCGAACATGCTGGCGGCGCGCGCGAGCATTGACCCACCCTCATTCGGCGCCAGCTTCGAAATAGGCGCGCATCCGGTGGGCAATGACTGGGTCGAGCCGGATGAAAGTCCGGCGGCCGTCGATCGGATCGGGCACGCGGCGCGTAATCCCGGCATCGCAGAGGCGCTGTGCCAGCCTCAACGCGCTGCTCATTGGGATCGAGGATGTGACGCACAGCGCGCTGATGGAGAGACGCTTGCGTTCGCATTCGTGAACGAAGAGATCGATCAGCATCTCCCAAGCGGGATCGCCGAATAGTTCGGGTGTCCCGATCAGCTGCTGGCGGAGGAGGCGCCTGCGCATTGCGGCCCTTGCATTGGCCAGCGCAATGTCCCCGTGGTCGATGCGCGCGGGACCTCCCGGACTTCGCAATGTGAAGGAGGCTGACGGAATGGGCGTCCCGGCAAGAGTGTCATTGCTGATGACGTGATGACAGTGGGTTGATGTCACGACGATGTGGTCGATGATCTCGACGTTGAGCGACCGTCCGATCATTTCGAGCTTCCGCGTCGCCTCGATGTCCTCGACGCTGGGGCGATGGTCGCCGCTCGGATGGTTGTGCACGAGGATCAGCCCGGCGGCATTGAGTTCGAGCGCACGCCGGAAGATCGTCCGGGGGTAGATGGCAAGCTGGGCAAGTGTACCGCTTTGCAAAACTTCGTCGGCAAGAAGATGTCGCCCGCCGTCGAGAAAAAGGATGCGGAGCCGTTCGTCGGAAAGCGAGCCCATCGACATGATAAGATAGGAGCGCAGCCTCCGATCGAAAGGATCGATGCTGATACCTCGAAGGTCGCCTGAAAAGCTCTCGGCGGCGAGCTTGCGCGCCTCGAGAATGACCTCTGCCACCTGCGGCGCGTCGCCAATTACGCGAGCAAGTGCTTCGGGCGACTGCGCCCAAATGCGGCTGATCGAATGAAACGCAGCAAGAAGCTGGTCGGCTAGTGCTTCGCAGCGTTCCGGCTCGATGGTCGCAATGAAATGTACCAGGACCGATCGCTGCCGGCCTGAGCCAATCGCTTTTGGTGTTGCCAGGTTGCGGCCACGAGGAGCGGCGGAAGAAGCCAGGATGCAGCAACCTGCATCGTCAGATAAGCTATCGGATGAAGGTCCATGTCGATCGCGCGGGTCGTGTGAGCCAGCAGCGGAAGGAATTGCAGGACCGCCGCCAGCATGGGCCAGAAACGATAGGCCGTCAGCGCTACGGTCATCGTCGCGGCCGCCGCTATCAGATCGATCAGGAGGTGACCCGCATCGACCGAGAGGAAATTCACCGCGAATATCAGGTGTAGAGCTTGGTCGGAAATCAGCATGAACAGGAGAATGGCTGCTACTGCCTTCTCCGGGCCGCCCCCTTTCCGGAGGGCGTAGACGAGAGCCACCAGCAGCAATGTCACGAAGATTGCGATCCGCAGCATCGCGCTCATTCACCATGCCGATGGCCCATCGTCAATGTCGCTCAGCTCACCAGGGCAATCTTCGCCGGGCCAGCCTCGGCAACTGCCGGGCATTCGTGAAGATCGAGGCCCGACGTTTCACGGCCGATGTCGGCAAGGTCGCCATGAACACGAAGGATGTCGCCGCTCACACCAACCAGCGCCAGCTGCGCCTCGGCAATACGGCGGATCGTCGCATGGCCCTTGGCAGCGGGGACGCCTGCCGTGTCGCGACGTGCGGTTACCACTTCCGCCATGAGCGACGATACGGCGATAAGGGCGCCGTCTATCTGTGCCTCAGCGGCAGGCACCACTTTCTGCAACCGCTCGGCCGCAACGTTGTTCAGATTTTGCATAGACTCTCCTCTCCGGGGAAGCGCACCGCGCTCCCGGACCATGGTTCAACAAGAGTTGGGATCAGGCCGCGGCGAGCCGGGTCAGCGAATGACCGATCGACAGGCCTGCGATCACCATGAGCAGGATCGCAATGAGCAAACTCACGACGATCACGACCCGGGCCTGAGGCCTGTAATTTGGCCTCAGCAAATCCCTGAACGGAGAGCCTTCGCTCCGAGGCCCGGCTCGGCTTGCCAAATTATCGTTCAGATGCAGCAAGCTGGCGGGGTCACCGTCCGGGAAGTCGGATGGCACCAGCTCGGGGGCTGGCGGTAGTATGACCGGATCACATGGTATCCGATCATAGGTCTGGCGCAGCCGCGCATAGATGATCGCGGTCTCGTCACGGTTGGCCGCGCCCAGCGTGTCGCGTGCGGTGGTGAGCCGCAGATCCACCGCCTGCTTCGATATGTCGAGGTCGCGGGCGATCTGTTTCGAGGTTTTTCGTTCCAGCAGCAAATCGAGACAGGCCCGCTGCTTTTCTGTCAAGCGCGTCCACCTCAAGAACTCGTCCGAATGCTGCGACCCCGAATCACTCATCCTGACACTGTTGTCAAAATTACGCTCGGCACAACCCGCCGACCTTCATTTAATCGCCACCGAATCGGAACTGATCGCATCGCGGCCTACGCCATTCTCTGTCTTTCTTACCCACAGTACGACGCGCGCAAATCTCTGTTGAAAATAGTGAATCTCTGCGTCTCTTACTCGTCCCCGTCGAGCCGGGCGTCCTTGCCCGGACCATCCAACGGGGACTATCATGGGCGCAGAGCCGGTCCGTTTCGAGGCGCAGGGGCGTGGTGCCCGCATGCTGCGTACAGCGCTTGGCGGCGCAATTGCCGAGTGGCTTGCCGACCCCGCGGTCATCGAAATCATGCTCAATCCTGACGGTCGGCTCTGGGTCGATCGCCTCGGCGCAGGGATCACCGATAGCGGTATCCTGCTCGCGGCCACCGACGGTGAGCGCATCATCCGGCTCGTGGCGCATCATGTCGGCGCCGAGGTCCATGCCGGGTCGCCGCGCGTGTCGGCCGAGCTTCCCGAAAGCGGCGAGCGCTTTGAGGGTCTGTTGCCGCCCGTGGTCGCGGCGCCGACCTTCGCGATCCGCAAGCCCGCGGTCGCCGTCTTCTCGCTCGGCGATTATGTCGCAGCCGGCATCATGTCCGCACCGGCGGCCGAGGCGCTACGCTCCGGGGTCGCCGAGCGCCTCAATATCCTCGTCGCCGGCGGAACCGGGACGGGCAAGACGACGCTCACCAATGCCCTGCTCGCCGAGGTCGCCAAGACCAGCGAACGCGTCGTCCTGATCGAAGACACCCGCGAGCTCCAATGCGCGGCTCCGAACCTCGTCGCGATGCGCACCAAGGATGGGGTCGCGTCGCTGTCCGATCTCGTCCGTTCCTCGCTTCGGCTTCGGCCGGACCGCATCCCGATCGGCGAGGTCCGCGGTGCCGAGGCGCTCGACCTTCTGAAGGCTTGGGGCACCGGACATCCCGGCGGCATCGGCACGATCCACGCGGGCAGCGCGATCGGCGCGCTCCGCCGCATGGAGCAGCTCATTCAGGAAGCCGTGATCACGGTCCCACGGGCCCTCCTCGCAGAAACGATCGATCTCGTTGCCGTTCTCGTGCGCGACGGCGCCGGGCGGCGCCTTGCCGAACTCGCCCGCGTCGACGGTCTCGATGCGTCGACCGGCGACTATCGCATCACCCCCCTCTTTACCCCCGAAGGAGACTGACCATGACCCACGCCGCCCGGCGGGAGGCGCCGCGCTTCCTGCTCGCCTCGACCGCTCTCTATGTCGCGCTCGTTACCGCCTTGCCCGCTCGGGCCGGTGGCTCGTCGATGCCGTGGGAAGCGCCGCTGCAATCGATCCTCGAAAGCGTCGAGGGGCCCGTCGCGAAGGTGATCTCGCTGATCATCATCATCATCACCGGGCTGACCATCTCGTTCGGCGACACGTCGGGCGGTTTTCGCCGCATGGTCCAGATCGTGTTCGGGCTGTCGATCGCCTTCGCGGCGTCGAGCTTCTTCCTGACCTTCTTTTCCTTCGGCGGCGGAGCCGTCGTCTGATGGATGCCCCGGCCGAAGTCACCGGTTTCTTCGCGCCCGTGCACCGCGCGCTCGCCGAGCCGATCCTGCTCGGCGGCGCGCCGCGCGCCCTCGCGATCGCCAATGGCACGCTCGCGGCCGGGATCGGCCTTGGCCTCCGCCTCTGGATCGCGGGTCTCGTCCTCTGGATCGTCGGCCATGCGCTCTCGGTCTGGGCGGCGCGCCGCGACCCGCAATTCGTCGACGTCGCCAAGCGTCACCTCAAATATCCTGTCTGGATGCGGCCATGATGAACCTCGCCGAATATCGCTCGAAGTCGGCCTGCCTTTCCGATTATCTCCCCTGGGTCGCGCTGGTCGCCGAGGGCGCGGTGCTCAACAAGGATGGCTCGTTCCAGCGAACCGCGGCCTTCCGCGGCCCCGATCTCGACAGCGCCACCCCCGCCGAACTCGTCGCGGTCACCGCCCGGCTCAACAATGCGATCCGGCGCCTCGGCTCCGGCTGGGCCTTGTTCGTGGAGGCGCAGCGGCTGCCGTCGAGCGATTATCCCGCATCCTCATTTCCCGATCCGGCATCCGCTCTTGTCGACATGGAGCGCCGCGAGCAATTCCGGGAGGAAGGGGCGCATTTCGAGAGCCGCTATTATCTGACCCTCCTGTGGATGCCGCCGGCCGAGGATGCCTCGCGGGCGGAGGGCTGGCTTTATGAGGGTATGGAGCGCTCGGGGGTCGATCCGAAGGAGCATCTCGCGAGCTTCATCGACCGGTCGAACCGCATCCTTCATCTCGTCGAAGGCTTCATGCCCGAGGCCGAATGGCTCGATGACGGCGAGACGCTGACCTATCTCCATTCAACCGTATCGACGAAGCGGCAGCGTGTCCGGGTTCCCGAGACGCCAGTCTATCTCGACGCGCTGCTGACGGACCAGCCGCTCATCGGCGGGCTTGAGCCGCGGCTCGGCGAGCAGCATCTGCGGACCCTGACGATCACGGGCTTTCCGACCGCGACCTGGCCCGGCCTCCTCGACGATCTCAACCGGCTGGCCTTCGCCTATCGCTGGTCGACCCGCGCGATCATGCTCGACAAGACAGACGCGACCAAGCTGCTGACGAAAATCCGGCGACAATGGTTCGCCAAGCGCAAGTCGATCGCGGCGATCCTCAAGGAGGTGATGACCAACGAGCAATCGGCGCTCGTCGACAGCGATGCCTCGAACAAGGCGGCCGACGCCGACATGGCGTTGCAGGAGCTCGGCGCCGATCATGCCGGCGTCGCCTATGTGACCGCGACCGTCACCGTGTGGGACAGCGACGCGGCCCTCGCCGCCGAGAAGCTCCGGCTGGTCGAGAAAGTCATCCAGGGGCGCGACTTCACCTGCACGATCGAGGGCATGAACGCGATCGAGGCCTGGCTCGGGAGCCTGCCCGGCCACGCCTACGCCAATGTCCGCCAGCCGCCGATTTCCACCCTCAACCTTGCCCACATGATCCCCCTGTCTGCCGTGTGGGCGGGGGCGGAACGGGACGAGCATTTCGGAGACGCCCCCTTGCTCTATGGCAAGACCGAAGGCTCGACCCCGTTCCGCCTTTCCCTCCATGTCGGCGACGTCGGTCATTGCCTCGTCGTCGGTCCGACGGGGGCAGGCAAATCGGTGCTGCTCGCGACGATGGCGATGCAGTTTCGCCGCTATCCGGGCTCGCAAATCTTCGCGTTCGATTTCGGCGGCTCGATCCGCGCCGCAGCCCTCGCGATGGGCGGGGACTGGCAGGATCTTGGCGGGGCGCTCCACGATGGCGAGGGCGGCGTGGCGTTGCAGCCGCTCGCCCGGATCGACGAGGCGTCCGAGCGGAGCTGGGCTGCCGAATGGCTCGCCGCGCTGTTCGCGGGCGAAGGCATGATGATCGACCCGGCGGCGAAGGAGCATCTCTGGTCGGCGCTGACCTCACTCGCGACGGCGCCTGTCGCCGAACGCACGCTGACGGGGCTCGCGGTGCTTCTCCAGTCGCGCGACCTCAAGCAGGCGCTCGCGCCCTATTTGGTCGGCGGACCCTGGGGGCGGCTGCTCGATGCCGACGAGGAGCGCATCGGGGCCGCGCGCGTGCAGGCCTTCGAGACCGAAGGCCTTGTCGGCGCCGCGTCGGCGGGACCCGTCCTGTCCTATCTGTTTCACCGGATCGCCGGACGGCTCGACGGCTCGCCGACGCTCATCATCATCGACGAAGGCTGGCTCGTGCTCGACAGCCCGGCCTTCGCGGCGCAGCTCCGCGAATGGCTGAAGACGCTCCGCAAGAAGAATGCGAGCGTGGTCTTCGCGACGCAGAGCCTTGCCGACATCGAAACCTCTAGCATCGCACCCGCGATCATCGAGAGCTGTCCGACCCGCATATTTCTGCCGAACGAGCGCGCGCTCGAGCCGCAGATTGCCCGCATCTACGAGCGCTTCGGTCTCAATGACCGGCAAATAGAGATACTGAGCCGGGCGACCCCGAAGCGCGACTATTATTGCCAGTCGCGGCGCGGCAATCGCCTCTTCGACCTGGGGCTAGGCGAGGTTGCGCTCGCCTTCACCGCGGCATCTTCGAAGACCGATCAGACGCGCATCGCGGAGCTGTTCGCAGCGCACGGCCCCGAAGGGTTCGCGGCCGCCTGGCTTTCCCACCGCAAGCTCGAATGGGCGGCCGAGCTGCTCCCCACCATTGCCGCCCCCAATGAGGAGTGCCCCCGATGAAGAAGAATATCGTCCGCGCCGTCGCTGCCGCGGCACTTGTGTTGCTGCCCGTGTCGGGCGCGATGCTGGCCGTCCCGGCGAGCGCCCAGCTCGGCGGCATCGTCCACGATCCGCGCAACTATTCGCAGAATATCCTGACCGCGGCGCGCACGCTCGAGCAGATCAACAACCAGATCAAGCAGCTGCAGAATCAGGCGACCTCGCTGATGAACGAGGCGAAGAACCTCAACAGCCTGCCGACATCGACGCTGGGCACGCTCGAGGCGCAGGTCGACCAGACGCGCCAGCTCCTCGCGCAGGCAGAGGGCATCGCGTTCAACGTGTCGGACATCCAGAAGGGGTTCGAGGCGCGCTACAAGGGCGGAGCGCTGACGGGCTCTGCCGCCGAGATGGTCGCCAATGCCGAGGCGCGCTGGAAGGACAGCGTCGGCGCCTTCGAGGATGCGATGAAGGTGCAGGCCGGCATCGTCACGAACATGGGCGGAACGCGGACGTCGATCTCGACGATCGTCGGCGCCAGCCAGTCGGCAACCGGCGCGCTGCAGGCCGCGCAGGCGGGCAACCAGCTGCTCGCCATCCAGTCGCAGCAGATCGCCGATCTCGCCGCCGTCATGAGTGCGCAGGGCCGCGCCGAGATGCTCGATGCCGCGCGCGCGGCGGCCGCCGAGGCCGAAGGCCGCGAGCGCTTCCGCCGCTTCCGCAAAGGCAATTGAGATG
>NZ_JNFC01000002.1 GCF_000756385.1 Sphingopyxis sp. LC363
GACGTACAGATCCTCCCCATCGCGAAGCGCTGGGGAGGGGGAGTGTTGGGTCGTCCAGTCCCCCGGACTGGACTTGGATTGCCGGGGGCAATCCAACCCTACACTCCGCGAAGCGGTGGTGGAGGGGTCTGGCCTTGCACCGACGCCTGACGGCGTCGACCCCTCCGTCAGCCCTGCGGGCTGCCACCTCCCCATCGCTGCGCAAAGGGGAGGATTTGGACGACAGCTCTCCACCCCTAAGCCGACATCGGGGTGACGATCGCGCTGCGGCCCACTATGATGCTGGCGGGAGAAGCCCATGACCAAGCACCGCATCTATTCGATCAGCGTCGCGAGCGTGTATCCGCATTATATCGCCAAGGCGGAGAAGAAGGGGCGCACCAAGGCCGAGGTCGACGAGATTTTCCGCTGGCTGACGGGCTATAGTCAGAAGGCGCTTGAGGGCGAGTTGGCGAAGGGCACGAGTTTCGAGGATTTCTTTGCCGCGGCGCCGAAGCTCAACCCGGCGCGCGAGCTGATCACGGGCGTGATCTGCGGCATCCGGGTCGAAAATATCGAAGATCCGCTAATGAAGGAAATCCGCTATCTCGATAAGCTGATCGACGAACTCGCCAAAGGCAAGGCGATGGCGAAGATTTTGCGCATTCCGGGGGAATAGTTGCCGCCGATGTTAATGGTGTTATCTTTGACGACGGCAATATTTACATTGTTAACTTTGCGTTGATCTACGCGGCTTCGGGAGCCGCCATCTCTTCGGTCAGCCACGCGCGGAACCGCCGCATCGCGTCGCTCTCGGGGCGCGACATCAGGCGGGTGAGCCAGTAGCGGCCGGCGTCGATCGCGACCGCGAAGGGCTGGACGAGTAGCTCGGCGGCAAGCTCGCGCGCGAACATCGAGGGCGGCGCGAGCGCGACGCCGTGGCCCGAAGCGGCGGCGGCCGCCATCAGCGCCGAGCTGTCGAAAACGGGGCCCCGCAGGACGGGGACGGGCACGCCGGCGGCGGCGAACCAGAGCGCCCATTCGTCGGCGCGGTACGAGCGCAGCAGGCGTTCGGTGACGAGGTCGGCGGGTTTTTGAAGGCGCGCGGCGATCGCGGGGGCGCAGAGCGGCGCCAGCGGCGCGGCGAGCAGCGGCTCGGCATGGGTGCCGTGCCAGGCGCCGTCGCCGAAGCGGATCGCATAGTCGAGCGCCTCGCCCGCGAGGTCGACGCGGTTGTTGTTGGTCGCGATGCGCAGGTCGATCGACGGGTGCAGGCGCGCGAAGGCATCGAGCCGCGGCAGCAGCCAGCCGGTCGCGAAGGTGCCGACCACGCCGACCTTGAGCGCCTCGCGGAAGCGGCCGTCCGCATATTGATCGAGTGTCGCGGCGACGCGGTCGAACGCCTCGGCGACGACGGGGACGAGCGCATGGCCCTCGTCGGTGAGCGCGAGGCCGCGCGGCAGGCGGTGGAAAAGGCGCGTGCCGAGGCGGCGTTCGAGCTGTGCCACCTGATGGCTGACCGCGCCTTGGCTGACGTGGAGCTCGATCCCCGCGCGCGTGAAGTTGAGGTGGCGCGCCGCCGCCTCGAAGGCGCGGAGGGCGTTGAGCGGGAGCTGGGCGCGGTCCATGACCCGTCATTAATTATTCTTATGGCTTTGTCGAGAAATGATGCTTTGTCGTCGGGCCGGCGAACGGGCATTTCCGGGGACGAAGGGAGACGAAAATGTTCGATGCAATCAACCTGTTCGCCTGGCTCGCGGGTGTGAGCGGGGCGCCGGTTCCGGCGGTCGATCCGCTGACGCAGCCGATCGAGACCTCGCGATCGGCCGGGTGGCTGGCGCCTGCGGAACCGGAGAAAATTTTCGGTAAGACCTATCTTGTCGGTTTCGCGGGGATGAGCGTCGCGCTGATCGACACCGGCGACGGGCTGGTGCTGGTCGACGGCGCGCTGCCGCAGGCGGCGCCCGCGATCCTCGCCAATGTCCAGAAGCTGGGGTTCGACCCCAAAGACATCAAATTTATTCTGAGCACCGAACCGCATTTCGACCATGCCGGCGGGCTCGCGGCGCTCGCGCGCGACACCGGCGCGACGGTGGTGGCGAGCGCGCGCGGTGCCGAGGGGCTGCGCATGGGGAAGCACGCCGACGACGATCCGCAGCTCGGCTATGGCGGCAGCTGGCCGGCGGTGGAGCGGGTACGCGTCGTCAAGGACGGCGAGGTGCTTAAGCTTGGCAAGACCGCGATCACCGCGGTCGCGACGCCGGGGCACACGATGGGCAGCATGAGCTGGCGCTGGCGCGCGTGTGAGGGCCGCGTCTGCAAGGCGGTGGTCTTTGCGTCGAGCCTCAATCCGGTGTCGGCCGACGGCTATCGCTTCACCTCCAAGGCCGGCGCGCCCTTTGTCGAGGGGTTTGCCGCAAGCTATCGCAAGATGGACGCGATGCCGTGCGACATATTGATCTCGGCGCATCCCGACAATGCGGGGCCGGGGCGGTATAACGACGCGCCGGGCGCGTGCCGCGCCTATGCCGACAGCTCGCGCAAGCGGCTCGAGAAACGGCTGGCGGAGGAGCGTACGCGATAGCAATCAATTCTGCGGCTTTTCAACCTTGTAAGCCCCCGCAATCGCGCTAGTCTGACGGCGAGTTTACGGGGGATTGCTCGATGTTGGACGCCGCCTTGCTGTTCGCTTTCCTGCCGGCTGCGGCGCCCGCGCCGCCCGTCACCGGCAATTCCGCCTATTCGCAGCAACTGCTGGCGTGGAATCCCGGCGAGATCCGCTGCGACGGCGCGGCGGTTCCGGGCACGGCGTTGCGCCCCGGCGTCGATGTGGCGACGATGGACCCGCAGCGGATCAAGCCCATATCCTATCGTTTCGCAATCGACGGTGCGGGGCGCACGCACTCGATCGTGCGCGACAGCGGTAGCGTTTCGCCCTTCGGGCAGGATATCGACCCGGCGCTGGCGGCGAGCCGCTTTGCCGCGGGGGCGCCGCGCGCGAATTGCGAAATCAGCTATTCGCCGCAATTCGCGTCGCTGGCGCAGGCGCCGCTCGCCGACATCGCCGCCTATTCGATCTTTCCGACCGGGCCGAGATTGCCCAAGGCGGGTTGGGACCGCTTCGCCGCCGCCGGCGATTGCCGCGACAAGCCGCGCCCGGTCGCGCTGCTGCGCGCGCGTCCCGATTTTGCGAAGCTGAAGGCGACTCCCGGCGTGCGCGACTGGTCGCTCGTCACCTATGACACGGATGATGAAGGGACCCCGGTCAATGTGCGGATCGCGCATGGCACCGGCAATGACGAACTGGACACCGCCGCGATCGAGGCGGTGCGGGCGTCGCGCTTCACCGGCGGTGCGCGGACGGGCTGCCTCTATCCCTATTGGCGCGGCGCGGCGAAGATTGCGGCGCCCGAACGGCCCGACAAGGCGGCGATGCGCCCCGCGAACGCCGCTTGTCCGGCAAAGATCGAGTGGGCGAGCCGGCCGACGACCTCTTATCCGACCGCCTATCGCAAGCGCGCGATCGAGGGCTGGGCGATGGTTTCGTTCGACGTCGCGCCGTGGGGCGAGGTGGGCAATGTCAAGCTGCTCGAAGCGCAGCCGTCGGCGGATTTCGGCGGGCAGGCGATCTCAATCGTGCGCAGCGGCCGCGTCGTGCCTTCGGCGCGGGGCGCGTCGGGCTGCGTCGAAACGGTGAAATTCCTGATGCCGGATCGCAATCAAGCCGACGATGAGGATGAGACGCCGGTCCAGCGACAAGACGTGCCTATTTTTTGATGTGGCTTCGGTCGAGCCGGCACCAACCAACCGCCGAAACCGCGTCCGGTATTGGGGGCTGCTCGCCGCTTCGCCGCCTATTTATCGACGACCAGACATGGCTGGCCGTCCTTGCGCAGCGCCGCGCAGAAGCTTTCGGCCTCGCCCTTGTTCGCGAAGCCGCCGGCCTGGAGGCGGGTGAGCTTGCCGCCCTTGACCAGATAGGGCTGGCGTCCGGCGAAGGCCGGATTCTTCTTTTCGAGCGTCGCCCAGAGTTTGCGCGCATTGCCGTCGACGCCGAAGGCGCCGAGCTGGGCGCGCCACGGGCTGGCGGCGGCACCGCTGTGGACGCGAACGGGGGCGGGGACCGCCTTGACCGGTTCGGATTTGGCCGGCGCGGGTTCGGCCTTGGCGGGTTTTGCCGGTGCCGGGGCGGGCGCCGACGGCAGCGGGCCGCTTGCGGGCGGCGGCGCGTAGGTCGTGCCCGGCTGGCCGGTCGCGGCGACGGCGTCGGCGGTCGCTTCGGCCGCCGCCGCCGCCGCGGCGCTGGCGACGGGCGAGGGCGGCACGGCGACGCTGCGGATCGGTTCGGGAAGCTTCGCGGCGGATGGCGGCGCGGGCTGTGCCTTGATCACCGGCGGCGGCATGTAGCTGGTACCGGGGGTCGAGGCGGGCAGGCTCGCCGTCTTGATCGGAGATGCGGGCGCGGGTTTCGGCGTGGCCGGTGTCGCTGCGCTGACCGCGGCGAGGCGCGCCTGCTGTTCGCCGCGCTCGATGTCGGGAATCATCGCGAGGCCGCGCTGGCGCTGCTCGAGCGGGATCAGATTGTCGAGCTGGACGAGGCGCGCCGAGGCGATGGCGAGCCCGGCGTCGCTCGCGCGCTTGGTGAGTGCATAAGCGCGCGGCCAGTCCTGCGCCGCGAGGTCGCCGTTGAAGTGCGCGGTGCCCAGAACATATTGGGCGCGCGGTTCGCCGCGTGCGGCCGAGCGGGCGATGAAGGTCATCGCCTCTTCGCGCCGGTTCGCGGTGAAGAGGACGAGGCCGAGATTGTCCTCCGCCTGCAAATGTCCCTGTTTCGCGGCGCGGCGATACCAGGCTTCGGCTTGGCCCAGATCGGTCGGCACGCCGCGGCCGAGCTTGTACGCCTGGCCGAGGTTGAACTGCGCATCGGCGTCGCCGGCGATCGCGAGCGGGCGCCATTCGGCGACGGCCGCCTGATAATTGCCCGCCTGCCAGGCATCGACGCCGTCCTTGACGTCGGCAAAGGCGGGTGCCGCCAGCATCGACACAAGGGCGAGCGGAAGGGCCAGTGAAACGGGGGTGCGGAACGAACGCATCTTATTCTCCAATGACTTGCGCGGCATGACAGCGGCTGCAGTCCCCGGATGCTTCATAGCGCCAATTGGCTAACACGGCGTTAGCGACAAAATGCGGCGCGCCGAACTTGATCCGTTCTGGGACAAGTTGGTCTTGAGGGATTGTTTACCATATTCGCGAGCAAGTCGTTCACCTTCTTTTTATCATCGTTAACCCAATTTTAGCGCCCCGCATGGCATCCCTTCGCCGATTTTTGGATTTCCGAGGGGGTAACGCAGTGCGCGTATTGGCATTGGCTTCACAGAAAGGCGGGTCGGGCAAGACGACGCTGTCGGGGCACCTTGCGGTGCAGGCGCAGCTTGCCGGCGCCGGCCCGGTCGTCCTGATCGACATCGACCCGCAGGGCTCGCTCGCCGACTGGTGGAACGAGCGCGAAACCGACCTTCCGGCCTTTGCCCAGACCACGGTCGCGCGGCTCGCCTCCGACCTTGAAATCCTGCGCCAGCAGGGCTTCAAGCTCGCCGTCATCGACACGCCGCCGGCGATCACCATGGCGATCCAGAGCGTGATTTCGGTTGCCGAGCTGATCGTCGTCCCGACGCGCCCCAGCCCACATGACCTCCGCGCCGTCGGCGCCACCGTCGACCTGTGCGAACGCGCGGGCAAGCCGCTGGTGTTCGTCGTCAACGCCGCCACCCCGAAAGCGAAAATCACCAGCGAGGCCGCGGTTGCGCTGTCGCAGCACGGCACGGTCGCCCCGGTCACGTTGCACCACCGCACCGATTATGCCGCGTCGATGATTGACGGCCGCACGGTGATGGAGGTCGACCCCAACGGACGCTCGGCCGACGAAATCCGCCAGCTGTGGACCTATATGAACGATCGCCTCGAAAAGAATTTCCGCCGCACGATCTTTGCCGCACCGATCCCGACGCAGGGCAATTACGGCGCGGTTCGCCCGATGGGTGGTGGCTTCGGCCGCCGCATCGCCGGTCAGTGACGGGAGCGGGAACCATGGGCGAACCGAAACCCCTCGCATCGCTGAGCGCCGGACTTCTGGCGCGCAAGGGCGGAGCGCGTCCCGCGATGCGCCGCCAGCCGCTCGGCAGCGGCCCCGCGCCGCTCAATACCGGTGGCTACGACGACCTTGGCTGGAACGACATGGGATATGATGTCGACCCCGACCAGTCGAGCGAACCCGCGCGGATGCTCGACCTGAAACCTTTGCTCACCGGATCGGTGCTGGCGCATAATGTCGAGGCCGAACATGCGGTCGACGACAGTGCCGGCCACGAGCTGGCGCCCGACTTCGCCGCGCCCGCAGACGATTTCGGTACGGACGATTATGGCGTCGGCCAGTTCGCGCCCGAAGCGGCCGAGGTTCCCGAGGTCGTCCGCCAGCAGGAATCGCTGATCGAACGCGTCGCCGCGGTGGCGCGCAAAGTCGAAGCGCGCCCCGAGCCGAAACCGAAAAAGGAAAAGGCACCGCGCGCGCTGCGCGCCCGCGAAAAGGCTGCGTTCACGCTGCGCCTCGATGCCGAACGCCACCTGCGCTTGCGGCTTGCGAGCGCGGTGACGAACCGGTCGTCGCAGATGATCCTGACCGACCTGCTCGACGAATATCTGGCGTCGCTGCCCGAAATCGACGCGATGGCGAGCCGCCTGCCGGCCGCGCGCCCGGCGCGCGGGTCGCGCTGAAAGACATAAGAGGGGGACCCATCATGAACCGCAAATTGCTGAAGAAGCTGGCCCTTTCGGGCTTCGTCCTCGGCGTCGCGACCGGGTGCAGCGGCATGGGCAAGATGGCCGATGCGCCGTCGCGCGCCGCCGGAACGCCCGCGCTTGCCGCCAAATCGGCGGACAAGGCGCGCGCGGCGCTCGAAGCCGGCAAGCCGAGCAAGGCCGTCGGCCTTGCCGAAGCGGCGGTGGCGGGTAGTCCGCGCGACGCCGGTTTTCGCGCGTTGCTGGGTCAGGCCTACCTCAATGACGGCCGCTTCGCCTCGGCGAGCGCGGCGCTGACCGAGGCGATGGAACTCGGCGCGACGGACAGCAACACGATCCTCTCGCTGACGCTGTCGCAGATCGCGCAGGGCAAGAATGGCGAGGCGGTGTCGCTGTTGACGCGGCATCGCGACACGGTTCCGGCGCCCGACCTGGGGCTGGCGCTCGCTTTGGCGGGCGACGCCGAAGGCTCTCTCTATGTCCTGGGCCAAGCCGCGCGCGCCGAGGGCGCCGAGGCGCGGACGCGGCAGAATTTTGCGCTCGCGCTCGCGCTGTCGGGCCGCTGGGCGCAGGCGCGGATTGTGGCGTCGCAGGATCTGTCGCTCGACAAGCTCGAAGGCCGGATGGCCGAATGGTCGAAACTCGCCGAACAGCCGAACGCGCAGGTCCGCGTCGCGGGCCTGATCGGCACCGAGGCGCAGCAGGACGCGGGGATGCCGGTCCGCCTCGCGCTCAGCAATTTCGCCGATACGCAAATGGCGGCCGCCGAGCCGGTCAGCGCGCCTGCTGTGCTCGCCAGTGCCGATCCGGCACCGGTCGCCGACTATGCGCCGCCGCCGCCGGTGCTCGCAGATGCGGGCAGCACGATCCGCAGCGTCGAATTGCCGATGCCGGTGCGCACCAAGGGCGGCGTCGTGCCGGTCACCGAATTGCCGCAGCCGACGCCGGCTGGCGAGATGATCCTTGCCGAAACCGCACCCTATCGCGCCGCGCCGCGCGCCCAGGGCGAGGGGCGCATCCGGCCCGCGCAGCAACAGGCGCTCGAACTCGCGACGGTGCTGATCCCCAAGGCGATGGGTTTCGACGCGAAAAATCCCGACGGCTGGGCGGTGCAATTGGGCGCTTACGACAGCCTGGCGATCGCCAAGGAAAAATGGGGCACGCTGAAAAAGCGCAACAACATGCTCGGGAATTTCCCGGCGTCGAGCCATGCCGCGACGATCAAGGGCCGCACTTACTATCGCCTGACGGTCAACGGCCTCGCCTCGCGCACCGATGCGACGAGCCTGTGCAATCAGCTGAAAGCACAGGGCCAGACCTGCTTCATCCGCGCGATGGGCGGCGGCGAGACGATCCAGTGGGCGGCGAAGGCGGGTTCGATGCGGCTCGCATCGCGATAGGGCAGATTTTCCGGAAAAGGGGGAGGGGCGTGGCCGCGAGGCCGCGCCTCTTTTGCATTATAAGGCGGCCGCAAACGACGGCTGCCGAGGGTCAGAAGCGAAAGAAATAGGGCATGCTTTCGAGCGTCTCGACGACCTTGCATTTGGCACCCACGCTCTTGCAACTGCCCATCACCGAACGTTTCGCGCCGCCGGGCGTGCCCGCGAAGCCGGCATAATATTGCCCTTCCTTGTCGCGCGCGATCGCGAAATGGCCATTGCCGCCCCATAAGCCAACGACGCAGTCCCGGCCGCCCGCCTCGTGGCACGCCGTCATCGCATATTGTTCGGCTTGCTCGCGGCTGTCGCCGCGCAGCGCGCCATAGCTATAGCCGGGCTGGCCCGACGCCGAGCGCCAGAAGGCGATCGCGGCGAAGCTGTTGACCATATAGCCGCCGACATATTCCTGTTTTTCCTGCGCGAAGGGGATGACCTGCCCGGGCGCGGCCGGGGGGCGGGCGTCACCATAGATTTGTTGCAGCACCTGCGGCGGCGGGGCGTTGCAGGGGAGCCCTTGCGCGCAGGGGATGCCCTGGACGGGTTGCATCTGCGCGGCCGCGGCGGGCGCGAGGAGGGCGGAGAGAAGAGCTGGCACGGCAAGACGGCGCATGGGGTCATCCTCGCTGTTTATCCAAACCTGTCCGAGGGGTATCGAATTAAATCAGCGAGATAAAGCCTGTATCAGCGTATCCGCAACCCGCCCTTCCACATCATCGTCGCGCGGCCCTGTACCGGCATGCCGTCGAAGGGCGTGTTGCCCGCCCAGGCGGCCATTTTCTTCGCATCGACCTGCCACGGCGTGCCGTCGTCGACGAGGATGAGGTCGGCTTCCATGCCCACCGCGAGGCTGCCGGCGTCGACGCCGAGAAGGGAGGCCGGAGTCGCCGCGAGCAGTTCGAACAGGCGGCCGGGCGAGACATGGCCGTCGCGGACGAGGCCGAGGCCAAGCGCGAGCAGGGTTTCGGCGCCCGCCATGCCGGGCAAAGCCTCGGCGAAGGGGAGGCGCTTGTCCTCGGGGCCGCGCGGGTCGTGGCCCGACGACAGGATGTCGATCGTGCCGTCCTTGATCGCGGCGAGGCAGGCGTGGCGGTCGTCCTCGCTGCGCAAGGGCGGTGAGAGGCGCGCGAAGGTGCGGAAATCGCCGATCGCGGTGTCGGAGAGCAACAGGTGCGCGGGGGTGATGCCGCAGCGGACGGGGAGGCCCTTCGCCTTGGCGGCGCGGATCAGGTCGAGCCCGCGCGCGGTGGTGACCTGGCGAAAATGGACGGGGGCGCCGGTTTCCTCGACGAGCGCGAGGTCGCGCGCGACCGCCATCGCCTCGGCGATCGCGGGGGCCGAGGCGAGGCCAAGGCGCGTCGCCATTTCGCCGTCGGTTGCGACCGCGCCGGCGGTGAGGCCTTCATCCTCGGCATGGATGATCGTGACGAGGCCGAGCGAGGCGGCATAAGCGAGGACGCGGCGCATCACGCCGCTGTCGGCGATGCGACCGCGGCCGGTGGCGACGGCGCGCGCGCCCGCCTGTTTCATCAGGCCGATCTCGGCGAGTTCCCTGCCCGCGAGGCCCTTGGTCGCGGCGGCGAGCGGGTGGACCCAGAGGTCGGGCTTGCCGCCCTTGGCGGCGCGTTCGACGAGCCCGGCGCCGTCGAGCGGGCCGCTGTCGGGCATCAGCGCGGCGCGCGTGATGCCGCCGAAGTGGAAGGCGGGCTTGTCGGTCGCGAAGACGCCGAGGTCGATGATGCCGGGGGCGAGCCATTGGCCCTTGGCGTCGATGGTTTCGGTTCCGTCGGGGACTTCGGTCGGATCGATGGCGGCGATGCGGCCGTCGACCGCGAGCAGGCTGCCCGCGCGCGGCGTGTCGCCGTCGATCAACTGGGCACCTACGATGTGGAGCGGCCTCAGTTCCATCCCGGGACCCCCCGCTGGCGGCGCGTCAATATGTCGAGGCACGCCATGCGGACGGCGACCCCCATTTCGACCTGTTCGGTGATCGTCGAGCGCGCGGGATCGTCGGCGATGCTGCTGTCGATTTCGACCCCGCGGTTCATCGGACCGGGGTGCATGACGATGGCGTCGGGCTTCGCCTTTTCGAGCCGCTTCGGCGTGAGGCCGTAGAGCGCGTGATATTCGCGCGCCGAGGGGAGGTAGGCGCCGTCCATGCGCTCGTTCTGGAGGCGGAGCATCATCACGACGTCGGCGTCTTTGATTCCTTCATCCATGTCGGTGAAGGTGGTGACGTGCATCCGCTCCATCGCGGGCGGGGTGAGCGTGGGCGGCGCGACGACGCGCACCTCGTTGCCGAGCAGCGTCAGCGCGAGGATGTTCGAGCGCGCGACGCGGCTGTGAAGGACGTCGCCGCAGATAGCGATCGTGAGCCCCTCGACGCGGCCGAGGCGGCGGCGGATCGTCAGCGCGTCGAGCAGCGCCTGCGTCGGATGCTCGTGGCGGCCGTCGCCGGCGTTGAGGACGGGGCAGTCGACCTTGTCGGCGATGAGCTGGACCGCGCCCGACGAGGCGTGGCGAATGACGATCGCATCGGCGCGCATCGCGTTCAATGTCATCGCGGTGTCGATCAGCGTCTCGCCCTTTTTCACGCTCGACTGAGCCGCGTGCATGTTGACGACGTCGGCGCCGAGGCGCTTGCCCGCGATCTCGAAGGAGAGAAGCGTGCGGGTCGAATTTTCGAAAAAGGCGTTGATGATCGTCAGGCCCGCGAGCCGGTCGTCATGCTTCGACGCGCCGCTGCGGTTGAGTTCGACCCACTCTTCGGCGGCGTCGAGGACGTAGCTGATCTCCCACGGGGTGAGCGGGGCGATGCCGGTGAGGTGGCGATGGCGAAAGGCATCGCCGCCGGGCGGATAGTCGCTGGCGGGTCGGGTGGTGGAGCTTGTCATTAAAGGGGAGCGTTTAGGTGCGGGGGGCGATTCTGGCAAGCGAAGATCCTCCCCGTTGGGGGAGGATCAGCGCGTCATCGCGTCGATCGCGCCTTGCAGGATGAACGCCGCCGCCGCGCTGTCGACGCGTGTCGCGCGCTTGGCGCGGCTGACGTCGGCGGCGATCATCGCGCGCTCGACCGCGGCGGTCGACCAGCGCTCGTCCCAGAGCAGAAGCGGAAGGCCGAGCGGCGCGAGGTTGCGCGCGAAGGCGCGGGTGCTTTGGGTGCGCGGGCTGTCGCTGCCGTCCATGTTGAGGGGGAGGCCGACGACGAGGCCGACGATATTATGCTGTGTGATCAGCGCCTTGAGCGTTTCGAAGTCGACCGAGAATTTCTTGCGGAGGATCGTCTTGTCGGGGGTCGCGAAGCTCCAGTTCGTGTCGCAGAAGGCGACGCCGATCGTCTTCGTGCCGACGTCGAGCCCCGCGAGACGGCCGCCGT
Source organism: Sphingopyxis sp. LC363 (assembly GCF_000756385.1). Taxonomy (GTDB): domain Bacteria; phylum Pseudomonadota; class Alphaproteobacteria; order Sphingomonadales; family Sphingomonadaceae; genus Sphingopyxis. The sequence goes on from NZ_JNFC01000002.1 coordinate 11,587, forward strand.
TCGGGAAATTGGCGGCAAATTCGGGGGCGGCGGTGGTGATCATCACGGCCTCTCTAGAACATGATCGCCTTTGAATGAAAGACATCACCACCGTTCCGTCATCCTGGCGAAGGCCGGGATCTCGCCGGTGTGTCAGGATGCCAGAGTGAGATCCCGGCCTTCGCCGGGATGACGATTTAGGTGAGGAGGCGAGCGGGTTGAGAGCTGGACCCCGGATCAGGTCCGGGGTGACGGAGGGGGAGTAGTGGGCGTCGCCGGCTCCAGCGGTGCCGCCGGGGGCGGCACGGGCGACGGCTTGCCTTCATAGGTGGCAAGCCGGCGGAGCGCGTCGGCGCGGACGTTCGCCCAGAAGAGGGTGATGTCGTAGACGTGATAGTTGTTGCCGGGGAGCACATAGCCCGCGACGACATAATTCTTCGCGATATCGGCGTCGCCGATCATCAGGAAGCCTCGCGTGTCGTCGCATGTGGCGCCGATCTTGCCCGCGACCAGCGATCCCGACTTGAAGCCGGTGGTGGGCTTGAGCGTACCGATATTCGCCTCGGGCGGCGCGGCGGTATCGGGAACGCCGGTGAGCGGGTTGGTGCAGAGCATCCGCGTTTCGGCGCGCGGGCGGCCGTCGAAGCCGATGGTGCCGTCATAGGCGTCGGTGACCATCGCCGGGTCGGCGGGGTCGGCGAAACTCGCCCAGCCGAGGATGCAGCCCTTCTGCTCGGGCGTCTGGCACGCGGGCAGGCCGAGACCGGCGATATCGGTATCGAGGCTGACCGGCCAGCCGATGACATAGGCGGCGACGATGCGCTTCGCGAGCGGAGTGCCTGCGATCTTCGTGCGGAGCAGGGTGGTGAGATGGAGCGCGCCCTGGCTGTGGCCGGCGAGGATGATCGGCTTGTCCTTCGGCTGCGCGGCGAGGAAGGCGTCGAACGCTTCCTCGACGTCGCGATAGGCGGAATCGATCGCCTTGCCCGCGGTGACGCGGTCCTGCGCGAGAAAAGCGCCGAGCGTCGCCTGGCGATAGCGGGGCGCCCAGATTTCGCCGGCATCGGCAAAGGCGCTCGCCATGCCCTGCACGAACAGATTGGCGCGGTGGTCCGAATCGCGATCCTCGAGCGGGGCGTTCCAGCTCGAGCGGCTGTAATAGCTGGTCGGATGGACGAAAAAGACCGCGGCGTTGCCCTTGGGGAAGGGGGCTTCGGCGGCAGCCTCGGCCGCCTTGGCGGGCGGGATCAGCCGGCCGGCCGTCTTTTCGTCCGGAAGCTCGGTGCCGGGGGTTTCGCTGCCGTCGGAGGCGGGACGCCAGGCCGAGGGATCCTTTTCCATCCCCGGCCGCGCGAACCACATTTTGGGGTCGTCATAGGCGTTGGGCGCGACCGCGGCCTGCGGCTTGAACTCGGTGCTGGGGACGAAGGCGGTGCGCGCGATCCAGCCCGGGAAAAGCTGGTACACGACCCCGGCGGCAAGGATGAGGAGGATGATCGCGGCGATGAAGTAGAGGAACTTGCGGGCCAAATGGGGGCTCCATGGGAGAGGAATTGCTCCCATTCTAGCCGTTCGTGTCGAGCGAAGTCGAGACACCCGTCGCCAGTGCGTGACCGCGGGGCATCTCGACTTCGCTCGATGCGAACGGAAAAGGGGGAGGTTCACGGTGTCTAGAGACGCGCATTTGGCTTGCCGCGCGCCGTGAAACAAGCCCAGATGTCGGCATGACCGATGCAGTAGCAGCCGGCGCCGCCGCCGATTCGCCCCTCAGGCCGTCCCATGTCTCCGCGCGTCTCGACGATAGCGATCCGCCCTGGCCGCTGCGCCCGTGGATCATGGCGGCGATCTGCGCCGCCGCGGGGCTCGCCTTTCACCTGCTGATCGACCATCATTATGACGATGCGCTCGCGCATTGGCGGAGCGCGCTGGCGACGGGGATCGCGGCGGCGACGGTGGTGTTCGTGCTCGGAGTCGAACGACGCCGCTGGCACTGGGCGCTGGGCTTCGCGCTCGGCTGGGGCGTGATCCTCGGGCTGATCGCGCGGACGACCGCGGCCTATAATATCCAGGGCAATCCGGTCGAATGGCCCTTCTGGTCGGGGATTCTCGCGGTGCTCGTCGCGACCCCGCTGTTCCAGACGCGGCGCGACGTCGCGCCCGACTGGCGCTTCTGGAAGCTGTGGCAGATGCCGTACGCGCGGCTGCACAGCCATGCGTGGACCGACGCGGTGATCGGCGCGGCGAGCCTCGCGTTCGTCGGCATCACTTTTTTGCTGACGGTGCTGATCGGGCAGATGTTCAAGCTGATCGGGATCAACCTGATCTTCGACCTCTTGAACGACGAATGGTTCGGCTGGATGCTCGCGGGCGCGGCGTTCGGCGGCGCGGTGGGCCTGCTGCGCGAGCGCGACAAGCTGGTCGCGACCTTGCAGCGGCTGGTGATGATCGTGCTCGCGGTGCTCGCGCCGGTGCTCGCGGTCGCATTGGTGCTGTTCCTGCTTTCGCTCGCGGGAACGGGGCTGCAGAAGCTGTGGGATTCGGGCTTTTCGACCGCGGCGGTGATGATGGCGGTGGCGGCGTTCGCGGTGCTGCTCGCCAATGCGGTGATCGGCAACGGCGACGACGACCGCGCGACGAGCCCGGCGCTACGCTGGGCGGCGCCGGTGCTGGCGATCGCGGTGCTGCCGCTCGCCGCGATCGCCTTTTATTCGATGCACCTGCGCGTGGTCCAATATGGTTGGACCCCCGAGCGCATCTGGGGCGTGATCGCGGCGCTGATCGCGCTCGCTTATGGCATCGCGGGGCTGTGGGCGGTGGCGCGCGGGCGACGCGATTTCGACGACCTGCTGTGGCCGATGCAGCAGAAGCTGGCGATCGGGCTGGCGCTGCTCGCGCTGTTCCTTGCGTTGCCGATTCTCGATTTCGGGGCGATTTCGACGCGCGACCAGCTCGCCCGGCTGAAATCGGGAGCGACGCCGGTCGAGAAGTTCGACTGGGCGGCGATGGCGTTCGATTTTGGGCCGAGCGGGCGCGCGGCGCTGGCGGAGGTGGCGCGTTCGCCGCGGAAGGAGCGCGCCGACGCCGCGGAGGCGGCGCTGGCGGCGAAGAACCGCTGGGACCTGAGCGGACCGCGCGGCGCGCTGCTGCTGAAGCCGTTGGCCGAGCGGTTGCGTATCATTCCCGAGGGCCGCGCCTTGCCCGCCGAAGCGCTCGACCGGATTTCGGCGAGCTATATGTGCGGTCGCGCCAAGGCGTGCGTCGCGCTGTGGCTCGACGACAAAAGGATCGGCGTGCTGGGGCAGAATGAGCCGGGCGATGCGCTGAATTTCGACTTCGTGACGCAAAATGACGCCGGACAATGGGTGCAGGGCGATTGGGCGAAGCCCGTGCCCGCGAAAAGGCCGGCGGTCGACCTGTCGACGGCGCGGATCGAGGTCGAGACGGTGACGCAGCGCCGCGTGCTGGTGAACGGGGAGCCGGAATCGGGGACGTTCGATTGAGTTTTGTTCGTCCCTGTGGCGGAGCCATGGGGAGGTGGCAGCGGCGCAGCCGCTGACGGAGGGGCGGTAGCGCGACGTTGCGGCCCCTCCACCACTCGCTTCGCGAGCGGTCCCCCTCCCCATGGCTTCGCCACAGGGAGGATCATGGTTGATGCGATCCGGCGGGGATGCTAGCGGCGCGGCTTCGTTAAAGTTAGGGCGATCATGTCAATCGATCAGGCAACAGTAAGGAAAATCGCGTCGCTGGCGCGCATCGCGATCAGCGATGCCGAGGCCGCCGCGATGGAAGGCGAACTCAACGGCATTTTGGGCTGGGTCGAGCAACTCGGCGAGGTCGATGTGACCGGGGTCGAGCCGATGACCGCGGTGATCCCGAACCATCTGCGGCTGCGCGACGATGTCGTCGATGCCGACCCGCTGACCGGCGGCAATCGCCGCGACGATGTGCTGGCGAACGCCCCTGCGCCGCAGCACGGCTTCTTCGGCGTGCCGAAGGTGATCGAATAATGACCGAACTGACCAACCTGACCGTCGCGCAGATCCGCGACGGCCATCGCGCGGGCGATTTCAGCGCCATCGAGGTCGCCGAGGCGTTCAACGCCAATGTCGCGGGCGCGAAGGCATTGAACGCGTTCATCGTCGAGACGCCCGATCATGCGCTGGCGGCGGCGAAGGCGGCCGACGCCGACCGCGCCGCGGGGACGCTGAAGCCCTTGTCGGGCGTGCCGATCGGGATGAAGGACCTGTTCTGCACCAACGGGGTGCAGACGACCGCCGCGAGCCATATGCTCGAAGGCTTCGTGCCGCGCTATGAATCGACCGTTTCGCAGAAATTGTGGGACGCGGGTTGCGGCATGCTCGGCAAGCTGAACCTCGACCAGTTCGCGATGGGATCGTCGAACGAGACGAGCTATTTCGGCAACGTCATCAGCCCGTGGAAGCGCAACGACGGCGGCAATGCCGCGCTCGCGCCGGGCGGGTCGTCGGGCGGGTCTTCATCGGCGATCGCGGCGCGGCTCTGCCCGGCGGCGACAGGGACCGACACCGGCGGTTCGATCCGCCAGCCCGCGGCCTTCACCGGTATTTCGGGGATCAAGCCGACCTATGGCCGCTGCTCGCGCTGGGGCATTGTCGCCTTCGCCAGCTCGCTCGATCAGGCGGGACCGATGGCGCGCGACGTCAAGGACTGTGCGATCATGCTCGAGAATATGGCGGGCTTCGATCCGAAGGACGCGACGAGCCTCGACATGGCGGTGCCCAATTGGGAAGCGGCTTTGTCAAGCGATCTCAAGGGCAAGACGGTCGGCATTCCCAAGGAATATCGGCTTGAGGGCATCGACTCCGACATCGACGCGATGTGGGATGCGGGCATCGCGATGCTGAAGGATGCGGGCGCCGAGGTCGTCGAGATCAGCCTGCCGCACACGAAATACGCTCTGCCGGCCTATTATATCATCGCGCCCGCCGAGGCGTCGTCGAACCTCGCACGCTATGACGGCGTGCGGTACGGTTTGCGCGACCTGCCGCAGGGCGCGGGGTTGCAGGATATGTATGCCGCGACGCGCGCCGACGGCTTCGGGCCCGAGGTCAAGCGCCGCATCATGATCGGCACCTATGTGCTGTCGGCGGGCTTCTACGACGCCTATTACACGCAGGCGCAGAAGGTGCGGACGTTGATCGCGCGCGATTTCGAACAGGCTTTTGCCTCGTGCGACGTCATCCTCGCGCCGACCGCACCGTCGGCGGCGTTCGGGCTGGGCGAAAAGACCGCCGATCCGCTGGCGATGTATCTGAACGACGTGTTCGCGGTGCCCGCGAGCCTTGCCGGGCTGCCCGCGATGTCGGTCCCCGCGGCGCTGAACCGCGAAGGGCTGCCGCTGGGCCTGCAGATCATCGGCAAGGCGTTCGACGAGCAGGGCGTGCTCAATGCGGGGCTGGCGATTGAGGAGCGGGCGGGCTTCACGGCGCGTGCGGAGAAGTGGTGGTGAGTTTGAACCTGTCCGTTAAGCCCGTCTATGGATGGGGCTGGACGGACGGGGCTGGCACCGTCGAAACACCAAGTGAGTTTACAGCCATTGCTGAACGCAGCGGAGATCAATTGGTGGGAGTCGTCGGACCGGGTGAATTCTCCGGTTGGAAAGTTACCTTGTCGAAAAGACATACCGGACCTTTTGACGGGTTGGTGAATGTGACGATTCAGAACGATGGCGCAGAGGAAATATTCTCCGGTTCTGCGGAGATATCGAAGGACTTGATGGAATAATGAGCGACTATCGCATCAAGGGCGAAACCGGCGAGTGGGAGGTCGTGATCGGCCTCGAGGTCCATGCGCAGGTCACCTCCAACGCCAAGCTGTTCTCGGGCGCCGCGACGGCGTTCGGGGCCGAGCCCAACACGCAGGTGTCGCTGGTCGACGCCGCGATGCCGGGGATGCTGCCGGTGCCGAACCGCGAGTGTATCCGCCAGGCGGTGCGCACGGGAATGGCGATCGAGGCCGAGATCAACAAATGGTCGCGCTTCGACCGCAAGAATTATTTCTACGCCGACTTGCCGCAGGGTTACCAGATTTCGCAGCTTTATCATCCGCTTGTCGGCGAGGGTTCGCTGACGATCGCAGCCGATGAGAAGGCGGGTATCCCCTCCGACAAGGTGATCGGAATCGAGCGCATCCATGTCGAGCAGGACGCGGGCAAGCTGATGCACGACCAGCATCCGACGATGTCCTACGTCGACCTCAACCGGTCGGGCGTCGCGCTGATGGAGATCGTCTCGCGCCCCGACATGCGCTCGCCCGCCGAGGCGGGGGCCTATGTGCGCAAGTTGCGCTCGATCCTGCGCTATGTCGGGTCGTGCGACGGCAATATGGAAGAGGGCTCGATGCGCGCCGACGTCAACGTGTCGGTTCGCAAGCCCGGCGACGAATTCGGGACGCGCACCGAGACGAAGAACGTCAATTCGGTGCGCTTCGTGATGGCGGTGATCGAGGGCGAGGCGAAGCGCCAGGTCGAGCTGATCGAAAGCGGCGGCAGCGTGGTGCAGGAAACGCGGCTGTACGATCCCGACCGCAACGAGACGCGCTCGATGCGGTCGAAGGAAGATGCGCATGATTATCGCTATTTCCCCGATCCCGACCTGCTGCCGCTCATACTCGACGATGCGTTTCTGACCGAATGCCGCGCGAGCCTGCCCGAACTGCCCGACGCTAAGCGCGCGCGCTATCTGGCCGAAGGGATTTCGGCCTATAACGCCGACGTGCTGACCGCCGAGGTCGAGGTGGCGCGCTGGTTCGACGCGTTGCTCGAAGCGGGGGCGAAGCCCGTCGCGGCGGCGAACTGGGTGACGAGCGAGTTATTCGGTGCCTTGAACCGTCTGGGCCGCGATATTTCGGACTCGCCGGTCAGTCCCGCCCAGGCGGCCGAACTGCTCGGGCTCGTCGCCGACGGCACGATTTCGGGGACGATCGCCAAGGCGGTGTTCGAAAAGATGCTCGAAAGCGGCGATGCGGCGGGCGTGATCGTCGATCGCGAAGGGCTGAAGCAGACGAGCGACACCGGCGCGATCGAGGCCGAGATCGCCAAGGTCCTCGCCGCCAATGGAGACAAGGTTGCGCAGTATAAGGGCGGCAAGGAGGCCCTGTTCGGCTTCTTCGTCGGGCAGACGATGAAGGCGATGCAGGGCAAGGCGAACCCGCAGGTCGTCAACGAACTGCTGAAGAAGGCGCTCGGCTGACCCAATAAGTGATCGCGTTCACAGCGAATCCGGCCGCTTCGCTGTCATGGCATTGAAATCAGTGCAGATATGATGGGAAGGGCGGATATGATGAAGCGGATGATGGTTTCGGTCGGCGGCGCGCTCGCGCTGGTTGTCGGCGGTTCGGCAATCGCGGCGCCCGCCGTGAACGACGGATATGACTGGGCGATGCGCGTCAACGACGAGGGGCCGGTGCACGATGCGATCCTTGCCTATGAGGTCGACGGCACCGACGACCAGCCGCTGAACTTCACCTGCGAGGAAAGCGGCGACCGCGTCTTTGCAGGGATTTCGGGCGGTGCGCCCGACCTGACCGCGATCACCCTCGAGTCGGGCGACCAGCGCGTGCGGCTGACCGGGACGACCGAGGCCGACGAAATACCGACCTTTACCGCGCAGGAAATGCCCGCGACCTTTCCCTTCTTTCGCGCCTTTGCCGCGAACGGCTGGCTGCGGATGACCGCGAATGGCGACACAGTCGACATGACGGCGACGCCGCGCGGCAAACAGGCGATAGCGCGTTTCGCCGCTTTCTGCGCCGGCTGACGCGATGCGGCAGATGCTGCGCGCGCTGCTGACGCTGTGCTCGATGCTCGCCTTCGCCGGCATGGTGCGGGCGGAGACGGTCGTCTTCACCGACGTCAATGTCGTGCCGATGGACGCCGAGCGCGTGATTGCGCGCACGACGGTGATCGTCACCGACGGCAAGATCGCGAGCATCGGGATCAAGGCGAAGCTGCCCGCGGGGACGCCGGTGATTGACGGCAAGGGGGCGTGGCTGGTGCCGGGGCTCGCCGACATGCACAATCATGTGACGACGCGCGACGACCTGACGCTGCTGCTCGCGAACGGCGTCACCACGATGCTCAACATGGGCGAGGCGACGAACAGCTTCGCCGGGCGGACGCGGATAGCGGTGAACAAGGGCGAGGTGCCTGGGCCGCAAATTTTCACGGCGCTCGCGGTCGACGGCGACCCGCAATATGGCCATCTGGTCGTCAAGACGCCCGAGGATGCGCGCGCGATCGTCGGGATAGCCAAGGCGAACGGCTACAGCTTTATCAAGGTCTATACGAACCTGCCGGCCGATGCCTTCGCGGCGCTCGCCGGGGAGGCGAAGGCGCAGGGGATCGGTATCGTCGGGCATAATGCGAAAGCGGTCGGGCTTGCGAAGCAACTGGCGGCGGGACAGGCGATGGTCGCGCATGTCGAGGAATTTTTCTACGGTTTCTTCCCCGAACCGCCCGCGGATGACCAGAATGCGCCGCCCGCCGATGCGCGGATCGTCGACGCGATCGCGCTGGCGAAGGCGCATGGCGCCTTCGTCACGTCCGACCTGTTCAACTATCGCACGATCGCGGCGCAGTTCGGCAAGCCCGAGGTGGTGAAAGCCTATCTGGCGGCGCCCGAGGCGCGCTATCTGTCGCCCGCCGACCGGCTGGCGTGGGCGGGGTCGGGCTATCAGAAAAAGGCGGTCGACCTGTCGCGGCGCGTGGCGTTCGAGGCGCGCTTTGTGAAGGCGATGGCCGATGCCGGCGTGCCGCTGATCACGGGCGGCGACGCGCCGGCGATTCCGGGGCAGGTGCCGGGCTTCGCGCTGCACGAAGAGATCGACGCGATGCTCGCCGCCGGGCTGACGCCGTGGCAGGCGCTGTCGGCGGCGACGCGCACGCCGGGCGAATTCATCGCGAAGACGGTGCCGGGCGCGGCGAAGTTCGGCGTTGTGGCGCCGGGCTATCGTGCCGACCTGTTGCTCGTCGCCGAAAACCCACTCGAAGAACCTGCAACGCTGCGCTCGCCGCTCGGCGTGATGTCGGGCGGGCGCTGGTTGGACGTGGCGGCGTTGAAGGCGATGCTCGCCGACGTCGCGGCGCGGCGCTCTGGCCAGTAAAATATAGGAAAAAACAGGCCGGTTTATGTACGCCGATTTTTTGCTTGCCGCGTTTGAAGCTTTTTACGATGCACGCATTTGGGACAGGCGGAGGATTACTTCCCGAGTCTGAAGATGTCCGGGGGGACGGGGGATGATGAATAAATGGCTGGCGGCCGCCATTCTGGCGGTATCGTTTCTTGTCATGGCGCCAATGGCACATGGGCAAGAAAAAGGCGCAGTGCGCGAAGGGTTTTCGGCTGAAACGCTCAGCGGAAAGAAAATTTTGCTGTTTCGGCCGTCGGTTTGGGTAGGCGAGCAGTCTACGGGTGGGCTCGCCGAGCCTAACGCCGATTGGACCGCGCAGGCGCGCGAGTTTCTGAATGCCGAACTGGCCCGCCGCCAGATAGAGTTCAGCAACGAGCTGATCATCGAGCCCGATCTTGTCGGCGAGGACGCCAAGCTTTTTTCCGAACATCGGGCCTTGTTCAACTCGGTTGCCAGTTCGGTCGTCAATTACCAGTTCTTTGCCGGAAACCGTCTCCCGACGCGGAAGAACAAGGCATTTGACTGGACGCTGGGAGAGGGCACCAAAGCAATCGCGGAGAGGACCGGCGCGCAATATGGGCTATTTGTCCGGACCGAGGACCAATATGGCTCATTCGGGCGAAAGATGTTTCAGGTTCTCGCGATCGGGCTGGTCGGCGCGGGCGTGAGTTCGGGCAAGCATGTCGGCTATGCGGGACTTGTCGATTTGCACACCGGAAATCTGGTCTGGTTGAACGCCGACGAGCAAATGGGCGGTGACGTCCGCACCGAGGAGGGCATGCAAAAGCGCGTTGGTCAATTGCTGGAGGATTTTCCGGGTTTCAAGCCGGTCGCTACGGCAGCCAAATGACCAAGCGGGCAATCGTTGCGGCAGTAGTGATGCTGGCCGCCCCTTCTTCCTTGGCCGCGCGTGAACCGTTCGAAAGGCCGACCTATGCAGGGGCATATGAGCCGCTGGGCGTCGATGAGCGCGGTTTGTGGATGCAAATGGACGATTATGAAAGGGCGTTTCGCGATTCCCCTTTGGTCGTTCGAGATGAAGCTCTCACCAAATATGTAAAGAGCGTACTTTGTAAAACGGTCGGACCAGATCGTTGCGAAGCAACGCGAGTCTATATTGTCCAGGATAAGCTGTTCAATGCGAGCATGGCACCAAATGGAATGATGCAGGTACACACCGGCTTGTTGGCTCGCGTGCATTCGGAAGCGGAACTGGCGACGGTATTGGGACACGAATTTGCTCATTTTGAGCTGCGGCACAGCTTGAATGGCTTTAAGGAGCAGCGAAAAGGCAGCGACTTGATGGCGTGGATCGGCTTGGCGGGCGCCGCCGCTGCCCCGAACACCGGTCTCGGCTTCGCCCAAACGCCGATCGCATTCGGTTTCTTCGGCTTTAAGCGTGCGCAGGAGTCCGAAGCGGACGCTCTTTCCGCATCCTACATCAAGGCATCGGCTTACCCGCTGCGTGCATCGGCCGTGTGGACGCGACTGATGGAAGAAGAGGACGCGCTGAAAGAAGAGCGGAAGTTGCGCAAAATTCGCCGGCGAAATCCGGGGGCGATCGATACGCACCCCACTGATTTACAGCGTGTCGCCTATTTCGCCGAGCAGGAAGCCGAGGCGGGAGCAGCGGAGGGTGACGACGGGCGCGAAGCCTATGGTGCGGAGACCGCGCGCGTTCTGCCGACGCTCTTCGACAGCTTGGTCAAGGGCAATGAGTTCGCCGCTGCCGACTATGTCATCCAAAGCCGGGCCAACGCCTTGGGCTGGGACGGATTGTTGCTTCATGCCCGCGGCGAGCTGTATCGGCTGCGCGGCAACCCGCGGGATCTGGTGACGGCCCGGCAGTTTTACGAACAAGCGATCGCGACCGGTTCGGCGCCTGCCGAGGCGTGGCGCGGCGCGGGACTGACCGCGATGCGCGGCGGGGATAGCTCGGCGGGAAAAGCCGCGTTGCGCGAATATCTGGTCCGATTGCCGCAGGCATCCGACGCCGCGGCCATGAAAATGCTGTTGGAGAATTGAAATGGCTATCCATCGTCGTTCGGTGATTTTCGTCGCGGTTGTGCTTGCTGCCTGGAGCCCGTCTGCAAGTGCGGGCTGGAAGCTGATAAGCGCAAAAGAAACCGCGCAGGTCGATGGCTTGAAAGTAACGCCCGAAAGAGACTGGAACCAAGGTGGACGGCCCGGCAAGCAGGGACGGGTGTGGACGCAGGATGGTGTCGGTCTCAACGCGATCGAGTTCTTCTCCGCCATTCCTGCGGGTGGGTCGCTGTACAAGGAGCGCGACAAGAAGAATAATCCGATGCCAAAGTTCGACAGCGGTCTGTTGCTGCCCGAACTGGCCGATTTTTTTGAACGCAGCTTTCGCGCGGCGAACCAGCTTTCCGATTTTACGATCGTCGAATCGGCCCCAACCGACATCGGCGGGAATAAGGGGTTGCTGGTCCGCTATCGTTATACGATGCCGAATGACGAGTTGACGCGGCTTGGCGAGGCTCGCCTGGCGGTCGTCGACGGCAAATTATTCGTAGCGAATTATTATGCGCCGCAACTGCACTATTTCGGCGCCGGCCTGCCCGAGGCACAAGCCATGATGCAGCGCGTAAGATTCTGAGGTCCGCGAGCGGCGCCGGGCGAGTCTAGCGTGGAGGTGCCGACCACACGCTTTTTCCCTCCTTGATTGTTTCGCGGACCTGGATGTCCTTGATTCCATCGACCGGCGTCGTCAGCGGGTTCTGGTCGAGGATCACGAAGTCGGCGAGCAGGCCGGGCTTGATGCGGCCCTTGCGGTCTTCCTCGAAGATTTGCCAGGCGGGGCCGGTGGTGAGCGCCTGCAGTGCGGCATAGGCGCCCAGCCGTTCCTTTTCGCCGCTGACGACGCCGGCGAGCGAGACGCGCGCCATCGAGGTCCAGAGCATGAAGCGCGTGTCGAGCGGGGTGACGCTGTAATCGCTGTGGTTGGAGGCGATCAGCCCCGCAGCGCGCGCCGAGGCGAAGGGGCTGATGAAATCGACCACTTCGTCGGGGAAATTGGTCCGGTGAATGTCGGCCCAATACCAGGTGTGGTTCGAGAAATAGGCGGGGCCGACGCCGATCTGTTTATAGGCGGCGAGCTGATCGGGGCGCTGGAACTGCGAGTGGATGACGATCGGGCGGCGGTTCGCGGTGGCGGTGATTCCGAGCGCCTCGAAGCCCTCGATCGCCATGTCGATCGCCGCGTCGCCATTGGCGTGGACGAAGAGCTGCCAGCCGCGGTCGTGGACCTTCTTCGCCTGCACGATGAAGTCGGTTTCGGAGAGCACCGGTTCGCCGTGCCAGGGATGATGACCCTCGGGGCTGCCGCGCTTGTAATCGCGGGTGAAATAGCCGGTGCGCGCCTGCACCGACCCGTCAAGGACGAACTTGATCCCCTGCAGCTTCACATGGCCCTGATAGCTGCCGAATTTGAGCGCGGGCTGCGCGAGCAGCGCGTCGAGCCCGGTCGAGAAGGGGAGGAGCGCGAGGTCGATTTTCAGTCGCTCGCGTGCGGCGGGCGACGTGAGGAAGGCGACGTCGGGCGGCTGGGTCGCGCCGTCCTGCGCATGCGTATAGCCCTCGGCGAAATAGGCGTTTTGCGCGGCGTCGAGCGCGGCGAGTTTCTGCTCCGCTGTCGGCTGCGGCAATTTGGCGAGCAGCAGGAACATCGCCTTTTCGAGCAATACGCCGTTGAGCTTGCCCGCTTCATCGCGGAGCATCATCCCGCCGGGCGGGACGGGGGTGGTCTCGTCGATGCCCGCGGCCTTCAGCGCGGCGCTGTTGGCGACCGCGCCGTGGAGCGAGACATGGAGGACGACGAGCGGGCGGTCGGGGGCGATCGCGTCGAGTTCGGCGCGGGTGATATAGCGTTTTTCGGCGAGCGTCTCGTGGTCGAACTGCCAGACGGTCGCCCAGCGTCCGGGCTGGGCCGGGGTGCGGGCGAGATAGTCGCGGATCGCCGCCATGACGCCGTCGACGTCGGTGACCGGCGCTCCGGCACGGAGATCGAGCCCGCCGGCGGTCAGCGTGGCGACGGTGAAATGCGAATGGGCGTCGATGAAGCCGGGGAGCATCGTCGCGCCGTTGAGGTCATGGACAACGGCGCCGTCGCCAGCGGCGGCGCGAGCCTGCTTTTCGGAACCGGCGAAGGCGATGCGGTCGCCCTTTGTCACGACCGCTTCGACAGTCTGCGGAGTGTCGCCGTCCATCGTGATGATCGGGCCGCCGAGGTAGAGCGTGGTGTCCTGCGCTGTGGCGGGCGCTGTGTTCGCCAAGAGCAGCGCGATGGCGGCGGTGATGGATTTCATATGTCTCTCCCCTTGCTGCCATCGTGGCGGCGGAGGGAAGGGCGGGTCAAGAGGTTAGCAAGCTAATTTTAATCCTCCCTGTCGCGGAGCGATCGGGAGTGGCCGCCCGTAGGACTGACGGAGGGACTGGTGGCTCTGCCATCGTCGCCCCTCCACCACGCCCTGCGGGCGCGGTCCCCCTCCCCATCGCTTCGCGACAGGGAGGATCTGCTTAAACCTGATCGGGCGGCACTTCGTCGGGGCCGCGGCCGGGCTGGTCGATATCGCCGCCGCCGGGGCTGCCGGGGATTTCGACCGGTTGACCGGCTGGGTCCTCGAGCGGTGTCGGCTGGGTCGGCCGTTCGGGCGGCGATTGCGGTTCGATCGTGTCGGGCTTCGGCTTGGGCAGCGGGTCGGCGGCCTTGACGTGGAGGTCCGAGGGGTAGGGCATCATATATCTCCTTGACCTGATCAACGAACCGGCGCGACGCATGTTCCGCCAGCGGAACGGGCGGCTTTGTGCCCTTGCCCTTGGCCGCGTGTCTGCTATAGCCCCGCGCGGCCCGCACGGGCGTGCGCGGCAGCGCGCGATTTCGTGCACCCGGCCGAAAACACCTGCGGGCGTGGCGGAATTGGTAGACGCGCTGGTTTTAGGTACCAGTATCGCAAGATGTGGGGGTTCGAGTCCCTTCGCCCGCACCATTCCGCAATGCAGGCCGGGATCATGGGGAACTTCGCCCTTTTGGCGGGGTTCGATACGAGATTTTGAGCAAGGATAAGACCAAGGCAATGAAGACCGTCGAAACGCTGAACGAAGGCCTGAAGCGCGAATATCGCGTCACGATCACCGCCAAGGATATCGACGCGCGCGTCGACGACGAGGTGAAGAGCATCGCCCCGACCGTCCGCATGCCCGGTTTCCGCCCCGGCAAGGTGCCGCCGAACCTGATCCGCAAGATGCACGGCCCCGCGCTGTCGGCCGATGCGCTCAACAAGGCGATCGACGCCGGCGTGCGCGACCTGATGGCGAAGGAAAAGCTTCGCCCCGCGCTGCAGCCGGCCGTGACGCTCGCCGACGGTTATGAAAGCGGCAAGGATGCCGAAGTCACCGTCGCGCTGGAAGTACTGCCCGAAATCGAAACCCCGTCGATCGACGGGCTGAAGCTCGAGCGCCTGACCGTTCCCGCCGACGACAAGGCGGTGATGGCGAAGATCGAGGAATTCGCCGCGCAGATGAAGCGGTTCGAGGAAGCGCCGAAGACCAAGAAAGCCGCGACCGGCGACCAGGTCATCATCGACTTCGCCGGCAGCGTCGACGGCGTCGCCTTCGACGGTGGCACGGGCGAGGACATGGCGGTCGAAATCGGCTCGGGCCAGCTGATCCCGGGCTTCGAAGACCAGCTCGTCGGCGTCAAGGCCGGCGACGAAAAGGTGCTGAAGGTCAGCTTCCCCGACGAATATCCGGTCGAAAATCTGAAGGGCAAGCCCGCCGAATTCGCCGTCAGGGTGAAGGAAGTGAAGGTTCCCGCGGCGTCGAAGATCGACGACGAGTTCGCCAAGACGCTCGGCCTCGAAAGCCTCGACAAGCTGAAAGAGCTGATGAAGGATCAGGTCGAGCAGGAACTCAACGGCCTGACGCGTACCTATATGAAGCGCAAGCTGCTCGACCAGCTCGCCGCGAGCCATGATTTCGAAGTGCCGCCGACGATGGTCGAGGCCGAGTTCAACCAGATCTGGCAGCAGCTCGAGCATGAAGCGAGCCACGAGGAAGATCCCGAAGCGGCGAAGGCCGATCTCGAGAGCGACCGCGACGAATATCGCAGCATCGCGGTGCGCCGCGTCCGCCTCGGCCTGCTCCTGTCGGAAATCGGCCAGGCGCATGGCGTGCAGGTGTCGGCGCAGGAAATGCAGCGCCTCGTCATGCAGGCGGCGCAGCAGTATCGCCCCGAAGATCGCCAGCGTTTCGTCGAATATGTCCAGCAGGACGCGCTCGCCGCCGCGCAGCTCCGCGTCCCGCTCTATGAGGACAAGGTCGTCGACTTCCTGTTCGAAAAGGCCGAGATCAGCGACCGCGAAGTGACGCGCGAAGAGATCGAAGCCGCGATCGAAGCCGACGACGACGGCCACGTCCACGGCCCAGGCTGCGGTCACGACCATGACCATGACGCGAAGCCCGCCAAAAAGGCGGCCGCGAAGAAGGCTGCGCCCGCCAAGAAGGATGCGGTGAAGGAAGAGGCCAAGGAAGAAAAGGCCGAGGCTCCCGCCAAGAAGGCGCCGGCGAAGAAGGCCGAAGCCAAGACTGAGGACAAGCCCGCGGCGAAGAAGGCTGCTCCGGCGAAGGCCGCTGCGGCCGAGAAGGCTGAGTCCGCCAAAAAAGCTCCGGCCAAGAAGGCTGCGGCGAAGAAATAGGCTTCGGCTGATGATTACAAAAAAGGCCGGGTGGAGGATGCTCCACCCGGCCTTTTTCGTTTGAATCGTCGCCCCCGCGAAGGCGGGGGCCGCTACCGGTGTAACGCAAGGTTGCTGGCGGCCCCCGCCTTCGCGGGGGCGACGGACACCGCCTAAATCACATCCATATTATAGCAATGCCAGCTGAAGATCGCCGCCGCGCCGCGGTGCGGACGCCAGGTTTCGGCCAGTTCGCGCGCCCGTTTCTCGCTCGGGCGCGCGCCCAATTGCAGGATGCGGCCGACGGCTTCCTGCACCGCGAGATCGCCTGCGGGCCAGATGTCGGGGCGGCCTTCGGCGAAGAGCAGGTAGATTTCGGCCGACCAGCGCCCGATGCCCTTGACGCGCGTGAGCAAGGCGATCGCTTCCTCATCGTCGGCGGGGAGCGCGTCGAAGGTCAGATCGCCGTCGAGGATGAGCTGGGCGAGGCTTTTGGCATAGCCCTGCTTCTGCCCCGACAGGCCGCAGGCGCGCAGCGTGTCGAAATCGGCGGCGGCCATGACTTCGGCGGGGCAGCCTTCGCCGAATTGCGCCTCGAGCTTGTTCCAGATCGAGGTCGCGGCGGCGACGCTGACCTGCTGGCCGACGATCGTGCGAAGAAGCGTCGTATAGCCGGGCGCGCGGATGCGCGGCTCGGGATAGCCCGCGTTGCCGAGCGCGCGCGCGAAATTGGCGTCGCGCTCCGCCAGCGCGTCGATTCCCGCGTTCAGCTGCTGCTGGCTTAGGCCCATCCTATATTCTCCTTTTGTTCCCAAGGTTGCTGATAGCAACGCTTGATTTGACAGGCAACGCGCGACATAGCGCCTGCGACAAGAAAGAGATGAGGGACTAGCATGGCCAAGCTGATTGTCGTGACGCGCGACGGAACCGAACATGAGATCGAAGGCGACACCAGCCTGACCGTGATGGAAAATATCCGCGACGCCGGTTTCGACGAATTGCTCGCGCTGTGCGGCGGCTGCTGTTCGTGCGCGACCTGCCATGTCCATGTCGAGGCGGGCGACAAGGACGCGATGCCCGCGATGAGCGAGGACGAGAACGACCTGCTCGATTCGACCACCGACCGCGACGATAATTCGCGCCTGTCGTGCCAGATCCCGTTCAGCGACGCGCTCGACGGGCTGAAAGTGCGGATCGCGGCGGAGGATTAGACCTTATTGGCCCGCCGTCGCGACCGCGTAGAGCGCGATCGCCGCGGCGTTCGAGATGTTGAGGCTCTCCATCCGCGGCGAGATGGGCAGCTTTGCCAGCACGTCGCAATGTTCCATGACATTGTGGCGCATCCCGTCGCCTTCGGAGCCGAGCACCAGCGCGACCTTGCTGCCGTCGAGCGTCGATCCGAGCGTCGTTTCGGTGTCGCCCATCAGCCCGATGCGCCAATATTGGGCCTCGGCGATCTCCTCCAGCGCGCGCGACAGGTTGACGACGCGCACCCATGGCACGGTTTCGAGCGCGCCCGATGCCGAACGCGCGATCACGCCGCTTTCGGGCGGGCTATGGCGGTCCTGCGTGATGATCGCCGCCGCATCGAACGCCGCCGCCGAGCGCAGCACCGCGCCGATATTGTGCGGATCGGTGACCTGGTCGAGGATGACGAGCGGACGCTTGCTCTCCGCATCCACCTCTTCCTGCAACAGGTCGCCGAGATGGATATTCTCGAGCGGGTCGACCTCGATCACCAGCCCCTGATGCGGCGCGTCGCGCGCGACGAGTCGCGCGAGGTCGGCGACGTCCGCATAGCTGATCGGAATCACCGGCGGCAGGTCGAGCTGGCCCAATGCCTCGCGCGTGCCCCAGATGCGCTTGACGTTGCGTTCGGGGTTGGCGAGCGCGGCGAGAACGGCGTGGCGGCCCCAGAAACGGATGGCCTGACCGCGTTGGTTTCCGCCTGACGGGCGGCGATGTCGGGAAAATTGTCTCATAAGGCGCGCCTTTCCCACGACCGCCATTGACAGGCAAGCCTCGTTTCGCCATTGGACCGCTTCCCAAAGCGGGCCCCAAGGACAGGTGGCCGAGTGGTTAAAGGCAGCAGACTGTAAATCTGCCCGGGTTTCCGTACGCTGGTTCGAATCCAGCCCTGTCCACCACCCTCCGGTCCGAGGGCATCTCCCAAAACCTCTGGAAACCGCAGAAAACATAGGGTATTATCCTTGGGTCGGTCCTCTGTATCTCACGCCGTATCACTGCAGCGCAGAGAAAAGTGGGGGGAGAATGTGGGGGAAGATTTTTCACCCCCTCAGAATCGGCCCTCCAAGTGTGGGGGAAAAGATGGGGGTTAACGCTATGAAAAAGCTCACAGCTTTGGCGATAAAGGCCGCCATGGCGAATCCCGGCACCTATCAGGACGGGGACGGGCTGTTCCTGAAGGTGGACAAACGTGGCGGGGCTTCTTGGCTTCTGCGACTACAACATGACGGCAAGCGCCGGGATATCGGTTTGGGAAGTGCCAAATTGCTGCCGCTCGTGGAGGCACGGCAAAAAGCCAGCGAGCTGCGCAGGGCCATCAAGATCGACCGTCGCGATATTCTGATGGAAAGGAAGCATGAAGCGGCCGCCAAGGTGACCTTCCGCGAGGCCGCACATCAATATCATAAGGAGAATGCGGCCGGTTGGAAAAGCGCCATCTATGCACGCCAGTGGCTCGCCAGTCTCGAAAGTCACGCCTTTCCGAAATTGGGCAATGTTCCGACCGGAGGAATCGCCGCGGCTGATATCATCGATGTGTTGTTGCCGATCTGGCAGGAAATCCCGGAGACGGCACGTCAGGTGCGCAACCGCATTTGCGTCGTCCTGGATTATGCTCATGCGAAAGGCTGGCGCTCCAGCGAGGCTCCGTCGGGCAATGGCAGCCTCAAAGCGGGGAGGGGGCTGCCCCGGCAAGTGAAGTCACGGGAGAATCGCAAGGCGATGCCTTACAGCGCGCTTCCGACTTTCGTCGCGACTTTGCGGCGAAAGCCGGCCTTCGGGCGGTTGGCGCTCGAATTGCTCATCCTCACAGGCGTGCGCAGCCAAGAGGTTCGCCTGGCAACATGGGACGAATTTGATGTCCAGCGGCGCCTCTGGATTATTCCCGCGGATCATATGAAGCGGGGCAAGGCCCACATCGTTCCCTTATCTGACGCGGCCTTGGCGGTACTCGCGAAGGCAAAGGCCTTCCGCCTTCCGGATACCGATGTCGTATTCCCGGGAGCTGCGGGTAAGCCGATGTCCGATATGACGCTGCTCAAGGTGCTGCGCGACATGAAGGAACCTTTCCACGTTCACGGCTTTCGCTCCACCTTCACCGACTGGGCGGCAAATGCAGGCTTCGCCGATGCCGTGGTGGAGGCGGCGCTGGCTCATAAGACGCCCGACGCTGTGCAGGCGGCTTATCGCCGTACGACCTATCTCGGCACGCCGGAGCAGCCGGGCGCGCGCGTTACGCTGATGGATACATGGGGGCGCTATTGCGCGGGGGAGAGCCCAGGAGGTTCCACGAGTTGAGCGCACGGTCAAATATGGCCGGTAGGCGACCGTCCGGATTGGAGTGGAGTTGCAGGATAGCGGACGTTCACTCAGGGTCGGCTGCCGACCAAACTCGCCCTTCCGATGCAGTAGTGCGAATGTCACCTCGCGCCGAAACCGATTTTTCGCAGCCTTGATAGCTACGGGTGACAGATTGCGCTGGCGGGGCTAGTATTCTCGCTTTAGCCTCGCTTCTAAGAAAGTCGAAGGCAGCCAAGCGGGGGGGGGGGTGATGATTACCGTATTTAGCGTCGTTAAGGACGAAGTGATTCAAAGCACCGTAGCGACCGGTGTCACCACCTACAGATACGCCCTCGATAGCCTGTTCCCTCTGATTGATAAGTTCGAGGAACAGCGAAAGGTTCAACGGAAAAAGTTCTACGAACGGCTGAAGGCGGATATTCTCCGGGGCTGTGTAATGCCTCCGATAACCCTCGCCTTCGTAAATCCCGCGCATGCGAGCGACCTTAATGCCGCCAATATACAGGCTTTCGTAGAGGAAAACATCTCCGAGGGATACATTTTGGACGGCATGCAGCGACTTAACACGCTGTGGGATGCGTCCAACGAGATTGGCTTTAATCCAGATGGAAGTCTCAGCGTGAACGTGATCATCGCTGAGCGTTACGACCTTTTGTTGTATCGGATGATCACTCTTAACAACGGGCAGAAGCCCATGACTGCGCGACATCAAATTGAGATGTTAACAAAGGGTGTCCTAAATATAGGTCACCCTGATATGGTTATTGTATCTGAAAAGGAAACTGAGTCTGTAAAGCCTCATGGGGCCTTTAGAAAAAGTGATATCGCTTCCGCCTATACAGCATTTCTAACCAATAGTGTTAACAATGAAAACTCTCGCATAATCGAGTCAAAACTAGATGAAATTCTCGTCGGCAAGGTTATGGACTCAGACCTTACCACATCTAATGTATCTTTCTCTGATATATTAGACCAGGTTGCGCGTTTCTCGGCTGATACGATATCCCGAGACTGGCTTCGTCTTGGCAACAACTTGGTAGGCTTCGCGGTGGGCGCAAAAAGGAGCTTTGAACAATTAAAAGTGATAAGCAAGGACCACTTTAGGGTTCTGACTGAAACATTCGACGAAGCGTTTTCCGCACTTAATGTTTCAAAAATTAATGTTGGTAAGTTTCGGCGCGAATTATCGATGCACTTTTTTGCAAACCTAGACCGCTATCAGGATGCAGACGCTGACGAGATAACCAAAGTCTTTTTTGAGAGAACGATGGTCGATTGATAACTATGCGATCATTTCAGCTTGTTGAGCCGGTTAGCGTCCACGGCTTGCCCGAGCATCCCTTCGGCCTTGGCCAGCAAGGATATGCGCTACATGAGATCGTGAGAATTATTGTTGGCAATGTCGACGTTAAAGACCAGGCAGACAATGTCTTTCGACTTCGACGCAACGAGCTCCGAACGAGGCCTCTGCGTGCGCACAGGGTGGCGAGAGTAGTAAAGCTCCTCTTTGAGTCGCAGGTTAATCTCGGTGATTATTCGCACCTTCTTACGACAGTCGGAGCACGAAATAGTAATTTTTTCGCGACAATCAGAGATGAACTCATCTTATGCCTAGTCGCGCGCAGAGAAAGACGGTTCACCGAAAGTTTTTTATACCTATATAGGATACTTGAATACACTTCTGTCGCCTTTCCGATGCTATATGCACTATCAAATCAAAACTTTGCAGGGTCGCTAAGTTTTTTAAAATCTCTCGTATCTGATGGTAAGCAAGGCGATCTAAAGGTTCTATCGAAAGCGCTGCCTACGTTGGCGGCACAGGGTAATCTTGATGGCTTACTATTCGACTTTTCAGTTGCAGGATACGACGTTAATTTAGTTAGCAAGATCAAGAGCGAGCTAAATGCTGCGGTAAAGCCAGCAGTCTCGAGTATGGATTTTGAAGATCAAGGCGACATCCTGTTTAGAGTGGCATTTAACGATATGTCACACCTGTTTGCGACCCTTCGAAATAGAATGTTTCACTATAGGAACGATGAGCGAAATATCGATCTTGTTAAGATCGGAGGTGCTGAAACTGTCTGCAAACTCTGCATAGACGAACTAATTTATTGGTTTTGCTTGGTCTATACCGAGATAATTCGGACTGTTGGAAAGCAAATCATTTGACGTGGAGCGCTCGTCGAGGGAACGTGTAACGTCGGCTTCTAACTGGGGCTGACGCTCGGCGCCTGGCACTTCAGCAGCGGCTAAAGTCCAAGCCTGCGATAATTTGATCGTCCGCTTTCGGGCGAGGAAAAGTCGCTGTCGAAAGGCGAGAAGGAGGCGCATTCCAGTTATAGAATTGAGCGCGGCCTCAAATGAGCGCACACTGGCGGCGGCAGGCGCCGCCAGAGGTCGCGCGTTTGGTTGGGTGGCCGCGCGGCGCACTTGGCTCGCTGATCTTGGCGGGGCGGCGGCTAAGCACAACTGCGCACGCACGCCGCCCCGCCGACGGCTTCGCCAAGGGCGCGTCTGTTGTTCCGGCATGGCGCGCCGGGCTCGCCGACCGGCGCGGCGTCGTTGTTTCGCGCTCGCTATCCCCGCAAGCTGGCGCGGCGAGTGGATGGCACGAGGTTGCCTCGGGCGAGCGGGAAGAGGGCTGCGCGAAACTGCCTCTGCGCCGCCGACACGAAGATGCTGCATCTTTCACATCCTGCCTGGACTTCGCCGGGGTCGTTATCGTCGAGCTCGAAGGCGTCGCGGGGGTTGGCGCGAGCTTTGGCAACGGGCTTCGCGTCAACGCCAGGCCCCGGACCTCCGGCATGATCTTTCCGCGATCGGAAGACGGTTTGAGGGCAGGGAGCGTCGGCCCTAGCTGAGGCCGTATCGTCTGCGGAATATCGGTACGATCGCTTGTCTCGCTCAAACATCGACGATTGATCGGTCCGGCCGATAGCTGTCGGGCGCTCCACCTGTTCTGCAGAACCATCCCCGGCGACGGGCGATCGACCTGGACCCGCGCGGCGTCCCGCGTAAGCGCGGCGGGGCGATTATTTCCCCGACTGCTGCGCAGTCTCCTCGCGGCCGCTTCGCTTCAAATAATCGTCCCGCTGCACTCCTCCGCTTCGCTGCGGCCCTGACGGGTTCGCGGGAGCGCCTCATGCCGGTCCTTGGTCCGCCCATGCCGCAGGGATGGTCCCGCGGTAACTCAAGGAGACGACAAATGGCATCTATCGGCTTTGTGAACGGCACCATCGAGAAGGGATTCGTGGGCCAGCTCAAGACCCTCTCGATCCGCGCAGCGATCGAGATCCGGACCAACCGCTCGAAAGCGGGCGACGTCCAGCCCGACTACCGGGTCTATTCCGAGGGCGTCGAGATCGGTGCCGGCTGGATCCGCGTCGGACAGCAGTCGGGCGAGCCCTATGTGTCGCTGAGCCTCGCAGCCCCCGAGTTCGGACCGCGCCGGCTCTATGCGAACCTCGGCCGCGCCGCCGGGCAGGATGGCGAGGATGGCTATGCCCTCATCTGGAACCCCGCCGACTGAGGCTTGACTTCCACCCCGCGCCGCCTCCGCGGCGCGGGGTTTCGCTGTCCTGAGCCTTTCAGACAGGGCCGTCGCCGCGGCCGCGGCTGCGCCTGAGGTCGGCGAGGGTGAAGGACATGGGATTGCGGAGCCAGATATCGACTTCGCCGGCACGCCAGCCGCAGCAACGCTCCGCCAGCTTGTGCTGCGGCGGGAAGGTGCCGGCGGAGATCTTGCGATAGAGGGTGGCACGGCTGAGCCCGGTGAGATCGAGGACTTCGGTGAGGCGCATGAGGCGGAGGGGAGATTGATATGCCATGTGCTGTTTCTCCATATGTCGGGGGATCATACGTCGACGTGAGATCATAGAAGGGATCGAAATCGCGTTCGTCAACACCCCAGAAATCTGCCGATTTTGCTATCGTATGATGGCGTAGTGCCGTGGGCATCCATGGGCGTCCGTGGAGGTTTGCGGGCCGACCTGGCGTAGCCTGAACTTTTTGTCGCACAGCGTCTCGCGCATGAGATCGCCCGAGGAGAAATGAGGCCGTCGGCGACGGCCGCGTCCAAAATGTCGCGCCGTCACCGGCGCGGCGAACGTTCTGATTCGCCTGGATGAGGGCGCCGCTGGCGCACAGGCGGTCGCCGCTCTGCGGCGGCGTTGTCCCCGGCGCTGCGGGGGCGGAGGTGGGCGTCACTCGCCTCTAGCCTCGCCCGGCCGGGCCGCAACCCGCGTCGCGGGTCCTCCATTGCATTGCGGTCCTGCGGATGCAGCCCGCCCGATGATGCGGGTCTGCCGGCTCCTTCCTGCCGCCCACCTCCGCCCCCTTCCGGGCCGGGGTGCGGTGGCTGGAAGGAGAAAGGTTGTGCGCAAGGAAAGGATCGAACGGGCGAGCCTCTACAGCGAGGTCACCAACCGGATCATCGTCGAGCTGGAAGAGGGGCGGCTGCCTTGGGTGCAGCCTTGGGACAGCGCGGCGTGCGGCTGCACCATGCCGCAGAATGCCGGAACGGCGCGCAGATATAGCGGCATCAATGTGCTGATCCTCTGGGCCGAGGTGATCGCCAAGGGCTATGCGTCACAGCGCTGGCTCACCTACCGGCAGGCCGAGGCCGCAGGCGGCAATGTCCGGCGCGGCGAGAAGGGCACGGTCATTTGCTATGCCGACCGCTTCACGCCGAAGGCGGAGCAGGAACAGGCGCGCAGCGAAGACCGCGAGGCACGGCAGGTGGCTTTCCTCAAGCGCTTTGTCGTGTTCAACGTCGAGCAGTGCGAAGGGATTCCCGAAGACTTCACCGCACCGTTGGTCAGCGCCGATCCGGTGCTGGCGATCGCCGAGGCCGATGCGCTGATTGCTGCGAGCGGCGCGCGCTTCAACATTGGCGGCGCGGATGCCTTTTACAGCCCCTCCCATGACTTTGTGCAGGTGCCGCCGCAGGCGGCCTTTCACGAGCCGGTGAACTGGTATCGCACCGCGCTGCACGAGCTTGGGCATTGGACTGGGCACGGCAGCCGCTTGGATCGCGACCAGACGGGCGGCTTTGGCTCCGAAGCCTATGCCAGGGAAGAGCTTGTCGCCGAAATGGCATCAGCCTTCACCTGCGCTTCGCTCGGCATCGCGCCGACCGTGCGCCACGCCGATTATATCGCATCATGGCTTTCTGTCCTGCGCGATGACGAGAAGGCGATCTTCCGCGCCGCAAGCCAAGCCAGCAAGGCGAGCGATTATCTGCTGGCCTTCACGGGAGGCGAACAATGAGCGCGCGTAAGGCCCGCGCCGAGCGGCTTCGTTTGTGGCGCGCCGAGCGCGCGGTCGATCGGATGCGCGGCCTCGACCGCAAGGTCTTTCTCGCGATCCGCGTCGACGAGATGCGCTATCCCGAAATTGCCGAGCGGTTCGGCATCAGCGTCGCCGAGGTCGAGAAGCACTTCGCCGCGAGCCTTCGCATCATGATGAGCGCCATGGATGAGAAAGATCCATGGTGGTGGCGTTTCCGGCTGTGGTGAAGCGGCGCGGGCCGGATGGCGCTTGCCATCCGGCCCGCGCGATTACAGGGTGATGTAAATGCGCACCGATCTCGATCATCTTCCGGCCAATAAGCAGCGCGAGCTCGAGCGCGTGAAGGCGATCATCTTCGAGGAGTTCGAGGACGCCATCGCGCTTGCGACGATGAGCTGGAAGAAGAAAGGACGGATCGACAAGATCATCCTCTACGGCAGCTATGCGCGTGGCGGCTGGGTCGACGAGCCGCACACCGCCAAGGGCTATCGCTCGGACTTTGATCTGCTCATCATCGTCAATGACAAGCGCCTCACCGAGAAGGTCGATTATTGGCTCAAGCTCGAGGATCGGCTGAACCGCGAGCTTGCGATCGACAGGACGCTCCACACGCCGGTCAACTTCATCGTCCACACCTTGCAGGAAGTGAACGACGGGCTCGCGCATGGCCGCTATTTCTTCATGGACGTCGCGAAGGACGGCATCGCGCTCTACGAGTATGACGACAAGGCGCTTCATAAGCCGAAGCCGAAGACGCCGCAGCAGGCGCTGGAAATGGCGCGGGAGTATTTCGAAGAGTGGCTTCCGTCTGCTCAGAGCTTCCTTCGAGGATATAAGCACGCACTAAATGACGGCGACTTGAAGAAGGCTGCATTCGACCTACACCAGACTGCCGAACGCCTCTATCACTGCGTCCTTCTGGTCTGCACGTTCTACACGCCGCATGTCCATAATCTCGGCTTCCTGCGCACGCAGGCTGAGCGCATCGACATGCGGCTCGTCGATGCCTGGCCGCGCGAGCTGAAGGCCGATCGCTCGCGCTTCGAGAAGCTCAAGGAAGCCTATGTGAAGGCGCGCTACAGCAAGCATTATCGGATCAGCGAAGACGAGCTTCAATGGCTCGGCGAGCGTGTCGAGGAACTGGGCCGCGCGGTTCATGCGATTTGTTCGGAGCGCATTGCGCTGCTAGAGCGCCAAGCGAAGTAATTCGCTCATTCCCGAAAGGTAGATCATGGACGATCCCGAAACGCTGATCACGCTGACCGCCGACATTGTGGCCGCGCATGTCAGCAACAACAGCGTGGCGATTTCCGATATTCCGCTGGTTATCCGCTCGGTGCATGAAGCGCTCTCCGGCCTGTCTTCGAACGCCGAGCCCGAACGCGAGGCGCAGCAGCCTGCCGTATCGGTGCGCGCGTCGGTCAAACCTGATTATATCGTTTGCCTTGAAGACGGCAAAAAGCTCACGATGCTGCGTCGCTATCTGATGACCAACTTCGGCATGACACCCGACGAGTATCGGGCGAAATGGAACCTGCCGAAGGATTACCCGATGGTGGCGCCCAATTATGCCGAGAAGCGCCGCGCGCTCGCCAAGCAGATCGGGCTCGGCACCAAAGGACGCGGCGGCGGTCGCAAGCCTGCCGCTGGCGGGCGCGCCAAAGCCAAATAGCGCGGCCGTCGTTGCACCGTCGGTGCGGCAACGAAGCTTGGGCTCGCGCGTAGAACCGTGGACCATTTATCCACGGAGTATCCATGAAGAAACCCGTTCTCGCCGCCGGTGCGGTGGCAGCCGTCGCCGCGCCGTTCGCCTATCTTCTCTGGAAATATTATCCGCGTCCCGGACCGGTCGGGAACTACTCGGTCCCCGAACCCGCGAAGGCGGTCGACCTCCGCCGATATATGGGGCGCTGGTACGAGCAATATCGTTACGATGCGTCGTTCGAGGAGGGACTCGAGGCCGTCACGGCGGACTATTCGCTGAACCGCGACGGCACCGTGCGCGTCGTCAATCGGGGGCGCAAGGGTGCGCCCGATGGCAAGCTGCGCAAATCGGTTGGCAAGGCAAAGGTCGAGGACAAGGCGACGAATGCCAAGTTGAAGGTATCCTTCTTCGGCCCATTCTTCGGCAATTACTGGGTATTAGACCATTGCGACGATTATCAATGGTCGATCGTCGGCGAGCCGTCGGGGCGCTATCTCTGGGTGCTGACGCGCGACGCCAAGCCAGGCGCGGAAATGCTGAACGATCTCGAAGCGCGCGTTCGTGCGCTCGGCTATAATTGGGCGTTGATTCACTTCACTCAGCACTGAACAAATCAGAGTTTCGGCCGTCCGCGAACGCGCGCCGTCCTCGGCGGCGCCATAGCGTTAGTTGCTGCTCGCGCTCGTCGCCGCGAAGCATCGCGGCGGCCTCCACCAGCAGCCCGAGGATGACGGCGCGATCATCGCCCGTCAGCTCGATCAGATCGGCTTTGGCGACGAGGCCGCCCAACTCGATCAGTTGGCGCGTGCGCTCGCGGCGCTTCACCTGCCACACCCGCGTGTCATGCCGCGCCCGCTTCGCCTGGACGCGGTTCTTCGCCTGCACAATCCGCCGGTGCGCCGCCCGCGATGCCGCGAGCGCCCTTGCGAGTGAGGGGGCCTCCTCCGCGAAAGAGGGCCGCGCCGCTTTTGCGCCACGCCTCCTTCCGCGTCTTGTCGGCGCCGACGGCGTCGAGCAGCGCGCCCGCAAGTTGCTCGATCGACAGCGCATCGGCGCCCGTTGCAATGACGAGCTCGCCGAGCTGGCCTTGCTTCTTGGTCTTGAGCGCCCTGGCCTTGTCGGTCAGCGCCTGAAGTTCGGCGTCGAAATCACGCGGTTTACGCATCGTTACGTCCTTCCGTTTGAGAGGGTCGGACGAACCAGCTATGCCGACTCTCAAGCGCCCGCAAGCAGCTGAAATCTCCCAAGACTTTGTGATCCCGAGCGCGATGAAATCGTGTAAGGGCGCGCTTATACGTCGTGCCGACGTGCTTGTTTTGCTGTAAATGGTACGGCGCTATGGCGCTTTACCATTTCTCGGCCAAAGTCATTTCGCGCGCTGTGGGCTGCAGCGCGGTTGCCGCCGCCGCCTATCGTTCGGCCGACCGGCTGCACGACGAACGGCTCGGTCGCCACCATGACTTCTCGAACAAGGCGGGCGTCGTCCACAGCGAAGTGCTTCTTCCCGAGGGCGCCGACGAACGCTGGTCGGATCGCGAACAGCTCTGGAACGATGTCGAGGCTGCGGAGACTCGAAAGGACGCGCAGCTCGCCCGCGAAGTTGAGTTCGCGATCCCGCGCGAGATGACGCAAGAACAGGGGATCGGACTGGCGCGCGACTTCGTCCAGCGCGAGTTCGTCGAACGCGGCATGATCGCCGACCTCAATGTCCATTGGGACATGGGCGCTGACGGCCTCGCCAAGCCGCACGCGCATGTCATGCTCACCATGCGCGAAATCCGCATCGGCGAGGACGGATCGGCCGCGTTCGGCGCGAAGATGCGCGAGTGGAACCGCACCGAACTGCTCACCCATTGGCGCGAAGCCTGGGCAGACCACGTAAATGAACGTCTGGTATCGCTCGACATCGATGCGCGCGTCGATCATCGCAGTCTCGCAGAGCAGGGCATCGACCTTGAGCCGCAGCACAAGATTGGCCCGGCGGCCTCGCGCATGGCGGCGGATGGCCTGGCGCCGGACCGGCTCGCCGAGCATTTGGAGATCGCGCGGTCCAACGGCGACAAGATCATCGCCAATCCTTCGATCGCGCTCGACGCGATCACGCATCGCCAGGCGACGTTTACCACCCGCGACCTTGCGATGTTCGTGCACCGGCACAGCGACGGCAAGGAGCAGTTCGATGCCGTGATGTCGGCGGTGAAGGCATCGCCCGAACTGATGGCGCTCGGCAAGGACGGGCGCGGCGATGATCGGTTCACGTCGCGGTCGATGATCGAGACCGAGCAGCGCCTCGAACGCGCGACCGCGACGCTCGAGGCGCGGCGTCATTATGGTGTTGCCGAGCGTCATCGCGAACGGGCGTTGGCGAATGCGTCGGCACGCGGGCTCGATCTGTCGGCCGAGCAGCGCGGCGCGCTGGAACATGTCGCCTCATCGCGCGGGATCAGCAATGTCATCGGCTATGCCGGGACAGGGAAGAGCGCGATGCTTGGGGTTGCGCGCGAGGCGTGGGAAGCGGCAGGCTATCAGGTGCAGGGCGCGGCGCTCTCGGGAATCGCGGCCGAAGGTCTGGAACATGGCTCGGGGATCGCTTCGCGCACGCTCGCGAGCTTGGAGCATCAATGGGCGAATGATCGCGAGCGGCTGACCGACAAACATGTCCTCGTCATTGACGAGGCGGGGATGATCGGGACGCGCCAGCTCGAGCGCGTCGTGTCGGAAGCCGAACGACAGGGCGCGAAGGTCGTGCTCGTCGGCGACCCCGAGCAGCTGCAGGCGATCGAGGCCGGCGCCGCGTTCCGGGCGGCGGCCGAACGGCACGGCGCTGTCGAGATCATGGACATCCGCCGCCAGCAGCAGGAATGGCAGCGCGAGGCGACGCGCGAGCTTGCCACCGGGCGCACCGGCGAGGCGATCGGGCGCTATGCCGACGCTGGCCATGTCCACGCCGCCGAGACGCGCGAGGCGGCGCGCACCGAGCTGGTCGATGCGTGGGATCGCGACCGGCAAAATCATCCCGATGCCAGCCGCATCATTCTGACCCACACCAATGACGAGCGCGAACAGCTCAACGATGCTGTCCGCCAGCGGCTGAAGGCAAGTGGAGCACTTTCCGACGAAGTCGCCCTGAAGGTCGATCGGGGCGAGCGAAGCTTCGCATCGGGCGACCGCATCATGTTCTTGAGTAATGAACGTGACCTCGGCGTGAAGAATGGCTCGCTCGGTAGCGTTGAAAGCGTCAGCCCTGCGCGTATGGCAGTGACGCTCGACGACGGGCGACGCGTGGCGTTCGACCTGAAGGACTATGCCCATGTCGATCATGGCTATGCGGCGACCATCCACAAGGCGCAGGGCATGACCGTCGACCGCGTGCAGCTGCTGGCGACGCCGGGCATGGACCGGCACGGCGCCTATGTCGCCCTGTCGCGGCACCGCGAGGCGGTCGATGTCCATTATGCCAAGGATGACTTCGCGAACCAGGCGAAGCTCGTGCGCACGCTCGGCCGCGAGCGCGGCAAGGATATGGCGAGCGACTACAAGGTGGCGGAGGCGACGAAGGTCGCTGAGCCCAAGCGCTCCATGTTCGACGGGCTTAAGCTCACCGTCTCGCGCGAGCCGTTGCGGGAGGAGGCGCCCACGCTGCGGCGAACCGTCGGGCTCTCAGACGTCCGCGTGAGCGCCCACCTTGTTGATCCCCCTGCGGTCCGATCGGCGCTCGACAAGGCGGTGGAGCGCTTTGCGCGCGTGACCAAGGAGATCGTCGATGTTCGCCGCGCGGGCGGGAAGGAACTTCCGCACGAGCTCGATGCCTACAGGAAGGCCCGGCAGGAGCTCGATACGCTGCGGCCGGGCGGGGCGAACGATCTGCGCGAAGCGTTCGGGAAGAGCTACAAGCTCACCAGCGAGGCTGCTCAAGGTAAAACCGCAGGCGCGATCGCGGCGATGGACCGGCAGGAGGCCGCACGGATGGCTGAACGTGCGGCTGAGCGCGCGGCGACGGTCCGCGCCGAGCGCGACCGTGTCCGGCTCGCCGCCGAGACCAGGCGCCTCGCTGCCGAGACCGAGAAGCGCGCCGAGCTGTTCGTTGCGACCTGGAAGAAGCAAAGCGTCCAGGCGAAGGAGGCGCCGACCCACGCCGCGCGCTCGGCCGCGCGCGCCAACCTCGCCGACATGGCGAAAAGCCTTCACCGCGATCCGCAGCTCGAGTCGCTGCTCCAGAATCGACGCGCCCAGCTTGGTCTGGACGCTATGAGCACGAAAACGCTGTCTCAGGATCTCCAGCTAAGTCTAGGCCGTGGACGCGGCATGGGGATGGGTATGTAAGCTGGACCCATGACGCAAAAAATCACCCGCACCCCGCCCACCAATGACGCCGCCACAGCCTTCGAAGACCTGCGCAAGGAAATATCGCTCCAGCGCGCCGCGATCGAAGGGCTGACAGCAGCGAAGGACAAGATTCCGGATTACTCCGAGACGCTGCGCGATACGGCGCAGCGTCTGGGCCAGATCGAGAAGCGCCTTGAAAGCATCGACCAGCGTCCGGCGATGCAGCTCACGCCGCTGACGCTTGCCGCCGAAAGCTTCGAGGCATCGCGATCTTTCGGCGCTGAGGATCGCAAATCCCTCGGCGAGGCGCGCGCGGCGCTGGCGCGCGAGCTCGGCCGCGTCGAGGGGATGATCAAGCAGAGGAGATCGACCAGCGAACAGGAGTGGTGGGTGGCCTGGGCTGCGACCGGCGGCGTGTTGTGCGGGCTATTCCTCGGGCTGCTCGGTGCAGCGGTTTGGACACCAGCCGGCTAGATCATACTGTGAGACAGCAGGCGTATATTCTTCGTCGGTCGCGGGTGCTTTTTGGCTCTAATGCCCTCGCAAACAAGGCACCATGTACGGAGACTATGCTGGGAGCAGTTCCTTGAGCGGCGTCTCCGTGTCGGCAAGCTGCTCTGGCGACGCAACCACCCCGGCGGTGACGATCATGCGCCCCTGGACATAATCCTTGGTCGCGTTGACGCAGTCGATCGCGATCACCTTGCCGGCCTTCAGATAGACGATCGAGAAGCTGCGCGTCGCAGGATCGCCGCGAAGGACCGCCTGGTCGTGCCCGGTCGAGAGCCCTGCGGTCTGGAGCTTCAGATCAAATTGGTTCGACCAGAACCAGGGGATGGCATGATAGGGGGCCTCGTCGCCGACGATGCCCTTGGCGACGACATTCGCCTGATCATTCGCATTCTGTACTGATTCCAGCCGGATCACCGCGCCCTCGGCAAAATGATTTTCATGCGCTGCGCAGTCGCCGATCGCGTAGATGTCAGGCAGGCTCGTCCTGCACATCCGGTCGACCAGAACGCCGTTGCCGCCCTCGGCACCGGCCGCGATCAGCGGCTCGACCGCAGGGACGATGCCGATGCCGACGATGACAAGGTCGGCGGGGATCACCTCGCCGCCAGCCAGCCGGACGCCCGTTACGCGCGTGTCGCCCTCGATCGCCTCGACGCAAACGCCAAGCCTGAGGTCGACGCCGTGATCGCGATGCTCCTTCTCGTAGAAGCGCGACAGCTCGGGCCCCGCGACACGCGCGAGTACGCGGTCGAGCGCTTCGAGCAGCACGACCTTCTTGCCCGCCTTCGTCAGCACCGCCGCGGCCTCGAGCCCGATATAGCCGCCGCCGATCACGACGATCTGGCTTGCGGTTTCCGACGCCGCCTTCATAGCATCGGCATCGGCTTTCGTCCGCACGCCTTGAACCCCGGGCAGGTCGCCGCCGGGGATCGGCAGCATCCGCGGGCTCCCGCCCGTCGCCCAGACCAGCTTGCCATAGCCGATCGTCTCGCCCGCATCGGTCGTGACGCTGTGCGCGGCGGGATCGACGCTCACGACGCGCTTGCCCAGCAGCATCGTCACCGCGCGTTCGTCCCAATATTTGGCGGGCCGCAGCTGGATGCGTTCGAATTCCTTCTCGCCCGCGAAATATTCCTTCGACAGCGGCGGGCGCTCATAGGGCAGCTCGGGCTCGTCGCCGATGATCGCGATGCTGCCTTCGAACTTCTGCGTACGCAGCATCACCGCAACCTGCGCCCCGCCATGTCCGCCGCCAACAATCACAACGTCGAATTGCTTCATTTGCTCGTCCAGATTCAAACGCATTGCCGGATATGCGACGCAGGTCAGCGGCGACCGGGAAAACGAGGGATGTCGATCTGGTCGAACATACCTCCATAGCCGAGCGCCATCGGCATATCCCACTCGAGCATGCTATAGGGGTGTCCGGCGTCGAAGGCGCTCGCGGCGTCCAGTTCTGCCAGCACATCCTCATCCAGCACGAGGTCGATCGCCCGAAGATTGTCGGTGAGCTGGTCGGGGCGCGTTGCCCCGACGATGGGGATGACGCCGCGCGACATGATCCATGCAAGCGCAACTTGACCGGACGTCGCGCCCAAGCGATCTGCGACGGCGTCGAGTGCGTCGGCAATCTTGCGGTTTCGTTCGTCGAGTGGTTGAAGCTGCATAGTGTCCATGCGGTTGTTGCCGCCGGACTCCGCCGACCGGGTGTATTTGCCGGTCAGGATGCCACCCGCGAGCGGCGACCAAGCGGTCACGCCGATGTCATGAGCCGCTGCGAGCGGCAGATGCTCGCGCTCGATCGAACGCTGGACGAGGCTATATTCAAGCTGCATGGCGGCAATCGGAACCAGCCCGCGCAGATCGTGAAAGGCCTGCGCCCGCGAGACCACCCACGCGGGAACGTCGGAAAGCCCGATGTGGAGGATCTTCCCCGCGCTGACTGCATCGTCGAGCGCCCTCTGCACCTCTTCGACCGGCGTGGTGAAATCCCACCAGTGAACGAAATAAAGGTCGATATGGTCGACGCCGAGCCGCTTGAGGCTGGCATCGAGCGACCGCGTCAGGCTTTTGCGATGCATACCTGCGGCATTGGGATCGCCAGTCCCCGGTACTGCGTTGGCATATTTGGATGCGACGACGTAGCGATCGCGGTCGGCCTTGATCAACCGGCCTACGATCCCTTCGCTCTCGCCGCCCGTGTACATGTTGGCGGTGTCGATGAAGTTGCCGCCTGCTTCGGTAAAAGCGTCGAATACTGGCCGGCATTCCTCCTCGGGCCGCGACCATTCGGCCGCGGTCCCAAATGTCATCGTACCGAGCGCGATCTGCGATACGCGCAGGCCGCTTTTACCGAGCAGACGGTATCGCATCAGACGGGCTCGCCGAGGCCGGGGTTGTTCCGCCATGCTTCGTCGGGGAAGGGAATGACGCCGAGTTGCATCGCGAACTCCCGGAAATTCCAGTGCGTGCGGCAGCGGACGATCTTGCCGTCGCGATAAAATTGCGTCGTGGTACCGCGCGTGTAAGTCGTCTTGCCCGCGGCCGGGATGCCAAAGAAATCCTCGTTATGCGTGGCTTTCCATATCCACTGCATATAGCCCCACTCGTCATATTCGAAGTCAGAGCCAAGGAAGATATTGTCGGCATAGCGACGATAGACATGCTCGGGGAAATCGCCAGGCGTCGGGCCCGTTCGCGTCTGGGCGTGCTGACGGGGACAGCGGCCGCCGTCATAGCTCAGTACCTCGAATTTGTGGACGCCGAACGGCGAATCGGGCCCCGAATTGTTGAACACGACGAACGCCTTGTAGAGGTCTTCCTTCGTCGTGATCGTTTGCATGAACTCAATGTCTTCCCAAACGAAATCGTCGGCGTAATAGCCAAGAACTTCCTCGGCGCCCTTGTCGAAGAACGCCGTCACCCAGTCTTGCGCGCTGTTGAAATCCTTTGGCCGAGAGTTGTGCGAGGGTGTTTCGGTGCCCGTTGACATCGACGGCGCGCGCAGGCCGCGCAGCACGCGCTGCTGGTCAGGCGTCAGATGCTCATCGGTGACATGGGAGGCATAAAGAAAATGCATGCGTCTTCCTCTCTAATTCAGGATGATGGCGGGCTCGACCCGTTCTTGTGCCCACAAACTATCCCGCTGCATCGCCTTTGCCACGGCAGAAGGGGTCACGGCGAGGCCGAACGTGCCAGCGACTTCAAATCTTTGGCACCATCTGCTTTTTCATGGCACGGCTGGCCCTTCGGGGCGGCGATGGCTGCCCATAGTCTTTCCTTTAACCAGATAGGGATGGTGCCGATGGGCCTTCCAACATTCGGAGAGAAAAATGAGCGAGACCTTGGTCAACTCTAGCGCGGTGACTGACACCGAAGAGCGCGTCTACGATCCGCTCGATCCTGTCGTGAAACACGAACCCTATCCATATTACGCAAAGCTGCGCCGCGACGATCCGGTGACCTGGCTGCCGTCGCTCGAAGCCTTTGGTGTCGCGCGCTACGACGACGTCGACACCTTGCTCAAGAACGGCAAACTTTACAGTAGTTCGATGTTTTGGCCGGCCTTGCTCGGCGAATATGATCCGGTACCTGAGGTGCCGCCGATGATCTCGATGGACCCGCCGGGACACGTCCACTTACGCAAGCTGGCGAACAAAGCCTTCGTGCCCTCGAAGATCAAGGTACTCGTCGATCGGACCTACGAGGTCGCGAACGAGCTCATCGACGACATCATCGCGAAACATGGCAACGAAGGCGAATTTGATTTCGCCACCGATTTTTGCGCGCTCTACCCGGTGACGGTGATCGCCCAGGTCCTGGGTGTGCCGACCGCGCGCCGTGCCGAATTCAAGGTGTGGGTCGACGATATTCTCGCTGCCGCGAACCGCGCAGCCTATGGGCCGGAGCGGCTCGCTGAGATTCAAGACAGCTCGAACAAGGTGCGGGCGTTCTTCGAAGAGCTTTACGACGAGCGCGCCGCCAACCCGCAGGACGACCTCATCTCGCAATTCATCGTCGCCGAAACCGACGGCGAAAAAATGTCGCGGATCGAAGTGATCCAGATGTCGATCCTGCTGCTGATTGGCGGGGTCGAAACCACCACCAACCTGCTCGGCACGACGCTGGTCGAACTGAAACGGCACCCGGACGTGTACGCGCGCGTCCGCGCCAACCTTGAACTCATCCCGGCGCTGATCGAGGAAGTGCTGCGGTACAATCCGCCGGTTCAGATCATTTTCCGGCACACGATGGAGGATACCGAACTTGGCGGGGTCAAGATTCCCAAGGGATCGACCGTGATGCCGCTGTTGGCCTCCGCCAATCGCGATGAAACCAAATTCCCGAACCCGGAAGTGTTCGATATCGACCGCAAGATTACGGTTCCGCTGATGTCGTTCGGGCAGGGGCCGCATTTCTGCCTGGGCAATTATTTATCGCGAATGGAAGCGCGGTCGGCGTTGGAAACCGTCTTCCAGCGGTTCGAACTTCTGGAGCCGGTGTCGGACGAGGTCGAATGGCTCGATTCCTACTTCGCCCGTGGCCCTCACCATCTGAAGGTTCGCTTTCGCGTTCGCGGCTGACCCGGCCGCGCTGACTCGAAAGGAGGGGAGCCGATATGTCCAGGCTGACGCAGTGCTATGGCACTGCCGATTATGAGGTCGCGGCCCGTCGCCGGCTTCCCCGTCCGCTTTTCGACTATATCTGTGGGGCGGCAGACGACGAAAAGACGGCCGCGGCAAATGTTAATTCCTTTGATCGCTATGAGCTGGTGCCGCGGTATCTGGCTGATGTGACGAAGGTTAGCGCCGCAACCCGCGTGCTGGGTTGTGACATCGCCTGGCCGCTCATCCTTGCGCCGACCGGCATGAGCCGCATGTTCCATCCCGATGGCGAAATGGGCGTCGCGCAGGCGGCGGCCGATGCGGGTTGCGGATATGCGCTGTCGACCATGGCTACCACATCGATCGAGGACATCGGCGCCGCCTCGACCGGCCCCAAAATCTATCAGCTCTATCTGCTCGCCGACGACGCCTTGAATTTCGCCAGCATCGACCGCTGCAAAGCAGCGGGTTTCGATGCGCTGTGCATCACCGTCGACACAATCGTCGCGGGGAATCGGGAACGCGATCTTCGGTCCGGGCTGACTGTTCCGCCCCGGCTCACCCCGTCCTCGCTGGCTTCCTTCATTAGGCGCCCCGGCTGGTGCCTCAGTTATCTTGGCGGGGGGAAATTTTCTTTGCCTAACGTCGCGGCGGGTGGCGAGGGCGATCTTTCGACGCTGGCGTCGTTCTTCGCATCGAAAATGGAACCCCATATCAGTTGGGAACGGATCGAGAAAATTGCCAGCTATTGGGGCGGACCATTTGCGATCAAGGGCCTTCAGTCCGTCGACGACGCACGCCGCGCTGCCGATTTCGGCGTGACCGCGGTGATAATTTCCAATCATGGCGGTCGTCAGCTCGACGGTGGCGCCGCTACGATCGACTTGTTGGCCGATGTCGTCGATGCAGCGGGTGGCCGAATCGAGGTGATATTGGACGGCGGCATCCGCCGCGGCAGCCATATCCTCAAGGCGATCGCAATGGGGGCAAGCGCCTGCATGACCGGACGGCCATATCTCTATGCACTGTCGGCATTCGGAGCGGCAGGCGTCGAGCGCTGGCTCGGTTCCATGCGGCAGGAAACCCTTCGTACGATGGCGTTGTTGGGCTGTGCGTCGGTAGCCGACGTCGGCCGCGAGCATGTTCGATTGGCCGCTTCCGCCCCGGCATTTATGAGCGGTAAGAGCGCATCGCACGGCACGCCGCGTCAGACGGTCTAGATATCGAGAGCCCGGGCTACTTCGACGACTTCGTCCGCTTTCATCTGGGCTATGACGCTGGGGCGCCGGCCCGTCCAGCGCTTGAAGGCCCGGGAAAATGTTCCTTCATCGGAAAAGCCCAGCATATATGCGATGTCGCGAATGACCAGATCGCTGCGTTGCAGATATTGAAACGCCAATTGAAGCCGCACGCGATCAAGTACGTCCGAGAAGGTCGTTCCTTCATCTTTGAGGCGGCGCAGCAGCGTGCGTTCGGTCATATGCAGGCTTTTGGCGATGTCGCTTTTGCGGACCATCCCGTCCGGCATCCGGGCAAGCAGCGCATCGCGGACGCGCACGGCAAAGCGCCCCGCCATCCGTGTTTCGAGATAACGGTTCGCGACCCCGTCCAGCAGCGCGGCAAGTTCTTCGTCGGCAACCAGGATCGGGCGATCCAGGTCGGCGCGTGCGAAAACGATCGTATCCTCGGGCTGCGCATAATGGACCGGGCATCCAAAGAAAGTCTCAAGCGCGGCACTTTGCCGTGGTTTAACGTGCGCAAGGCTGACGGATATTGGCGTAATCTCGACGCCTGCAATCCAGCGAAGATAGGCCAGAACCGACGCGAGCACCGTCTCGACGGTTTGATAGATCGGCGGTTCGCCGCCCGTGTCGAAAACGATAGCGAGGGTGACCTTCTCTCCCGATTCGGTGAGCGTCGCGGTGGCCGAATCCGAAATGAGGCGGCAGTAAAAGGCAAATCGGTTCAGCGCGCGCGAGAGCGTGGCTGAACAACTCATGGCATAGCCGACGACATGAAAGGTCGACGGGCGCACCTCCGACGCGACGCGCAGCGCGAAATCCGCATCGCTGAGCGCCACCGCCCTGCGCCAAAGCTTGCTGATCTGTTCCTGGGAATAGCGTCCATATCCGCCCTCGAGGCGCGACGGGTCCATGCCGATATCGTGCAGCACCTGGTCGGGATCAATCCCGCTCGCGCGCATGGCCCTGACAATTGCCAGAACCCAACCACTCAGACCTGATTTTGACGCTGCTTCTGTCACGCGATCCTCAAGATAATCCGCTGGAGGGGGAGCGTTTAGGGCATTCGGGTGACCAAGTCACGCCAAGGCGCTGAGAGTGCTCCTGATGCTGAACGTGTCGCTTTGTCCCGAACGGCTTTGCCTTGGCACGACGCGCCCTGTCGTTTTTTGCCACATTCTTCGATGCACTGCCCGACTAAGGCTGAGCGTGCCTGAAAGGCCGCCATCGCCGGAAGAGGAGAGGATTGATGCGCAATAAAGGTTTTCTGTTCCGCGCGTCGGCGGCGTGGGTCGTCGGCATGGCACTCACCGCCGTTCCCGCAGCGGCGCAGTCTGCAGGCGACGTGGTCGCCGAAGACACCGGCCCGGTCGACATCGTCGTGACGGCGACGAAGCGTAACGAAAATCTGAGCCAGGTTCCGATTGCGATCTCGGTCACGACCGACGCGGACATTGCCGCAAAGGGGATCGTGCGTCCGCAGGATTATCTCGTTTCGACGCCTAACGTCACTTTCATCGACGAGGCGACCGGCGACAGCTTCACCAATATTCGGGGCCAGACATCAGTTCGCAACTCGGACCCCAACGTTGCGGTCGTGATCGACGGCGTTCAGCTGTCGAGCCTCAAGCAGTTCAACCAGGACCTGTTCAACATCCAGCAAATCGAAGTGCTGAAGGGTCCGCAAAGCGCAATTTATGGCCGCAATGCGGCGGCGGGCGCCATCGTTGTTACGACGAAAAAGCCCCGCGAAGAACTCGGCGGTGCCT
Organism: Sphingopyxis sp. LC363; assembly: GCF_000756385.1. Lineage (GTDB taxonomy): Bacteria > Pseudomonadota > Alphaproteobacteria > Sphingomonadales > Sphingomonadaceae > Sphingopyxis. The sequence continues at coordinate 50,419 of NZ_JNFC01000002.1, forward strand.
TTCTTGCCGGCTATGGCAGCTGGAATACGGCACGCGCCCAAGCTGAAGTCAGCGGTCCACTCACCGATACGCTCGGTTTTGGTCTCGCGGCGTCGTTCCGCGACACGGACGGTCCGTTCACCAATATCACCACCGGTGAAAAGCCGTACAGGCTCCGCACGGTGTTGGGGCAGGGGCGTCTTTATTGGGAGCCGGCTGACGGTTTGACTGTCGACTTCAAGGTGAGCGGGCATGACACAAAGGGTGGCTCGACCGCGCTTCAGTCGCAGTTCGTTGGGCTGCCGATCGGCGGCATTCCCGTGAACGAGCTCGACGCCGATCGGACCGATCTTCCCTTCGTGACCAACGTCCAGGGGCAGCTCGACGAATGGCTCGTCGCGGGATCGCTAAAGGTGGATTACGACATGGGCTGGGCAACGCTCACCTCGGTGACCGCGGTTGACAAGCTCTACCAGTTCTTCGGTGGAGACTCTCCGCCCTACCTTGCGGATTCGGGTACCCCGGGGTCGACTGTCCAGGGCTATAAATATCGCGACCGCAATTTCTCGCAGGAGCTTCGCCTGACTTCCGACAGTGCGCAGCGGCTGCGCTGGCAAGTTGGTCTCTATTATCTGAACTTCAAGCGCGGTCAGATCAGCGAGCTCAACCAGGATCTCGTCGGCATCGTTCCGGTATCCGACGGCATCGATCTTCCTGGCGATCCCGTCATCGGCGCAACCGTCAGCTATGCGCGGCAGGCCTACAAGACCGAAAGTTTTGCACCCTTCGCGAGCATCCAGTTCGACGTGACCGATCAGCTTCACCTGAATCTGGCGGGCCGTTACGACATCGAGAAGCGCAGCGTGGTCGAACTCGCACCCGACGCGATCAACCCGGTCACCGGTGCCAACTATAACCTCTGTATCCAGGCGCGCGGTGTGGGCACCACGCTCGCCGACTGCAAGGCCTCAGAGACCTTCAAGGAGTTCGAGCCCAAGGCGAGCATCTCCTACGATCTCGGCCGTACCGGTAGCATTTACGCGAGCTACGGCAAGGGCTTCAAGAGCGGCGGTTTCAACCCGCTGGGCAGCCGCGCAGCACTGCTTGCGGTGGCGCCTCCGGGATCGCAGGTGTTCGTGCAGGATCAGTTCGCAGCTGAAAAGTCGACCTCGTGGGAAGTCGGTACCAAGCTGCGCCTGTTCGACCGGTCGCTGAGCCTCAACCTCGCGGCCTTCACCACGGACGTGTCGGGCGCTCAGCAGTTTGAATTCTTCCCGACCGCAGGGCTTCAGACGACGACGTCGATCGACAAGGTTCGCTTGCGCGGCTTCGAGGTCGACTTCAACTGGCGCATCCCCGGTGGGCCGCAGATTTTCGGTGCCTATGGCTACACCGACGGCAAGGTGCGCGCATTCGCCGCTAACCCGGCCTTTGTCGGAAACCGCGCGCCCAACGCCGCGAAATATAACCTGAATGCCGGCATCACGCATGACTTCGAGCTCGGTGACGACCTGCTGCTGACCCCGCGCGTCGAATATACGCGGATCGGCTCGATCTGGTGGGATGCCAACAACACGCCGGGATCGCGGCGCAGCCCCGTCGACCTCGTCGATGCGCGCCTGACGCTGGCCAAGGAAGATCGTTGGAGCCTGTCCTTCTTCGGGAAGAACATCTTCAATGAAAAATACAATCGATCGGTTCTGCCGCTGCTGGGCGTGTTCCAACTGACGTCGCGTGCGGAAACCCGTCACCTCGGTGTTGAAGGGCGGTTCAACTTCTAACCTCTCCCCTTGCCGTCCCCGGCATTTTTGGCGGGGACGGCAATTTTTGGTTAGGCGCGACGATGCGGTGACATCGACGTTCCGCATGCTGACTTGAACCACGGAGATACGTAATGAACAAGCAATGGGCGCAATATTGGATCGGGCTTTTTGCCAACGGGACGGACGAGTTGATGACGCTCTATGCGCCCGAGTTCGAATTTGAGGACGTGAATTTCGACTTGCGGATCAATAATGACCTTCCGGCGCTGCGGTCGTTCTTTGAGGGTTTCATTATCGAGGACCCGTCGCAGAGTTATAACAAGTTCGATGTATTCGACTATGTCGGTGACAACCGTCTCGGCTCCTTCCAGTGGACCTGGGAGACCAAGCATGCCGGCGATTTCCTGGGTGTCGATGCGAAAGGCAGGGTCACCAAAACCCGCGGCGTCACCGTCATGGGGTGGAACGAAGACGGCAAAATCATTCTGGAGCGCAGCATCTGGGACGCGATCCCTGTTCTGCAGCAGCTTGGCGCCATCCCCGGATAATCGCAGCCATGACCGACAAGAAAGAATATTGCATCGGATCGCTGGCCGCCGTCGAGGCGGGGGAAGCAATCTTGGTCGAGGCGGGCGGACAGGATGTTGCCCTGTTCATGTGTCGGGGCAAGGTGGTTGCCACCAACGGCCAGTGCCCGCACGCCGAGGGGCCTCTTCACGAAGGAGAGGTCGATGGAGCAATTTTGACCTGCCCGTGGCACGGTTGGACCTTCGATCTGGAAACCGGCGAATGCCAGGAAGATGATTCCATCATCCTCGAGCGCTATCCTGTCCGCATCGACGGCGACGATGTGTTCGTGAGCCTGTGACAATGCAGCACGCCCTCCCTGCCGTGCCGGCTGGTCTCATCGAACAGTTGCGTGCCGTCGTCGGCGAGACGGGCGTGCTGACTGGCGAAGAGGTCGCAGCCCGCTATCCGGGCTATTTCATGGACCGGATAGCCGCCGACGCGATTGTGCGCCCACGCACGACCGAAGAGGTCTCCGCCGTGCTGCAGCTTTGCAATGCCGCTGGACAACCCGTGGTCGTGCAAGGCGGTATGTCGGGATGGGTGCGTGCGACTCAGACAAAGGCCGGTGAAATCGCCTTGTCACTCGAGCGCATGGCCGCCATCGAGGAAATCGATACAGTCAATCGCACCGCAACGGTGCAGGCGGGTGTCATTCTCGACACGCTGGAAACCGCGCTTGCCGAGCATGGCCTGACATTTCCTCTCGATCTGGGCGGGCGGGGATCGTGCCAGCTAGGCGGCAATGCGTCGACCAACGCCGGAGGGATGCGGGTCATTCGCTATGGTATGATGCGCGAACAGGTGTTGGGGGTCGAGGCAGTGTTGGCGGATGGCCGCGTCATCTCATCGCTCAACCAGATGATTAAGAACAACACCGGCTATGATCTGAAACAGCTATTCATCGGTTCGGAAGGCACGCTAGGCGTTATCACCCGGCTGGTCCTGCGTCTTCGCGAACGACCAACCAGCTCCAATACGGCAATCGTCTGCGCATCGGACTTCAGCCAGATAGTCTACCTGTTGCGGTTCGTCGATCAGGGGCTCGGCGGACTTCTCAGTGCGTTCGAGTTGATCGACAATAATTTCTACAACGTGAACACAGGCGCGGGAAAGCATGCGGCTCCGCTTGCTTCCGATAAGCCTTATTACGCGATCATCGAAATGCTGGGATCGCAGCAGGAACGCGACAGCGAACTTTTCGAAACCGTTCTCGGCGAGGCGGGAGAGCGGGGCTACTTTGACGATGCCGTGCTCGCTCGCTCAGAGACGCAGCGCGAGCAGATATGGAACATTCGCGAGGACCTGGAGCATGTCGTCCGCGAATTCCAGCCCTTCTATGCCTTCGATGTGTCTCTGCCGGTGGGCAGGATGCAGGACTATATTGCCGCGGTGACCGAAAAGCTGAAGGGGCGATGGCCCGACAGCAAAATCGCTTTCCTTGGCCATATGGGTGACGGCAATTTGCATATCGCGATAGGCGCGGGCGGGGAAGACGACCGGCACGGCGTCGAGGCGTGCGTCTATGAGCCGCTGCGACCCATTGGCGGATCAATCTCTGCCGAGCATGGAATCGGGCTGGAGAAGAAGCCGTGGCTCGACGTGACGCGCTCGGCGGATGAGCGCAAGCTGATGAAGGATATCAAGCAGCTTCTTGATCCTGGCAATATCCTGAACCCCGGCAAAATCCTGGACCTGCATCCGTGACCGTGCTTCGCCTGCTTGGTTATCCCGTGAGCAATTACGTCAACATCGTTCGTGCTGCGTTGATCGAGAAGGGATTGGAGCACGAGTTCCTCGTTACCCGTTCATCGCAGGAGCCAACGTTTCTGCAAATAAGCCCGCTCGGCAAGATCCCGGTCCTGGAGACGAGCGAAGGGGCTTTGACCGAAACCGTCGCCATTCTCGACTATCTCGACGATGCCTTCCCCGACGTTCCGCTGCGGCCCGAAACGCCCTTCGCACGCGCACGGGCGCGCCAGATCATCAATATCGTCCAGGTCTATGTCGAAGCTCAAGTACGGCAGCTGTTTCCGGGCGTGTTCATGGGCGGCGAAAATCTGGCGACGACCGAGGTGGCGGTCCGTTCGATGCTCGACCGCGCGATAGCGGCGCTGGCGCGGCTGCTCGAACCCGGACCATTTCTGTTCGGTGACCGGCCGATGCAGGCGGATCTGTTCACTTTTTACAATATCGACATCGCCGATCGCGTCACCCGGTTCACCTACGCCCGATCGATCGTCGAGGAGATCGGGGGGCTGGCGCAATGGTGCGCCGCCATGCGGGCGCGCCCAAGTACCGGGACTGTAATGGCCGAATTCGAAACCAGTTTCGAAGCCTATCTCGCCGCCCATTGCGCCCCCTATCGGCCGGACGAATACAAAAGGTCTCTATCTAATGCGTGACGTCAAGCTGACCGACAAATACACGATCGATGAAGGCACCGTTCTGATGACCGGTACGCACGCGTTGGTGCGCTTGCCGATGCTGCAAAAGGAACGCGACACGCGGGCCGGGCTCGACACGGGCGGGTTTATCTCGGGGTACCGCGGCTCGCCGCTTGGAAGCTATGATCAGGAATTGTGGCGCGCCAAGTCGCTGCTCGAGACCATGGACATCATGTTCCAGCCTGGCGTGAACGAGGATCTGGCTGCGACAGCAGTATGGGGTACCCAGATGCTGGCCGGTATTCCCAACCCCACGAAGGATGGGGTCTTTGCCATCTGGTACGGAAAAGGACCAGGCGTCGACCGGTCGGGCGATCCGTTCAAACATGGCAATATGGCGGGTTCGCACCCCAATGGTGGTGTGTTGATCGTCGCTGGCGACGATCATTCGGGTAAGTCATCGACCGTCGCGCATCAGAGCGAAGTGGCGCTGATGCACGCGGGCATGCCGATCCTCGCGCCGTCGAACGTGCAGGACGTGTTGGAATTTGGCCTGCTGGGCTGGGCCATGTCCCGCTACACGGGTCTCTACACCGGCTTCAAAATGTGTAACGAGGTGCTGGAGCAGACGATGACGGTCGAGCTTCCGCGTCTCGACAATGGACCGGTGTTGCCCGATCGCGGGACCGCACCCGTCAATGGGTTCCACAATTTCCCGACGCATCTCGACCGCGTTCAGTCGGAGATCGTGGCGAAGCGTTATCGTTGGCCGCTGGTCGAAAAGTTCGTCCGCGCGAACGGTATCGATCGGCTGTTGATCGACACCGGCATGCGCAAGCTCGGCATCGTCGCGTCGGGCAAGGCGGTCCAGGATGCGCGTCAGGCACTGAAACTGCTCGGCCTCGACGATCAGGCTGCGGCCGCCTTCGGCATTTCGCTCTATCAACTTGGCTGCGTATACCCGGTCGAACGCGAGGGACTGGCGGAGTTCGCTGCGGATCAGTCCGAATTGCTGTTCATCGAAGAAAAGGACGGGCTGACCGAGGCGCAGGCAAAGGCGATCCTCTATGGCCGCCCTGGCGTTCCGACGATCGTCGGCAAGACCGACGAAACCGGCGCGTTCATGATCCCCAGCGACGAGCAGCTCGATCCGCTCCAACTTGCCCTGGTGATTGCAGAGCGGCTGCGCCGGCTCGGCATGGAGAACCAGGCCATCGCTGATCGCGTCGTCGCGCTGCGCAGCGCGATGACAAAGGTTGCGAGCCAGAAGGCGGGAGATGCGGTGCGCGCGCCCTATTTCTGTTCGGGTTGCCCGCACAACACCGGCACCCGTTTTCCTGAGGGAAGTCTCGCCGCGGGCGGCATTGGTTGCCATGCCATGGCGATGTATTCGGGCCCCGAAATGCTGCCCAACACCCACATGGGGGGGGAGGGCGCGCACTGGTATAGCCTCGCCCATTTCACCGAGACGCCGCATATCTTCCAGAATATCGGCGACGGCACCTATTATCATTCCGGGCTGCTGGCGATCCGCGGAGCGGTCGCGGCCAAGGTCAACATCACTTACAAGATCCTGTTCAACGATGCGGTGGCGATGACGGGCGGACAGCCTGTCGATGGGCCGCTGACGCCGGGCGACATCACGCGCCAGGTGCTGGCAGAGGGCGTTGCGCGCTGCATCGTCGTCACCGACCGGCCCGAGCTATATGACGCAAATAGTAGGCTCGGCGCGGGCGTCAACGTCCATCACCGCGACGAACTCGACGCATTGCAGCGCGAACTTCGCGAAGTTAAGGGCGTCACAGTCATCGTCTATGAACAGACATGTGCAGCGGAGAAGCGGCGCCGCCGCAAGCGCGGCAAATTCCCCGATCCGGCGAAGCGCATGTTCATCAATAGCGCGGTCTGTGAAGGCTGCGGCGACTGCTCGGTCCAGTCGAACTGCGTCAGCGTCTGGCCCAAGGAAACCGAGTTGGGCCGCAAGCGGCAGATCGACCAGTCGAACTGCAACAAGGATTACAGCTGCGTCAAAGGCTTCTGTCCCAGCTTCATCACCGTACTGGATGCCGAACCGCGCAAAGCGAAAGCCTCGGCGCTGGCGGGTGAGGTGCAAACCGACCTTCCTGAACCGGCACTCGCGGCGATGACGGATGGTGCATTCAACATCATGATATCCGGGATCGGCGGCACCGGGGTCGTTACCGTTGGTGCGCTTCTCGGCATGGCCGCGCACCTTGAAGGTCGCGCCTGTTCGGTCTTCGACATGACCGGGCTGAGCCAGAAGAATGGCGCTGTCTACAGCCATGTCCGCATTGCGGCCGCTGCCGACGATCTCGCGGCGCAAAAGCTCGGGACCGGCGAAGCCGATCTTGCGCTAGCTTTCGATGCGGTGGCGGCCTTGTCGAAAGAGCCCGTCGTCACCCTCTCTGCCGAACGCACTACGACCGTCGTCAATGCCCGGATCACGCCGACCCCAGCATTTCAGCGTAACCCCGATCTCGTCCTCGACCAGAGCCTGATTGTCGGCCGTTTGCAGAAGCTGTCATCGACGTTGCATGGCGTCGATGCGACCGGGCTGGGGCTGGCGTTGTTCGGCGACACGATAGCCGCCAATCTGTTCATGCTCGGCTATGCATCGCAGCTTGGCCTGCTGCCCGTCTCGCCCGCCGCAATCGCGCGCGCGGTCGAAATCAACGGCGTCGGGGTACCCTTCAATCTATCGGCATTCGCATTGGGCCGCCTGCTTGTCGTCGATCCGGACAAGGTGAATGCGGCCGCCGCGGCGACCAAGACGACGCCCGAGTTCAAGCCGCTAACCGATTTGGCGGATATCGTCGCACACCGGACCGCGTTGCTGACGGCCTATCAGGACGCCGCTTACGCTGCACGCTATCGGGCGCTCGTCGATGTGGTCGCCGCCGCCGAGGAGCGCGTTTTGCCGGGCAGCACCACGCTCGCCGTCATGGTCGCGCGCAACTTCGCCAAGCTCATGGCCTATAAGGATGAATATGAGGTGGCGCGTCTTCATTCCGACCCGGAATTCCAGCGCGAGCTCGCTGCGACATTCGAGGACGGGGCCAAGCTGCGCTATAACCTCGCGCCGCCGCTCTTCTCGAAACGCGACCCCGAGACTGGCCATTTGCTCAAGCGTGAATTCGGTCCTTGGGTCGGCAAGCTGTTTCCGCTACTCGCCAAGGGCAAACGGCTGCGCGGGACGAAGTTCGATCCATTCGGCCACACCGCCGAACGCAAGATGGAACGCGCACTGATCGATGAATATGAGGCGCGTCTGCGCGACATGGCGTCGGCTCTGACCGCCGCAAACCACAAAATCGCAGTCGAGGCGGCAAGTCTACCGGGCCAGATCCGTGGTTATGGCCATGTGAAGGAGGCATCGGTCGAACGCGTGCGGGCGCTGGAGGCGAGCGTTCTCGAACGTTTCCACAATGCCGGCAACACGACGGCGACGAACGCTGATGACAAGCGGGTCGCGTTGACGGCCTGATATTGAGGAGATTGAAATGGCTCGGATGCTGATTGGTGGAGAGCTTGTCGAAGGGCGCCGGACGATCGACGTGTTCGATCCCTGCACGGGCACTGCCTTCACCCAGGTCCCGGACGCGGACGCGGACGATGTCGCACGTGCCGTTGCGGCAGCGAAGGCGGCTTTCCTGGCATGGCGCGACCTGTCCGCCGCGTCCCGCGGGGACATTCTGCGCGCGATGGCGGCAAAGATTACCGAGAATGCTGACGAGCTGTGCTCATTGCTGATCCGCGAAACCGGTCGTCCGATGGCGCTCGCGCAGTTCGAAATCCTGCATCTCGCGACCGGCTATCTCAACTATTATGCCGGACTGGAGGTCCAGCCCGAACTGATCGTCGAGGATGAGACGCGGCGCGTTGAACTGCATCGCAAGCCGTTGGGCGTTGTCGGTGCCATCGTCCCTTGGAACGCACCGGTTTTCATCGCGTGCAATAAGATTGCGCCTGCGCTGGCCGCCGGCAACACGATCGTCGTAAAGACCGCGCCGACCACGCCCTTGACGACTCTCCGCCTTGGCGAACTCTGGGCAGAGGTCGTCCCGGCCGGGGTGGTCAACATCCTGTCGGGTGGCAATGAGGCGGGCGCGGCGATCGTCGCGCATGATGATGTGGCGAAGATCACCTTCACCGGATCGACCGAGACCGGCCGCAAGATCATGGCGGCGTCGGCGCCGACGCTGAAGCGCGTGACGCTCGAACTGGGGGGCAATGACGCGGCCATCGTGCTGCCCGATGCTGATGTCGCTTCCATCGCGCCGGCGATCTTTGCCTTTGCCTTCTTCAACTCCGGGCAGGTGTGCGCCGTCATCAAGCGACTCTACGTCCACGACAGCCTGTACGACGCCATGTGCGACGCGATCGCGGCTCTCGCCAAGGGAGCGACGGTTGCACCGGGGAGCGACGCCGCGGCCGAGTTTGGTCCGGTGCAGAACAAGGCGCAGTATGAGAAGGTTCTTCACTATCTCGAACAGGCTCGCGCAGCGGGTCGGATCGTCGCGGGCGGCGAGGCCGCGAACGGCGCTGGCTATTTTGTGCCGCTGACCGTCGTGCGCGACGTCACCGACGGGACGGCGATTGTCGACGAGGAACCCTTCGGCCCGATCCTGCCGATCATCCGCTACAGCGACGTCGACGACGTCGTAGCGCGTGCGAACGCATCACCCTTTGCGCTTGGCGGCTCGGTTTGGGGCAGCGACATCGCGGCGGCGACGCAGGTCGCCTCGCGGCTTGAAAGCGGAAGCGTCTGGGTGAACCAGCATTGCGCGCTCGATCCGCAAATTCCTTTCCCGGCGAACAAGCAGTCGGGCTTTGGCGTCGAGGGCGGGGTGGAAGGGCTTTACCCCTATCTTGCGCTCCAGACGATCAATGTAGCCAAGCCGGCGACCGCGGCATGACGAGCCTCTTCGATCTCGCGGGCAAGACGGCTGTCGTTACCGGCGGCGCCAAGAGCGTCGGCGCGATGATCAGCCGGTCGCTGGTCGCTGCGGGCGCGCGCGTGCTCATCATCGCCCGACCAAGTGCCGAAAACCGCGCCTTTGCCGAGGCGCTAAACGGTGAGGGGAGGTGCCAGCTGCTCGAGCACGATCTCGCGACCAGCGAAGGCGTGGCAGCAGCGGTGGCGGCCGTAGGCGGCGCGGCGTCCGAGGTCGATATCCTCGTCAACAATGCCGGCACCTTTACGGCGGCGGCCATCGACGAGATCACGCCTGAGCAATGGGACCGAGAACTGGCCGTCAATCTGCGGACGCCCTTCTTTCTCGTCCAGGGCCTTCTTCCGAAGCTGATGGCGGCTGCGCGCGAGGATGATCCGGCGCGCGTGATCAATATCGGATCGATCGCGGCGCTCTGGGCGAAGAGCAGCAGTGCCTATGCCTACAGCGCCGCGAAAGGTGGACTTCACCAGCTTACTCGAGCGCTGGCATCGGACCTGACCCGCAAGGGCATCAACGTAAATGCAATCGCACCGGGCTTCTTCCCGAGCGACATGACTGACGGATTCTTTACCGCCGTGCCGGGACTTAAGGAGCAGATGATCGAGGGAATCCCGGCAGGGCGCCTCGGACGCGAGGCCGATATAGGAGGAACGGTGGTGTATCTTGCGTCGGGCGCTGGATCCTATGTCTCAGGCGCGATAATCCCTGTCGAGGGAGCCCTATGGTCGGCATAAGCACCGTCGCGCTGATCGAGCGGCGCGTCGATATCAGCCGCTCGCTCTTCACACGCTACTGGCGCGATGTGCATGGGGTCATGGCGGCACGAATTCCCGGGTTTGCCAGCTATACGCAATATCATGTGACCCCGATCGATGCTTCCGCCGAACCGTTCGAAGGCATCGCGATCGTAACCTATCGGACGGAGGATGACCGGGCCGGTCTCATCCATAGCGAGGTAACCCAGCACATCCATCTCGACGAGCAGAATGTATTTCGCCGCGCGCTTCTCTATAATCTGGAGGAGGGGGCATCGCGACATTTATGCGGCAACGCAGAGGCCGAAGGGCAGGTGATGTTTGTCGTGGTCGAGGCTGGCCATGACAGCGATGCCGCGCTCGCGGCGCTGAACGACACGGCTATCTACCTCGCGGCTTATGATCTTAGGGGGGGCGATCCATCGCGGTGGAATCTAACCGATGCAGGGGAACGCATCTTCATTGCGCTACTGCACGGTATTTGGCCCGACCGCGACAGCGCGATTGCGGCCTCCCGATCGTGCGATGGGGTCGCCTATCTGCTCGATGAGCGACATGTGATGGTCAAGGACGGCAGGGCGACACCCGTCGGCCTGCGCGGGCTCGATGCCGTGAAGACGATCGAGGAGGCTGGGGCTGATAACCAGCTTACCGATGCAGTGGTGCGGGCTGTGTACGGAACATCGGCAGCGCCATGACCCTGCCGGGCGAATTCGGCGGGAAGAGCTTCCTGCTCGCCAGCGCGGCGCTCGGTCTGTCGACCGGCATGACAGCGACGCTGTTCTACAGTCTGGGTAGCTTCATTCCCTCTCTCGAAGCAGAGTTCGGCTGGAGCCGTGGCGATATCTCGCTCGCGGTCGCGTTGATGACGCTGGCCGTATTCCTATCGGGGTGGGCTGCCGGGCGTCTGTGCGACCGGTACGGCGCCGCCAATGTCGGGGCGGCGAGCCTGGTCGCCTATGCGCTCGGGGTCATCCTTCTCGTCACCACAGCGCGGAGCATCGAACTCTTCTGGGCATTTTACGCTGCCATCGCGCTCCTAGGCGTAGGATCGACGCCGATTGTCCTTGTTCGGCCGATTGCGGCAGTGTTCGAGAGGCAACGGGGACTGGCGCTGGGGATCGCGCTGACCGGCGCGGGGCTGGCCGGCTTTTGGGTTCCACAGCTCGTCGCGGCAGTCATCGAGGTCGCCGGCTGGCGGGCTGCCTATCTCGCGCTGGCCGCGATCGCTATCGCTGCCGCGCCCATTGTCTGGTTCGGATTCCGGAGCGTGCCGCAGGGCAGGAGGGCCGGCCCGTCCGAGGCCGCGGTCAGCGGCATGACGGCTGCAGAAGCGCGGCGGACCGGCCGCTTCTGGCTGCTCACGGTGATTTCCTTTGCGATGGCGGCCGGCCTTGGCGGGGTGGTCGTTCATCTCGTGCCGCTGTTTCAAGATCTTGGCGCAGATCCGCTCTCCGCGGCGCGTACCGCGTCTCTCGTCGGACTGTCCAGCGTCGTCGGGCGGCTCGGGATCGGCCTGCTGCTTGACCGCTTCCCTGCCGCCATCGTCTCGCTGGCAATTCTGGCTCTTGCTGCCTTCGGTATCACGCTCCTGCTTCTCGATGGACTCGTGATGGGGACGCTCGCGGCCATTCTGCTCGGCATGGCGGCGGGCGCCGAAATCGATCTCCTCGCATATCTAACCGCGCTTCATTTTGGGCAGCGCCAATATGGCGCGATCTACGGCTGGCAATATAGCGTCTTTGCGCTCGGCTATGGGCTCAGTCCATTTGCGCTCGGCAAGATGCGCGACGCGGCCGGCGACTATGATGCCGCGCTCACGGTTAGCGCGCTACTTGTCGGGATTGCCGCGCTGCTCATGCTGGGCTTGCGACAACAGCGACCGTTCGAAGACGATTGTCTCGGGCCTATGCCCGTGCCATCACCCCCGGCATGACGCTGAAAAAAATCGACCAGCTGGGCGTTGGTAAGAGCGCGCTGTGGTGACCGCGATAGGCGGTTCGGGCTGGTTGGCACTTGCGATATTGTGCGAGGTTCTCGCGACGTCGTTCCTCAAGAAGGCTGACGGATTCACGCGTCCGCTACCGTCGGCGGTCGTCATCCTGGGTTATGTCCTCGCCTTCTATTGCCTCTCGATGGCGCTGCGCAGTATTCCGGTCGGCGTCGCCTATGCCATATGGTGCGGCGCCGGCATCGTTCTGGTGACGGCTATCGCCTGGATCGTCTACGGGCAGAAGCTCGATGCTTGGGCGCTGACGGCTATCGGGCTTATCCTCGTCGGCACGCTGATGCTCAATATGCGGGCGTCGGCGGGCGGCTGACCCCCGCCCCTCATCTCCCTGGCACGAGGGCTGTTGGCATGGGTGTGCCTGCGATCGCCGCCTGAATATTGGCAACCGCCATCGCGAATAGCGCGCCGAGGTTCTCCTGTGTGTGCGATATCTCGTGATTGGTCAGAATTGCGCCGGGAAGATCGCGGAGGGGGCTTGCGGCGGGCAAGGGCTCGGTGACGAAAACGTCCAGAGCGATCGGTCCGAGATGAGCGACCACCTCGGGGTCGGCCAGAGCCGTTTCATCGACGATCGCGCCGCGGGAAAGATTGATGAGAATCGCGCCCGGTTTCATCGCCAGCAATCTTGAGCGTGACAGAAGATTGTCGGTGTCCGGCGTCAGCGGCAGCAGCGGCAGGACAACATCGCTTTCGGCGAGCAGCGTGTCGAGATCGCACTGTTCGAAGGCCGAAGAAGGGGCAACCTTCGAGCGATTGTTGAGCAAGATGCGGGTGTTCCAGCCGCTCAGCCGTTCGATCAAGGCTCTGGCGATATTGCCATGGCCGATGATCCCGACGGTTTTGCCCTTCAGCATGCGTGCGCGCGGTGGCCCGGTTCGGGTTTCGCCGCGGCGCAGCCGCTCTTCGGCATCGCGAACCGCGTAAAGCGACGTCAACATGAAGAGCATGGCTGCTTCAGCGACGGACTCGAAATTCTCGGCGACGCGACCATTGGCGAAGGCGATCCCGCGATGATGCGCCGCGTCGACGTCGATGCCTTCATAGCCGAGCGACGGCGTGATAATTGCCCTGAGTCCGGGCGCTGCATCCATTTCGGCTCCGCCACAGGGAACCCCGAACGAAACGAGGATTTGCGTTTCGCTCCAGCCTGGCGCCTCGGCCGGCGTGTCCAGCCCGATCTGCAGGTCGACATGAATTTTGTCTGATTTTATCGTGGAAACAAGCTTCTCGAGAAACGCCCGTCCGTTGGGCGCGCCCGCAACGAGTAACTTCGTGGTATTCATCGACATCTCGTTCGCTAGCAGGTTCAAACCGACTTGCATCAGGGCGACGCCTATGCCGATTGGCAAGGGGAGAGAGCGATTATGGCACGTTGGGACATGGTCTGGCTCGCATGGAAGTTCGACGGGTCCTGAAATCGCCCTCAGAAATCAATCTTCGGCTACTGGGTCTGCTCGCTGCGGGATCGTGTGCGGTTCTGGTCTCCCTTATCTTCCTTCACCGTAGTTCCCCGCCGCCAAGCGCACGGAGTGAATTCCGCCGGAGAGTGCCTTGCTAGAACTCCGGGAGATGGCGTCGCTGCTCGGCCGGTCGACGAAGCATGCGGAAAGCATCAATGAACGCCGGACAGTGCGGCCCACCTGACGAGCGAACGAGGTTCCGGGTCTATCTCTTTGTCGGGAGTGGGGCGGTTCGGGTCCGTAAGCTTGTCATTGATCGACTCGGACGAGACGCATCTTTGAAAGCCCCCGAATACCGCTTAGATGGATGTCGAATAGGGCTTTTTGAATATCGAACGACAGTTATGGCTGCAAAAATGTGGGGAAAAATGTGGGGGAAAGGCACTCTCGACCGAGAATTAAATATATAAAAATCAATAGTTAATCGATCAGTTCGAATCAAGCCCTGCCACCACCCTCTGGTCCGAGGGCATCTCCTAAAATCGCTGGAAGCCGCAGAAAACCTAGGGTGTTATCCCTCGGTCGTTCCTCTGCATCCCATGCCGTATCACTGCAGCGCAGTGAAAACTGTGGGGAGAATATGAGCGCCTGCAACGCGGCGCTAAGCGCAGGATATCGGCCTGGACGGCGCCAAAGCACTCCCGCTCGTCGAGGCTCACCAGAACGCCAACGAACTCCGCAAGGCGGTCAAGATCGACCGGCGATGTGCTGGCCGAGAGGAAGAGTGAAGCTGCTGCGAAAGTGACATTCCGCGAAGCGGCGCGCCAATATCATAGAGAGAAGGCGGCGGGACGGAAAAGGGCTCTCTATGCGCGCATATCGAATCGGCGTTCGCGGCCGATCGGCAACTGATTGACGAGGCCGCGAACGGGAAGACGCGAAACGCCATACGCGCGATGCAGCTGGAAGCCGAGATGGCGGTGAGCCCGATCATGCGCGGGCGGTCTTTCCGGATAAGCTTTGCCGACTATCGCCAGGATGAGCGGTTCGCAGGCGCCCATCATCCAAACCAACGCATCGATCGACACCTGTTTGTCACAATGAATTCCTAGGGCGCGACCACAACCAGAACATAACTCTCCCCCCGTCGAGATCCAAGGAGCATCCATGAAACGCCTTACCGCCTGCGCGCTTGTCGCGCTGCAATTCGCTGCGCCCGCGATGGCCGCGGCCCAAGGGATGATTCCGGCCGACTCCGAAGGCGTCGAGGGCGAAATGATCATCGTCACGGGCACGCGCGACGCGCGGCGGACCCAGTTCGACACGCTGGCACCGATCGACGTCCTGTCAGGCAAGGCGATCGACAACAGCGTGTCGAACGATCTGTCGGACACGCTGGCGCAGCTCCTGCCCTCGTTCAACGTGCAGCGCCTACCGGCGGCCGACGGTCAGGCGTTTGTCCGCCCCGCGACGCTGCGCGGCCTGTCGCCCGACCAGACGCTCGTTCTCGTCAACGGCAAGCGCTATCACCGTTCGGCCTTGCTCGGCACGCGCGGCGCGCAGGCCGCCGACCTCGCGACCATCCCGAACCTTGCAATCAAGCGGATCGAAGTGCTGCGCGACGGCGCATCGGCGCAATATGGGTCCGACGCCATCGCGGGCGTGATCAACATCATTCTCGACGACCAGCCCGGCATGACCGCCTTCGGCCAATATTCGAGCTATTATGAAGGCGACGGTGAAAGCTACCAGACCGGCGGGCAGGGCGGCGTCGCGCTCGGCGATCGCGGCTCTTTGGTCTTCACGGGCGAATTTTCAAAGTCCGACGCGACCTCGCGCACGCGGCAGCGCCCCGACGCCGAAGCCTTTCAGGCCGCGAACCCGGACCTCGACGTGCCGAACCCGGTGCAGCGTTGGGGCCAGCCCGACCTGCGCTCGGTGCGCGGCGCGGTGAACGCCGATTATGAGATTGCCGACGGCGCGACCGTCTATGCCTTTGGCACGGTCGGCAGCGGGGAGGGGGTGACCGATTTCAACTGGCGCAACCCCGTCGGTACCGGAAACGTCTACAACCCGAGTACGGCATTCCCCGGCTTCAGCTTCCGGGCCCTCTATCCCACGGGCTTCACCCCGCGCTTCGGGACGAAGTACGACGATTTCCAGACCGCCGGCGGTGTGCGCGGCGAGGTTGGCGATGCGTTCACCTATGACCTCAGCGCGGCGCTAGGGCGCAGCCGCATAAATTATAATATGAGCGAATCGCTCAACGCCTCGCTCGGTCCGGACAGTCCAACCAGCTTCTATCTCGGGCGGTTGATACAGCGCGAGTTCAACCTGAACGCCGATTTCGTCTATCGCCTGCCGCTTGGCATGGTCGAGCCTGCGAATATCGCTTTCGGCGCCGAACGGCGCAAGGAGACCTATGCGATCCAGCCCGGCGATCCCGCATCCTATGCGATCGGGCCCGGCGCGGCGACGGGGCTGGCGCCGAACAGCAACGGCTTTCCTGGCTTCAGCCCGCTCAGCGCGGGCGAATGGTCGCAGACCAGCTATGCCGGCTATGTCGATGTCGAAGTCCGACCGGTCGAGATGCTGACGCTCGGCGCGGCGGGGCGTTACGAGGATTTCTCGGCCTTTGGCGACACGTTCAACTACAAGCTGTCGGCGCGCCTCGAACCCGTGACCGGGGTGGCGCTGCGTGCGACCTGGTCGACGGGTTTCCGCGCGCCCACTCCCGCGCAGCTCAATGCTGTGAGTACGAGCCAGGGCCTCGACACGACGACGCTGCAGATTTTCAATACCGGTCGCCTGTCGCCCTCCGATCCGATCGCGGTCGCACTGGGTGCAAAGCCGCTGACGCCCGAGAAATCGCGGACGCTGACGGCGGGCTTGACCTTCCAGTCGGATTTCGGGCTGACGGGCAGCGTCGACGTCTATCAGATCAAGCTGCGCGACCGTTTCGGCCAGTCGAGGACCTTTGCGGTGCCGGCCGATTTGCCGAATCCGCAGCGTTTCACGGCGGTCACCTATTTCACCAATGACTTCGACACGCGCACGCGTGGGGTTGACGTCGTGCTCGCCTATGCGCGCGACCTGGGTCCGGGCAAGGTCGATCTCAGCCTTGCCTATAATTACAACCAGACCCGGGTGACGAGCGGCACAAGCGCGTCGATCGGGAATGAAACGCAACGGGTGCTGTTCGAAGACCGCTTGCCCAAGCATAATGGCACCGCCTCGCTCGGCTATACGATCGGCCGTTTCGGATTGCAGGGCCGCGCGCGCTATTATGGCGCGTGGACCGACGTCAGCGGCAACGCCACGGGCGAGGTCTTCCAGCGCTTCGGATCGATGGTGATGTTCGATCTGTCGGCGAGCGTGCAACTGAACGATCATCTGTCGATCCGCGCCGGGGCCGAGAATATCTTCGACACCTATCCCGACGAGGCGACCAACCAGGCGGTGCGCGGGCTCATCTATTCGCGCAATGCCCCCTATGACACCGACGGCGGCCAATATTATGTTCGCCTCGGGATCACCTTCTGACGCAAAAGGAACGGGCGTGGAGCTGAATCGGAGGCAGATGCTGATGGCCGCCGCGGCTGCTCCGGTGGCGGGGCTGCTCGAAGCCGCGCCGCTGCCGGCAGGCGCCCAGCCCGAAGACGAGGGCTATTGGGCAAAGGTCGCGGCGCAGTACGATGTGATCGATGGCATCATCCAGCTCGAGAATGGCAATTGGGGCATGATGGCGCGGCCCGTGCTCGAGCAATATGAAGCCGCCGTCCGGCGGGTGAACCGCGCGACGAGCTATTATGCGCGCCGCGGGCTCGTCCCCGACCTCATCGCCGTACGCGCGCGCGTCGCGGCAAAGCTGGGTGTGGCGCCCGAGGAAATCGCCTTCACCCGTAACGCGACCGAGGCGCTCAAGGCGCTGATCGGCGGCTATAACCGGCTGCGCTCTGGCGACGCCGTGCTCTATGCCGACCTCGATTACGACAGCATGCAGGCGTGCTGCGACTCGCTCAAGAAGAGCCGCGGCGTCGATGTGGTGCGCATCGCGCTCCCCGAACCCGCAACGCATCAGGGGCTGATCGACAGCTACGAAGCGGCGCTCAAGGCCAATCCCCGCGTCCGCCTGATCCTGCTCACCCACCTCAGTCACCGGACGGGACTGGTCGTTCCGGTCCGCGAAATCGTGGCGATGGCCCGCGCCCGCGGCGTCGATGCGATCGTCGATGCCGCACACAGCTGGGGACAGCTCGATTTCACGCTTCCCGATTTGGATGCCGATTTCGTCGGGCTGAATCTACACAAGTGGATGGGCGCTCCGCTCGGCGTCGGTGCGCTTTATATCCGCAAGGCGAAAGTCGAACTGATCGACCCCGATATTGCTAACGAACCGCCATTTGCGGCGACGAGCCAAGCGCGCGTGCACACGGGCACGGTCGATTTCGCGGCGCAGCTTAGCGTGCCCGCGGCGCTCGATTTCCAGGATCGCATCGGCGATGCGGCGCGCGCGGCGCGCCTGCGCTATTTGCGCGATCGCTGGGCCGAACCGCTGCGCGGCGCGCCGGGGATCGAGATATTGACGCCGGTCGATTCACGCCTGCACGGCGGGATCACATCCTTTCGCCTCGCGGGCCACACAAGCGAGGCGGACAATATGGCCATTGCCAAGCGCCTGCTTGAAGATCACCGGATATTCTCGGTTCATCGCGCCGGACCGGCTCGCGGTGCGTGCGTCCGGATCACACCAGCGTTGTTCAACACGCCGAGCGATATGGACATGCTCATAAAGGCGATATCGACCTTCACTTGATCTTTGCGTTGCCGGGTGCGGCGAATTTGGCGTGCGCGATTCCTGTCAGTGCGCAAGCTCGAGAATTTGCCCTTCCGCCGTCAATCTTGCGCGAAGCTTGTCATAGTCGACATCCTGGACGGCGACCTGGTCGTCGATCGCGAGCGAAGCGGCTGCTGCTGCCGACTGGCCGAGTATCATGAATACCGGCTCCATCCGGATCGAGCCATAGGCGATGTGCGACGCCGACAGCGCGACCGGCACCAGCAGGTTCACGGCCTCGCGCTTCTTCGGCACGATGGCGTCGTAGCTGATCGGATAGGCGCGACCGGGGCTGATCTCGATATTGCCCTCGTTCCGCGCGAAGCCGCGTGCGTCGACGATCCGCTGCACATTATGCGAATCCATGTTGTACGAGCCCATTCCAACCGGCCGCGGCGTCGCCTTGGTGCCGCGCAAATGCGGTTCGGCCATCACGAAGTCCGAAACCATGCGGCGCGCTTCGCGCACATACATTTCGCGTGGCCAATGGCCGGTGCCGGTGAACTCATCCTTGCAGAGCCCCCATTTTGACATTTCCGCGCGGGTTTCTGCGGGCACGTCGGGATCGTTCGCCATGAACCACAGCAACCCTTGCTGATAGGTCGTGTGCTCGCGCGCGATCGCGGCGCGATCGGCATCGCTGCCTTCGGGATAATCATAGTTCATACCGATATTGTCGAATGAGAAGGCGCCGAAATTATTCGTGTCGGTCTTGCCGTTGGGGATACGGTCGAACTTGCGAAAATAGTCGCGATAGCCGGCGTCCATGTAGCGTTTGAGCAGCGTATACTGGCTTGCGTCATAGCCTGCGGGCTTGGGGAAGGGCACGCGGTTCGCAGGCACGTCGGTCAGGCACATACGATAGGTATAGGCCTGGATCTTGCGATCGGCCGTGCCGTCCGGCGCCGGGCGTTCGGCGCTGATCCGGGGCACGAGCCCGCTCGAGGGGTCGCCGGGCACGCGATACGGATCGATGTCGAGCGTGAACTGGTGATTGGTGGTGTTCGCGAGCTGGACGCCGTTGAGCGTCTCGCCATAGGTCGCGTTCGCTTCGCGCCCGATCGCGAAGCTGACGCCGGCGCCGGCCATCAGGTCGCCCTCATAAGTCGCGTCGATGAAGATATGTCCCTCGAAACGCCGGCCCGACTTCGAGCGGAAGGCGACGATACGATTGCCGTCCATCTCGACGCCGCGCTTCGAGCGGTCGAGTGGCTGACTGCGCACGATGGTGACGCCTGCCTGCTTTGCCCAGTCCTCGAAGATCCGTTCGGCGACCTTGGGTTCGAACTGCCACATGGCATCGCCATCGACGAAGTTCTCGGCCCGGGCGGGGCGCGGGGCGTGGACCCAGACCGACGGGTCGTCATAATATCGCTTCACCTTGCGGTAGAATTCGAGCGACAGGCCGCCGATCGCGCGATGGTTGCCGGTGTCGGACCAGCCGAGGCCGTTGGTCGACATGCCGCCGAGATAGTCTTCGCGGCATAGCAGTAGCACCGACCGGTCGAGCCGCCGCGCCTCGATTGCCGCGACAACGCCCCCCGAGGTGCAGCCATAAATGACGATGTCGGCGTGCTGCCGAGCGGAGGCGGTCGAAGCAAAAGCCGCCATCGGCATAAGCCAGGCAGAAGCGATGGCGAGGGCGCGGACGCGTTTGCGGCGCATGGTGATCCTCATCATCAGAAGCTGGCGGCCACGCCGAAGAAGATCCTGCGATCCTCCTGTGCGCTGAACGTCAGGCGATCGGGTTCGCCCAGATACTGACGGTCGATCGCCTTGGTCAGGTTGATGCCCTCGAGGGTCAGGCGAAGATTGGGCGTCAGGTTGATTTGCGCCGACGCGTCGAGCTGTCCCCTCCCAGCGATATAGGTGTTGCCGCCGCTGGCTGCGCCGCCGACCGAGTTCAGATATTTGCTGCGATAGGTATAGGCCGCGCGCACCGAGAAGGTGTCGTCCTCATAATAGCCGATCAGCGTGTAACTGTCGCGCGACAAGCCGGGGAGCGGGAGCCGCTCGCCGGTGATGGCATCGACCAGCGGCGTCGAGCTGTCGACATAGGTGTAGTTCGCCTGGATCCCGAGATTGTCGAACGGAGCCGGCAGGAAGCGGAAGGCATGCTGATAGGCGAGCTCGAAGCCCTTGATGTCGCCATCTTCGCCATTTTGCGGCTGCGATATGTCGAACAGCCCGAACCGCTCCGAAAAACCGGGAATGAACTCGCGGGTCACGGTGTTCACCGTGAAGGAATCGACCTTCTTGTAGAAGACGGCACCGGTGAGCGAACTCGAAGGGGCGAAATACCATTCGAGGGTGGCGTCAAATTGCGTCGCCTCGAATGGCCGGAGATTGGGATTGCCGCGCGAGCCGGTCATGCTGACGGTGTTGGGTACGAAGCTCGCGCTGACCTGATTGAGACCCGGCCTGGCAACGACCTCCGCCCCGGCCAAGCGCAGCGTCAGATCGTCGTTGAAGTCGATCGACAGGTTGGCGCTGGGCAGCCAATAGCCGAAATCGGCCTTGATCATCGTCGTGGCGGTCGGCGACAGAAATCCCTTTGTCGCGCGCGCCGTGCTGACATAGCGCATGCCGGCGTTGCCCGAATAATGCAGGCCCCCGATATCGCCTTCGAAATTGCCCTTCACATAGGCGCCCAGCGTATCCTGCCTGACGTCCTTGATCGAGGTCGGGCCGACGGTGATCGTCGTGTCGTAGGGATCGGGTCTCGCAAGGCCCAGCGCGTCGCGCGCGGTCCATTTGTCGAGCGTGCCGCCCAAAAGATCGCGGGGAAAGCTGCCGTCGGCGCCCGGGAAAAAGGCACCATAGTCCTTGCCGTAGCTGAGCCCGGGTAGCTCGTCGACGGTCAGGATGCCGTCGCCGTTCGCATCGCCGGCCGCGAGCAGGCTGGCGGCGACGGGCAGATTCTGCGGATCGGCGGCGAGCAGCTCGACACGCTCGTAGCGTACCCCGGTCTCTACCGAGGACAGGATGCCCCACTCGGTCTGATACTCCCAGTCCAGCCGCCCGTCATAGCCGCTGTTTTCGGTCACCGCGTCATAGTCGAAGATCGACAGCAGCTGATATTGCGAAGGGTCGTTCGGGTTGAAATTGGCATCGATCGATAGGTCCGGCACCGGATTGCCGCCCCTGAAATCATAACTCGCGTTCGC
This sequence comes from Sphingopyxis sp. LC363, assembly GCF_000756385.1. Lineage (GTDB taxonomy): Bacteria > Pseudomonadota > Alphaproteobacteria > Sphingomonadales > Sphingomonadaceae > Sphingopyxis. The sequence goes on from NZ_JNFC01000002.1 coordinate 72,261, forward strand.
CGTGTTTCCCGCGCGCGGCACGACCACATAAGTGAATGAGGCGCCCGGCCCGCCGTCGCTGCCTTTGCCATGCGCATAGGACATGTCGAAGCTCACGCGGGCGCGGTCGCTTTCCCATTTCACCGATCCGCCCAGCAGGGTCGATTTGAGGTCGGTGGGCTCGTCATAGATCAGCGGCCGGATGGTCACGCCGGTGAAGGTGCCGGCGACGACCGTATCGCTCTCGTTCACGATCGCATCGGTGTCATTATTGTTGAACAACACTTGGTAATTGACACTGTTGCGCTGGCGCTTGAGGTGGTTGAAGGTCGCGTCGAGGATGATTTCGAGCGTGTCGGTGGGGCGCCACTGCGCGGTGCCGTTCACCGTCAGCCGCTGTTCGGCGCGGTTGAAGATGCGCGCCATGAAGCGGTTCGGGCGGTACAGGCCCGGATCATCCACGCCGTCACCATCGCCGTCGACCGCGCCGGTCTGCGTCCAGCCGCCGGCATCGAACGAATGGCCCTGCGTCTTCGTGTCCGAATAGGCGATGCTGGCGAGCAGGCCGAAACGCTCGCCGAAACTCTTCGAGACCATCGCCGAACCGCGATAGCCGACATGGTCGGCCTGATCGGCATGGGCGCCCTGGAGGCGTCCGGCGGCGACGAAGTCCTTGAGGTCGAGTGGGCGCTTGGTCTTGAGGTTCACCGTCGCGCCGAGCGCACCCTCCGGCATGTCGGCGGTGGGCGATTTGATGACGAGGATGGAGGAGATGATCTCGGGGCTCACCGATTCCAGCGCCGCGTTGCCGCCGTTGCCGGGCCCGATATAGTTGCGTCCGTTGATCTCGAGCCGGTTCTGCGAAATCCCGCGCACGGTGAAGTTCGATCCATCACCCTCGCGCCGGCTGATCTGGACGCCCGTCACGCGACTCATCGCTTCCGCCACATTCTGGTCGGGCATCTTGCCGATGTCCTGTGCGGTGATGACGTCGACGATCGACTGCGCTTCGCGCTTGACGTCGATCGATTCCTGAAGCGACGCGCGGATACCGGTGACGACGATATCCTCGCTGGCTGGCGTGTCCACTGCCGGACCGGGGAATTGTTGCGCGGGGGCCTGCGCTCCGCCTGCCTGATCCTGCGGGGCGGCGGCGAGGTGGCGCTGCGCGACCACCGCGCGGCGCTTCAGCACGAAGGCGTTGCCGACCTTGACCGGGACGAGATTTGTGCCGGACAGGAGCATTCGCAGCGCCGCGGCAACCTCCATCGATCCCTTGACGCGATTGACCTGCAAGCCTTCGGTAAGGGCCCCGGGAGCCAGGACCTGAATACCGGCCTGATGCGCGAACATCGGGATACCGGTGCGCGCGGGCTGCGCGGGAACGTCAAAGCGCCGGACCTGCGCGGCGGCTTCGGCGGGCGAAGCCACGCCGCATATGATCGCGGCAGCGGTCACCAGCAAATGAATACGCGCGTGCGTCATCCGATCCTCCCCGTTTTTATCGGGCGCCCTATTTCCGGTACGCTCTTGATAACAAGAGTCCGCGTCGTCGGATTTCCGTCAGGGTAACGGGTTCTTTTTTCGCGCCAGCCGGATCTCTGTGGGGGTGGTGGTGACGGCGACGTCGAGCGAGGCGGCCAACGTCGCAGCGAAATCGGCGGGGCGGTCGATCTGGAAAAGCCCCACCAGCCGCTGGCCCGCCAGATCCGGGTCCGCGATCACCAACTGCCGGCGATTGTACCGGTTGAACTGTTCGACCGCGCTGCCCAGCGTCTCGTTCTCCAGCGAGATCTCGCCGCTGCGCCACGCCAGCGATCGCTCGATTGCGGCGGGCTCGGTCGCGACTTCGGGCGCGGCCGCGCCGGGCCGGAAGATGGCGTATTGCCCCGCCTCCAGAATCGTCATCGTCCCGCCGCTATCGGTCGGCCAGGCGGCGACACTCCCTTCGGTGACGGCGACGCGCACGCCGCTGTTTGTGCGGCTCACCGAGAAGGCGGTGCCGACCGCGCGCACCTGGGCGATGCCGGCATCGACGACGAAGGGGCGCTTGCGATCCTTGGCGACCTGAAACCAGGCCTGTCCTTCCTGGAGCGCGATGCGGCGGCTGTCGTCCACCATGGCGACGCGCAAACTGCTGCTGGTGTCGATTGTCGCGACCGAACCATCGGCGAGCGGCAGCCGCCGGATCTCGCCGCGGGCGGTTGTCACGCGCTCTACCATCAGGTGAGGCCAGGCGACGATTCCGGCAATCCCCGCCGCCATCGCGCCGACGGCGCCCGCGAGGAGCCAGCGCCGCGTCGGGGTCGCCGGGGAAGGGGCGTGTGCGAAGTCGATCGGCGCGCCTCCCGTCACCGCACGGTCGATCACGCTCAACCCCGCCTGCGCGCGGAGCAGCGCACCGGCGTGGCGGTGATCCTGCGCCAACCATGCCTCGAGCTCGGCGCGTTCGGCCGCATCGAGCGGATGACGCAGCGCCCAGGCGGCGGCGGTCTCTTCAGCGTGATCGCGCATGCGCAGCACCTCCATCCGACAATCTTTCCCGCTCGGGTTCGGGCTCGGTGATCAGCTTCAGGATCGCGCGCAGGCTGCGGCTCGCGTCATTCTCGACCACAGCCTCGCTCACGCCCATCGCCGCCGCAATTTCCTTCTGGGTCAGCCCTTCAACCCGGCGCATGAGGAAAATCCGCCGGGCGCGCTCGGGCAGGGTGGAGATTGCTGCCTGTACGCGTTCGAGTTCCTGACGTGCGGCGGCGAACCGTTCGGGCGAGAGCTGGTCGCTTTCCGGTTCGGCATCGAAGGCTTCCGCCAGCGCTTCGATCCGGACGACCCGTGCGTGCTTGCGCTGCCGCTGCGCCAGGTTGCGGGCCATGGTGAACAGATAGGCGCGCGGCGTCGTGACGTGCGCGACGTCATCGAGCTGGGCAAGGCGACAATAACATTCCTGCACGATGTCCTCCACGTCGGCTGCAGCGACAAGCCGCCGCCGCAGCCATAGCCGCAGGTCGCGTTCGTGCGGCAGGATCTCGCGTCCCACCCAATCGGCTAGCGCCTCGCGTTCCGTCGTTTCGCTCCTCTCACCCTCTAAGAGGCCCGACCGCGATGTTTCCGTCAACCGCGATGCTGAATCGGGTTACTTTCGTTTCGTGAGAGCGGTCTCCTGCGCCGCTTCAAACAATCGTTCTAAACTGCCAAAAATGATAGTCGATCGCCGACGCGGAGGTCTTCGCTTCGATAAGAGTCAAAATGAAGTTGACAGCGGCACGCGGGCCTGACATTTCGATATTATTCGAAATAAGGAATCGCCCGTGCAAGCCGACGCTGCCATCAATGCCCTGGGGGCTCTCGCGCAGGAACACCGTCTCGCCCTGTTTCGCTTGCTTGTGCAGGCGGGCGAGCGCGGGCTTGCTGCCGGTGCGATCGCCAAAAAACTCGGCATACCGAACAGCTCGCTGTCCTTTCATCTGTCGCAGCTGCGCGCGGCCGGACTCGTTCTGCAGGAACGACAGCATCGCTCGATCATCTATCGCGCCAACTATCCGGCGATGAACGCGCTCGTCGCCTATCTCATGGAAAATTGCTGTGCCGGTGCCGCCGATTGCGGTGCGGGTTCGGCCTGTGAAACGCTCGCAGCGGAAAGGAAAAGTGCATGAAGCGTCTGCATGTCCATGTCGGTGTCGAGAATCTCGACGCCTCAATCGGCTTCTATTCGACTATGTTCGGTGCCGAGCCGACCGTCGTAAAGGACGATTATGCCAAATGGATGCTCGACGACCCGCGCGTCAATTTTGCGATCTCCGCGGGCAATCATGCGCGGAAGGGCATCGAACATCTCGGCATTCAGGCGGAAAGCGCCGAAGAACTTGGCGAGGTTTACGGGCGCCTGAAAGCTGCCGACGGGCCGGTCCTCGAAGAAGGGCGGACCACCTGCTGCTACGCCAAGTCCGAGAAGAGCTGGATTGCCGATCCCGACGGGATCGTTTGGGAAGCCTTCTTCACCGATGGCGAGGCGACAACCTATGGCGACAGCCCCGCGCTCGACCAGCTTGCGAGCAATGATGCGGGTTCGACCTGCTGCGTTCCCAAGTCGGTCGGTGCGGCATGACCCGGCCCTTCAATGTCCTTTTTCTTTGTACGGGCAATTCGGCGCGTTCGATTCTGTCCGAAGCAATATTGAACCGCGAAGGCGAGGGGCGGTTTCAGGCCTTTTCGGCAGGCAGCTTTCCGAAGGGCGAGGTACATCCTGCCGCCTTGGCGCTGCTCGGCGAACTCGGCTATCCGACCGATGGCCTTCGCTCGAAGGGTTGGGACGAGTTTGCCCTCCCCGACGCGCCGCCGCTCGATCTTATTTTCACGGTCTGCGACAATGCCGCCGGCGAAATCTGTCCGGTCTGGCCCGGCAAGCCGGTCACGGCGCATTGGGGTATCGAAGATCCGGCAGCCGTCGAGGGCGAAGGCCAGCGCGAGGCCTTCTGGCAAGCCTATCTCGCGCTCAAACGGCGGATCGACCTGCTGCTCGCGCTGCCGCTCGCGAGCCTAGACGAGCTCAGCCTCGCCGAGCGGCTGCGCGCGATCGGAAAAACGGCCGATACGGAGACGACGCTTGGGTGAAGCGTCGTTGGCGCGCCGGATAGCGGCCGAAGGACTGGGGGCTTTCTTTCTTTTCGCCTGCGTCATCGGTTCGGGCATCATGGCAGAGGTGCTTTCGGGCGGGAACGACGGCTTGGCCTTGCTCGCCAATATGATTGCGACCGGTGCGATCCTGTTTGTCCTGATTACCGCACTGGGCCCGATTTCGGGCGCGCATTTCAATCCGGCGGTCACGCTTGTTGGCGCGTTGCGGCGCGAGCTGACGTGGCGGGACGCCGGCGCCTATGTCGCGGCGCAACTCGCATTCGGCATCGTCGGAGCGTGGGCGGCGCATCTGATGTTCGACCTGCCGATCGTGCAATTCTCGGTGAAGGTACGAACGGGAGTCGGCCAATGGGTTGGCGAATTCGTTGCGACATTCGGGCTTTTGCTGACGATCCTCGGGACCGCGCGATACCGGCCCCGGGCAGTCGCGGGGTCGGTCGCGCTCTATATCGCTGCGGCTTATTGGTTCACGTCATCGACGAGCTTCGCCAATCCCGCAATCACCGTGGCGCGGAGCCTGTCGGACACATTTGCGGGCATCGCGCCGCACGACGTGCCCGGCTTTGTCGCCGCACAAATTGCCGGGGCGATGTCGGCCTTTGCCGTCGCGGGCTTTCTGTTCGCTGGTCCGGCGACGGCGTCCGCCATCTCTCCTGCCCCCGCCGAAAAATGACGGGCCGCGACAATTCTCCCGGGTTCGTTTGTTCGCACGAGAGCCTCGATCGGCTATGCCGTTCTTGCGACGCCGTAACAGGATTGTCCTTTTTCCAAGCTAGGGGCCGCAGATGCTGAAATTCTCCGCTTCCGTCGATCGACGCGCTTTCACGTCCGGTCTGACCTCGCTGGCCTTTTCGGGACTGGCATTGAGCGGCTGCGCGACGTCGAGCGCACCGCGCTCGGCAGGGGCTCCGGGCTACGGTGCGCTCGAGCCCGACCCCGGCGGGCTGCTCGATCTGCCGCGCGGCTTTTCCTACCGGGTCATCTCGCAGCTCGGCGAGCGGATGGACGATGGCCTGCGCGCCCCCGACCGTGCCGACGGTATGGGGGCGTTCCATATCGACAGGAATCGGGTCGCGCTCGTCCGCAACCATGAGTTGCAGCCGAAACATGCCGGGGTCGGCCCGTTCGCTTCGCCCTCGCGGACGGGTGGCGGATACGGGCGGGGAGCCGATGGCGGCTGGTTGCCCGGCGGAACGACGACATTGGTCTATGATCAGCGCAGCGGGCGGGTCGAGCGGCAGCATCTCAGTCTGGTCGGCACGATCCGCAATTGCGCGGGCGGCATCACGCCGTGGGGGAGCTGGCTCAGCTGCGAGGAGGACGTCTCGCGCGCGGGGAAGGGGCTGACGCAGGATCATGGATGGGTCTTCGAGGTTCCTGCGGCCCATCCCGGCCTCGTCGAAGCGGTGCCGCTGCGCGCCATGGGCCGCTTCAACCATGAGGCCGCCGCCGTCGATCCGCGAACCGGTATCGTCTATCTGACCGAGGATCGCGACGACAGCCTCTTCTATCGTTTCCTTCCGGAGCGGCGAGGCGAGCTGGTGCGCGGCGGCCGGCTCCAGGCGCTCGCTTTCGCCAATCGGGACCGCGGCACCGACAGTCGAAACTGGACGGCGCCGGATCTCGCCGCAGGCGAGTGGATCGCGGCGCGGTGGATCGATCTCGACGGCGTCGACAGCGCGAACGACGACCTGCGTCATCGCGGTCATGCGCAGGGAGCGGTCCGGTTCGCGCGCGGGGAGGGCATCCACTTCGGCGACGGGGAGCTTTATTTCTGCTGCACGTCGGGCGGAGCGGCGAAGCTCAGTCAGGTCATGCGCTATCGTCCCTCGCCGCACGAGGGGCAGGAAGGCGAGGGCGCAAGCCCGGGCCGGCTTCAGCTATTCGTCGAATCCACGGATTCGGCGATGCTCAATTTCGGGGACAACATCACCATCGCGCCGACCGGACACCTCATCATTTGCGAGGATCAATATACCGAGACCGTCGACAATCATCTTCGTGGCATCACCCCCGACGGGCAGGTCTACGCCTTCGCCCGATTGCATGCGCAGACGGAACTTGCCGGCGCCTGCTTCTCCCCAGACGGCCGGACGATGTTCGCGAACGTTTACAGCCCAGCAAAGACGCTCGCGATCACGGGCCCTTGGGGCAAGGTGCGGGCATGACCCTTCAAACGAGGTTACCGAACGTCCGCTATTTATCTTGTCGGGCTGGAAGAGGACGGTCCGCAACCGGCCAGCGGCCGTCGACTATCCCGTGTCAGTGCGGCACCGCTCCGAGCTCGAACCCGGTCTTGTCGTGGAGGGCAAATTTATCGACGATGTCGGCGCTGGCGCGATTGTAACCGACGACCTCGACCGTGCGGCCTTCGCGGCGCAGGCGCGCGATGATCTTGTCGAGCGCGCCGACGCCCGGCGCGGAAAAATATCAGCGCATCGCCCAGACGATGGGCTTGCCGCGCGACAATCACTGACGCCGACGGGAGGCGAGGAAACTATGGCCCACTGGCGGACGATCGACCGCGGCATTCGCGACCGTCTCGGCGAAGGTGCGCTGTGGAGCGCGCGCGACAATGCGGTCTATTGGGTCGATATTCTCGCGCCGGCGCTCAACCGGCTTTCGCTTGCCGGCGGCGCGATCGAGCGCTGGGATATGCCCGAACCGCTCGGCTGGGTCGTGCAGAACCGTAACGGAGAGCTGATCGGGGGATTCCAGAGCGGTTTTGCCCTGATTTCGCTCGATCCGTTCGCGGTTCGCCCGATCGCCGACCCCGAGCCGCATTTGCCCGGAAACCGCATGAACGACGGCAAGGCCGACCGTCACGGCGCGATCTGGTGCGGCACGATGGACATGGCCGAACGCGACGCATGCGGCTCGCTCTACCGCCTGGCGCCGGACGGAGGGTGGCGGGTCATGGACAGCGGCTATCTGGTTCCCAACGGCCCTGCCTTTTCGCCGTGCGGTCGTTGGCTCTATCATTCCGATACGGCGCGCCGGACGATCTATCGCTTCGAACTCACCGAAACCGATATCAGCAACAAGCAGCCGTTCATCCTTTTCGCGGAGGAGGAGGGCTATCCCGATGGTATGACGACCGACGGCGAAGGCTATCTGTGGGTCGCCCATTGGGACGGGGGGCGTATCAGCCGCTTTTCGCCCGAAGGCCGGCTGGATCGCGCGATCGCTTTGCCAGCTCGGCGCGTCACCAGCATCTGCTTCGCGGGCGAAGCACTGGACCGCATGTTCGTGACCTCCGCCGCGACAGACCTGCCGCCATCGATCCATGACGGGGCTCTGTTCGAGGTGGAAGCTGGGGTTTCAGGAATCCCGACCGGAACTTACGGCGGCTGATATGGCCCCGTTCGAGACCGCGGTTAATCTGCCGGAGTCGGCGATTGCCGCGACAGAGGGGGGACTGGAGCCCTCGATGGCCAAAATGGGGTGGTCGAACAAGGGGTAGACCGTCAGAAATGTGGGGGTGGACTCATATTTCGAGATGAAATTATATAAATATCAATATTTTAATATACGATACAAGATCTGCCACCATCCTCCACGAAAACAAGATCGCACCGGCGTGTCCTCGCTGGCCAGCATCGGCACGCGATGCGGACGGGGGCTCTTGATGTATCGGCGCGTGTCCAGCATTCTCGAGGCATGAACAGGAAATCCAGCCAGCGTCCCAAGGGGCTGCGCCAATTCATGAATTCCGATCAGCAGGGTGCGTGGCTGGAGGGGAGGGCAGAAGTGGCCGACGCCGGGGAGCGGCAGGATTCGATCGAGCAGCGGATGAAATATGCGCCGCGTTTCCAGAAGCTGCTTCGCCGGCCGCAGGCGCCCGACCTCTTCGGGATTCTGGAGCAATACGGCCGGACCTGCATAGCCGTGCCGCGCGCGACCGAGCGATATTATTGGTCGGTTTCCTGCCTGCCGTCCACCTCGGACAAGCCCTTGGTGCGCATCAACGCGAGCTGGATGGAGCTGTTCACGCTATACGCCGACGGCGACGGTCTTCGTGCCCGGTTCATTGTCCATCTTTCGGATTGCACGACCGACGGGTCGCTCGTGCCGGAGGCGATCGACCGGGCTTTTCTCGAACAGAGCGTGCTGACGCCTGGGGACCTGAGCTATTCGTTTCCGGCTGGCTCGGACATCTTCATCGTCAAGATACGCGGCGCTTCTTCCATCCGCGACTTCCTCGCGGTCCCGCGCGCGCTGCGCGCTGTCCGGCGTTTCAATCTGACCCATATGAACCGCGGCAGGAACGCCTATCAGGCCAGCCATTCCTATAGCGTTGCCGATTATATGCTGGGGGAGGGTGCTCCCTGACATGCGGTGATCGGCGCGGGCGGCGGCGGCCGCCCGCGCGCGGCATCAGTGGCGTCCGAGTTCGTCGCGGCCGACGACCATATAGTGGACCTCGTCGGGGCCGTCGGCGAAGCGCAGGTGGCGCACGTCGGCGTAAAGGTCGGCGAGCGGAGTCCAGTGCGAGATGCCCGTCGCGCCGTGGATCTGGATCGCCTGGTCGATGATCTGACAGACGCGTTCGGGGACCATCGCCTTCGCCATGCTGACCCACACGCGCGCCTCACGATTGCCGAGCAGGTCCATCGCCTTTGCCGCCTTGAGCACGATCAGGCGCATCGCCTCGATCTCGACGCGGGCGCGGGCGATCACTTCCAGATTCTTGCCAAGCTGCGACAGCGGGCGTCCGAAGGCGGTGCGCGAATTGCCGCGCTTCACCATCAGGTCGAGCGCGACCTCAGCCTTGCCGATCGTGCGCATGCAATGGTGGATGCGGCCCGGGCCGAGGCGCATCTGCGAAATCTCGAACCCGCGCCCCTCGCCGAGCAGGATATTTTCGCGGGGGACGCGGACATTGTCGAAGCGCATGTGCATATGCCCCTGCGGCGCATGGTCGGCGCCGAACACGCGCATCGGGCCGAGCACCTGCACGCCGGGTGTGTCCATCGGCACCAGAATCTGCGAATGCTGGCCCTTGCGTGAGGCTTCGGGGTTGGTCTTCAGCATGCAGATCAGGATTTTGCAGCGCGGATCGCCGGCGCCGCTGATGAAATATTTCTCGCCATTGATGACCCATTCGTCGCCTTCGAGCACCGCGCTCGTTTCGAGGTTGCTCGCGTCGGACGAGGCGACGCCGGGTTCGGTCATCACATAGGCCGAACGGATTTCGCCGTTCAGAAGGGGCTTGAGCCAGCGTTCCTTCTGTTCGGGCGTGCCGACCATTTCGAGCACTTCCATATTGCCGGTATCGGGCGCCGAACAGTTCAGCGATTCGGATGCGAGCGGCGACTTGCCGAGCTCGGCAGCGATATAGGCATAGTCGAGGTTGGAGAGCGGGGTGCCGGTGTCACCGTGCGGGAGGAAGAAATTCCACAGGCCCGCCGCCTTCGCCTTGTTCTTCGCGCCCTCGAGCAGCTCGAGCTGTCCCGGCGCCCAGCTCCAGCGATCGGCGCGGCCTTCGCCGAGCCGGAAGAACTCTTCGGTGATCGGATCGACATTGTCGGCGATGTGGCGCTTCACTGCCTCGAAGAGCGGCTGCGCTTCCTTCGACATGCGCAGGTCGTTGAGTTCGGCCTGAAGTTCGATTTCGGTCATGTGGGTCTCCAGCAGGTTTCGCCGGAGACGGTAGCGACAACCATCCATCGACAGAAATGATAGGTTTGAATAAATGATATTCGTCTAGAGAATATCCTTCTGTCATCCCGGCGAAGGCCGGGATCTCGCCGGTGCGTCAGGTGGCAAGGTCGAGATCCCGGCCTTCGCCGGGATGACGATACAGAGAGCTTATGCCGGCTTGCCTAACTCCTCGACAATGATGCCGCGCAGCCAGCCGAGCCCGGGATCGGCTTGCGCCGCCTGGTGCCAATAGAGATAGCTGCCGCCGGGTTCGACCGGCAGCGGCAGGTCGACGAGCTGCATCGGCCACATTGCGTCGAGCACGGCGGCGTGCGATTTCGGGAGCGCGAAGAGCATGTCGGACGCGGCGACGATCTGCCACGCGGTGATTGCATGCTGGCAGCGCACCGCGACGCGCCGCGCGAGGCCCATGCGGTCGAGCGCCATATCCTCGATCCCGGGGCCATAGGGCCGCGCCGTCGCGACGATATGATCGAGCGCCAGATAGGTATCGAGGTCGATCGCACCCTCGACGCGCGGATGCCCTTTGCGCGCGACGACGACGAGCGGCTCGGCGCCCAGATAATGGCGGCATAACCGGTCGTCTGCGGGCAGCGCGACGTCGAGCGCAAGGTCGAGATCGCCGTTCGCGAGCATCGTCACGAGCTCGCGGCGCCGGAAGGTCACGCTGGCGAGCGCGACATGCGGCGCCTCGGCGCGCACGCCCGCGACTAGCGAGGAAAAGCGCGGCATTTCGCCCGAGAGGCGCACTCCGATACGAAATTCGCGCGTCGTATGCGCGGGGTCGAACGCGGTCGCCGCATCGAGCGCGGCGTCGAGCCCGCGCAGCGCCTCGCGCACCGGCCCCGCGATGGCGCGCGCGGCGGAGGTGGGGGCGAGGCGATTGCCCTGCCGCACGAAGAGGGGGTCGTCGAACTGCGTGCGCAGCCGCGCGAGCGCGTGGCTGATAGCCGGCTGCGACAGGTTCAGGTGCCGCGCCGCGGCCGACACGCCGCCCTTGGCGAAGATCGCGTCGAAAATGCGCAGCAGGTTGAGATCGAACCGGGCGAGATGCCGCAAGGCCTGCTCCTAGACGAAGCCGGTGCGGGACCGGCGGCCGCCGATCCCGGTTCGATCGCGTCGATCAGTCAATCGTGCTGGCCAGTTCGCGGTTGAGCCACAGCGCGACGAGCGTGCCGAGCGCGCCCGAGAGCAGATAGGCGCCCGCCGCGATCAGCCCGAACTGGCTCGACAGCCACAATGCGACCATCGGCGCGAAGCCTGCGCCGAACAGCCAGGCGAGGTCGGAAGTGAAGGCGGAGCCGGTATAGCGGTGGCGCGGATGGAAGTTCGACGAGAGCGCACCCGACGACTGGCCGAACGACAGGCCGAGCAGCGCGAAGCCGAGGATCATGAATGCCGCTTCGCCGATTTCGCCCGCGCCGAGCAGCTGCGGCGCGAAGCCGCTGAACGCCGCGATGGCGGCGGCGGTGACCGCGAGCATCGTGCGGCGGCCGACGCGGTCGGCGAGAATGCCCGACGCGACGATCGCAATGACGCCCACGACCGCGGCGATCGCTTCGATAACCAGGAAGCGCACCGGGCTTTCGTCGGTGAACAGGAACACCCACGACAGCGGGTAGACGGTGACCATATGGAACATCGCGAAGCTGGCGAGCGGCGCGAAGGTGCCGATGACGATCGTCTTCCATTCCGACCGCACCGTTTCGAGCAGGGGCGCGGGTTCGAGCGCGCGGTTCTCGAACAGCTCGGCATATTCGGGGGTGACGACGATACGCAGCCGCGCGAACAGCGCGACGACGTTGATCGCGAAGGCGACGAAGAAGGGATAGCGCCAGCCCCAGGCGAGGAAATCCTCGGCGGGAAGCGCGGCGATCAGGAACATGAAGAGCAGGCTGGCGACGATCAGGCCGAGCGGCGCGCCGAGCTGCGGGATCATTGCGTACCAGCCGCGGCGGTTTTCGGGCGCGTTGATCGCGAGGAGGGAGGCGAGGCCGTCCCACGATCCGCCGAGAGCGACGCCCTGGCCCATGCGGAACAGCGCGAGAAACAGCGCGGCGCCGATGCCGACCGACTCGTAGCTCGGCAGGAAGGCGATCGCCGCGGTCGATCCGCCGAGCAGGAAAAGCGCGATAGTAAGTTTAGCGCCGCGGCCATAGGCGCGGTCGATCGCGGTGAAGATGATCGTGCCGACTGGGCGCGCGACGAAGGCGAGGGCGAAGATCGCGAAGGACCAGAGCGTGCCCGTCAGCGGGTCGAGATGCGGGAAAACGAGCTTCGGGAACACCAGCACCGACGCGATCGCATAGACGAAGAAGTCGAAGAATTCCGACGTCCGCCCGATGATGACGCCGATCGCGATCTCGGCGGGGTCGATGCGGTGGCTGCCGTCCTCGGCGCCGTGGAGGGCGCGGGCGTCGCGTTCGGCCTCGGTGGTGGGAACGGTGTCGGCAGCCATGGTAACAATCCTTGAGCTGGCGCCGTTCGCAGGACAGGATGCGACGGCACGAGTCGGTCATAGGGCAAAAGCGCCCGGAATGAAAATGCCCCTGCGCGATGACGAGCGGTCGCGGGATTGGACAAAATGTCCTATGTGCAGTGCAGCAATGGAGGGTTAGGCGCGCATCATGCCAAGCAATCTCCCCCGTTTTTCCGCCCGATTGCGGCTGTTGCCGCTACTCGCCGCGCTGCCCCTCTTGTCGGGCTGCGGGCTGATCGTGCTCGACCCCGCCGGGGACATCGCGCGCCAGCAGGGCGATTTGATCGTCCTGTCCACGGTGCTGATGCTGCTGATCATCGTGCCGGTGATGGGCCTGACGATCTTCTTCGCGTGGAAATATCGCGCGTCGAACAAGGAGGCGACCTACAAGCCCGACTGGGACCATTCGACGCAGCTCGAACTCGTCATCTGGTCGGCGCCGCTGTTGATCATCATCTGCCTCGGCGCGGTGACGTGGGTCGCGACGCACCTGCTCGATCCCTATCGCCCGCTCGCGCGGACGGGTCCGGGCCAGCCTGTCGCGGCGGAGGTCCAGCCGCTCGACGTGCAGGTCGTCGCGCTCGACTGGAAATGGCTGTTCATCTATCCCGAACAGGGCGTCGCGACGGTGAACGAACTGGCGCTGCCGGTGAACCGGCCGGTGCGCTTCCGCATCTCCTCTTCCTCGGTGATGAACAGCTTTTACGTGCCCGCGCTCGCAGGGCAGATTTATGCGATGCCGGGCATGGAAACCAAGCTGCACGGCGTGTTCGACAAGACCGGCGAATATGAAGGCTTTTCGGCCAATTATTCGGGCTGGGGCTTTTCGAACATGCGCTTTGCGGTGAAGAGCCTGCCCGCCGGCGAGTTCGATAAATGGGTCGCGACGACGAAAGCCTCGGCGGAAGGCGACCTCAGCCGCAACGTCTATTTGGAACTCGAAAAGCCGACCCACAAGGAGCCCGTCCGCCGGTTTGCGGCGAGCGATCCGCAGCTGTTCGACGCGGTCGTCAACATGTGCGTCGAACCCGGCAAGATGTGCATGCACGACATGATGTCGGTCGACGCTGCCGGCGGCGCGGGGATCGCGGGTATCGGCAACGTCCGGCAGGTGACCTACGACAAGTTCGCCGCGCGCGGCACCGTCGACGTCGCGCGCTGGAGCATGCGTTACGTCGCGGCTTATTGCAGCGCGCCGGTGATGTCGAACGACCGTCCCGACGCGAAGCCGGTCGCCCCGGAAAAGCTGAAGGGCGAGGGGCTTCCGCATCCTTCCAAGCCCGAACGCACGGCGCTTCGCGCACCCGCCGCCGCCGAACGCCCGCTGTCCTGAACGAGCCCGAGATTCCCATGACCATCCCGCATCCCGCACCCGAAACCGGTCCGATCCTCGGCAAGCTGTCGATGGAGGCGCTTCCGCTGCACGAGCCGATCCTTGTCGTCACCTTCATCGGCGTCGTCCTTGGCGGCATCGCGGTGCTCGGCCTGATCACCAAATATCGTCTCTGGGGATATTTGTGGAAGGAATGGTTCACCACAGTCGACCACAAGCGCATCGGGATCATGTACATGATCCTGGGGCTTATCATGTTCCTGCGCGGCTTTGCCGACGCGATCATGATGCGGCTCCAGCAAGCGATGGCGTTCGGCGGGTCCGAAGGCTATCTCACCCCGCACCATTATGACCAGGTGTTCACCGCGCACGGCGTGATCATGATCTTCTTCGTCGCGATGCCGTTCATCACCGGGATCATGAACTATATCGTCCCCCTGCAGATCGGGGCGCGCGACGTCAGTTTTCCCTTCCTCAACAATTTCAGTTTCTGGATGACGACGTCGGGCGCGGTGCTGACGATGATCTCGCTGTTCGTCGGCGAATATGCACAGACCGGCTGGCTGGCCTATCCGCCCTTGTCGGGGATCGCTTACAGCCCCAATGTCGGCGTCGACTATTATATCTGGGGCTTACAGATAGCCGGCGTCGGCACCACCCTGTCGGGCATCAACCTGATCGTCACGATCCTGAAGCTGCGCGCGCCGGGCATGGGGCTGATGAAGATGCCCGTCTTCACCTGGACCTCGCTCTGCTCGAACATCCTGATCGTCGCCTCCTTCCCGATCCTGACCGCGACGCTCGTTCTGCTCAGCCTCGATCGCTATGTCGGCACGAACTTCTTCACCAACGATCTCGGCGGGTCGCCGATGATGTATGTGAACCTGATCTGGATCTGGGGGCATCCCGAGGTCTATATCCTCGTGCTGCCGTTGTTCGGCGTCTTCTCCGAAGTCACCTCGACCTTCTCGGGCAAAAGGCTCTTCGGCTATACGTCGATGGTCTATGCGACGGTGTGCATCACGATCCTGTCGTACATCGTGTGGCTGCACCATTTCTTCACCATGGGATCGGGGGCGAGCGTCAACAGCTTCTTCGGCATCACGACGATGGTGATCTCGATCCCGACGGGGGCGAAGCTCTTCAACTGGCTGTTCACCATGTACCGCGGCCGGATCCGTTTCGAACTGCCGATGATGTGGACGGTCGCCTTCATGCTGACCTTCGTCATCGGCGGCATGACCGGCGTGCTGCTCGCGGTGCCGCCCGCCGACTTCGTGCTCCACAACTCGCTGTTCCTGATCGCGCATTTCCACAATGTGATCATCGGCGGCGTCCTGTTCGGCCTGTTCGCGGCGATCAACTACTGGTGGCCCAAGGCGTTCGGCTTCAAGCTCGACGTTTTCTGGGGCAAGATCAGCTTCTGGTGCTGGGTGGTCGGCTTCTGGGTCGCCTTCACCCCGCTCTATATCCTCGGCCTGATGGGCGTGACCCGCCGGATGCGCGTGTTCGACGACCCGAGCCTGCAGATCTGGTTCGTGATCGCCGGCGTCGGCGCGGCGATCATCGCGGCGGGCATCGGCGCGATGCTGGTCCAGTTCGCGGTGAGCATCTGGCGCCGCAAGGAGCTACGCGAGGAAAGCGGCGATCCGTGGGACGGCCGCACGCTCGAATGGGCGACCAGCTCGCCGCCGCCGGACTACAACTTTGCCTTCACGCCGGTGATCCACGACCTCGACGCCTGGTACGACATGAAAAAGCGCGGGCACCAGCGGCCGGTGGACGGCTATCGCGACATCCACATGCCGTCGAACACTGGCGCGGGGATGATCCTGTCGGGTATCTGCCTGGTGATGGGTTTCGCGCTCGTCTGGCATATCTGGTGGCTCGTCGCGGCGAGCTTCGTCGCGGTGATCGCCGCCGCGATCATCCACACTTTCAACTACAAGCGCGATTTCGACATTCCGGCGGCGACGGTCACCGCGGTCGAGGAAGCGCGCACCCGCCAGCTGGCGGCCGGAGCCTGACCCGATGAGCGCCAAGACCATCACCGCCGACGAAGCCGTCCAGTTCTACGACCTCGACGAGCATGCGCATCCCGAGGGGCACAGCACGATGCTGGGCTTCTGGATCTATCTGATGAGCGATTGCCTCATCTTCGCGATCCTCTTCGCCTGCTACGCCGTGCTCGGCGGCAGCTATGCCGCGGGGCCCGCGCCGAAGGATCTGTTCGACCTCAAGCTCATCGCGCTCAACACCGCGATGCTGCTCTTCTCGTCGATCACCTATGGTTTTGCCGTGCTCCAGATGCAGCAGGGCAGGGTGAAGGGCGTCCAGCTCTGGCTCGCGGTCACCGGGCTGTTCGGGCTCGCCTTCCTCGGGATCGAGCTTTACGAATTCCACCATCTGATCGAGATCGGGGCGGGGCCGCAGCGCAGCGCTTTCCTGTCGAGCTTCTTCACGCTCGTCGGCACGCACGGGCTGCATGTCACCTTCGGCATCGTCTGGCTCGTGACGCTGATGGTCCAGCTCTCGAAGCATGGGCTGATCGCCGCGAACAAGCGCCGCGTGATGTGCCTTTCGATGTTCTGGCACTTCCTCGACGTCGTGTGGATCGGCGTCTTCACCTTTGTCTATCTGATGGGAGTGCTGCGATGAGTGCCGATCCCCACGCCCAGCACGGTCATAACGAGATCGAGATGCCGCACGCGTCGATGCGCGACTATGTCATCGGCTTCGTCCTCTCGGTGATCCTGACCGCCATCCCCTTCTGGCTGGTGATGACGATGCCGCTCAGCGCAGGCGCGACCGGCGCGATCATCATGGGCTTCGCGGTGGTGCAGATCGTGGTCCACATGATCTTCTTCCTCCACATGACGCCCAAGGCCGAGGGCGGCTGGTCGCTGACCTCGCTCGTCTTTACCGTCATCGTCGTCGGGATCATGCTCGCGGGGTCGCTGTGGGTGATGCACCACCTCAACACCAACATGATGCCGATGCCGCACGAACCGACGAGTCAGGTGCTTTGACACCGGCCCGCCGCGCGGCCTTTGCCGCGGCGGCGCTGATCGCGGCGATCGGCCTTGCGGCGCTCGGCGCTTGGCAGATCGAGCGGCGCGCGTGGAAGCATGAGCTGATCGCGGCGGTCGATGCGCGCATTCATGCGCCGCCGGTTGCGGCACCGGGGCCGGATGGCTGGAATGCGGTCAACGCCAGGGACGACGCCTATCGGCGCGTCACCGCGACCGGAGTTTTCCGGCACGATCGCGAGACGCTGGTGCAGGCCGTGACCGAACGCGGGGCGGGATATTGGGTGGTCACCCCGCTCGAAACCCCCGATTTTACGCTGCTGATCAATCGCGGCTTCGTTCCCAAGGAGCGGCGCGATGCGAAGACGCGGGCGGCCGGCCATGTCTCGGGCCCGGTGACGGTGACCGGGCTGCTGCGCGTTTCCGAGCCTGGCGGCGGCTTTCTCCGCTCGAACGATCCGGCGACCGGCCGCTGGTTCTCGCGCGATGTCGCGGGAATCGCGAAGGCGAAGAGGCTCGGCAGG
The DNA here is from genome assembly GCF_000756385.1 of Sphingopyxis sp. LC363. Lineage (GTDB taxonomy): Bacteria > Pseudomonadota > Alphaproteobacteria > Sphingomonadales > Sphingomonadaceae > Sphingopyxis. Next base: position 89,904 of record NZ_JNFC01000002.1, read on the forward strand.
ACCGCGCCCTATTTCGTCGATGCCGATGCCGCGCCGAACCCCGGCGGCTATCCGGTCGGGGGGCTGACGGTGGTGCGTTTTCGCGACCATCATCTGGTCTATGCGCTGACCTGGTTCGCGCTTTGTGCGCTCAGCCTCTTTTTCGCGTGGCGGCTGTGGCGTATTCGCGAATGATGACCGACCCGACGATCCTGCCGGCCGCGCCCGCCCGGGCTCCTGCGGGCCGCCGCAATATGACGCTGCTGATCCAGTTGCGCTGGCTCGCGGTCGGCGGGCAGCTCGCGACGATCGGGGTGGTCAGCGGGCCGATGGGGATTTCGCTGCCGCGTGCGCCTTTGCTCGCCGCGATCCTCGTGCTGATCGCGATCAACTTCGCGAGCGCCGCCTTGCTCCGCCGCGGTCGCGGCGTGACCAATGCCGAACTCACCGCGGCGCTGCTGTTCGACGTCGCGGCGCTCGGCTGGCAGCTTCACCATAGCGGCGGGCTCGCCAATCCCTTCGCCTCGCTCTTCCTGCTCCAGATCGTGATCGGCGCGATCCTGCTCACGCCGCGCTCGTCATGGGCGATCGTTGTCGCGGCATTGGCAGCGCTTGCGGCGCTGCGTGTCGATCCGACGCCGCTCGTCCTGCCGCTTGCCTATGCGGACGATCCGATGGGGCTTTATCTGCAGGGCAGCTTCGTCTGCTTCCTGCTGATCGCGGTGCTGCTCGTCGCCTTCGTCACGCGGATCAGCCGCAACTTGCGCGACAGCGACGCCGCGCTCGCCGCCAGTCGCCAGCGCGCGGCCGAGGAGGATCATATCGTGCGCATGGGCCTGCTCGCGTCGGGCGCGGCGCACGAACTCGGCACGCCGCTGTCGACGCTGTCAGTGCTGATCGGCGACTGGCAGGCGGCGCCGCGGCTGAAAGACGACCGCGAGTTGCAGGAAGACCTCACCGACATGGATGCGGCGGTGCAGCGGTGCAAGGCGATCGTCAGCGGCATATTGATGTCGGCGGGCGAGGCGCGGGGCGAAGCGCCGCAGCTGACCACGATGCGCGCCGCATTTAACGAGATCGTCGCGCACACGCGTGCGGTGCGTCGCCCCGGCACGGTCGAATTCAACGACCGCTTCGGCGCCGACGTCGCGATCGTCTCCGACCCCGCGCTGCGGCAGGTGATCGGCAACGTTCTCGACAACGCAGCCGAGGTGTCGCCCGACTGGACCAGCTTCACCACGTCGCGTGACGGCGACATGCTGGTGATCGAGATCGCCGATCGCGGGCCCGGCTTCAGTGCCGAGATGCTCGAGAATTTCGGCCAGCCCTACCGATCGACCAAGGGGCGCCCCGGCGGCGGGCTCGGCCTGTTCCTGCTGGTCAATGTGCTGCGCAAGCTCGGCGGCGGCGCCAGCGTCGCCAATCGCGATGCGGGCGGCGCGCTGGTGCGGATGTTCCTGCCGATTTCGGCGCTCGCCCCGCCCGGTGGAGAGAAGGCATGACCCACACCCCAGGCGGCCCGCGCCAATTGCTGATCGTCGAGGATGACGACGCCTTCGCCCGCACGCTGAAACGCTCGTTCGAGCGGCGCGGCTATGCGGTAGAGGCCGCGCACAGCCCCGAGGAGATGGACGCGCTGCTCGCGACGTTCCGGCCGGGCTATGCGGTGGTCGACCTCAAGCTCGGCGGCGCGTCGGGGCTTGCGTGCGTGCAGACGCTGCGTGCGCTCGATCCGACGATGAAGATCGTCGTGCTCACCGGCTTTGCGAGCATCGCGACCGCGGTCGAGGCGATCAAGCTCGGCGCCTCCTATTATCTCGCCAAGCCGTCGAACACCGACGATATCGAAGCGGCATTTGAACGATCGGAGGGCAATGCCGAAACGCCGCTCAATGCGCGTCCCTCGTCGATCAAGACGGTCGAGTGGGAGCATATCCACCAGACGCTGGTCGAGACCGATTTCAACATTTCGGAAACCGCGCGCCGGCTGGGGATGCACCGGCGCACCTTGGCGCGAAAGCTGGAGAAAAGGCAGATTCGCTAGGCGAGGGCAATGCCAGCCTCAATCGTCATCCCGGCCTTCGCCGGGATGACGGATGAGGGGGGATGGTCTTGCGCCTACTTCTTCTCCACCAGTTCGCGCTCCAGGAAGCCGTGGAGCATCGCGGCACGCACCGCATCCTCGGCATGGTCGGCGCCGACCGAATGGCCGCCCTCGATATATTCGTGATAATAGACGCGGCTGCCGTTCTCCATCAGCCGCGCGGCGAATTTGCGCGCGTGGCCGGGGTGGACGCGGTCGTCCTTGGTCGACAGGTAGAGAAAGATCGGCGGGTATTTCACGCCCTCGCGGATGTTGTGATAGGGCGAATATTTCGACAGGTACGCCCAATCCTCGGGCACGTCGGGATCGCCATATTCGGCGACCCACGAGGCGCCGGCGAGCATCTTGTCATAGCGCCACATATCCTTGATCGGTGAGCCCGAGATCACCGCGCCATAAAGGTCGGGGCGCTGCGTCATCGCCGCGCCGACGAGCACGCCGCCGTTCGAGCGACCCGAGATCGCGATCTTGCCTTTGGCGCTGACGCCGGTCTTGACCAAATCCTCGGCGACCGCGTGCAGGTCGTCGAAGCTGTCCTGGCGTTTTTCGCGCAGCGCCGCCTGATGCCAGGCGGGGCCATATTCGCCGCCGCCGCGAATATTGGCGAGGATATAGGCATTGCCGTCCTCGACCCAGAACAGTCCAAGCGGACCGGCGCGATAGGGCTGGCCGGTGAGATAGCCCGGCGTCTGCGCGGCGCGAAAGCCGCCATAGGCGTGAATGAGCGCGGGGACCGGCGCCTCGCCGTCCGATTTCTTGCGGACGAGGAAATAGGGAATTTTGGTGCCGTCCTTCGAGGTCGCGAACCGCTTTTCGACCAGCATGTCCTTGGCGTCGAAGGTCGCGGGCAAGCTCTGCACCGCTTGCGGCTCGCCGGTTTCGGCGGCGGCGTAGAGCGTCGGCGGCATCAGCATCGTCTCGGCGGTCGCGAGCACGATGTCGCGCTTGCCGATCGTCCCGGCGATCGTCACGGTCGCCTTGTCGGCGAGCGGAACCTCCTTCTGGCTCCATTTACCGGTCGCGGGGTCGCGGCGCAGCGCGAAGAGCTTGCCCTCGACATCGTCGAGCGCCTTGACCCACAGGATATTGTCGGTCGCCGCGACATTTTCGATTGCCTGTGCTTTCGTCGGGGTCATCGCGGTGACGATCGGCACCTTGCGGTCGGCCGACATGTCCTCGATCGAGAGCGAAACGAGCGAGCCTGCCGGGATGTTCGCCCAGTCCCGGTTGAGGAAGATGATCAGCTGTCCGTCGACGATGTCGCGGACGCTCGCGGTATCGGGGATAATCGTCGAGATATAGCGCGAGGCGTCGATGTTCGGCAGTTTGATGTCGGCGGTATAGAAGGTCTTGCCGCGGCTGATCATCGGCCAGCGCTTGTCGCCGTCGACGAGTGCGAAGACGTTCATCCCGACATCCTCATGCTCGCCCTCGGCCAACGTTTCGGCGGCCGAAAGCGGGGTGCCGCGTTTCCAGCGCTTGACGATGCGCGGATAGCCCGACGTGGTCATGCTGCCCTCGCCATAGTCGGTCGCGACGAGCAGCGTGTCGACGTCCTCCCACGTCACGCTGCTCTTCGCCTGCGGCAGGTTGAAGCCGCCGTCGACGAAGCTTTTCGTCGTGCGGTCCCATTCGCGGACGATGTCGGCGTCGGTGCCGCCGGGGCTCAGCGACACGAGGCAGCGCTTATATTCGGGGGCAAGGCAGTCGGCGCCATGCCAGACCCAGCTCTGCTTCTCGGCCTTGCCGAGCGCGTCGACGTCGATCAGCGTCGTCCAGACGGGTTTCCCGGCAAGATAGGCGTCGAGCGGGCTCTGCCGCCACAGCCCGCGCGGATTGCTCTCGTCGCGCCAGAAATTGGTGATCGTCTGGCCCATCACCTCGCCCGGCATCGCGATCTGGCGATCGTCATCGAGGATGGCGCGCGCGCGCTTGCGATCGGCCTCGAAGCCGGGGCGTGTGACGATCAGCTTGTCGGTTGCCGCATTTTCCTTTTTGACCCAGTCCAGCGCCTTCGCGCCCTCGATATCCTCGAGCCACAGGTAAGGGTCGTCGTCCTGCGGCGCGGCCGCTGCGACGGCGGCGAGGGAACAGCTGAGGGCAAGCGCGGCAAGGCTGGCGCGGATCATTCGATTATCTCCCCTGGGGCATGGTGCCGCTGTGCTAGCAGCATTACACACCCCGAGGGAAGATGGCGAAGCGGCTATTGGTCGATGATGATCGTGCCCGGATGATGCTTGTCGAGATGCTTCTTGATGATCTTGAGGTTCCGCGTGTTCGAGCGGAAGAAGAAGTCGAAAGCGTCGCCGACGAGCGGCACCGCGCCGAGCGCGGTATCGACGCCGAGATTGCCGATCATCCGCCAGATTTTCCATTTCGGCATGCCGAGGTTGCGCGCTTCCCAGATGAGGTAGGCGCCCATCGTCGCCGCGATCACGTCGCCAACGACGGGGACGAGGCCGACGATCGCGTCGAGCCCGACGGGGCGGTTGATACCGGGGATGACGAAGCTGCGTTCGAGCAGAATTTCGAGCGTCTCGACGCGCTTGCGCAGCGCGGCCGGGTCGGTCCGGTTCGCGATCAGCGCGTCGAAGATCGCGTCGGGGTTGGGGGGCGAGGGGGCCATCGGGGTCCTTTCAAAAGCGCCCGAACTTGAAGCGCCACTGTATTAGTTAGGTAAGTCGATCAGATGATTCAATGGGTGCTGCGCGCGGCCGTTGGCGCGCAGCCCGGTCAGGCGCTGCGACGCGACCGACCAGCGCAGCGGCGTCGCGATCGGAATGAAGGGCGCGTAACGCGCGAGCACCTTCTCGGCGTCGCTGATCTGCTGGCGGCGCTGGCCGATGTCGATGTTGGCGGTCGCCAGCGCGATCAGGTCCTGCGCCTCGCGATTGCACAGCGTGTCGCGCCGGCACGACAGGCGGCGCAGCGCCCAGATCGGATCGTCGTTCGGCGCAACCTCGTCGATCAGGCGCAGGTCGGCTTTCGACGCCATCGCGACGCGGCGGCTCGGCACGCCGATCGCGTTGAAGTCGGCGGCGACATAGGCGAACAATATGCGCCCGCCCGGGGTGTCGGGAACCGCGATGCGCAGCGGTTCGATCTCGCGTCCCGCGGCGCGCCACGCATCGACCACGCGCTTCGCTTGGGCAAGGCGCGAGGCTTCGTCGAATTCGGCCCAGGCGGGAACCAGCGGCACCGGGCCGCCATCGCGCGCGTAGAGCGCGGGGCGCAGCGTGACCTGCTGCTGCCACTCGGCGAGACCAAAGGCTTCGATCAGCCGCTCGCGTCGCACCGCGCGGACGAGCGCGTCGCGGTTGACGTCGGTCGCGAGGAAGCCCTCGGCGCGCACGAAAGACAGACCGAACAGCCCGGGCACGGGATCGACGACGAGGCGCGAGCGGCCGATGTTCGACGCCACAAAATAGGGCAGGGTCGAAAAGCGGCCGCCGATCACCCCGTCGGCATAGCCATTTTTGAACCGCGCGACCGCGCCCTCGGGCGAGGTGCCGACGAGTTCGATCGCGGCGGCGGGGTCGTTCGCCGCCGCCTCGGCGGCCTCCGGATCTTCGGCGAGCGGGTCGGGAACGGGCGAGAGTCGCACCGCATTTCCGATCTTGCGCGCGCGCATCGGGCCCCAGCCCATGCCCTTGTTGACGATCGCCATCGACGGCTGGGCGAGCAGTTCGAGGAGCGCGGGTTGCGGCACCGAGAGGCGGATTTCGATCACAGCGTCGGTCATCGCCTTGATCGTCTCGACCTCCGGAAAATCGTCCTTGAGGATGTGGCGGCTGGAAGGCGCGAGGTGGGAGCGCAGGATCTCGGCGACATCCTCGGCCGTCACCTTGCGCCCGTTGGTCCATTTGGCTTCGCGGAGGCGGAAAATATAGCTGCGCCCGTCGGTGGTGACGGTCCAGCGATCGGCGAGGCCGGTGTCGATCTGACCCTCGCCGTCATAGCTGACGAGCCCCTGCGAGGTCGCGTCGAGCAGCGCGGCGTTGGCAGCCGACAATTCGCCGGAAAGCGGCGTCGCGGCGAGGTTGAGCGTGCCGATCGCGGCGATCTTGACGGGGCCGCGCTCGCCGAACAGGTCGCAACCGGCGAGGCTCAAGGCGATCAGGATGGTGAGGCCGATATCGTGGCCGTGGCGCGTCTTTCTCTTGGCCGGGTGATCGTCTTGGTGCGGCATGGCAGGCATCATAATGATAAGCGGTAAAACCGGAAGCGGTCATCCGGACCGCAGCATAAGTTGCTGGAAAAGTTCGAGCCTCCAGGTGTCATTTCGTCGTTGCCGGGCGCATTATTTCGGCATCGCCATATGCGGACGCGAGCTGCACCCCCTTGGCATAGTCGATCAGCAACCGGAAATAGCCCGGCGTGAAGCGGGTCGACACGCGCGATCCATCGGGCGCGGTTTCGAATTCGGTCATGCCATGCTCGGCCTTGGGGAAGACAGCGAGGGTAATCGGCTGGCCTGCGGCGATCAGCCCTTTGATCCGCCGGGCGGTTTCACCCGCCGGCGCGTCAATATCCTGCCCGCCGAGCGCCCAGAGCTGCGGCACGTCGACCGCGCGGAGCGTCGGCATCGGGTCGTAGTGGACCGGCGTGCCGAACCGATAGACCTGCCCCTTGGTCCTGATCTCTTCGGCGGCCATGCCAAGGATGAGGTGGGTGTAGTTGCCGTAGACATCCTTGTACCACGGGGCATTGCGATAGCGCGCCCGGACCGCGTCGAGCTCCTCGATCCCGTCGCTCATGCCGCTTGCGAAGATGCGGGTTGTCGCGGCGCCGATTTCCTGCGCCTTGGCGATCACGTCGGGGCCATAGCCCTTAAGCCCCATCTGAAACGCGATGGCTTCGCGATCCTCGTCGGCGACCGACACCGCGAGGCCGAAGCTGACGATCAGAAAATCGACCTGCGTCCGCGTCGCCGCGAGCGGCGCGATCCAGCCGCCCTGGCTCGGCCCCTGAAAACCGAAGCGCGTCCCGCGTGCGCCCGCCATCCGCCGCGTCTCGGCGAGCGCGGCGACAGCGTCGTCGGCGAGCAGCGAAAAGACCTGCGTATATTTGTCGCCCGACGCGCCAGTGCCGCGCTTGTCATAGACGAAGGCGCCGATGCCCGCGGCGGGAAGCATGCGCTGCAGCGCATTGGTATCGCGCGCCGACGCGAATTCCGCGCCGTGGAGCAGCACGACGATCGGGACGGGCTCGTCGCCGGGCGGCATCACCAGCCGGCCGACGAGGCGGGTGCCGTGGCTGGTGAAGCTGGTCTCGCGCGTTTCGAGCGCGATCCGCTGCCCGCTGCGCTCGCCGAACTGCATCGTTTCCGCCGCGCAGTCGAAACGGACCGTCAGCCCGTCGGGGCGCCCCGTCCAGCCGGTGGTGCCCGCCCAGTGATCGCCATCGCGTTTCAACTCGCCGCTCGCCCCGTCGAGACCGCGCCAGCGCAGCGCGCCTTCGCTCGCCGCGGCGACGTCGATGACGCCGCCGTCGGAAAGGCGATATGCGCCCTGCGCGCAGTCGGTTTCGGCCGCGGCGGCCGGGGCTGCGACGAGCAAGGCGGCGATCAGGGCAGCCAGATGCCGTGAAATGGCGTCGTTGCCGCGAAGCGTGGATTTGGCTGTCAGCATGAGGCCTCGTGCGTGAAACATGGTGCGGACGGCGGGACTTGAACCCGCATGACACTAGGCCGGCAGATTTTAAGTCTGCTGCGTCTACCGATTTCGCCACGTCCGCGCCGGGGCTTGGTCAAGCCGATGGGCGGGGTGAGGTCAAGCGATGTTTGGCGCTTCACGCGATGCGGCGGCTGGGCTAAACGCATGGCATGACAGTGGTTCTCCAGATTTCCGGCCTCGGAAAAATATATAAGAGTGGTCATAAAGCGCTGAGCGATGTCGACCTTTCGATCAACAAAGGCGAGATTTTCGCGCTGCTCGGGCCGAACGGCGCGGGCAAGACGACTATGATCAGCATCGTCTGCGGCATCGTCACGCCCAGCGCGGGGACGGTCACCGTCGGCGGACATGATCACGCCCGCGACTATCGCGCCGCGCGCGCGATGATCGGGCTGGTGCCGCAGGAGCTCCATACCGATGCGTTCGAAAGCGTGATGGCGACGGTCAGCTTCTCGCGCGGATTGTTCGGTAGGCCCAAGGACACGGCGTTCGTCGAGCAACTGCTCAAGGATCTGTCGCTGTGGGACAAGCGCGATTCCAAGATTATGGAATTGTCGGGTGGGATGAAGCGCCGCGTGATGATCGCCAAGGCGCTCTCCCACGAACCCGAAATCCTGTTTCTCGACGAACCCACCGCGGGCGTCGATGTCGAGCTGCGCCGCGACATGTGGAACATGGTGCGCGGTTTGCGCGAGCGCGGGGTCACGATCATCCTCACCACCCATTATATCGAGGAGGCCGAGGAAATGGCCGACCGCGTCGGGGTGATCACCGGCGGGCGGCTGATTCTGGTCGAGCAGAAGGACGAGTTGATCAAGAAGCTCGGGCGCAAGACGCTGACGCTCAACCTCGCCGAACCGCTCTTGGCGATCCCCGACGAGCTGGCGCAGTGGAAGCTCGAACTTGCGGGCGAGGGCAATGAGCTGGTCTATGAGTTCGACAGCCGCGCCGAGGCCACCGGGGTGCCGTCGCTGCTGCGGCGGATGACCGACATCGGCGTAGCGTTCAAGGATCTGCACACAAGGCAAAGCTCGCTCGAGGATATTTTCGTCGGGCTGGTTCACGAATCGAACGGTACGAAGGGAGAAGCCGCATGACCGCGAACTGGCGCGGCGTGCGCGCGATCTACGCTTTCGAAATGGCGCGCTTCGGGCGCACCTTCTGGACCAGCCTGATGCTGCCTGTGATCACCACCGCGCTCTATTTCGTCGTCTTCGGATCGGCGATCGGCAGCCGGATGACCGAGGTCAGCGACGTCCCCTATGGCGCCTTCATTGTTCCCGGGCTGATGATGCTGACGATGTTCACCGAAAGCATCAGCAACGCGTCGTTCGGCATCTATATGCCCAAATGGACGGGCACGATCTACGAGATGCTGTCGGCGCCGCTGTCGCCGCTCGAAACGGTGATCGCCTATGTCGGCGCGGCGGCGACAAAGTCGGTGGTCATTGGATCGATCATTTTCGCGACCGCGCATCTGTTCGTCGACGTGCAGGTGGCGCACCCGCTGCTGATGGCTGCCTTCATGATCCTGATGGCGGTGACATTCTGCCTGTTCGGCTTCATCATCGGCATCTGGGCGCAAAGCTTCGAACAGCTTCAGGTCATCCCGATGCTCGTCGTCTATCCGCTGACCTTTCTGGGCGGCGCCTTCTATTCGCTCGACATGCTGCCCGCGGCGTGGCGGACGGTGACTTTGTTCAATCCCGTCGTCTATCTGATCAGCGGGTTCCGCTGGACCTTCTTCGGCAAGGGCGACGTCGGGATCGGAGTGAGCATGGGCGCGGTCGCGCTTTTCCTGGCGCTGTGCCTCGGCGTGATTTTCTGGATGTTCCGCACCGGATACCGGCTCAAGAACTGAGGCAATGCCGACCACAAACAGCGTGTCATTCCGGCGAAGGCCGGAATCTCGACGTGGCGTCCCGGGGTTGCGGTGAGATCCCGGCCTTCGCCGGGATGACGAGAAAAAGGTCGGTTGCTCAGCTGTTCAAACGCTCGCGCATTTCCTTGCCGGGTTTGAAATAGGGCACGTTTTTCGCCTTCACATCGACGGCGGCTCCGGTGCGGGGATTGCGACCGGTGCGCGATTCGCGCGCGCGGGTCGAGAAGGCGCCGAAGCCGCGGAGTTCGACGCGGCCGCCCGCCGCGAGCTGATCGACAATGGAATCGAAAAAGGCATCGACGATACGCTCGACTTCCTCGAGCCGCAAATCGCTGTTTTCGTTCGCGATCTTTTGAACCAGTTCTGACCGGATCATGTGCTTCCCCTAATATATACAGCCACGCATTTCCCGCCGAGGCGGGTTCCGGTCGTTGCCGGCCCCTAGTGCGTGAGACCCCTCCCAACGCACTGCGAAGGTATCACGAATCACTGTCCGGTCAAAAATATATCACGATAAGAAAAAGGCCCGCAGAGGGACACTCTGCGGGCCTTTGCTGTGCCTGACGGCGGAAGGAGGATCAGTCCTTCTTGCCGGCCTTCAGCGCTTCGCCGAGGATGTCGCCGAGCGACGCACCCGAGTCCGACGAGCCGTACTGCGCGACGGCTTCCTTCTCTTCGGCGATCTGCATCGCCTTGACCGAGAAGTTCGGCTTTTTCGAACGGTCGAAACCGATGACCATCGCGTCGAACTTCTGACCGACCTGATAGCGTTCGGCGCGCTGTTCGTCGCGGTCGCGGCCAAGGTCGGCGCGCTTGATGAAGCCGGTGGCGCCATCTTCGCCGGCCTGCACTTCGAGGCCGTTGTCGCGGACTTCGAGGACCGAGACAGTGACGATGTCGTTTTTCTTCAGCGAACCCGCTGCGGCAACGCCGCCGCCAACGGCCGGGGCGCCCTTTTCAAGCTGCTTGATGCCGAGGCTGATGCGTTCCTTCTCGACATCGACGTCGAGAACGACGACCTGCACGGCCTCGCCCTTGCGGTGGAGGTGCAGCGCTTCTTCGCCCGAGATGCCCCACGCGATGTCCGACATGTGGACCATGCCGTCGACGTCGCCCGGCAGGCCGACGAACAGACCGAATTCGGTCGCGTTCTTGACTTCGCCTTCGACGACCGAGCCGACCGGGTGGGCTTCCGCAAAGGCGCCCCACGGATTCGACTGGGCCTGCTTGAGGCCGAGGCTGATGCGGCGCTTGTCGCTGTCGACTTCGAGGACGATGACGTCGACTTCCTGGCTCGTCGAAACGATTTTGCCGGGGTGGACGTTCTTCTTGACCCACGACATTTCGCTGACGTGGACCAGGCCTTCGATGCCGGCTTCGAGTTCGACGAACGCGCCGTAATCGGTGATGTTCGTGACCGTGCCGGTGAGCTTGGCGCCGACCGGATATTTGGCGGCGACGCCTTCCCACGGATCGCTTTCGAGCTGCTTCATGCCGAGGCTGATGCGCTGCGTGTCGCGGTTGATGCGGATGATCTGGACGCGGACGGTGTCACCGATGTTGATGACTTCGCTCGGGTGGTTGACGCGCTTGTAGCTCATGTCGGTGACATGGAGCAGGCCGTCGATGCCGCCGAGGTCGACGAACGCACCATAATCGGTGATGTTCTTGACCGCGCCTTCGATGATCTGGCCCTCTTCGAGGTTCTGGATCAGGCCCGAACGCTGTTCGGCGCGCGTTTCCTCGAGGATGGCGCGGCGCGACACGACGATATTGCCGCGGCGGCGATCCATCTTGAGGATCTGGAAGGGCTGCGGCAGGTCCATGAGCGGGCCGACGTCGCGCACGGGGCGGATGTCGACTTGCGAACCCGGAAGGAACGCCACGGCGCCGCCGAGGTCGACGGTGAAGCCGCCCTTGACGCGGCCGAAGATGACGCCTTCGACGCGGGCTTCCTTGTTGAATTCTTCTTCGAGGCGGTCCCACGCGGCTTCGCGGCGAGCACGGTCGCGCGACAGCATGGTTTCGCCATTGGCGTTTTCGACGCGGTCGACATAGACTTCGACTTCGTCGCCGACGTTGAGGTCGGCCTTCTGGCCCGGCATCGCGAATTCGCGAAGCGGCACGCGGCCTTCGCTCTTCAGGCCGATGTCGATCACTGCCAGGTCGTTCTCGATCGCGGTCACGGTGCCCTTGACGACGCGGCCTTCAAAGCCGCCATCAGCACCACCCAGCGATTCGTCGAGCATCGCGGCGAAATCGTCGCGCGACGGAAAAGCCGTAGAGGCCATAGAGTGTTTTCCTTACTTTATTTGTTCCGGCCAAGCGGTTGGTTCCGCTGGTCTTGTGGCCGATCCGTCCTGCCCGCCGGATGCGGAGCATGACATCCTTCGAACCTTTCGCAGGGCAAGGCAGGGGCAAAGCAAAAGGGGCGCGATGGGTGAGCCCCGTCGCGCCCGACGCTCGAGTCTGGAGCGGCGGTTTGTCCGTGCCTCGACCGGCAAATAGCCCGTCGGACGGCGCGCATATAGTCCGCAGCCCTTGCAAAAGCAAGGCGGAAAGCCGGTTCTAGGTTGTATCGACATTCAGCCGTGGCGGTCTGCAAATGGCGGCCTTCCGCGCTTCCGGTGCTCACGTGCAGAAAGCACGCTGCGCTCCGGGTCACGGAAAACCACCATTTTCGACTCGCCATCTTCTGAATGTCGATACAGCCTAGCCCCGTGCCTTGCGGCGCTCCTCGACGAAGGCGATCGCGGCGGCAATCGCGGCGTCGCGGTCCATCTCGCTATTGTCGAGCAGCATCGCGTCCTCGGCGCGAAGCAGCGGCGCGTCGGCGCGGCCGGTGTCGCGCGCGTCGCGCGCATGGACGTCGGCGAGCACCGCGTCGAAACTGACCTCGACGCCGCGCGCGACCATCTCGGCATGGCGGCGGCGCGCGCGTTCCTCGGGCGAGGCGGTGACGAACAATTTGGCGTCGGCGTGCGGGGCGATCACCGTGCCGATGTCGCGCCCGTCGAGCACCGCGCCGCCCGGCTGGTTCGCGAAATCGACCTGGCGCTGGAGCAGCGCGGCGCGCACCGCGGGATGGACCGACGCGCGGCTGGCGAGGCTGCCCGTGCTTTCGAAACGCAGCGCCGGATCGTCCAGCAGGCGGTTCGGAAAATCGCACGCGGCGAGCGCGTCGGTGGCATTGTCGGGATCGCCGTGGTTGAGCTGGGTCTGATAACCGACCGCCCGATAGAGGAGGCCCGTGTCGAGCACGGGGAGACCGAAATGCGCCGCGAGCGCCCGGGCAATCGTGCCCTTGCCCGACGCGGTGGGACCGTCGACCGCGATAATCATTGCTGCAAGCCCGCCAGCAGCGTTTCGAAATTGGGGAAGCTGGTCGCGACCGGCGCGATGTCGTCGATCGTCACCGGCGCTTTGCTGACAAGGCCCGCGACCGCGAAGCTCATGCAGATGCGGTGGTCGAGATGGCCGGCGATGGTCGCTCCGCCGGGCAGCGGGTCGCCGCCGGTGCCGTCGATGACGAGGCCGTCTTCGCTTTCCTCGACGCGCGCGCCGATCGCTTTCAGGCCGGCCGCCATCACGGCGAGGCGGTCGCTTTCCTTGACGCGGAGCTCGTCGAGCCCGGTCGTCACCGTGCGGCCCTCGGCGAGCGCGGCGGCGACGAACAGGATCGGGAATTCGTCGATCATGCTCGGCGCGACGGCGGGATCCACCGCGATGCCCTTGAGGTTGCTGTGGCGGACGCGCAGGTCGGCGACGGGCTCGCCGCCGACTTCGCGCGCATCGAGGAGGGTGATGTTGCCGCCCATCGCCTGCAGCACCTCGACAAGGCCCGCACGCGTCGGGTTCAGGCCGACATTGGCGATGGTGACGTCCGATCCGGGCACGACCAGCGCCGCGACGATGAAGAAGGCTGCGGACGAGGGGTCGCCGGGGACGACGATCGTCTGCGGTCGCAATTCGGCTTCGCCGCGAATGCGGATATGTCGCGTGCCGCCGCTATCGGTCTCGACGGTCAGCTCGGCGCCGAAACCGCGCAGCATGCGCTCGCTATGGTCGCGCGTTGGCACCGGCTCGATCACCTCGGTAATGCCGGGCGTGTTGAGCCCCGCAAGCAGCACCGCGCTCTTCACCTGCGCCGACGCCATCGGCAGGCGATAGGAAAGGGGGATGGCGGGAGCGAGGCCGCGGACCATCAGCGGCAGGCGGCCTCCCGGCGAGGCGCTGATGTCGGCGCCCATCTGCGCCAGCGGATCGATGACGCGGCCCATCGGGCGCCCCGACAGGCTGGCGTCGCCGACGAAGGTCGCGGTGATCGGGTGGCTCGCGACGAGGCCCATCAGCAGGCGGGTCGAGGTGCCGCTGTTGCCCATGTCGAGCGCTTCGCGCGGCTGGAGCAGTCCGCCGACCCCGACGCCGTGGATGCGCCATTCGCCGTCGTCCCGCCGTTCGATCGTCGCGCCCATCGCGCGCATCGCGGCTGCCGTCGCGAGGACATCATGCCCCTCAAGCAGACCGGCGACGCGGCTTTCGCCGACCGCAAGCGCCGACAGCATCAGCGAGCGGTGCGAGATGCTCTTGTCCCCCGGGATCGCGATCCTGCCTTTGAGCGGAACGGAAGCGGAAAAGCTGCGCGGCGTGGCGGTTTGATCGGTCATGGCGTGCGGCTTTTGACAGCGGCCTTGCAATCTGGCAAGGCGCACGCCGATTTGACGGATAGCTATTCAGGTGCCGTCGCTTTTCCGATATTTCTATCCTGTTTCCAAAGGATTATGAGGCGTTTATGATTAAGGCTGAATGGGGCACGAAGCGCAGCTGCCCGAAATGCGCCACCCGATTCTATGATTTGACCAAGGATGATCCGATCAGCTGCATCAATTGCGGCTATAGCTGGATCCCGGAATCGGTCCTGAAATCGAAGCAGCCGATGCCGTTCGAGGAAGCCGAGAAGCCCGGCAAGGTCGCGAAGGAAGAAAGCACCGACGAGGATCTGGATCTGGACGTCGATGTCGACGAGGACAGCGATTCGCCGGACAATGACGTCGATCTGGGCGGTGACGACGATCTGGGCGTGGCCACCGGCGACGACGAGGACGACGAAAGCTGATAATTCCCGGGTTTTGATTTCGGGGGGCTAAAAAAGCTTCGAAAGATGATTTGGCCCCTTGCATCACGCGGCGGCGCTGCTAAAGGCGGCGTCCCGGTCGCAGCAGCCAGCGATATTGGCGAGGGCGACACGCGAAATGGCACGGGGCCTTAGCTCAGCTGGGAGAGCGCCTGCATGGCATGCAGGAGGTCAGCGGTTCGATCCCGCTAGGCTCCACCATTACAAAAAAGGCCCGCGAAAGCGGGCCTTTTTTTGGTCTGCGGTCTGCCGTCGAACTGGATGGCGAGGTCTGCTTTGGGCTGGGGAGCTGCCCTAAGCTCCTCCCTGTCGCGCAGCGATGGGGAGGTTGCAGCGGCGGAGCCGCTGACGGAGGGGCGTTAGCGCGACTTCGCGGCCCCTCCACCGCCGCTTCGCGATGGTCCCCCTCCCCACGGCTTCGCCGCAGGGAGGATTTAACGTCCGCTCCTGGTCGCTACCGCCATTCCGCTGCATCGCGATACCGCTATTCGGCCGCTTCTTCCTTGTCGAACAGCGGTGCCAGTTCGATCGAGTCGGCGAGCGTGATGCGGTCGAGGATCGCCGCGGTGTCGTCGCGAACCCGGAGCATCAGGCTGCGCATCCGGCAATCCCGTTCGGGCAGGCAATTCTTGCAATGCTCATGCGCATTTCGGCTTGCGCAGGGGACGAGCGCGAGCGAACCGCGCGTCAGCCGGACGAGGTCGCCATAGCTGATGTCGATCGGCGGTAGGGCGAGCTGATAGCCGCCGTCGCGCCCGCGCTGCGAGATGAGCAGGCCTTCGCGCGCCATTTCGGACAGGATAACGGTCAGGAATTTGGGCGGGATGTTCTGGGCGTCCGCGATATCCGCAAGCTGCACCTGCCCTTTGCCCCAATGGTCGGCAAGGTGCTGGAACGCGCGGATCGTATAGCGGGTCTTCTGCGAGAGCATGGCGGCGTTACTGTGACATAATCGACCTTAATTCAACCTGTCTGGATGACAAATGTTGCACGGTTGATGAAAATCACAGCGGGTGGCATGAACCCGTCTATAAATGGTCGCATGGTGGCCCGGAACCGGGCGCGACAAGGGTGGATGAGATGATGCGGAAATTATTGGCGACTCCCGCCGTGCTGGCGGCCTGCCTGCTCGCGGTGGCGCCCGCGCAGGCGCAGTTCGGCAGCCTGCTTCGCAAGGTGACGACCCCGGCGCCCAAGCCGAGCGAAGACGACAATGGCGGCTGCCCCAAGGGCAAGAAGGGCAGCGGCATCGGCCGCAACATATTGGGCAATGTCATCAACGACGCGGTCGGCGACGTGGCGAGCAAGGCCGGCGTCTACTCCTATGTGCCGATCGCGGAGGTGAGCGGGACGCTGACCGACGCGATCGCCTGCCGCCTCGACCCCGCCGAGCAGGTGCAGGCGGCGGCTGCGACCGAGGAGGCGACGCGCGGCGAAGAGGTGGGCGCGACCGCCAACTGGACGAGCGAGACGCGCGCGAACGTCAGCGGGTCGTCGACCGTGGCTTCGATCAACGTCGAAGGCGGCGGGCGGCGCTGTATGAACGTCACCGACTTCATCATCGTTGAGGGCGAAGAAACGCGCGTGACCAAGCGGATGTGCAAGGAACCGGGACAAGCGCGATATGTGGTCGCGGCATGAAGCGGCTGGCCCGCCTTTCGATGGCTACCGCCGCGCTCCTCGCGCTCGGCGCCAAGCCGGCGATGGACCCGGTCAACCCGACCTGTCCGCTCAATCCGGGCTGGTCGACCAACCCGCAGATGCAATTCACCTATTTCGAAAAGGACGGATGGAAGATCATTAAGGGCGAGGGGCGTATCGACAAGGATGTCGTGCCCCGGCTCAAGGCCGTGCTCGCCAAGCATCCGGGGCTCGATGAAATATGGCTCAGTTCGCCCGGAGGCGATGCGCGCGCTGGCAATGAAGCGGGCCGCCTGATCCGCGACACGCTGGACGTCATCACGCGGATTCCTTCGGGTTGGGCCTGTTACAGCGCCTGTAACTTCATGTTCATGGGCGGGCGATCGCGCACGATCGATCCCGGCGGTCAGTTCATCGTCCATATGTTCACGCGGACCGGCGATCGCAGCACGATCGACTATAGCGTCGCCATGGGAACCGACGCGACCACCGAACTGATCGGCGAAATCGAGCAGGATGCGGCGCAGCTTGCGAGCGAAGATAATGACTTTATGATCCGCATGTTCCTATCCCGCGAACTGCTCACCGATATCATGTACAAGCAGAAAGCGGTGAAAGGCAGCGGTGCCGACAAGTCGACCCGCCGCTGCCTTACCATGGATGAAGCGCTCAAATATGGCGTCGTGAACGCCACATTTGATTAGATATTAACCTTCGCCCACATTGGGTGGGGTTTCGAAGCCTCCACCGCCTTCCATCCAATACCGTTCTAGCAGCTCCGCAACGTAATCCGATAGGGAGGTAACCTCTAGAGAATTGAAGTCGTCGTACATCGTGATACTTCCGTCATCGACCCAGCTGACTTGGCCGGTCGTATCGGGGCCGATCTGGCCGATCTCTTCCTATCTAGGATTTACACTTCCGTCCTCGTTTTTAGTTTTGGCGAGCACGATGAAAGCGGTGTATTCTTCACCGTTAATCATCTGAGGAAACAGCGAAAGTAATGATTGTTTCGATGATAACCTCTTATGTCATTTCTTTCTCTTCCATTATTAAGAATTTACATGACGAATAGCTACGCATATCTCTCAGCTCATCAAATCGTCTCGCTCCCCTGTCAGGGAACATATATAGAACAAAAGGTTCATAATGTCAATAATAATAACCATATAGGTGAGTTTCTTTTTTGCGCTTGTTGTTGACGCTGGTGTTGCGCCCGGCGACCGAATCCATCAAACTGCGAGATAAGGGAGAGGCTGCCATGAACGACATGACGCACGATCACGCCACATTCCGCTCGATGATCGACGGGACGCAGGAGGATTGGGACATTATCGCGCGCGAGCAGAAGGAGTTCGCGCCGAACAATGGCAAGCGCATCCTCGAACATCTGAAGCTGCTCGGCGGCGATTATGGCGGCTTTCCGGTCGACCGGCTCGAGCATTGCCTGCAGACCGCGACGCGCGCGCACCGGGATGGCCGCGACGAGGAATATGTCGTGATGGCTTTGCTCCACGACATCGGCGACACCCTCGGCGCGTTCAACCATCCCGACGTCGCGGCGGCGATCCTCAAACCCTTTCTGTCGGAAGAAAATCTCTGGATCGTCCAGCATCACGGCATCTTCCAGGGCCATTATTTCTTCCACTATCTCGGGCTCGACCGCGACATGCGCGACCAGTTCCGCGATCATCCCTATTATGCCGCGTGCGCCGAATTCTGCGAGAAGTACGACGCGCCGGCCTTCGATCCCGATTATGCTAGCGAGTCCCTCGAATTTTTCGAGCCGATGGTGATGCGGCTTTGCTCCTATCCGCGCACGAGCATCTACAAGAGGGTGATGGTCGAGGAAGCGGCGGAGTAGATCTGCCGTCGCTCCCGCGAAGGCGGGGTCCGCTATCGGTAGGCGCGAGGCGGCCAGCGGCCCCCGCCTTCGCGGGGGCGACGCTTACTTATCGACCCTTGAACGCGGTCTTGCGCTTCTGCTGGAATGCCATGATGCCTTCCATCGCGTCGGCGCTGTTGCCCGCGATATACTGTCCCTTGGCTTCGGCATCGAGCGTTTCCGAATAGCTTTGCGACAATCCTTCGCGCAGCACACGGCGCATCGTACCGAGCGACACCGTCGGGCCGTTCGCGAGCCGCGCCGCGAGCGCCTTCGCCTCGGTCATCAGCTCGGCGTCCTCGACGCATTTATAGATCAGGCCCCAGTCGGCGGCCTGCTCGGCTCCGATCTTCTCGCCCAGCATCATCATCTGCGTCGCGCGCGGCAGGCCGATCAGGCGCGGCAGCAACCACGACGAACCGCCGTCGGGAACCAGCCCGATGTTGACGAACGCCTGCAGGAAATAAGCGCTCTTGCCCGCGATCGTGAAATCGCCCGACAGGCCGAAGCTGCACCCGACCCCCGCCGCGGGGCCGTTGACCGCGACGACCACCGGAACCTCGACATTGGCGAGCGCCAGCAGCATCGGGTTATAATGGTTGCGCAGCGCCTTGCGGCTGTTGGCGCCGCCGCCGACCGCCGACCCGCTGCGATCGCCCGCAAGGTCCGCACCCGAACAGAAACCGCGTCCCTCGCCGGTGATCAGCAGCGCGCGCGCGCCCAGAATGGGCAGGTAATCGAGCGCCGCGCGAATGTCGTCGGCCATCGCGGGCGGCATCGAATTGAGCCGGTCGGGGCGATTGAGGGTGATCGTCGCGACATGGTCGGCGACGTCGAACTTGATCGTGTCGAAGCTGGGAACATCGGTCATGGGGAAGAATCCTCTCGCGGGTGCTTTACCTTTACGTTCACGTAAAGATGTGACGCATTTGGGAGGGGAGTGCAAGGGGGAGGGGGGA
>NZ_JNFC01000003.1 GCF_000756385.1 Sphingopyxis sp. LC363
TGTGGAGGGATAGGGCGGGCAGGGGGAGGCGCGAGCCCACCACGCGGGGGGGAGAGGTCATCCTCGAGCGCCGCCGCCCGCACATCCGCGCGATGCACCATATCGCCGCGCGCCGCTTTCCCGATAATTTCGCCGGCGTCGATCCCGTCGACGGCCGCCCCGCCAGTGCGGTGCCGCACGCGATCCGCCGCCTGCGCGAAAAATGGCGCGCCGAGTGGGAGGCCGAGCGGCAGGCGAAGCTGCTCGAACATCAGCAGCGCGCGAACCGGCAGGAGGGCGACCTCGACGACCGCCTGCGCATCATCCGCACCGCCTATCAGCGCCAAATCTCGCACGATCCGGTCAAGCGCGCCGCATGGGACATGCTCACCGGCCCCGGCACCGACTGGGACGCGGTGCGCCGCGAGGACGCCTATACCAACCCGCAAAAGCATGAGTGGCACATGCACCACCCCGACATGATCGTGCCGCTGGCCGCGGGCGCGGGCAATATCGACTGGGAGGCGCAGGAAGGCGGCGACCTGTCGAACCCGAGCCCGCCCCCCGCCGATCATGTCCCGTGGGCCGAGGGCGGCCGCGAGGACGAAATCTGGTTCGAACGCTACGAGGATTTCATGGTCGCGGGCGAGGCCGGCGAAAGCGACATTGCCGCCGGAAAAATCGCCCGTGGCGACATGCGCGCCGGCGCCAACCGCCTCCGCGAACGCGCCGAGGCCTGGCAGCAAGCGCGCCAGCCGGTGTACCGGCACCCCCACGGCTTCCTCGCCGACAAGCGCCTTCGCGGCGGCGGCACGGGAAGCGAACGCGACACCACCCGCCGCCGCATCGAACGCACGATCGCCGAGCTCGAACGCGAATGGAACGCAGCGTACAGCGAGGAAAGCTGGGCGGCGTGGAAGGCAGCGAAGCAGGCGCGGGAAGCCGAAGCCGCCGGCACCGCCGAAGCGGACGCGGACGCGACCGGAGCAAACCAGCCGCGGGCGGGAGGCGAAGCATGAGCCTCCCGGACGACATCCGCGCCAACCGCATCGCGGCCCGCTTCGGCCGCACCGTCGCGATCGAATGGATCCAGCCGCGCGAGCCCGAAGGCGGCTGGACCAGCTACGCCGACTTCGATCCCGGCGAGACGCAAGTCTGCCTGTCGGTCGGCCGACTGATCCACGACGACGATTGCGTGAAGGTCCTCGCCGGATCGGCCATGCTCGTCGGAGACGAGCATCTGTGGCTGAGCGGGATCATCGAGATTCCGGCGCGGTGCGTGGTGCGGATCGTGCGGTTGGAGGAGGAAAGAGAGAAAGAACCGCTCAGATAGATAGAGTCGCTCTTGCTTACACCTGTCACTACATTCCCAAGGATACAGGGAGCGATACGGTCGAACATTTTACGCCAAAGAGCGTAAATCCGGCACTTGCATATGAATGGAGCAACTTCCGACTAGTTTGCGGACGCTTAAATGGTCGGAAAGGAGATCATCAAGATGTCCTCGACCCCGCCAGCATAACGGCAAGTCCTTTTCAGATCGACTTCCCTTCTCTACAGCTTAAAATATCCGAAAATTTAAATAAAGATATTATCGATTTAGCAGAATCGACAATTGTCAGACTAAAGCTTAACGAGGAAAGATGCATAGAATCGAGACAAGAATACGTAGAAAATTACTGCAATGATATTGTCTCTTTAGCAGGCCTGCAGCGATATGCTCCATTTCTGTATTACGAACTAAATAGACAAGATTTGTCCAAGGACGAACTTAGAAAAATTATGTCTTACAGCTCTTAGCATAACTACGCATCATCCCCCATCCGCAGCGCGGCGATAAACGCCTCCTGCGGAATGTTCACATTGCCATACTCCCGCATCCGCTTTTTGCCCTCTTTCTGCTTTTCCAGCAGCTTTTTCTTGCGGGTCGCGTCGCCGCCGTAGCATTTGGCGGTCACGTCCTTGCGCAGCGCGGCGATGGTTTCGCGGGCGATCACCTTGCCGCCGATCGCCGCCTGGATCGGGATCTTGAACATGTGGCGCGGGATCAGGTCCTTGAGGCGCTCGCACATGCCGCGGCCGCGGCTTTCGGCGCTGCCGCGGTGGACGATCATGCTCAGCGCATCGACCGGCTCGTTGTTGACGAGGATGCTCATCTTGACGAGGTCGCCGGCGCGGTGGCCGATCTGGTGATAGTCGAACGACGCATAACCGCGGCTGATGCTCTTCAGCCGGTCATAGAAATCGAACACCACCTCGTTCAATGGCAGCTCATAGGTGATCTGCGCGCGGCCGCCCACATAAGTGAGGTTCTTCTGCACCCCGCGGCGGTCCTGGCAGAGCTTCAGGATCGGGCCGAGATAGTCGTCGGGCACGTAAATGACGGCCTCGATCCACGGCTCCTCGATCTCGTCGATGCGGTTGGGGTCGGGCATGTCGGCGGGGTTGTGGAGCTCGATCTCCTTCGCCGCCTCATTCTTCGTGTGGCCGAGCTTCAGCTTGTAGACCACCGACGGCGCGGTGGTGATGAGGTCGAGGTCATATTCGCGCGTCAGCCGCTCCTGAATGATCTCGAGGTGGAGCAGACCGAGGAAACCGCAGCGGAAGCCGAAGCCAAGCGCGGCCGAGCTTTCCATCTCGAAACTGAAGCTCGCGTCGTTGAGGCGGAGTTTCTGGATGCTCTCGCGCAATTTCTCGAAATCGTTCGCGTCGGTCGGGAACAGGCCGCAGAAGACGACCGGCTGGACTTCCTTGAACCCCGGCAGCGGCGCCGCGGCGGGCTTTTTCGCGTCGGTCACGGTGTCGCCGACGCGCGCCTGCGCGACGTCCTTGATCTGCGCGGTGATGAAGCCGATCTCGCCGGGGCCGATCTCGGTCAGCTCCTCGCGCTTCGGCGTGAAGCAGCCGACGCGGTCGATCAGGTGGGTGGTGCCCGCCTGCATGAACTTGATCTGCTGGCCCTTCTTGAGCACGCCGTCGACGACGCGGACGAGGATGACGACGCCCAGATAGGGGTCGTACCAGCTGTCGACGAGCATCGCGAGCAAGGGCGCGGTCGGATCGCCCTTCGGCGGCGGGATTTTGGTGACGATTGCCTCGAGACATTCCTCGATGCCGATCCCCGACTTCGCCGACGCGAGCACCGCGTCGTCGGCGGGCAGCCCGATGATATCCTCGATCTCGGCCTTCACCTTGTCGACGTCGGCCGCGGGCAGGTCGATCTTGTTGATCACCGGCACGATTTCGTGATCATGCTCGATCGACTGATAGACGTTCGCGAGCGTCTGCGCCTCGACCCCCTGCGCCGCGTCGACGACGAGCAGCGCACCCTCGCACGCCGCGAGCGACCGCGACACTTCATAGGCGAAGTCAACGTGCCCCGGCGTGTCCATCAGATTGAGCTCGTAGGTTTCGCCGTCCTTCGCGGTATATTTGAGGCGCACCGTCTGCGCCTTGATCGTGATCCCGCGCTCCTTCTCGATGTCCATATTATCAAGGACTTGCGCCGACATCTCGCGCGCGGTCAGCCCGCCGGTGAACTGGATCAGCCGGTCGGCGAGCGTCGACTTGCCATGGTCGATGTGCGCGATGATTGAAAAATTGCGGATATGCGAAAGGGGAGTCGTCATCGGGCGCCGTTAGCAGGGGTTTGCGGCGCTGTCAGCAGGGAGTGACGCCTTCCCGGCCGCACGGCGGAAGTTGACGAAGTTGACGCCCCATCGCGTGCGAGGGACGGCTGGGCCAAGATCGCAAAGATTGCCCACGGTGCGGACGGGCGAAAGATCGCAAAGGTCGCACGCGGGCGCGATGTTTCGCGCGGGCGGCGGGGCAGCGGTTGCGGACGAGTCAAAGAGCCGGAAACGCGAGGCTGGCATGGCGGGATAATGTAGGAAAGGGGTTTGTTCAGGCCGTCGCCTGCCGAAGCTTCGTCCGCCAGTCGGCCTCCTGCATCAATATACGAAAACGGATACTGTCGGCCGCATCGTCGAACAGGTCGACCTCGCCGGGCGCGGGTTTGGTGTAAGCCCTTTCTAGCAATTCCATCAGGTCGCGCTTGAACGCCGTATCGAGATTATCGAGCTGCTTACCCTTGGTTTCGAGCAGCATGAGCCGCTGCCCTTCCCCATCGAGACGCAACAGGAAGTCGGGATAGACCCTGTGCCGGCGCCAGCCCTGAACACCCCATGCCCCGCGCGAAGCGAGCCGCCACCACCATGCGATCGCATTTTCGCCGTCGAGATAGAGCGCGACATCGCGCTCGAAGCCGTTGAGATCGCCCTGCTTGATCGCATCAACGAACAGGCTCCGCTGCAGATCGTGATCGTCGTTGTTACGCTGCCACAGATCATGGCCGGGCCGGAACTCGATCTCCTCCCACTGCGGCATATCCCAATCGGCCTTGCTGCCGGTCAGCCTGAAGGCGATGGTGCCGTCAGCCACCTTCGCCTCGAACACCGCGCGCGCCAGCGCGTCGATCTTTGCTTCCAGCTCGGTGCGCATCGAATCGAGCAGATCGAGCCGCCCCTTCGCAATCTCTTCGTCAGCGATTCCGCGCGCGCGCAATGCCACAAGGCCCTCGTCGACGAGGCGGATTCCGATCCACGGATTGGGAATGAGGCCGAGCAAGCGCCGCGCGAGGTCGGGCCGGTCGATCGCATTGGCGAGTTCTTCGCGCATGACGGCGCCACGGCGTTCGATCGTTTCGGCCGCGCCATAATCGAAGCTCGCGCGCGCGCGCCGCGCGCCGGCGGCGTCGAGGTCGAGCGCCGCGCCGCCGTCATAATGCAAGGCGTCCCAATCGAGCGCACCGAGAATGTCGGCGTCGAAATCGAGCGCGCGGCGTCCGCCCCTGCCATCGTCGTGCGTGACGCTCGGGATCAGAATGCGTTCGCCCTTGAAGGCATCGCGCCGGTCGGCGCGGCGGATTTCGGCCACGACCTCGTCGCCTGCGCGGACCGAGGATCTGATATCGCCCATCCCCTCTTCGTCGAGCCCCTTGCGCACGCCCTCGACGGCATCCTTGACCGACAGGTCGGAGCAGAAGACCCACGCACTGTCGAGATCGTCGACACCGGTGCGCTTCGCGCCCGGCTGGCGCAGCACGCGCCCGATCATCTGGGTGAGCGCGGTCTTTGCCTGCGTCTTCGACAGCAGCGCGAGGACGTAGGCGAAGGGACAGTCCCAACCTTCGCGCAGCGCATCCTTGGTGATGATGACGCGCACCTGACTGGTTTCGTCCATCAGCGTGTCGTCGAGTTCCTTTTCGGTCGCGGTCTGGACCTTGATCCAGTCGGCCTGCATGCCGGGCTGGCTGAGCAGTTCCTGTCGCACATCCTCGGTATGGATATGGACACCGTCGCGCTGATCCTTGCCGGTCCGCTCGACGCGGACGAGCAGGATCGGGCGAATGAAGCGGTCGGTGCGGGCGTGATGTTCGCGCGCCTGCGCCTCCAGTTCGGCGCGCTTGTCGAGCGCGGCCTTGAGCGTGTCCTTCCAGTGCGCCCGTTCATCCGAAACGAGCTGGATCGGCAGCTTGATCATTTCAGCATCGCGCAGCCGCCGCCCGCCGACCTTGACGAGGATATTGGACTGTTCGCGATCGGGCGTCGCGGTGAGTTCGAGCAGGAAGCGCGGATTCATGCCGCCGAGTGTGCTCCTCTGCGTCTCGCTGTACGCCCGGTGGCCTTCGTCGAGGATTATCAGCGGGCGGACGAGGCGGAGCGTGTTGCCTAGACTCTGCCGCACCGAACCGGGGGTGCCGTCGGCGAGGTCGTTGGTTTCGAGATTGGGAACGCGCGCCAGCAGCGCCTGCGTCGCGGTGAGGTCGTCGGCGTCGGGATAGAAGGTCGCGTAATTGCCGCTGTCGCGGAACACTTTCAGCGTTTCCTTGTCACGGCGGCCTGCCGACTGGAGCATCAGCGTCATCACGACGAGGCCGTGTTCGATGTCGGCGCGGGTGAAATCATTCGCCTTTTCGGCGAGCTTGAGCCGCCCGCCGCTCGCGACTTCGAGCGCCTGTCGCACCGCGCTGCCGCGATCGCGAAGCTGCGCGCGCGTCTGTTTGTAGATCGCGTCGGACGGCATCACTCAGAGGACAAAGCCCGTCATCGCGCCGTCGAGACCCGACAGGATGCGGCCGACGGCATGGCCGGCGATCAGCGTCTTGCCCGAACCCGTCGGCAGGTTCAGACAGACGTGTGGAACCTGCGCGCCGTGTCCGTCGGCCAGTTCGCGCCACGGGTCGGGCGAGACGGCGATATCCTGTTCCTGCGCCTTTTTCCATGCCGTGATGGCGGGATCGACCTGCCCCTCCATCAGTTTTTCGCGCATCGCTTCCGGTGCGCTGGCGATGAAGGCGCGCGTGGCGGCCTCTTCGGCGCGTTCGGCCGCGAGCAGCGCGACGAAGGCGTCGAGCTTGTCCAGCGTTTCGAGCTGATACTCCTTAAGCCGCATCGACGCCCGCCACGCCCTCACTCCCGTCGCCCAGGATGCGGTGCACCGAGTAAGGCAATTGGCAGAAGGTGATGCCGAGATCGGTGAGCGCGCGCTGGCCCATCAGCTTGCCCGCGGCAAAGACAAGCACGGGCTTGCCGCCATCGGCCTGTGCCGCCGCCGCGATGCGTTCAGCGGTGGTGAGGTCGAGCATCGCGTCGTTCGAGCGCATCCATTTCGGGTCATCGCGGTAGAGGAGGTGCAGACGGTAGGGACCGGCATGGCCGGCGAAACCATCTTCGCCTTCCGCGCGCGTGAGCGTTTCACCCGTTGCGGTATAGGCGACATAGCGCGCGACCTGATCCCACGACGGCGCCTTCCCATCCTCGGCAAAGAAGCGCTCCATATCCATCGGTTCGCCGAGTTCGCAAAAGGTGAAGCTACCGCCGAGCCCGTCCTTCAGCGCCGCATCCTTCGCCCCCGGCACGCCCTTGATCACGCGGCGCACGCGCTCGGCGGTCAGCGCGTCGGCATAATCCTCGGTCTCGACGAGGATGAATTTGCGGTTGCCGCCGTCGGCCTTGTTGAGCGCGAGAACGGCGTGCGCGGTGGTGCCCGAGCCGGCGAAGGAGTCGAGAACTAAAACATTAGCATTGTCCGTCGGGTGAAACTTCGCTTCCAGAATCGTTGACAACAACGAAGATGGCTTGGGATAGGGAAACGCGTCTGGCCCCAAAATTGACCTCAATTCTGCGGATCCAGTCTGCGTATCATCAGTCCACTTATAGTAGCGCTCGATTTTTTCTGGCGTCAGTGGCCTGTCTATTTTCGTAATTACAGACTTTGATTTAGCATAAACCAAAACATACTCATGCAGATTTACAAAGAATTTTTCCTTTGGCCCTCCTCCATAGCGCTTCTTCCAAATAATATTCTCAAACCGGTTATCGCTACCGAATATTTCATCCATAGCACTGTAAAGCAGAGAGATTTCAGTCTCATCCATACTTACAAGAATAACACCGGTTTCGCTCAACAACTCCCGCAGCAACTGCAACCGCGGCCACATCATGCACAGCCATTTATCGTGGCGTTCCATATCGTCGGCGTCGACGGTCTTGCCGAGCCATGCCTTGAGCTGCGGGGCGTTGACATTGTCGTTATAGGCCCAGCCTTCGTTGCCCGTATTGTACGGCGGGTCGATATAGATGACATCGACCTTGCCCGCGTAGCGCGGGAGCAGCGCCTTC
This sequence comes from Sphingopyxis sp. LC363, assembly GCF_000756385.1. Lineage (GTDB taxonomy): Bacteria > Pseudomonadota > Alphaproteobacteria > Sphingomonadales > Sphingomonadaceae > Sphingopyxis. The sequence goes on from NZ_JNFC01000003.1 coordinate 7,662, forward strand.
AGCGCCTCCAGATTGTCGCCGTGGATGATGAGATTGCCGTCGAGGCCGGGCGCCTCGCCCGCGGGCGGCACGCTTTTGCTCGCGTCGACCACCAGTTCGCGGAAGGGCACCGACAGATGGTGCGAATAGACAAATGGCTTACCCTTGAAATCGAGCGTGGGCACGCTTCACTCCTCCCGCGACGTGGTCCGCATCCTTGGCGGATGCCGTCGCGGGGCGCAACAGGGGGGCGCGGCTAAATCGCAAGCCATCTTAGGCAATCATCGCGCACCCGCGCGTCGCTATCCCCCATCCCCCGTTCCAGCACTGTCGCCCTGCCCTTGCCTTCCTCCACCGCCGCCAGCGCGGCGATGGCGTTCGCGCGCACGCGGGGCATCGGGTGCGCCTTCGCGAATTGCTCGGCCACGTCCCTTCCATTGTCGGTCAGATGCACCGCGCAGCGGAGCAGCATTTCGCCGCTGGTCAGCGTCGGGCGGCGGGCGATCGTGCCGCCTTCGAGGTCGACGATATATTGGTCGCGCCAGGGGACGTGCTCGCCCTCGTCCATGATGTTGAGGCTGACCGACAGGCTTTCGGGCGGGAGCTGGCTGTGGATGTCGCGGTGGGCGCGGTAGAGGAGCATTTTGCCTTCATCGAGCTGGCTGCGCTCGACGAATTGGAGGTTCAGCGGTTCGCCGAGGCGGCCGTCGACGGCCTCCGCGTCATAGTCATAATAGTCGCTGACATAGCCGGGGCCGAAATAGCCCGTCGTGAGGAAGCTGAAATTATGGTCGTGCGGGACGCCGTAGGAGAAGGCGGCGGCGCCGCTCGCGGAATAGACCGCGTCGGTCGCGGCGGGCCAGAGGTTGGCGCGGAGGTAGAAGCCGCGCGTGCCGCGATGGAGGAGGAAGACCTGCGCCGAATGGCGGTTGATTTCGAGCTGGTCGGCGTGGCTCGCCTTGAGCGCGGCGATGACGCGGTCGGCTAGAAACAAGCGGTTGCGCCCGAGCCCGGCGAGGAGCGCGGCGCAATGCGCGACGCTTGCTTCGTCGGCGAGGTCGACGCCGCTTTCGTCGAGGCGCGCGGCGACTTCGGCGAGGTCGAGCGGCGGGCCGGCGGGCGGGTCGATCAGGCGGGGCATGGCGCGCTTAAGCCCCCCCCTTCAGGGGAGGGGTTGGGTGGAGCATGTTCGCCGGCATGGACCGAAACAGGCCCTCCCCCAACCCCTCCCGCCAGCGGGAGGGGGGTTAAGAGCGTCAGCGTTGACGCGGCGGCGCGGCGCACTTCGGGATGCGGATCGCTCGCCGCCATCGCCGCGAGATGCGGGCGCGCGGCGGCGGGATCGAGGGCGACCAGTTCGCGCATCGCGTGCCAGCGCGCAGCGAAATCGCCGGCCGTGGTTTCGGCGGCGAAAAGCGGCGCGGCGTCGGTGCGGCCGAGGTGGCGGAGCAGGGTCAGCGCCATGGCGCGAAAGCTGCTGTCGCGGCGCGAGGCGCTGATATGGATCAGCCGGCCGCTCGCGACGTCATAGGCGCGGATCGGAAGCGGCGACGGCGGCTGGACGGCGAGTTCGAGCAGCAGCACGTCGCGGCGGGCATCGGCGAGGCTGTAGCTTTGGCGCGCGGTGTCGAGCTGGAGCAGCTCGCCGGGACCGAGCGCGCGCGGCGGGTGGCTGTGGCACGGCGCGGCGGCGGCGGCGGTGAAGCCGCCCGCTTCCTCGGCGGCGCCGACGGCGACCTCGTGCGTGACGAGCGCGGCGCCGCCGCTTGCGAGGACGCGGATCGCGGCGCGGCCGGGGACGAAGACGGCGGTCGCGGGCGGCGCGATGCAGCTGCCCGCCGGGCGGACGAGAAGCGTCAGCCGAACGCCGCCGCGATCGGCGAGGACGAGCCCGCCCGCGCCGCCATCACCGCCGCCGACGAGCCGCAGCGGCGGGCGCGCGAAGGGGTCGGCGGCGACAAGCGCGAGCGCGGCGTCGAGCCGGACCCGCAGCCACGCCGTGTCGGCAAGCCAGGGGAGGAGGCGCGCGACCGCGACCGCGGGCGCTTTGCCTTGGGCCGCGTCGATCGCGGCGAACAGGCCGCCGGGCGCGCTATCGGCGCGGCGCCATGCCGCGTCGTCGGCGGCGACCGCTTCGCCGATGCGCTGGCGGCGCGCGGGGTCGGTGCGGGGGAAATGGTCGTGGCGCGAGCGGGCGGCGGTCATGCGAAAAGCGCGGGAGCAGGCGGCGGAACGCGCCGCCTGCCCCCGCCCGCGATCAGTCGTGGACGATCAGCGCGATGGTGACCGCGATCTCGAAGACCGACGGCCCCGACGTGACGCTTTCGCCCATCAGCGACCCGAACAACCCGACCGCGGTATCGAGCAACGGCAGCGCGGCGATATCAATGGGCGGCAGTTCCATATTCCCCCTCCTGTCCTGACCGGCGGCGCGACCTGCCGCCGCGGTCTGGGCTAGGCGGGCGCGTGCCGATCGCCGAGTTAACTTTACGTAATTTGCGTATGCCGTCGGTCGAAGCGCGGTTGCGGCGCCGCGCCGGCGGGATAGGATGCGCCGTCACAACCGGGAGATTGCTCATGCGCCGCGCCGTCCTCGCCGCCCTTTCCGGCGTCCTCCTCGCCAGTCCGGCGGCCGCCGAAACGCTGCTCGTCGGCAACAAGGGCGAGGACACGCTGAGCGTCGTCGCGCTGGATAGCGGCGCCGAACTTGCGCGGCTGCCGACGGGCAGAATGCCGCACGAGATCGCGATTTCGCCCGACGGCAGGCAGGCGGCGGTCGTCGCTTATGGCGGGACGACGATCGATATATTCGACGTCGCGAAGCGCACCAAGCTCCGGACGATCGACATCAGCCCCAACGAGCGGCCGCACGGGCTGCTCTGGCTGGCCGACGGGCGGCTCGTCGCGACCGCCGAGGGCAGCGAGTCGGTCGCGGTCGTCGCGCCGGACGGCAAGCTCACATCGATCGCGACCGGGCAGAAGGGCACGCATATGATCGCCGTCGCGCCCGACAATCGCACCGCCTACACCGCCAATATCGGGTCGGGGACGGTGAGCGTGCTCGACCTCGACGACGGGAAGAAGCTGCGCGACCTGGCCGTCGGCGGCAAGCCCGAGGGGCTGGCGCTGACGAAGGGCGGGCGCGAGCTGTGGGTCGGCGACCTCGATGCGCCGCGCGTGTCGGTGTGGGATACGAAATCGGGCGAGAAGATCGCCGAATTGCCGGTCGACCCGGTCGCGATCCGCGTGCTCGCGAGCCCCGACGGCAGGCTCGTCGCGACGAGCAATATCGCGTCGGGCACGATCGATCAGCCTGTTCGACGCCGAAACCCGCGCACCGCTGAAGACGATCAAAGTGTCCGGCGAGGCGGCGAAGGGGCAGGTGACCTTGCTGTTCAGCCCCGATTCGAAGCGGCTCTATGCCGCCGAGACGGGGCACGACAAGGTCGCCGAGATCGACGTCGCTACGGCCAAGGTGCTGCGCCGGATCGCGGCGGGAAAGCAGGGCGACGGGCTGGCGATCGCGCCCTAGGCGGTTTTGGGGTGGAAAGCGGACGTCCAAATGTTACCAGCGTGCATGGCCATCTTGCACAAATCCGCCGCCTCGCTTGGGTTCTACGGCGATGATCTTGATCCAACCGAGATAACCGATCTGCTAGGCGGTGAACCATCAGTAGGTGTTCGAAAAGGCGGGACTTGGCTTACTTCCTTGGGTGCCGAGAAGGTTGCTCGCACCGGGTCATGGCGATTGAAAGCGCACCCCCATGAACCCGCAAATCTGGATTTCCAGATAAGCTGGCTGTTGAACGGCCTGACGAAGGACCTTGGTCCATGGCGATCATTATCAAAACGCTATCGAGGCAGGATTTTCTGCGGTTTGTTCCTAGCGAGCGGGAACGAAGGCCTCACCCTCCAGCCTGAAACCCTTGTTTGCGTTGGTGAACGGGGTCTGCTTATTGATCTCGATATCTACGGGCAAGATGTCCCTGATTGAACGGCAGCAACCGGTCGATTCCGGTCGTTTCCGGTCGTTGCGACTATTCGGTTCGTGGGGGCATCAACCATAGCGACAAGCCCGCGGGCGGGTTGGCGGGCGGCGCATCGGCGACGTAGCGCACCGCGTCGGCGCGCGCACGGTCGAGGATCGCCGGCGCGACGGTTGGGGGATGGAAGACATGGTCGGCCTCGCCGAGCAGGCGCGCGGCGCGCAGCGTGAGGTCGTCGGGATCAGCGCTCGTCAGGCGGATCGTTTCGAGGCGCGATGGCGATGCGGGCGTTTCGTCCGCAAGCCAGCCATCGACCTTGTCGGCCGCATCGCCGTCGAGCGGATCGAGCGCGCCGCCCGGCGCGAGCGCGGCGTCGATCGCACGTCGGCGGCCGGCGGCGTCGGGCCAGCGCGCCTTCATCGCGCCCCGTGCGGCATGGAGCGCCGATGCGAGCGCGCCCAGCCGCGTGGGCAGCAGAGCTTCGATGCGCTGCCGGATCGCTTTCGCGAGCCCCGCCGACGCGCCGCCGGTGCCGATCGCGATCGTCACCGGCGCGCGGTCGACGATCGCGGGAGTGGTGAAGTCGCAGAGGTCGGGGCGGTCGACGACGTTGACGAGGAGTCCGCGCGCGCGCAGCGCATCGGCGGCGGCGCGCGCTTCGGTTCCGTCATCGGGCGCGACGAAAGCGATCGTCGCGCCCACTCCCCACGACGCGACGATCCGCCCGCCGGCGCGGGCGATCAGCCGCGCCTTGGCGTCGGCGGCTTCCCCCTCCCCGACCAGCACGACCGTGCGGCCGGCGAGGTTCAGGAAGACGGGGAGTTGGTGCATGGAGCGCCTATAGCAAGCCCCTCCCCTTTAGGGGAGGGGTTGGGGTGGGGCCTCGAAACATGGAGCAAGGCCGATAGACCCCACCCCGCTCGACCAAGACCCGGCTATGCCGGACCAAGTCTCGCTGCCCTTCCCCCGAAGGGGAGGGGTTTAAAGGCTAGTCGATCCAGTCGGGGACGCGCTCGGCGGCCATGATCGTGCCGGCGGCGATGCGGTCGGCGACGACGACATAGCGGTCGCCGTCGACGAGTACCTCGGGAACGAGACTGCGGCTGTTGTACGTCGACGCCATCGTCGCGCCATAGGCGCCCGCACTGCGGAAGATTGCGAGGTCGCCCGACTCGACCTTGTCGATCAGCCGGTCGCGCGCAAAGGTGTCGCCGGTTTCGCAGACCGGGCCGACGATCGAGGCGGTCATCGTCTCGCCCGAGGGCTTTACCGCGGCGAAATCGTGCCAGGCGTCGTAGAGTGCGGGCCGTGCAAGATCGTTCATCGCAGCATCGACGATCACAAAGGGGTGGGTTGCACCGGGCTTGACCCACAAAACTTCCGTCAGCAGCACCCCCGAATTGCCCGCGATGGCGCGGCCGGGTTCGAACATCAGCGTGACGTCCCAATCGCGGGTAACCCGCGCGACCATCGCGCCATAGTCGGCGGGCGACGGCGGAAGGACATTGTCGCCCGCGCGATACGGCACGCCAAGCCCGCCGCCGAGATCGACATGGGTGATGCTGTGCCCCGCGGCGCGAAGATCGGCGACGAGCTCGCCCACGCGCTTGAACGCCGCCTCGAACGGCGCGAGACTGGTGAGCTGGCTGCCGATATGCACCGCGATGCCGCGCATGTTGAGCCCCGGCAGCCCCGCGAGGCGCGCGAAGATTTCGGGCGCGACGTCGATGCCGACCCCGAACTTGTTCTCGGCCTTACCGGTCGAGATCTTGGCGTGGGTGCCCGCGTCGACGTCGGGGTTGACGCGCAGCACCGCCGGCGCGGTCATTTCCTTGCGCAGCGCAATCTCGGCAAGCGCGACGCCCTCGGGTTCATGCTCGATGTTGAACTGGCCGATGCCGCGGTCGAGGCCGAGCGCCAGCTCGGCGCGCGTCTTGCCGACGCCCGAAAAGACGATGTCCTCGGCCGCCATGCCCGCCGCGAGCGCGCGTTCGAGCTCACCGCCCGAGACGACGTCGGCGCCATAGCCCTGCCGCGCGAGCACGCGCAGCACGCCGAGGTTGGGATTGCTCTTGATCGCGAAGGCGAGGTGCTTCCTGGGCACATCCTTCAACCCGTCGCGGAACGCCTGCGCATGGCGCTCCAGCGTCGCGCGCGAATAAACATAGACGGGGGTGCCGATTTCCTCGGCGATACGCGGCAGCGGAATATCTTCGGCGTGCATCACGCCGTCACGAAGTTCAAAATGGTCCATCGAAGGAAAGTCCTGATTATCATGTCCGTTCGCATCGAGCGAAGTCGAGATGCCCCGAAGGTCAGAGCCACACCGATGGGTGTCTCGACTTCGCTCGACACGAGCGGATAAACTAGCTTTGCTCAGCCCGGGGGCGGCAAGTCGAAATCGTCGGGTTCGCGTTGTTCGGACCGTTTGAGAAGTTCGTCGCTGCGCGCGGGCCGGGCCTGCGCGTCAGGCGTCGTAAGCTCCTCCGTGGTCGGGGCGCGGGTCGCGCCGACGGGAATGACCGGGTCGGGCTGACCCGCCACCGGCTTCAGATCCTGCTTGCTGCCGCACGCGCCGAGCAGCGCGGTCGCAGCCAATGTCGCGATGACGAGGTGGTTCTTCACCGTAAATTCGTCCCTTCGAGCGCCGCGCGGACCGCGGCGACGGCCTGCCTTACCCGTTCGGGCGCCGTGCCGCCATAGCTCATGCGGCTGGCGACCGACGCTTCGACGGTGAGCGCGGCGAGCACATCGGGCGTGATCGCCGCATGGATCGCGGCGGCGTCGGCCGCGGGCAGCGCCGACAGTTCGACGCCGAGTTCCTCGGCGCGCTTGACGCAGGCGCCGACGACATGATGCGCCTCGCGGAACGGCAGGCCGTTTTCGCGCACCAGCCAGTCGGCGAGGTCGGTCGCGGTCGAATAGCCCGACGCGGCGAGCGCGCGCATGCGGTCGGTGCGGAAGGTCAAGGTTTCGACCATGCCGGTCATCGCGGCGAGCGACAGCGCGAGCGCATCGAAGGCGCCGAACACGGTCTCCTTGTCGTCCTGCAGATCCTTCGAATAAGTGAGCGGCAACCCCTTCACGATCACCGACAGGCGTTGGAACGCGCCGAGCAGCAGCCCCGCGCGCCCGCGCACCAGTTCGGCGGCGTCGGGGTTGCGCTTTTGCGGCATGATCGAGCTGCCCGTCGACCAGGCGTCGGGCAAAGCCACGAAACCGAAGGGCTGGCTCGCCCAGATCACCACTTCCTCGGCAAGCCGCGACAAATGGATCGCGGCGATCGACGCCGAGGCACAAAATTCGAGCGCGAAGTCGCGGTCCGACACCGCGTCGATGCTGTTCGCCATCGGGCGGTCGAAGCCGAGCGCCGAGGCCGTCGCATCGCGATCGAGCGGGAAGCTGGTTCCGGCGAGCGCCGCGGCGCCGAGCGGCGATTCGTTGAGGCGCGCCCGCGCATCCGCGAAGCGCGAGCGGTCGCGGGCGAACATCTCGACATAGGCGAGCAGGTGATGGCCGAGCGTGACCGGCTGTGCGACCTGCAGGTGCGTGAAACCCGGCATGATGCTGTCGGCATGTTCGTCGGCGCGCGTCAGCAGCGCCGTCTGGATCGCCTTCAGCCCCGCATCGATGCGTTCGCACGCGGTGCGCGTCCACAGGCGGAAATCGGTCGCGACCTGATCGTTGCGCGAGCGCGCGGTGTGGAGCCGCCCGGCGGCTTCGCCGACCAGCTCCTTCAGGCGCGATTCGACGGTCATGTGGATGTCTTCGAGCGCGAGGTCGACGGGCACGCCATCGCGTGCAAATTCGTCTGCGATCTGGGCAAGGCCGCGGTCGATTTGGGCGGCGTCCTCGGCGGCGATGATTCCGGTCGCGCCGAGCATCGCCGCATGCGCGCGGCTCGCGGTGATATCTTCTTCCCACAGGCGCTTGTCGACTGGGATCGATGCGTTAATCTCTTGCATGATCGCCGCGGGTCCGCCACCGAAGCGGCCACCCCACATGCTGTTGCTGTCCGGAGTATTCGCCATCCGCCGCGTTCCAAATCCGTCCCTTGCGATCCTCGCCGTGTTTCTGGCCGGATCGATCGCGGGCTGCGATAGGGAAAAGCAGCCGGGCGGGCAAGCGGCGCAGGGCCAAGCAAATGTTTCGGCGGGCCAAGCGAAGGGCATCGACCAGTTCGAATATGTGATCGATCGCAGCCACAAGGGCGAAGCGGCACCCACCGCGGCGTTTCGCGGTCCCGACGACGCGCCGGTGACGCTGGCGTCGTTCCGCGGCAAGCCGCTGCTCGTCAACCTGTGGGCGACCTGGTGCGCGCCGTGCGTCGCCGAAATGCCGACGCTCGACGCGCTCGCGGCGAAGAATGGCGAAACGATGCGCGTGATCGCGGTCGCGCAGGATCTGAAGGGCGCCGAGGTCGTCGATCCCTGGTTCCAAAAGGCGGGGCTGAAAGCACTCCAGCCCTATCTCGATCCCGAAAACGGGCTGCTCGACGCCGCGAACAGCGCGCTGCCGACGAGCATCTATTACGACGCCGAGGGCCACGAAATCTGGCGCGTGATCGGCGCGATCGACTGGCAGGGCAAGGAGGCGGCTGTGCTGCTGGCTGAGGGGGGCGATGGGAAAAAAGAAAGGGCGGGTGCCCCATGACACCCGCCCTTCCCTGCGACCCGAGCAGGGCTCGGGGAACTCGAGGAAATCGAAGGATTTATCCGCCGACCGTCACGCGGCCGACGCGATAGCCCTTTTTGCGCATTTCCTTCACATAATCCTTGTCGGCATCGACGACCTCGACCGTCCATTCGTCCCACGCGTCCCAGCGGTCTTCGCGGTCGGTCGCGCGGTGAAGGTCGCTGCGCAGCTCCTTCTCGGCTTCGAGGATATCGGCTTTATAATTGTACCAATATTGGTTCACGATGCCGGCGATGGGTTCGGCGCGGATCGGCGGCGCTTCGAAGCCGGGGGGCATCGCATGATAGGGAACGGCGGCAACCGCGGCCGTGGCGGGGAGAGCGGCGAGCATCGCCAGAGTCGTCCATTTTTTCATTTTTCGTCTCCTTCTGGATCCTGTTGGACAGGAGAGAAACGAAGCAGCGGCGCCTTTTATTCCCGGCTCGACGACGATTCGGCACGCTTCGCGGTAGAATCGCCGAAACCCACGGATTTCAGCCGGGATGCGCCTCGTCGCCGACGCTCGATTTGAGGAGCCCGCGAAACACGTCGAGCGCGCTGCGCCGGCCCTGCGTCACGTCGAACACGTCGCGCGCGATCGGCATGTCGACATCATATCGGTCGGCGAGCGCCATCACCGTCGGCGCGCTCTTCACCCCCTCCGCCACCATGTTCATCCCCGCGATGATCTCGTCGATCGGGCGCCCCCTGCCGAGTTCGACCCCGACGTGGCGGTTGCGCGACAGGGGGCTGGTGCAGGTCGCGATCAGGTCGCCCATGCCGGTGAGCCCCGCGAAGGTTTCGGGGCGTCCCCCCATCGCCACCCCGAGCCGCGTGATCTCCGCGAGCCCGCGCGTCATCAGCCCGGCGCGGGTATTGTCGCCCGCGCCGAGCCCGTCGCCCATGCCGACCGCGATCGCGATGATATTCTTGAGCACCCCGCCGAGCTCGCAGCCGAGCAGGTCGGTGTTGGTGTAGACGCGGAACAGCCCCGAGTGGAACACGGGCTGCAGCGCGCGGACGACGATCTCGTCCTCCATCGACAGCACGCTCGCCGCAGCCTGCCCGGTCATGATCTCGCGCGCCAGATTGGGTCCGGTGAGCACGCCGACGGGGTGGCCGGGGAGCACTTCCTCGATCAGCTCGGTCATCCGCTTGCCCGAGGCGAGTTCGAGGCCTTTGGTGAGGCTGATCACCGGCACCCACGGGCGCAGATGGTTCCGCGCTTCCTCGAGCACGGCGCGAAAGCTGTGCGAGGGCACCCCCATGACGAGCACATCGGCGCCCGCGACGACCTCGGCCATGTCGTTCGTCGCGCGGAGCGCCGAAGGCAGCTTGATGCCGGGAAGATATTTGCGGTTCTCGCCCGCGCCGTTGATGCTCTCGACCGTCTCGGCATCGCGTGCCCAGAGCGTGATCGGCGCGTTGCGCGACACCACCGCCGCGACCGTCGTTCCCCAATTGCCCCCGCCGAGCAGCCCCACCTTCAACCGCATCGCGCTCTCCCGCTATTTTGGAGGGAGAGTGGCGGGGTATTCGGGGCTTGGCAAGCTTGCCCGATCCTCCCTGTGCCGAAGGCATGGGGAGGCGGCAGCGGTGCAGCCGCTGACGGAGGGGCTAATAGCGCTACCGTCGCGGCCCCTCCACCATCGCCTACGGCGACGGTCCCCCTCCCCATCGCTTCGCCACAGGAAGGATCTAATGCTCCGCAAGGAAGGCGCGCTGAACCTCGGCGGTCGCTTTCGGATCCTCGATCATCGGGACGTGCGCGACGTGATCGAAGATGTGGCTGCGGCTGCCCGCGATCCCCGCCTCGAGCACCGCGACGCAGCTGACGTCGATCAGCTTGTCGTGGCGGCCCCAGAGGATCAGCGTCGGCACCGTCACCTTGCCAAGCTCGTCGTTGAGCGGCTTTTCCTCCATCTCGTCGGCGATAACCCAGAAAATCTTGTCGAGCAGGTCGCGGTGGCGCAGCGCGTCGGCGTAGATTACGGGCTTCAGCCGGGCGGGAACGTAGGTCGGCTTGCGCACGACGAAGGCGACGAGGCGGTCGGCATCCTCGAGATTGGCGAGCACGAGCGGATTATAGTCGCGGTCGGCCGCCAGCCTTTGGAGTTCGCTTTCGTTGGTTCCGAGGATGCCGGCATTGTTCATCAGCGTCAGCGTGCGCAGCGCGCCCGGATAATCGATCGCGAAGCGCAGCGCGATCCAGCCGCCCATGCTGTTGCCGCCGAGATGCGGGCGCTCGATCCCGAGCGCATCGAGGAAGGCTTTCAGCCGCGCCGCCTGGCTCGCGACGTCGAAGGGCAGTTCGCCGTCGCGGTCATTCTCGCCGAACCCCGGAAGGTCGGGGGCGATCAGCCGGTAGTCGCGCGTCAGCCACGGCGCGTAGAAAGTCCAGTGATCCTTGTCGGCGCCGAAGCCGTGGACCATCACGAGGACGGGCTTCGACGGGTCACCGCCTTCGAGATAGGGCCAGACACGGCCGTCGACCGTCACCGTCTTGCGCACCACGCGCGCGCGGCGACGCATCAGCCAGCGCATCAGCTGGACAAGCTGTTCGGGAAAGAGAAAATAGAAGAGCGCGAGCGTGATGAGCGGCGCGAAGATGAGGACGAGAAGGATTTTCATGGCGTCTCCTTAGCCCCTCCCCTTCAGGGGAGGGGTTCGATCAGGCCTAATCCCCCACATGCGTATCGAACCAGCCGACCAGATCGCCCAGCACCGCATCGCGCTCGGGCTCGTTGTAGATTTCGTGGAATAGCCCGGGGTAGATTTTGAGCGCCTTGTCGGTCGAGGCGACGTTCGCGAACAGATAGCGCGAGCCCGCCGGGGCGGTGAGACGGTCGGCCTCGCCGTGCTGGATCAGGATCGGCAGGCGGATCTTGGGCGCATCGGCCTGCGCGACCGCCATCGCGTCCATGAATTCCTTGCCGAGCCGGGCGCCGATCTTGCCTTCGTAGACGAGCGGGTCGGCGCGATAGGCCTCGACCACCGCCGGATCGCGGCTCACGCCGTTCGCATCCAATGACAACACGCCGAGGCGCGGGAAGAAGCGCGACAGGAAGCGGCTAAGCCAGACGGTGACGCGCGAGGGCGGCTCGGCGGGCAGGATCGCGGGGCCCGAAAGCGCGGCGGCGGCAAAGGCCTGCTGGCGTTCGACGAGGAACAGCGCCGCGATCAGCCCGCCCATGCTATGGCCGAGGAGCAGGCGCGGCGTGTCGCCATGGTTGATCTCGACCAAAGTCAGCAGCTCGGCCATGCCGTCTAGAAAGGCCGAGAAGCGCGGGACATAGCCGCCCTCGCCGTCCGACCGCCCGTGCCCCCAATGATCGACGGCGTAGACGGCATAACCCGCGTCGTTGAGCCGCTTGGCCACATGTTCGTAGCGCCCGGCATGTTCGGCATGGCCGTGCGCGAGCAGCACGATTGCCCTCGGCGGGGCTTCGGGCAGCCAATGGGTGACATGAAGCACCGCGCCCGCGCCCGCCGACCCGTGCGGCAGAACGAGCGCGCCGCTCGCCATATTCAGCGCACCGCCTTTTTGAGCGCCGCGCTGCGATGTCCGGGGCCGTCGTCGCCCGCCTTGTCGATCCTGGCCAATATCGCTTCGAGCGCGCGGCTGATCGCGGTCTGGGTGCGCACCATTTCGATCTTCGGCCAGGCGGTGCGCATGCCGGTGTCGATCAGCTCGTCGATGTCGTCCTGCCCGAGGTCCGAGAGAATCTTCGCGGGCGACCAGAATTTGGGCGGGCGGATGATGTTGATGTCGCCGGTATATTCCTGGTTGATCACCGAGCGCGCCATATTGGCGATGCTGTTCAGGGGCGGGATCAGCTCGAGCGGTTTCTGGAAGATCACCATATTGGCGTTGAGCCACGCCTTGAAGGTCGTCATCGACGCATGTTGAATGGCCTCGATCGGCGCCATCTGCTTGCGCGTGTCGGTGGCGAAGGGCAGCGCGATCGGGTTCGCCTGACTGACGATATGATGGTTGACGCCATAGAGGCGTTCGAGCCGCTTGGTCGGGATGTCGTGCGTCACCGATCCGTCGACCCAGCGCCGGTCGGGCTGATAGGGGATGCGATTGCCGTCGTCGTCGCGCGCCATCAGCATCACCGGCGGGAACACGCCGGGCACCGCGCAGGAGGCGAGCACGGCTTCGCGGATCAGCACGTTCGGCGCGGTGATCGCGTTGAGCAGGCGGCCATTCTGATGCTTCTCAGCAGGCGCGACCGAGACGTTGAGGTGGCGCCCGCTGACTTCATAGGCTTCCTGAAAGGTGAGGTCGGGGATCAGTTCGGCGAGGCGTTCGCGCACCTCGTCGGACGCGAGGCGGCGTCCCTCGGGACCGCGATCGGGGTTCGCGAGCCGCTCGCTTTCGAGGAAGGCGCCGATGTCGGCATTCTTGCGCGTGCAGACGATCGCGGCGACGATCGACCCGCCGCTGGCGCCCGACATGATCGACGGCAGCACGCCTTCGGACCAGAGCGCCTTCACAACGCCGATGTGGAAGAAGAGGAAGCTGCCCGACCCCGAGAGCAGCAGCGCCGAACGGCCGTAGCAATGCTGGGCGCGGCGGAAGAAATCGCGCTTTTCCTCGCGGCCGATGCTGCGTGCTGCGGCGATCTTGTCCAAGGATGCGACGACCTCAGCGACATAATCCTCGACCAGCTTTTTCGTGCCGAAGCGCGCCTTCTGGTACAGCCGCTCGTGCCCCATGCCGTCGATATTGCCGTGGATGCCTTCGTTGAGCACGAAGAGCAGCCCCTTGACGTCGTCCGCCGCCGACAGCTTGCGCAGCTTTTCGAGCCGCACGCGGATCGCCTTGTAATCGAAATGTTTGCTTTCGTCGGCGTCGCGCCACGCCTGCATACCCGATTTTCGGTCATGCTCGTGCGCCGCTTTGGTCCAGGCAGCATAATCGGGCGCGGTCACAAGGTCGCGGTCGGCGCTGAGCGTCGGGGTGAAAAGCATTCGGTAGTCCTGCGAGAGCATCGTTATTTTTTGCGAGTCTTGCCGGTTGCGTTCGCTTTAGCAACCGGTTTCACCCTGCTCTTTGTCGCAGTTTGGGCCGCAGTTCTTGGTTTCGCCTTGGGTTTCGGAGCAGGCTTAGCCGCCGCTTTCGGCTTTGCCGTAGCGGCTTTCGGCTTTTCGGGCTTCGGCACCGCCGCCATCAGGTCGGCAAAACTTTCATCGATACATTCGCGAAAGAAAGCGATGTCGGGCATGATCGAGCGCTCGCCGATGATCGAAAAGGCGATGCGGCCGTTATAGCTCGGCGTTGCGACGAACAGTCCCATATTGTTGGCGAGCGGCGCCATGCCGTGCTGCTGCACGAGCTGCGCGCCCGCGAGGTAGAGCGGCACTTGCGCGCCGGGGACGTTCGAGATGAAAAGGTTGGTGCCACGCACCGCGAACCGCTCGCTGGTGACGAGCCGCGCGACCGCCGCCATCGTCGCGCCGGGGATGTGCTGCGACAGGTCGGTCATGATCCGCGCGCTGACGCCCGCTTTGGCCTCCTTCGCCTCGACCGTATAGTCGCGCACCGCCGCGAGCCGTTCGAGCGGATCGGCGATATCGGTGCGGATCGGAACACTCATCGCCGAGACCTGATTGCCCGGCGTACTGGCCTTGCCGCCCTTGCCGCGCAGATTGACCGGTGCCACCGCCACAAGGCTCTCTTTCGGCAATTCCTTATGCTTCTGAAGATATTTGCGCAGCGCGCCGCCGACGGTGGTGAGCACGACGTCGTTGACGGTCGCGCCGGGCACTTTCTTGCGGATCTCCGCCACGTCGGTCAGCGCGACCGTCGTCGCGTCGAACATCTTGTGCGGGCCGACGGGCACGTTGAAACGCGTTTCGGGAACCCCTGCGGTCATCCCGCCCTCGGCGATCGACTTGCGCGCCGACGCGACGATCGCGGGCGACATCTTCATCAGCGCGTTGATGAATTTGACCGGCGACTGCATCGACGCCGACCAGGCGCGCGAGACGATTTCGGCGCTCGACGGCGGATCGCCGAGTTCCTCGACCGGCGGCGGTTCGGGAATAGCGGGGGTGCCCTTCGCATCGATGTCGCTCATCGCGATGAAGGCGTGCGCGCCCGACGCGCCATCGACCGCGGCGTGGTGGACGCGGTGGAGCATTGCGAAACTGCCCTTGGGGATGCCCGGAATGCGGTCGAGCCCCTCGATGATATAGATGTCCCAGAGCGGGCGGTTCATATCCATCGGTTTCGAGAACCAGCGCGCGACCGCGATGCAGAATTGCCGCCAGTCGCCGGGCTCGGGCAGGCGCGCGTGGCTCATATGCGCCTCGATATCGAAATGCTCGTCCTCGACCCAATAGGGATGGTCGATGTCGAACGGCAGGCGGTGAAGGCGGCGCTTGAACAAGGGCGAGGTGTCGACGCGGCTTTCGACGTGGCGGATGATATCCTTGAAGCGCACGAAGCCGCCCGGCGCGGTCGAGGGGTCGTAGATATAGACCCCCATGATGTGCGTCAGGTTGTTCGCGGTCTGGGTGTAGAGGAACTGGGCGTCCTGTGCGCTGAGCTGTTTGAGCATTTATCCTCCACCTAAAATCGTCATCCCGGCGAAAGCCGGGATCTCGCCATTGCGTCAGATTGCCACGATGAGATCCCGGCCTTCGCCGGGATGACGGAAGAAATGAATGGGAATGTCAGGCATCATTCGTTCCCGGCAGCCGGTCCGCCAGCGCGACGGTCGACAGCCGCATCGTTTCCATCACGTTGGCCAACCCCCGCAGTTCCGTCAGCAGCGCGCGGCGCCCGGCGAGCGTGTCCGGCGTCGCCTCATCGGCGAGCCCCATATGGCGCATCAGCGACAGGCCGCCCGCAAAGAGCAACTTGCCGATCGCCGCTTCGCTGCTGATCCGGCGGAGCAGCCAGGCCTGCCGCCCCTCGACCAGCGCGGCGTCGAGCAGCGCCTTTTCGTCAACCGTCTCGCCGGGCTTCGCGCGTGCAAGCTGTTCGGCGACGACCGAATAGGCTTCGGCAAAGGGCAGCAGGATCGCGTGACCGACGACGGGCTGGCAGCGGCGCAGGAGCTGCGCGATGCCGCGGTCGCCGCTTGCAAGCCGCCGGTCCCAGACGGGATCGATGCGCGCCAGTTCGGCTTCGATCGCAGCAAGATGCTCGCCCCGCGGCGGGTAGAAAAATTCGAATTTGAACAGGTCGCGCAGACGATCGATCTTTGCCCAGAAGGCGGCGGTCGCATCGCCCTTGTCGGCGTCGCGCAGTTCGAACAGCGCCAGTTCGATCATCGCGCGATCGAGGAAATGATGCGCGATGATGTTGCGATAATAGCTCGCCATCGGATGCTTGGCGGGATCGATCGAATAGATCGTCTCGCTGCCCGCCTCGTAGCGCGTCAAAAGCCCGCTCGCGACGAGCGTGTCGACCGTCGCCGACAGCGCGGCATCATCGCCGCTTTCGAGCTCCTTGCTGAGCCTTATGCTGCGCGCCCGCGCCCAGTCGGTCACCGCGCCGATCGCGCCAAGCAATTCGGCCGAGGTCGCGCCGCGCGGCGCCATGCCGAGCAGGATCAGGCACATCACCGAGGTGACGGTGAGCGGGGTGACGCGGTTCGCCTCGACCGCGACGGCAAAGGCGATGCGTTCGAGCGCGCGCTTGTCGTCGGGCCCCGGAGCGGTGGCAATGACAACGGGCTCGCCGATGTCGAGGCGGATACGACCCGAGGGTTCCTTGAGGCTTTTCATATAGCCGAGGAACCACGACAGGCTTTCGGGTTTCTTGTTCCGACCGGTCTGCTCGGCGGCATATTCCTCGACGTCGCGGATCAGATCGAAGCTGGTGACGAAGGGCACGAAATGCACACCGCGCGTCCCGGTCGCATGCGCCGCGTCGAGGACATATTTCATCAGGCCATATTTGGGCGGCATCAGCTTGCCGAGCCGCGAGCGCGTGCCCTCGAACGCCCAGCTCAGCGGGAAACGCTTGGCGAGCAGCCAGGCGATATAGTGGCGCAGCACGAGCTTGTAGAGCGGCTGGTCCTGAAAGCTGCGGCGGAGGAAGATCATCCCCGATCGCCGGAAGAATTCGCCCATCACCGCGAAGTCGAGGTTGGCGCCGCCGAAGCTGTGCAGCATCGGCAGGTCATTCTCATAGGCGAGCCGGCTCGGCGTCGCGCCGTCGATATAGGTTTTGTGCGTGAAGAGGATCGCGGTGGGGTGCTCGCGCAAAATTACACGCAATTTCAATAGCTCGGCGGCATCGACCTCCATCTCGGGCGCATAGCCGCCGAACATCATGCGATCGAGACGTGCGCGAAGATCGAGAAAAAGCGCCGACGGCCGCGCTATGACTTCCTTCATCAGCGGCCGCGCCTCGCGGAACAGGTCGGCGACCGGACGCTCCGTCTTCTCCGCCAGCTCGGCGAGCGCGGCGCGAAATTTGGGACTGGTGCGCAGGCCATCGGCGACGAAGCGCGGCACCTTGTAGCGCGTCCCCCGAATCCCGCGTTCGGCGACGTCGAGCGCGAGCGCCGCCTGCCGCGCGACGAAGCCCGCGAATTCGGGGCTGTCCGCCCCCTCGCCGTCACCCCCGCCGGTCTGCGCGCAAAAGCGGTCGCGAAGCGCGTCGAGCGTCGCCGCCTCGCCGACCAATATCTGCGCGCGGCGGCGGTCGCGGAGCAGGATCAGCCGCGCGCGCAGCGGCCCCGGATGGCGCGGGTCGCCGAAGATCAGGTGGCGGAATTTGAGCGCGCGGCCCTTGTCGAAACCCGGGATGCGCCATGCGACGCGCAGCGGCACGACTTGCCGCGACGCCGCGCCGCCGAGCCGCGCCTGCAGCACGTCGACGGGAAGCGCATGGTCGCCATCCTCGATATCGAGGCTCGCCCATGCGGGCTCGTCATCGCCGCTCGTCGCATGAATCCAGTCGAGCAATATACGCCGTTCGACGCCATGCCGCGCGTCGATGATGTAAAGCCGGTCGGCCGCCTGCTCCGCCACGATCGGGTTGCGGGGCGTTCCGTCGGCCACCGCTTAGCCGGTCTTTCCCTTGCGCGCGGCGGTTTTTTTTGCTGGCGCCTTCTTCTTCGCCGCAGGCTTCTTGTCGGCCGCCTTTTTCGGCTTGGCTTTCACTGGCTCCGCCGCCACCGACTCCGCGACGCTCTCCTCCGCCTGGCCCAGCGTGCGCAGGAACATGTTCCGGACGTCGCGGACGTGCGAATTGATCGTCTTGACGCTCCACCCCGACGTATCGACCGGCGGCAGCACGGTGACGCGCACCGTCGCGGGGCGCATCACGAACTCATTCTTCGGCGCGACGTCGGTCGCGTTATGGATGACGATCGGGACGATCGGCACCCCCGCCTGCATCGCGAGGTGGAATGCGCCCTTCTTGAAGGGTTCGAGCTTCGGGGTCAGGCTGCGCGTCCCTTCGGGCGCAATGCAGATCGATTTGCCTTCCTTCTGGATCGCGTCGACGAGCGGCTCCATCGCCCTGATCGCGCTTTTGCCGTCGGCGCGGTCGACGAAGACCGTGCCGCCCCATTCCATCAGCTTGCCGAGGATGGGGATGTCCTTGATCTCTTTCTTCCCCACCCCGCCCATATCGCGGCGGATGAGCTTGGCGAGGATCATCACATCAGCCTTGCTCTGATGGTTGAAGATGAAGACGCAGGGGCGCGACGACCAGAGGTGGCGCTCGTCCTCGACCTCGAGCTCGACGCCCGTGATCGCGGTCGCGAAATCGCCGAACAGCCCCATCGAGAAATTGACCGCCTCGCGCTGCGAACGCGTCAGCGCCCAGATCGGCAGCCCCGCGGCGAAGGCGCCGACGAGCGAACCGGTGGCGTAGATGGTGCGCGTGTAATCGACCCAGCTCGGCGTGCCGCGGCTGGCGAAGCGCTGCACCGGCCAGTTCCGTTCGTCGGCGATGGCTTTCAGTTTCATGTTCGGGTTGAGCGGGCGCGGCTTGCCGACGCGTTCGAGCAGCTCGATATCGTCGTCGCTGTCCGAGTAGAAAAAGCTCTGGTCCAGATCGAGGCCATATTCGGCGGCGAGTTCCTCGGCGGCGAGAACCTTGCCCTCGCCGAAACAGAGCGGGCGGATGATGTCGCCGGTGAAGACGCCATCCTCGATCTCGTAGGACGAGCATTTGATGTCGGTGATGCCAAGGTCGCGCGCGGTCGGTTCGATCTGATAGATCGTCGCCGACGAGATGATCGCGACGCGATGCCCCTTTGCCTGATGCGCTTCGATGATCGCGCGCGTCTCGGGATAGATTTTGCGCGCGATATGCTTCTTGTAGAGTTCCTCGCCGAACTCGACAAAGCTTTGCTCGTCGACGCCCTTCATGAATTTGGCGGCGGCGGTCATCAGCCCCGAAAAGCCGATGCTGCCGAGACTGTGCTGCGCGAGGACGTTCGCGGTCTCGGCGATTTCCTCGACCGACATTTCGCGGCGCTGGAATTTCTCGCGCAGCATCGCAGTCGCCGAATAGCCCGAGATGATCGTCCCGTCGAAATCGAAGAGCGCGGCGACATGCGGTCCGGGTTCGGACGCCAGGACTTCTTCCAAATGCGGCTGCGGCCTCGGCACGCGCATCTCCCCACCAACGGCTTATTGCCGCCTTATCCCTGCACGATGACAGGTAAGATGGGGTTAATCAATGGCCCGAAAGTGCCGATGCCTCGCGCGCCAACGCCTCGATCTTCACCGTGTCGAGCGGCCCCGACGGAACGACCCAGCTGCCGCCGACGCAGAGCACCGGATCCAGCGCGAGCCACTCGGGGGCGGTGGCGGCGCTGATCCCGCCGGTCGGGCAGAAATTGATCCCGCCGAACGGACCCGCGAGCGCCTTCAGCGCCGGGATGCCGCCGCTCGTCGCCGCGGGGAAGAATTTGAAGCTGTCGAGCCCGAGGTCGAGCCCCGCCATGATGTTCGACGCATTGGCGACGCCGGGCAGGAAGGGAATGCCGCTTGCGACCGCCGCCTCGCCCAGGCTGTCGGTGAGGCCGGGCGACACGATGAATTCGGAGCCCGCGTCGATCGCGTCCCTGAGCATCCGCGGGTTGAGCACCGTTCCCGCGCCGACGACCGCGCCCGGGACCTTCTTCATCGCC
Source organism: Sphingopyxis sp. LC363 (assembly GCF_000756385.1). Taxonomy (GTDB): domain Bacteria; phylum Pseudomonadota; class Alphaproteobacteria; order Sphingomonadales; family Sphingomonadaceae; genus Sphingopyxis. The sequence continues at coordinate 27,415 of NZ_JNFC01000003.1, forward strand.
CGGATCGCGTCGAGCGCGGCGGGGGTGCGCATCGTCACCTCGAGCACCGTGAGCCCGCCCGCGACGAGCGCCTCGGCCATCGGCACCGCATCCTCGACGCGGTCGATGACGATCACCGGGATGACCGGCGCTAGCGCCATGATCTGTTCGATACCGCTGTCGGACATTCTATCTCACTTTCTTCGTCATCCCGGCGAAAGCCGGGATCTCACCCTATCGTTATAACGCACCGTCGAGATCGTGTTTCAGAGTGACGTGCCTCTGAACACCCTTCGCCGGGATGACGGAAATTAAATGACGGCTTCCATCGCCGCGAGCACCGCCGAGCCGCCCTTCTCCGCCTCGTCGGCGTGATGGCGGAACAGCGCGAAGAGTTCGCGGCCGACGCCGACAGCCGGCGGGGGCGCGGCGGCGGGCTGGCGCGCCGCCCATTCGGCTTCGCCCACCAGCGCGACGACTTCGCCCTTCACCGCGCACACGCGGACGATGTCGCCGTCCTGCAAATAGGCGAGCGGGCCGCTGATCCCGCCGGGGCCGGGCAGCGCCTCGGGAGACAGGTGGATCACCGCCGGCACCTTGCCGCTCGCGCCCGACATGCGGCCGTCGGTGAGAAGCGCGACGCGAAAGCCCTTGTCCTGCAAAACCCCGAGCGCCGGGGTCAGCTTGTGCAGTTCGGGCATGCCGTTGGCGCGCGGTCCCTGGAAGCGGACGACGACGACGACGTCGCGTTCGAGCTCGCCCGCCTTGAATGCGGTGAGCACCTGATTCTGGTCGTCGAAGATCCGGCACGGCGCCTCGATCGTCCAGCGATCCTCGGCAACCGCGCTCGTCTTGATGATCGCGCGGCCGAGATTGCCCGCCAGCAGCCGCATCCCGCCGTCGGGCGAGAAGGGCGCCGCGACAGGGCGCAGCATCGTATCGTCGCGGCTCGTTTCGGGCGCCGCCTGCCAGTGGAGCTCGTCGTTCACGAGCACGGGTTCGGCGGCATAGTCGGCCATCGTCCCGCCGACGGTAAGCACATCGCCGTGAAGCAGCCCGGCGCCGAGCAATTCCTTCACGACATAGCCGATCCCGCCCGCGGCGTGGAAATTGTTCACGTCGCCGGCGCCGTTCGGATAGACGCGCGCGAGCAGCGGCACCGCATGGCTGAGCTCGTCGAAGTCCTGCCAGTCGATGACGATCCCCGCCGCGCGCGCGATGGCGGGCAGATGGATCGCATGGTTGGTCGAGCCGCCGGTGGCGAGCAGGCCGATCGCGGCGTTGACGATCGCCTTTTCGTCGATACAGCGCGAGAGCGGGCGATAATCACTGCCGTCCCAGCCGATCCCGGCGATCCGGTGAGTCGCGGCGCGCGTCAGTTCCTGCCGCAGCTTGGTGCCGGGGTTGGTGAAGGCGCTGCCGGGGATGTGCAGCCCCATCAGCTCCATCATCATCTGGTTCGAGTTCGCGGTGCCGTAGAAGGTGCAGGTGCCCGCGCCATGATAGGAGGCGGCCTCGGCCTCGAGCAGTTCGTCGCGGCTTGCCTTGCCCTCGGCATAGAGCTGGCGGACGCGCTGCTTTTCCTTGTTTGCGAGGCCCGATGGCATCGGCCCCGCGGGGACGAGGATCTGCGGCAGATGGCCGAAGCGCAGCGCGCCGATCAGCAGCCCGGGGACGATCTTGTCGCAGATGCCGAGCAGCAGCGCGCCTTCGAACATCGCGTGGCTGAGCGCAATCACCGTGCCCTGCGCGATATTGTCGCGGCTGAACAGCGACAGGTCCATGCCCGCCTGCCCCTGCGTCACGCCGTCGCACATCGCGGGAACGCCGCCCGCGACCTGCGCGGTAACGCCCACTTCGCGCGCGAATAATTTAATCTGCTCGGGGTAGCGGCCATAGGGCTGATGCGCCGAGAGCATGTCGTTGTAGCTGGTGACGATGCCGATGTTCATCGCCGTGCCGGTGCGAATGGCGGGCTTGTCCTCGCCCGACGCCGCGAAGCCGTGCGCGAGGTTACCGCACGACAGGTTGCCGCGGTTGGTGCCGGCGTCGCGCTGGCGCTCCATCAGGTCGAGATAGGCGGCGCGGCGCGGCGCGCTGCGGGCGATGATGCGGTCGGTGACCGCGGCGATGGTCGGGTGGAGATCAGTCATAAGAAAATCCAATCCCCTCTCCCCTTGAGGGAGAGGGTTGCGCAGACTTGGCAGCTTGCTGCCTAGTCGAAGCTGGGTGAGGGGTCCGGACGTGGCGTGCGAAAGCGGCGGTGGAACCCCTCATCCAACTACGCCTAGTCGCTGAGCGCCGAGGCTTCGTATCCTTCTCCCCCAAGGGGAGAAGCTTTGGGGCGGCCTCAATCATGCCAACTCGCTCCGTCGCGTTCGATCAGCGCGATCGCGCTCGACGGGCCCCAGCTGCCCGCGGTGTAATTCTGCGGCGCCATGTCTACGGCAGCCCAGGCGTCGCGGATCGAATCGATCCACTGCCACTGCGCCTCGACCTCGTCGCGCCGTACGAACAAAGTCTGGTCGCCCTCGATGAAATCGAGCAGCAGCCGCTCGTAGGCGATGCGGCGCCGCTCGCCGGCGAAGCTGTGCGAGAGCGAGACGTCCATCGTCACTTCTTTCAGCTTCACGCCCTCGCGGTCGAGCCCCGGCTGCTTCGCCATTACCTTGACCCGGATATTCTCTTCGGGCTGGAGGTTGATGATCATGCTGTTCGCATTCAATTTGCCCGCGCCGACGCGCGCGAAAATATTGTGCGGCACCGGCTTGAACTGGATCAGCACCTCCGACTTGCGCTGCGGCATCCGTTTGCCGGTGCGCAGGTAAAAGGGCACGCCCTTCCAGCGCCAATTGTCGATGAACGCCTTGATGGCGACGAAGGTTTCGGTGTTCGACGGATTGCCGAGCTCGTCGGCATAGCCCGCGACCGCGCCGCCGCCCACCGCGCCGCTTGTATACTGCCCCTTCACGCTATGCGTCTTCACATCGTCGGCGGTCATCTTGCGCAGGCTGCGAAGCAGCTTGACCTTCTCGTCGCGCACCGCGGTCGACGAGACGCTCGCGGGCGGCTCCATCGCGATGATCGCGAGCAGCTGGAGCATATGGTTCTGCACCATGTCCTTGAGCGCGCCGACGCCGTCATAATAGGAAACGCGGCCTTCGAGCCCGACGGTCTCGGCGACGGTGATCTGGACATGGTCGATCGCCTGCGCGTTCCACAGCGGCTCGAAGAGCATGTTGGCGAAGCGCAGCGCGAGGAGGTTCTGGACCGTTTCCTTGCCGAGATAATGGTCGATGCGGAAGACGCGGTCCTCGGCGAAGGCGTCGCCGACCTCGGCATTCACCGCGCGCGACGAGGCGAGATCGTGACCGATCGGCTTTTCCATCGCGATGCGGCAGTCGGCGCAAGCGATGTTCGCGCTTTTAAGCCCCTGCGCGATCGGGCCGAACATCGATGGCGGGGTCGAAAGATAGGCGCCGATCGGGCGGCCGAGGCGATCGCCGAGCTGCGCCGCGAGTTCGTCATAGCCGGTGCCCGCGCCCGCATCGACCGCACAATAATCGATGCGGCCCAGGAAGCCGGCGATCTGCCCATCATCGAGCCGGTCGTCGGCCAGATGGTCGGCGAGCGCCTCGCGTACCATCGCATGGCAGCCGTCGCGATCCATTTTCGACCGCCCCGACGCGACGATCGTCAGCGCATCTTCGAGCAGCCCGTCGACATGAAGATTGTAGAGCGAGGGGAAGAGCATGCGCTGCGCAAGATCGCCCGTTGCGCCGAACAGGATCAGGGTTTCGACTTTCACGCTCACTATAGTCCCCTTGGATGGTCTTTCAGAATTGGAGGATGCACCCCGCGAATGCAACGCGCATACGTAAGCCGCATACGATGTCGGGAGCTTGGCAAATCGGGTAACGCTGCCATAGGGAAAAATGATGCCCGACAGCGCCCCCCCTTATGATGTCATCGTCGTCGGCGGCGGCGTCAACGGCGCGGGCGTCGCGCGCGATGCCGCCGGCCGCGGCGCGCGGGTCTTGCTGATCGAGGCGGGCGACCTTGCGCAGGGCACATCGTCGAAATCGACCAAGCTCATCCATGGCGGGCTGCGCTATCTCGAACATTATGAATTCGCCCTGGTGCGCGAGGCGCTGAAGGAGCGCGAGCGATTGTGGGGGATCGCGCCGCATATCATCCATCCGATGCGCTTTGTCCTGCCCTATCGCGACGGGCTGCGCCCGCGCTGGCTGCTCAGGCTCGGACTGTTTCTCTACGACCATATCGGCGGCCGCGAGAAACTGCCCGCGACGCGCTCCATCGATCTCCGCCGCCATGCCGCGGGCGGACCGCTCCAGCCGCAATATGTTCGCGGGTTCGAATATTCGGACGGCTGGGTCGACGATGCCCGGCTCGTGGCGCTCAACGCGCGTGACGCCGCCGACCATGGCGCGCGGATACGCACGCGCACGCGCGCCGAAATGCTGCGCTGCGAGAACGGGCTGTGGATCGTCGATGCGGTGGGCGATCAGGGGCAGCATTATCGCTTCACCGGCCGCAGCGTCGTCAACGCAGCGGGGCCCGCGGTGCTCGACGTGCTGCGGCGCGCCGATGCCGAACCCGATCACCGGATGCGCCTCGTCCGCGGCTCGCACGTCGTCGTGCGGCGGCTGTTCGAGCATGACTATGCCTATTTCTTCCAGCTCCCCGACGGGCGCATCTTTTTCGCCATTCCCTATGAGCGCGATTTCACCCTGATCGGGACGACCGACCAGGACCATGACGGTCCGGCGAGCGAAGCGGAGGCGAGCGACGAAGAGATCGCCTATCTCTGCGAAGGCGCGAGCCTCTATTTCCGCACGCCCGTCACCCCCGCCGATGTCGTCTGGACCTATTCGGGCGTCCGCCCACTGATCGAGGACGGATCGGGGCGCCCCGAAGCCGCGACGCGCGGATATCGCATCGACCTCGACATGGATGAAGGGGCGCCCCTCCTCACCATCTATGGCGGCAAGATCACCAGCTATCGCCATGTCGCCGAAGAGGCGGTCGACCGGCTGGCCGGCCATGTTTCCGCGCTTTCGGGAAAGCGCTGGACGGCGAAAGCCCCGCTGCCCGGCGGCGATTTCCCCGCCGATGGCGCCGCCTTGCTGAAGGCCGAATATAAACTCGCTTACCCATTTCTTCCCGCCGCGACGGTCGACCGCATCGTCAAGGCCTATGGTACCGATGCGCGCGAATGGCTGGCGGGGGCGACGGGCTGGGACGATCTCGGCGGCGAGATTGCGCATGGGCTGAGCGTCGCCGAAGTCCGCTGGATGGTTCGGCACGAATGGGCACGTACAACCGACGACATTCTCTGGAGGCGGAGCAAGCTGGGGCTGCATTTCACGCCCGGCGAGGTCGCACGCCTTGCCGAACAGGCCGAGCGGCTCGTCGTCGAAGCCCGGGTCGCCGACCCCGCTCATTTCGACGAACGCTCGACGGTTTGATCGCTCTCATTCGACCAGCGCGAGCGCATCGGCACCTGCCGGAAAATGGGGACGGCCGTTCCGGTCGTGCACCGCCTGCCACACCGCCTCGGCAACATCGGCCTCGGTCGTGAACAGCGACGGTTCGGTCATGCCGGCCAGGATCGGCTGCGCATAGGACCAATAGGGTTCGGGCAGCACGTCTTCGAGCCGGCTCTCGGTGTTCTGCGTGAAAGCGGTGGTCGGGCCATAGCCGGGCTCGACGAGTTTCACCGCGATGCCGAGCGGCGCCAGTTCGTGCGCAAGGCTGCGCGTGAAGCCCTGAATCGCGGTCTTGCTGCCCGTATAGGCGGCAGCGAGCGGAAAGGGCGCGAGCGTCGCCGACGAGGTGATGTTGACGATGACGCCCGAACCGCGTGCCCGCATCCGCGGGATCGCCGCCTGCGTCATCGCAATCGTGCCGAGCGTATTGGTTTCGAAAATATCGCGGATCTTCTGAAACGGCGAATGTTCGAGCGCGCCGAACAGGCCGATGCCGGCATTGTTGACGAGCACGTCGATCGGGCCGGCCAGTTCGAGCGCAAGCGCGATGCTGTCGGGATCGGTGACGTCGAGCGCGACGACGCGAAGGCGCTCCGACGCCGGGAAGAGATCGCGGCGCGGCTTGCGCATGGTGGCGACCACATTCCAGCCGAGCGCGTGGAAATGGCGCGCGGTTTCGAGGCCATAGCCCGACGAACAGCCGGTGATGAGGATGGTCTGCATGGGTCTTCCCTTCGTGGTTGGTGAAAGGAACCTAGACGGCCATTTGCGGACGATCTATAATCTGAAATCCGTATTTCATGTGAGATAGTCCATATGGCTGATCCCCTGTCCGATCTTATCGCGCTGCTGCGCCCGCGCACGGTGTTTGCGAAAGCGATCAGCGGCGCCGGACGCTGGGCGGTGCGCTATGGCGATTTCGGACATCCGGGGTTCTGCACGGTGACCGAGGGACGCTGCCGCCTGTCGGTCGATGGCGCCGATCCGGTGACGATCGAGGCGGGCGATTTCGTGTTCCTGCCCGCGACGCCCGGCTTCACCATGGGAGGGTTCGAGCCCGCCGAGCCGGTCGAGATCGATCCGCACGCGGCGACGGACCTGACCGGCGAAGTGCGCCACGGCCGGCAGGAGGGCGCGCCCGATGTGACGATGCTCGGCGGCTATTTCGTCTTTGAATCGCCCGACGCCGCGCTGCTGGTGTCGCAGCTTCCCGCGCTCATTCATCTCCGCGGTGCCGAGCGGCTGGCGACGCTGGTACGGCTGGTGCGCGAGGAGGCGGGCGAAGAGCGGCCGGGATGCGACCTGATCCTGTCGCGGCTGGTCGAGGTGCTGATCGTCGAGGCGCTGCGATCGGTCGAGGGCGACGATGCGCCGCCGGGGCTGCTGCGCGGCCTTGGCGATCCGCGGCTGGCGGCGGCGATCCGGCAGATCCACGGCGCGCCCGCGCGGCCGTGGACGGTCGCGGCGCTCGCGAAGGAAGCCGCGCTGTCGCGCTCGGCTTTCTTCGAGCGCTTTGCACGCACCGTCGGCGTGCCGCCGATGGAATATCTGCAGGGCTGGCGGATGAGCATCGCCAAGGATTTGCTGCGCCGCCGCGCGGGCAAGCTCGACGAGATTGCCGCGCGCGTCGGCTATGGCTCGGCGAGCGCGTTCAGCACGGCCTTTACCCGCCATGTCGGATTGCCGCCGAAGCGCTTTGCGATAGCGAACGGGGCGACTGAGAACCATCAACCGTTCGCCCTGAGCTTGTCGAAGGGCCGTCCTCTCTTTCAGCCTTAGCGGAGAAGAACGGCCCTTCGACAAGCTCAGGGCGAGCGGAAATAAAGGACGTAATCCGGGTCTAACCGCGATGCCCTAATCCGCGCCGAACTGCTCGGCGAGCTTGGCGCGGCGGACCTTCCATGTTTCGGCAAGCACGGGCACGTCACGGAGTGCGCGGAGATCGGCGACGCGATCCTTCGCCTCGCCACCGATCAGCAGGCCGAAGAGCGAGGCGAGCGGCCATTCGGGATACGGCCGGTCGACCAGCTCCAAATCGTCGCCCGCGCGAACGGTGCCGGGTTCGAGCACACGGTAATACCAGCCCGAGCGTCGCGTCTTCACTACCCCCGCCATCACGCCCTTGGTTTCGAAACGATGGTCGAGCTTCCAGCACGGCTGGCGCGCCTGCGTGACTTCGACCAGCGCGGTGCCGAGGCGGAAGCGGTCGCCGAGGAAGACGCTGTTTTCGTCGAGGCCGATGGTCGAGATATTCTCGCCGAACGCGCCCGCCGCATCGAGCAGCGGCGCGGTACCGAGCTGACCGCGCCACCAGTCATAATGGTCGGCGGGATAATGGTGGATCGCCTTGTCGATGCCGCCATGGACGCTGCGGTCGGCCTGTTCATCGCCGACGAGCCCCATCGCGTCGACCGCAACCGCATCGGCAACCGGCAGCTTGCCGATCGCGCTCGGCTCGTCGCCGCGAAAGGGGCGCGCCTTGCCCGTCAGGACGGCGAGAATCGGGATCTTCATGTCGCCGATTGCATAGGCCAAGCGGCGGGAATGGCAATCGTCAGGCTTGCGCGAGCGAGGCGGCGGGCCGCGCCCGCGTCGCGAACACGATCGCCAAACCGCCAAGCGCCATCGCCGCTCCCGCGAACGATACCGCCGGATAGCCGAGCCCGAGGCCGATTACCCCGCCCCCGACCGCGGCGCCGACGGCGTTGCCGAGGTTGAAGGCGCCGATATTGACCGCCGAGGCCAGATTGGGGGCGTCGGACGCCGCCTCCATCACGCGCATCTGGAGCGGCGGGACGATGGCGAAGGTCGCGACACCCCAGACGAAGATGGTGACCGCCGCCGCAAGTGGCTGGAACATCGCGCCCGCGAAGATGACGAGCGTCGCGGCGAGCCCGGCGAGCGAGACGATCAGGGTGCGGTCGATCGACTTGTCGGCAAAGACACCGCCGAGCCAGTTTCCGGCGGTGAGGCCGAGCCCGTAAATCACCAGCATCGCGGTCACGAACAGTGTCCCTGCATGCGTCGCTTCGGTCAGGATCGGCGCGATGTAAGTGAAGACCGTGAACATCGCCGACGAACCGATCGCGGTCAAAGCGAGCGCGATCAGCACCTCGCGGCGCTTCAGCACGCCGAGTTCGGCGAGCATATTGCCGCCCGTATCGCGGCCGATGTCGGGAAGCGCAAAGCGCAGCGCCGCCATCGTGATCAGGCCCCAGACGGCGATCGCGCCAAAGGCGGTGCGCCAGCCGAACGTCTCGCCGACCCAGGGCGCGAGCGGCACCCCGATGACATTGGCGAGCGTCAGCCCCATGAACATCGCCGCGACCGCGCTCGCACGCTTTTCAGGCGCGACAAGACTCGCCGCGACTACCGAACCGACGCCGAAAAAGGCGCCGTGGTTGAGCGAGGTGATGACGCGCGCGACCATCAGCGTCGTGTAATCGCCCGCGACGGCGGAAAGGAAATTGCCGAGCGTGAAGATCGCCATCAGCCCGATCAGCAGGGTGCGGCGGTTCATCCGCGCGGTGGTGAGCGTCATCAGCGGCGCGCCGAGCATCACGCCGAGCGCATAGGCCGAAACGAGCAGCCCGGCGGCCGGGATCGAAACCCCCAGCCCTTCGGCCATGTCGGGGAGCAGCCCCATCGGGGCAAATTCGGTGATGCCGATACCGAAGGCACCGGTCGCGAGCGCAAGGAGGGGAAAGTTGATTTTCATGTCGGTTGTTCCGATCAGACGAGCGGCGGATTGAGGCGCGCGAAGCCCGCCTGTTGCCGGTAGGGTGTGTGCGGATAGGGCGGCAGGACATCGCTTGCGGCGTCGAGCGCCGCCACTTGGTCTGCGGTCAGTTCCCAGCCGACCGCGCCGAGATTCTGGCGAAGCTGTTCCTCGTTGCGTGCGCCGATGATCACCGACGACACGGTCGGGCGCCGGAGCAGCCAGTTGATCGCGACCTGCGGCACCGTCTTGCCGGTTTCGGCAGCGACGGCCTCCAGCGCATCGATCACGCGGTAGAGCAGATCTTCGCTCACCGGCGGCGCGAACTGTTCGGTGTCGTGGAGGCGGCTGCCCGCAGGGAGCGGACGCCCGCGCCCGATCTTGCCAGTGAGGCGTCCCCAGCCGAGCGGGCTCCAGACGAGCGCACCGATACCCTGATCGGCGGCGAGCGGCATCAGGTCGGCTTCATAGGCACGCCCGATCAGCGAATAATAGACCTGATGCGCGACGAAGCGAGGGGTGCCGAACCGGTCGGCGGCGGCCTGTGCCTTCATGAGTTGCCAGCCGGGATAGTTGGAGACGCCGGCGTAGCGCAGCTTGCCCGCCGCGATCAGCGTCGCGAGCGTATCCATCAATTCTTCGACCGGGGTCGAGGCGTCGAAGGCGTGGAGCTGGAGCAGGTCGATATGATCGGTGCCGAGCCGGCGGAGCGCATCCTCGACCGCGCGGATCAGCCGGCTGCGCGACGCACCCCAGTCCTGCGGCCCGTCGCCCATCGGTAGCCCGGTCTTGGTCGAGATCAGCACTGCATCGCGGCGCCCCTTGATCGCTTCGCCCAAAATCTCCTCCGACGCGCCATTCGAATAGACGTCGGCGGTGTCGAACAGCGTGACCCCGGCATCGAGGCTGATGTCGATCAGACGCCGCGCCTCGGCCGCATCGCTGGTGCCCCACGCGCTGAACAGCGGCCCCTGCCCGCCGAAGGTCCCGGTTCCGAAGCTCAAGGCCGGAACGCGCAGCCCCGACGATCCCAATTGGCGATATTCCATGATCTTGCCCTTTCGATTGCGTGTCGAACGCATAGATGGACGCACGTGCATGGCCGGAGTAGCGTCGCGCAAAGCGAAGGATTTTTGAAATGAACGCAAAGATGGACGGAAGCGGCGACCGCGCGCGATCGATGGAAGTTTTTGCCGCGACGGTGGCCGAGGGCAGTTTTTCGGGGGCCGGGCGCTGTCTTGGCCTGACGCCGTCGGCGGTCAGCCGCACGATCGACCGGATCGAGGCGCGGCTGGGCGTCCGCCTGTTGCTCCGCTCGACGCGCTCGCTGACGCTGACCCCCGAGGGCGAGGCCTATCTGCGCGCGGCGCGGCGCATCCTTGCCGACCTCGGCGATGCCGAACAGGCGATCGCCAATCAGGGCGCGCCGCGCGGGCGGCTGCGCGTCAGCGCGGCGCAGGCGCACGGGCGGCTGACGATCGTGCCGCTGATCGGCGAGTTCGTGAAACTCTATCCGCACATCCTCGTCGACATCAGCCTTGCCGACCGGCTGGTCGATATCGCGGCGGGACAGGCCGACGTCGCGATCCGCTTCGGCCCGCTCGCCGACAGCCCACTGACCGCGCGCAAGCTCGGCGAAAGCCGCCGCGTCATCGTCGCCTCCCCCGCCTATCTGGCGGCGCACGGTACGCCGCGCGTGCCCGAGGACCTGCACGACCATAATTGCCTGAATTTCAACTTCCGCCGCGCTGAGCCGGTGTGGCCGTTCCGCGACGGCGACCGGGAATATGCGCTGTCGGTGCAGGGCAATATCGAGGCGAATAATGGCGAGACGTTGGGGCAATTGGCGGCGGCGGGGGTCGGCATCGCGCGCGTCGGGGCGTTCAGCATCGCCGACCAGATCGATTCCGGAGCCTTGGTGCCGATACTTGAGGATTATAATCCGGGCGATATCGAGGCGATCCATGCGGTGTTCGCAGGCGGCGCGAACACGCCGGCGCGGGTGCGGGTGTTCGTCGACTTCCTTGTCGAGCGGCTGGGGCGTGGGGGGTGATTGGGGTTGGCAGGGAACGGCCGGAAGTTGCCATCAGGCCATTATTGAGATTCGCGCAGAATTAAGATTCTGCGCAGAGAGCGCAGAGATTTTCATGCCGATTCTCTGCGTCTCTGCGCAAAAAAATTGGGGGGACGGGTTGCGACCGGTTGCGGCCATTTGCTCCTCCCTGTCGCGTAGCGATGGGGACGTGGCAGCGCGAAGCGCTGACGGAGGGGGCTATGGCGCAACGTCGTCGCCCCTCCACCAACCACTCCGCGGTCGGTCCCCCTCCCCACGGCTTCGCCGCAGGGAGGATATTAATGACAGCTCCCCGCCCCGAAGCCGCCCGGTCGGGACAAGCCGATACCGATGGGCTATCGTGCATCCATGACCAACGATACAATCGACCTCCCCGTCCGCCGTCTCGGCCTTGCCGAACCCGGCGACGCCGAGCTGACGCGCAGTATTGCAACTGAGGCGCCGGTGTCGGTCGAGGTCGGCGGCATCGCCTATGCGGTGATGATGGCGACTCCCGCCGATCTGGAGGATTATGCGGTCGGCTTTGCGCTGGGCGAGGGGCTGATCGAGACGCCGAGCCAGATCGGTCGCGTCGATGTGCATGCGATCGAGGGCGGCCGGGCGCTGCGCATCTGGTTGCCGCCCGAGCGCAATGCCATCGCGCTAGACCGCGCGCGCAAGCGGGTGAGCGAGAGCAGTTGCGGGCTCTGCGGGATCGAGAATATCGAGGAGGTGCTGCGCCCCTTGCCTGCGGTCGCGGCGCGGATCAGGACCGACCGCCGCGCCATCGCGGCGGCGCTCGCGGCGCTCGGCGAACATCAGCCGCTCGGGCGCGCGACGGGTGCGGTGCATGCCGCGGCTTTCTGTTCGCCCGACGGCACGATCCGGCTCGTGCGCGAGGACGTCGGGCGGCACAATGCGCTCGACAAGCTGGTCGGCGCGCTGGCGCGCGCGGGCATCAATCCGGGGGCGGGCTTTTTCCTGCTGTCGGCGCGCTGCAGTTACGAGCTCGTCGAAAAGACGGTGCGCGCGGGGTGTCCGATGCTCGTGACCATCTCGGCGCCGACGAGCCTGGCGGCGGAGCGCGCGGCGGCGGCGGGGCTGACGCTCGTCGCGCTGGCGCGGCCGGATTCGGCGCTGGTGATCGGCGATCCGCACGGGATGATCGCATGAGAACGCTCGGCGCAGTGCTCGCGGGCGGGCGGTCGAGCCGCTTCGGGTCGGACAAGGCGTGCGCGATGCTGGCTGGGCGGACGCTGCTCGATCATGCGTCGGGGGCGCTTGCGCCGCACTGCGACGCGCTCGTCATCGTCGGCCGCGACGGCGGGATCGCCGACTGGCCACGCCCTGGCATGGGGCCGCTCGGCGCCTTTGCGGGCGCGCTCGGCCATGCGGCGGCCGGCGGGTTCGACCAGTTGCTGACCGTATCGGTCGACTGCGTGCGCCTGCCCCCCGATCTGCGCGCGCTGCTCGAACCCGCGCCCGCCTTTCTGGACAGCCAGCCGGTGATCGGACTGTGGCCGGTTTCGGCGCTGGAGACGCTGCGGGCAATGCTCGAGAGCGAAAGCGACCTGGCGGTGCGTGCCTTTGCCCGGCGGATCGGCGCGCGCGCGGTGACGTGCGATTTCGTGCCGCCCAATATCAACAGCCCCGCCGATCTGGACCGGCTGGCGGGTGAGAAGGGCTAAAGTAGGAGCGGGTTAGACTGAAATACCGCTTCCCTTGTCTCGTCATCCCGGCGAAGGCCGGGATCTCATCGTTGCGATATGACTCACCGGCGAGATCCCGGCCTTCGCCGGGATGACGATCAAGTCAAAAATGATCATGCTCTAGCGCGCCGCGACGACGCGCACGGGAACCGATTTTGCCGCCGGACAACCGCTGACCTTGTCGTAAAAGCCCAGCGGCATCAGCGGGTTGAGTTCGGGGTAATAGCCCGCGACCGACCCGCGCGACATCGGATAGTCGATGATCGTGAGCCCGTCGACGCGGCGCGCGATGCCATCGGTTCCGATCGTTTCGAGCGCAACCTTCGCGCCTGCCTCGAGTCCCCGATCTGCGATGTCGTCGGCGTTCATGAAGAGGATCATGCGGTCGTTATACACGCCGCGATAGCGGTCGTTGTAGCTGTAGATCGTCGTGTTGAACTGGTCGTGCGAACGCACCGTCGCGAGCCGCAACATGGCGGGATCGGCGACCGGCGCGTTGACGTCGAGCCCCGGCAGGACGAGAAAATTCGCCTTGCCGTCCCGCGTCACCCAGACGCGGCGGCGCGGCGGAATGTCGAGGTGAAACCCCATCGGCGCCTTGATGCGTTCCGAAAATCCTTCGTAGAGCGCGGGATAGACCTCGGCGATCTTGTCGCGGATCAGGCCGTAATCGTCGATATAACTGGCCCAATCGACCTTGCTCTCCGGCAATGTCGCCATCGCCATCCGGCAGACGATCTCGGTCTCGGGCAACAGATGCTCGCTCGCGGGGTCGAGCACGCCGCGCGAGGCGGTGACGTTCGACATCGAATCCTCGATCGTCACGAACTGCTCGCCCTTCGCGGTCTCGATGCGTTCGGAGCGCGCGACGACGGGCAAGATCAACGCATCCCTGCCGTGGACGAGGTGCCCACGGTTGAGCTTGGTCGCGATGCCGACGGTGAGGTCGAGCCCCCGCATCGCGGCATATGAGCGGTCGGTGTCGGGCACCGCGCGGACGAAATTGCCGCCGAGGCCGATGAAGACCTTTGCGGTGCCTGCCAGCATCGCCTCGACCGACTCGACCGCGTGGTGACCGTGCCCGCGCGGCGGCTCGAAACCGAAGACGTCGCGCACCCGGTCGAGATAGGCCTGAGCCGGTTTCTCGTCGATCCCGACGGTGCGGTCGCCCTGCACGTTCGAATGGCCGCGGATCGGCGAAATGCCCGCGCCGGGCTTACCGAAATTGCCCTTGAGCAAGAGCAGGTTGGCGATCTGCTGGACGAGCTCGGACCCCCGCTGATGCTGGGTCACGCCCATGCCGTAGCAGATGAGCGTCGCGTTCGAGGCGATATAGATTTCGGCGCAGCGGCGGATCTGTGCCTCGCCGATCCCCGCCGCGGCGACGAGGTCGGGCCAGCGCTGCGCCTCGATATCGGCCTTGAGTGCGTCGAAACCCGACGTATGTTCGGCGATGAAGGCGTGATCGAGCACCGGCTCGCCCGCCGCTTCGCGCTCGAACAGCACTTTCATCATGCCCTTGAGCAACGCGAGGTCGCCGCCGACCTTGATATGGACGAATTCGCTGCTGATCTCGGTCGAGCCGAAGGTCGCCATCTGGACGATGTCCTGCGGCTCGGTGAATTTGATCAGCGCGCGTTCGGGCATCGGGTTGACCGCGACGATCGGCACCCCGCGTTTTCGCGCCTCGACGAGCGGGGTCATCATGCGCGGCGCGTTGGTCCCGGCGTTATGCCCGATCAGGAAGATCGCCTCGGCATGTTCGAAGTCGCCCAGGATCACCGTGCCCTTGCCGACGCCGATCGACGGCGGCAGCCCGCGGCTCGTCGGTTCGTGGCACATGTTCGAACAGTCGGGAAAATTGTTCGTGCCATATTCGCGCACGAAGATCGAATAGAGAAAAGCGGTCTCGTTCGCGGTGCGGCCCGAGGTGTAGAATTCGGCCTGATCGGGGCTTTCGAGCGCGCGGAGATGGCCGCCGATGAGCGCGAAAGCGTCCTCCCAGCTTACGGGTACATAACGATCGGTCGCCGCGTCGTAACGCATCGGTTCGGTCAGCCGGCCCTGCATCTCGAGCCAATAATCCGACTGTTCCATCAACTCGGTGACGCTGTGCTGCGCGAAAAATTCGCGTGTCACACGGAATTTCGTCGCCTCGTGCGCGAGCGCCTTCGCACCATTTTCGCAGAATTCGAGCTTCTTGGTACAGCTCGCATCGGGGAAGGCGCAGCTCGGGCATTTGAACCCGCCGGGCTGGTTCATCGAGAGCAGCGCGCGCGACCCCTTGGTGACGACGCTCTGTTCGAGCAGAACCTTCGCGGTCGCCGCCGCGGCGCCCCAGCCGCCGGCGGGGCTGTCATAGGTTTTGTACCGGGGTTTCTGCTCGGCCATTGCGCGCCGATTAAAGCATAGCGGCGGGTGCTAATCCATGAGTCTTTGGTTCGGGAGGGGGCTCGTGTTGGTGAACCATTGCTCGCCGGCGCCGCGGCGGCGCTGCATGACCTCCTCCTGAAATTCGAACATGCCCGGCAGCATATCGCGCCCAGCTACCGGACGAGCGCCGAACCGCATGAAATTCTCCGCCTTGCCATAGGCGGGCCATGCCGGCGCACCGTCCGCCGAAGGGGCGCCGTGCGCGGCGAAGGCCGCCCAATAGCCGACCATCTGCCGCGCCAGCGCGCGATCCTCTTCGCCGGCCGGCATCGGCCAATTGGAGAGGCCGCCGAACGGACGTCCTGCAACGCCGAAAACGAAGGGCAACTCGCCGGCGTGAAAAGCGCAGAGAGACCGCGCACGCGCCGCGGCGTAGCAATGATCGAAAAGATAGAGATAGGCGGGCTGACCGGCGCGTGCCTGCTGCCGCACGAGCCGCTCGGTCGCCCAGCCATAGACGGCGTCGCGCGTCGCGGCGAGCAGACTCTCTTCGCGGTCCGACGCGGGATAGAGCCGCAGGAAAGCGGGCGCGAGATCGCCGAAGCGCCGCGCGATTTCGGCCTCGTAGGTCGCGGCATCGGCGGGAACCGGAGGGACCAGCGCACGCTGGCTGCGCACCTCGCCGCTGTTGAAGCCCGCGAGCACGGGCACTTTCGCTTGCTCCCCGCGGTCGAAAATATCGACGAGTTGACCGGGCACGACGGCGCCGTCGATCACCGGCTGCGCGACGAAGCGCGCACGCAGCCCGGCGGCGACAAGCGCCTTTGGATCGGCGCGGCGGAGCGCCGCGAGGTCGGTCACGCCCAGGCTGGCGACAAGCGCGGTTCCGGTCGCCTCGGCGGACGGCATGCCAAAGGCCGCATCGCGGAGATGCGGTACGGCGCGCATGTTCGTGCTCTGGACGATCGCTTTCGCGAACAACCCCTTCGCGCGCGGGCTGGCGAGCAGATAGGTGGCGCTGAGCGCGCCCGCGGACTCGCCCATCACGGTGACATTCGCCGGATCGCCGCCGAACGCGCCGATATTGCGCCGCACCCATTGCAGCGCCGCGATCTGGTCGAGCAGGCCGTAATTGCCCGATACGCCTTCGGGCGATTCGGCGCTGAGCGCGGAATGCGCGAGCCAGCCGAGGACGCCGAGCCGGTAATTGATCGACACGAAGACAATGCCGCGCCTCGCAAATTCGCCGCCGTCGTACATCGGGCTGGCGCTCGATCCGAATTGCAGCGCGCCGCCGTGGATCCAGACGATCACCGGCGCGCCGTCGGTGCTTTCGGGCGCCCAGACATTGAGCGTCAGGCAATCCTCGCGCATCGGACGCGGCGGCTCGAAATAGACGCTCGCGGCGGGATAGGAGGGCTGGACGCAGTCGGGACCGAAGGCCGGCGCTTCGCGAACACCCTCCCATTTTTCCGGAGGCGCGGGCGGGCGCCAGCGGCGTTCGCCGACCGGCGGCGCGGCATAGGGGATGCCGCGAAAGACGCGCAGCCCGTCCTCGCGGACGCCCGCGACGCGGCCCTCGGCGACCGTCACGGCCGGCGCTTCGGCGGCGAAGGCTGTGCTGCCCCCAACGGCCGCGAGCAGGAAAAGGGTCACGGCGACGTGGCGGCGCAATGCCGCAATATCCTTCATCAACATGGCTCTCCCGTCGGCGATGCTTGCCATCGTCCTGCGCCCGACTTACGCTCACACGCGAGTGAATATCAAGCACGGACAGCGCGCGATCGATCGAATGGATGCGGGAGAGCCGAGATGACGAAACCCACGCGGCGCGGCTTTCTGGCCGGGGCGACGGCGTTGCCGATCGCGACGGCGGTGCATGTTGACGCAGCGACCGCGCCGAATGCGATCGCCGCCGACCTCTCGACCTATATCGGCTTCGGCAACAAGCAGTCGGGCGGTGCGGGCGACACCGCCTGCGGCCATTGGCTGGCGACCGAGCTCGACCGTGCGGGCTTCGCGGTCGAGAGACTGCCGATCTCCGTCCCTTGGTTCGAAGGAGAAGGCTGCGAAATCGTGGCGGGCGAAAGGCGCGCGCCGCTGCATCCGCAGCCAATCGTCACCCCGACCCCCAACGGAGGCGTATCCGGACCGCTCGTCCGCGTCGATGCGCATGGCCAGACCGACGCGCCGCTTGCGGGCGCGATCGCGATCGTCGACCTGCCCTATGGGCGCTGGTCGTCGGCGCTGCCGAAGCCGGTACGCGCGCCGGTCGATGCCGCCTTCGCGGGCGGTGCACGAGCTGCGGTGATCGTCACCAACGGCCCGACCGGACAGGTGATCGCGCTCAACGCCGACGGCCGCGCGCCGATGTTCGCGGGACCGGTCGGGCTGCTTGCCCCTGCCGAGGCCGCGCCCTTCCTTGCCGCCGCGATGCGGCGCCAGCCCGCGCGCGTGACGCTGGCGGGCCGCGGCGGGCGGCGCGCGGCGTTCAACGTCATCGGCCGGCTCGACCGCGGCAAGCGGCGCTGGCTCGTCGTCTCGACTCCGCGTTCGGGCTGGACCGTCTGCGGCGGCGAGCGCGGCGGCGGCGTCGCCGCATGGCTCGATCTCGCGCGCCGGGCGCCGGCGGCCTTTCCCGACCATGACATTGCCTTTCTGTGCAACAGCGGACATGAGTATGAAAATCTGGGCGCCGAAGAATCGCTGAAGGCCGTAGCGCCCAAACCCGCCGAAACGCATTTCTGGCTGCACCTCGGCGCCAATCTGGCGGCCCGCGACTGGCACGAGGGGCTGTTCGGCCTTGCACCGCTTCCCGGCACCGATTCGCAGCGCTATCTGGTGGTCAGCCCGCCGCTGCTACCCGCGGCGCGGCGGCTGTTCGCGGGCCTTGCGGGTCTCGAGGCGCCCTATGCCAGCGACCGGATTTCGGCCGGCGAACTGACCGCGATCATCAAGGCGGGCTATCCCTCGGTGGCCGGGCTGTTCGGGGTGCATCGCTTCCACCATGTCGAAGGCGACGACGCGCGCTGCGTCGATGCGGCGGCGGTCGCCGCAACGATGGCGGCGTTTAGGCAATTGCTCGTCACCGCCGCCGCCTGACTTCTACGCTTCGATGTCCCGCTTGAAGGTTTCGGGCAGGAAGAGGATACCGACCACTGCGGTGACCGCCGCGATCACCACCGCATACCATAGACCCTGATAGATATTGCCCGTCGCCGCGACCATCGCGAAGCCGATCGTCGGCATGAAACCGCCGATCCAGCCGTTGCCGATATGATAGGGCAAGGACAGCGAGCTGTAGCGGATGCGCGCCGGAAACAGTTCGACGAGCAAGGCCGCGAGCGGGCCGTAGACCATCGTCGCGAGCAGGCCGAAGATGCAGAGGATCAGGATCACCTTCGTCTTGTTCACCTGCGCCGGATCGGCCTTGTCGGGATAGCCCGCGGCGTCGAGCGCGGCCTTGGCCTCGGCGCTAAAGGCGGCGACCACCGCGGCGCGCGCGCCCTTGTCCAGCCCCGCGGGGTCGGGGACCGCGACCGCCCGGTCGCCGACCCGCACCGATGCGCGCGTTCCCGCCGGCGCCTCGACATTCGCATAGTTGATGCCATTCCTGGCGAGATAGGATTTGGCGATGTCGCAGCTCGTGGTGTCGAAGCTGTTCTTGCCGATCGGATCGAACTGGAACGAACATTCGCCGCCATCGACGACTACGGCGACCGGCGCGCGCTCGATCGCCGCCGCCATCGCCGGGTTCGCCGCGACGACGAGCGCCTTGTAGAGCGGGAAATAGACAAAGACCGCGATGACGCAGGCGGTCATCATGATCGGCTTGCGCCCGATCTTGTCGCTGAGCCAGCCGAAGAAGACGAAGCTCGGGATGATGATCGTCAGCGCCGCGGCGACCAGGAAATTGGCGGTCGCGCCGTCGACCCGCGCGATGCGTTCGAGATAGAAGAGCGGATAGAGATGCGCGGCGAAGCCGATCACCGCCTGCCCCGCGACCGCGCCGAAGAGCGCGATCAGCACGATCTTCAGGTTGCGCCATTCGCCGAAGGCTTCCTTGAGCGGCGCCTTCGACGTTTCGCCCGCCGCCTTCATGCGCTGGAAGACCGGGCTCTCTTCGAGCTGGAGGCGGATCCACAGCGCGACCGACAGGAGGACGATCGAGAAGATGAAGGGCAGGCGCCAGCCCCAGTCGTTGAACGCGTCGGCATCCATGAACAGCCGCAGCGACACGACGAAGGTCGAGGCGAGGATGAGCCCGATCATCGCCGTGGTCTGGATGAAGCTGGTATAGAAACCGCGCTTTCCGGGCGGTGCATGTTCGGCGATATAGACCGCCGCGCCGCCATATTCGCCGCCGATCGCCAGCCCCTGGAGCAGCCGCAGGATCATCAGGATGATCGGCGCCGCGACGCCGATCGTGTCGTAGCCGGGCAGGAAACCGACGGCAAAGGTCGACAGACCCATGATCGCCATTGTGACGAGAAAGGTGTTCTTGCGCCCGACGATATCGCCGACGCGCCCGAAGACGAGCGCGCCGAACGGCCGCACCGCAAAGCCCGCGGCAAAGGCCATCAGCGCGAGGATGAAGCCCGTCGTCTCGTTCACGCCCGAGAAGAAATGGTGCGACAGGGCGCTGGCGAGCAGCCCGTAGAGGTAGAAATCATACCATTCGAATACCGTCCCCAGCGACGACGCGCCGATGACGAGCTTTTCATTCTGCCCCTTTTGCACCGCATCCGCGGCAGGCAAGGCTTCGCTGTCGGTTGCCATATCCTTCTCCCATTTTGCCCGGCGACGGCGGCGGGCTCTTCATCGGCCCGTCCGCCATGCCCCCGGGGAATCCCTAGCGTGCGGCCGCCATCGTCGGCGCGGTGAAGCCGGCGCTTGCCAGCTCGCGTTCGGCCTGCGTGAAGCCATAGGCGGGGACGCTTTCGCCCGCGCGGTCCGATACTTCGTCCCAGGCCGCGACCAGCCGCTGGGCCGCATCGTCGCCGCGCCCGATGAAGACGCCTTCGGTCAACGTGATATTTGCGGTCGCGAAATGCCCCGCCCCGGCGCACAGGATCGCGCGCGTCGGCGCATCGTCGCCGACCAGCGCCAGCAGCCCCGGGCTCACCGCCTCGGGCGCGAGCCGGGCGAGCGCGTCGGGCGCGAGCACGCCGTCGGTCATCGCGGTGGCGGCGGTCGGCGCGAGGCAGTTGACGCGGACATTATATTTCTCGCCCTCGATACCCAGCGTCTGCATCAGCCCGACGAGCGCCATCTTGGCCGCGCCGTAATTGGCCTGCCCGAAATTGCCGTAGAGCCCCGACGAGGAGGTCGTCATCACGATGCGGCCGAAACGGCGCTCGCGCATCTGGTCCCACACCGCCTTCGAACAGACCGCCGCGCCGATCAAGTGAACGTCGACGACGAGGCGGAAATCGTCGAGGTCCATCTTCGCGAAGCTCCTGTCGCGCAGGATGCCGGCGTTGTTGATCAATATATCGACGCCGCCCCATGCGCGCGCCGTGTCCTCCACCATCGCCGCGACCTCGGCCTCGTCGGTCACCGAGGCGGCGACCGCCATCGCATCGCCGCCAGCCTCGGCGATCTCGGCCGCGACGCGCGCGGCGGCGTCGCCGTCGCGATCGTTGATCACGACGCGCGCGCCGTGCCGCGCGAGCATCAGCGCATGCGCGCGGCCAAGCCCGCCGCCCGCGCCGGTCACGATCGCCACCCTGTCCTTGAGTTCGTCCATCATTCCGCTTTCCTCATTATAGTAACTCACTTGTGAGTGAATATTATCCATCTCGCAGTCGGGCCGATGTGCCCTGCCGCCAAGCCCTTTATGGCTTGGGTCAGCCCGAAACTGCCTTCCTTTCCCGTCATCCGGCGAAGGCCGGGATCTCGCCGGCGCGTTATCCCGATACGGTGAAATCCCGGCCTTCGCCGGGATGGCGGGGCCAAGGTAGAATGATCATCCTCTAGATACTGTCCTGCTTGCGTTGGTCGCAGATTTCGCGGAAACCCGCGGCCATGAAGCGCGCCATGCGCGCCTTGACCGCTTCATAATCGTCCGAATGGCACAGGCCGTGCGACAATTTGTCGATGCGCCCGGTGCGCGCGAGCGTCAGCATCAGCGCGCCGGTGACGAAATGATAACCCCAGAAAATATCTTCCTCGGCGGCGTCGGGCAGCGCCTTTTTCAATATCTCGATCAGGCGGAGCACGACGGGGTCGAAATATTTGTCCATGAATTCGGCGCCCTCGGGGCTGTTCGACGCCTGCGCGCCGAACGCACCGTAATTCTTCCAGCCCTCACCGCCCTGGATATAGAGATCGAGGTCGGTGTCGAGGAAGGCGTGCAGCGCGCCTTCCACCGTCGGCTTGCCGCCCGCCGCGCGGTCGTAATCGTCGAGCGCCTGCATCCGTTTGTCGATCGTCACCACAGCGCGCCGCGCGAATACCGCGTCGAACAGCGTCCTTTTGTCGTCGAAATAATAGTTGAGCAAAGTGTGGTGGACGCCGACCTGTTTCGCGACATCCTTCAGCGTCACGCCGTGAAAGCCGTGCTTCGAAAACAGGAGTTCGGCGGTGTCGAGGATCTGCTCCATCATTTCGGCGCGCTGTTCCGCCTTCGACGGGCGCTTCACCGCACTCTTTGCCTTCGACGCCAAATTCCTGTCCTTCCGCACTTGATCTGTTTCGTCATGCCGCCGCGACGCGACGGGCCTACACCTGACCGTAATCGGCCCGCAATTGCATTTTGTCGATCTTGCCCGTCGGCGCGAGCGGCATCGCGTCGAGCCGCACAATCGCGTCGGGAATCCACCAGGAGGCGACGCGTTCCCGCAGCGGCGCGAGCAGGTCGTCGTCGCTGACCGATCCGTCATTGGTCTCGACCAGCAGGATCGGCCGCTCGCCCCATTTGGGATCGCTGCGCCCGATCACCGCCGCGAGCGACACCTGCGGCAACGCGCCGACCAGCGCCTCGATCTCGGCGGGATTGATCCATTCGCCGCCCGATTTGATCAGATCCTTCGACCGCCCGGTGATCGTCAGATTGCCGGCGCGGTCGAGCCGCGCGAGGTCGCCGGTGTCGAACCAGCCGTCACCATCGGTCGCGGGCGCGTCCTGCCCGAAATAGCGTTCGACGACGCTCGGCCCGCGGACGCGCAAATGTCCCTCGGCGCCGCGCTGCTCGGCGAGCGCGCGCCCCTCGGCATCGGTCAGCAGCAGGTCGACGCCGATCGCGGGCTTTCCCGACACGCCGGCGGTGCGATCGGGATCGCCCGGGACCGCCGCGGTGCCGAGCGGCGACAGCTCGGTCATGCCCCAGCTCGTCTGCACCTCGGCGCCCAGCCGCCGCTCGATCCGTTCCATCAGCGCCGGGGGCATCGGCGCGCCGCCGACGAGGATGCGTTCGAGCGTCGGCACCTCGCCCCCCTCGCGCTCGAGATGTTCGACCAGCCCCAGCCACACGGTCGGCACGCCGACCCCCGCGGTCACCCCTTCGCCGCGGATCAGCGCCGCCAGATGCGCGCCGTCGCTGTGGCGGCCGGGCAGCACGAGCTTGCCGCCCGCCGCGGGCACCGAAAAGGGCAGCCCCCAAGCGTTGGCGTGGAACATCGGGACCACCGCAAGCACCGCGTCGCGCGCGCGCACGCCCATCACATCGGCCTGCAACTGGCGCATCGTGTGAAGGTAGCAGCCGCGATGGGTGTAGGTGACGCCCTTCGGTGCGCCGGTGGTGCCCGAGGTGAAGCAGAGCCCCGACGGGCTGTTCTCGTCGAACTCGCCCCAAGCGACATCGGCTGATGCCGCCGCGAGCGCGGGTTCGAGCGCAGCGACCGCGATGCGGCCGGTCCCCTCGCCCGCGTCGGGTTCGGCGGTGTCGGCGTCGAGCAGCAGGATCCGCCGCACGGTCCCGACATTGCGCGTTGCCGCCTCGGCGAGCGGCAGCAGCTCGGGGCTGACGAGCAATATGCCGGCTTCCGACTGCACCAGCATGGCGCCGATCTGCCCGGGCGTCAGCCGCGGGTTCAGCGTGTGGCACACCGCGCCCATGCCGATGATCCCGTACCAGCTTTCGAGATGCCCCTGCGTATTCCACGCGAGCGTCGCGACGCGGTGCCCCGCGCGCACGCCCATTGCATAGAGCGCGCCCGACACCGCGCGCGCGCGTTCGTAAAGCGCGGCATAGCCGATCCGCGCGATGCTTCCGTCCGCCCCAGCCGATACGGTTTCGGCTTGCGCGTGCCATTTGGCGGCGTGGGAGAGGAATTTGTCGAGCGTCAGGCCATAGGACTGCATCGAACCGTCGATCATTGGCACCCCGCGGCTTTCGGCGGCAGCGGCGGCGAAATGACGCCGACGTTCCAGTTCCATGGAATGTCGCCCGCCGCGCGGCGGCGGCACATCACCGTTTCGTGCAGCGCCGCGGTGCCGGGAAGCAGGCGGTGCCCGGCTTTCGGCGCATCGGCGATGTGGAGGAAACCGGCGTCGTCGGAATAATCTGGCCAGTCGGGCTGGCCCTTCGCCTGCGGCCGGCCGCCGCGCGCGAAACTCGCCCAATAATCGCCCATCGCGCCCGCCAGCTTGCGTTCGGTGAGGTCGTCCGGAATTTTCGGCCACAGCGGCGGCGTCTTGCCCGCGGTACCGAAGATATAGGGCAGCTCGGCGGCGTGGAAGGCGTGGAGCTTCCATTCGGCGGTCGCCGGATAGCCATGGTCGAAATAATAGAGATAAGCGCCCTGCCCGAGCGCCGCCTGGTTCGACACCAGCCGTTCGGAGGTCCAGCCATACATCGCGTCGCGCGTCGCCGCGAGCATGCTTTCCTCGATCGTCTTCGCCGGATAGCGCGCAAGGAAGGCGTCCGCCAACTCGCCGTAATTGGCGCGGATCGCGGCGTCATAGGCCGCGGCATCGGCGGGCGGCTTGGGCAGCAGGAAGCGCAGCGAGCGGATTTCACCGGCGTTGAAGCCCGCGAGGATTGGCACCGGAGCTTGCTCGTTCCGGTCGAAGCTGTCGACGAGCTGACGCGGCACGATCTTGCCGTCGACGACGGGGAAAGGGAAATAGCCCGTCGCCGGCGCCTTTTCGGCGATGTCCTTTGCGGGCAGCGCGCGCAGCGCCGCGAGGTCGGCGGCGCCGAGCTTGGCAGCGAGGTCGGCGCCCTGCGCCTCGGCGGGCACCATGCCGTTCAGCGGCGCATGCAGCGCCGGCGCCGACACCATATAGGCGCTCTGCGCGACCGCCTTGTGGAACAGCCCGCGCGCGGCGGGCGCGGTCATCAGATACATGACGCTGAGCGCGCCCGCCGACTCGCCCGCGATCGTCACATTGCCCGCGCTGCCGCCGAAGGCGCCGATGTTGCGCTTGACCCATTCGAGCGCCGCGACCTGGTCGAGCAGCCCATAATTGCCCGACACGCCCTCGACCGATTCGGCGCTGAGCTGCGGATGCGCGAGCCAGCCGAGCGCGCCGAGCCGGTAGTTGATCGACACGACGACGATACCGCGTTCGGCGAGCGCGCTGCCGTCATAGATCGGATCGCCGCCCGACCCGCCGGTTAGCGCGCCGCCATGGATCCACACGAATACGGGTGCGTCCTTCGCATCTTTGGGTGCCCAGATGTTGAGCGACAGGCAATCCTCGCTCATCGCCGGCAGGTCCCAGGCATAGATGCTGGGGCCGCGCGGCCCCGGCTGCATGCACGCCGCGCCGAAGCGCGTCGCATCGCGGACGCCGTCCCAGCCCTCCGCCGGCTGCGGCGGCGCCCAGCGCAGCTTGCCGACCGGCGGCGCGGCATAGGGAATGCCCTTGAAGGCGCGGATGCCCTTCGTCTCGCTGCCCTCGACCTTGCCCGCGGGCGCGTCGATCACCGGCCCCGCCGCCATGGCCGGCGCCGCACAGACGGCGGCGGCGACAACGGCGAGACGGGACAGGCGGCGGATCATCGGACCTTTCATCTCCTCGCGCCGATCAGAAGCGGTAGTTGGCGCGGACGCCGATGGTGCGCGGACGCATGCGGGCGTAACGGCCGTCGAGGAACGCCTCGGGATGGACATAGGTGACCTTGCTGTCGTCGAAGAGATTTTCGACATAGACGCCGAGGTCGATCGCCCCCAGTTTTGCCCCGGCATAGAGGTTCACGTTGGTCCACGCCTCGGTGAAGTCATAGGTCGGGGCGACGGCATTCGGATTGCCCGGCACATTGGGGAACTGGTTCGGGAAGGCCCCCGCGTGCGACACATTGACCGCGGCATAAGCGGTATCGGCACCGCCGATCGCGAAATCGTAGCGCAGCGTGCCCGACCCTTGGAAATGCGGCGAGGCAAGGCGCGTGCCGAGCTCGGCGCCCGAAATCGCGGCTTCGCCCGGGGTCAGGTCGGTCACCTTCGCGCGGTTGAACGAACCGTTGAGCGCGAGGCTCAACCCCTGCACCGGCCGCGCGATGAACTCGAATTCGAGGCCGTAGCTTTCGGCACCGCCGATATTCGTCGCGAACTGGATCGAGTCCGAAACGCGGTTCGCCTGAACCTGAATATCCTTCCAGTCGATATAATAGGCGGCGATATTGGCGACGAGATCGCCGCCGAGCCAGCGGCCCTTCAGCCCTAACTCATAATTGGTGACGCTGTCCGATTTCGCGCCGTCGGGGATGATCAGGTCGTCGGGATCGATCGCGCTGACCAGCCCGGCGCGCGCATTGACGACCGGGGTGCGAAAGCCCGTCGAGACGGTCGCATAGGTGGTCAGGCTGTCGACCGGCTTCCACGACACGCTCGCCTTCCACGACAGGCGGTCGTCCTTGACCTTCAGCCCTTCGGCATAGGCGATCGGCGTGACCGTGAGCGGGATGTTCTCCAGACCGAGGAAAGCGGCGGTCAGATAATTGCTGTTGTATCCGCCGCCACGAGTGAAGCTCTGCACTTCGGTGCTGCCGTAGCGCAGGCCGCCGGTGACCCAGAAACTGTCGCTGAAGCGCCCGGTCACCTCGCCGAAGCCTGCGATTTCCTTCTGGTCGGTATAGCTGTTGAAGCGCTGGTAATATTCGTCGGGCAGCCCGGTCAGACCATTCTCGGCCAGATATTCGAGGCTCGACCGATAAGCGAAATCAACGGTACGGCGCTTGTCGTAATAGAAAAAGCCCGCGACCCATTCGATCGGCCCGTCGTGGCGCGAGACAAGCCGCGTTTCCTGCACGAACAGGTCGTCATAGCCATAAGCGTCGAGCGCAAAGGGAAAGGCCTGTGCAAAGGTGCCCGCGAGGTCGACATAGAAGGAGGCGTCATAGTCCGACAGCGTCGTCGAGCTGATCAGCTCGGCGAAATCGAACTCGTAATTGATCGTCACATTATAATTGGTGAGCTTGCCCTGGAACAGGTCGGGACGGTCCGAGCGGCGCACGAACTTGCCGAGCAGCGGGTTGGTCAGCCCCGAATCGGCGGGCTTGCTGTTCTCGTACGACGCGAGCAGCTTCACCTTCATGCGGTCGGTCGGCTGGAGGAGCAGGATCGCGCGGCCGCCGAACGCCTCGAGGCTGTTCGAATCCTCGATCCCGGTGCCGATATTGTCGACCCAGCCGTCCTCGTTGCGATAATAGCCGGTGACGCGCAGCCCGATCTCGTCCTTCATGATCGGCAAATTGACCATCGCATTATAGCGCTGGCGCACCGAGCTCGACCCGGTGAGGCCGAGGTCGATACTCGCCGAGGCCTCGAAATCGTCGAGGTCGGGGCTCTTGGTGATGATCCGCATTGCACCCGCGAGCGAGTTCGACCCGAACAAGGTGCCCTGCGGCCCGCGCAGGAACTCGACGCGCTCGACGTCGTAGAGATTGGGATCGAGGATCGTCGAATTGCCGTTCGCCGAAATCGGCAGCTCGTCGACATAGATGGCGACCGCGCTCTGCAGGCCGGCCGAATAGCCGTTGGTGTTGATCCCGCGCGCGGTGAAATTGTTGAAATTCTGCGTCGGACGGTTGACGACGATGCCCGGCGTATTCTGGGCGATGCCCTCGAACCCGACGATGCCGAGATCGTCGAGTTCCTCCTGCCCGAACGCGGTGACGCTGAGCGGCACGTCCTGCAGGCGGGCGGTACGGCGGGTCGCGGTGACGATGATGTCGTTATCGTCCCTCTGCTGATCCGATGCCGCCGTATCGGCGGGCGGCGCCTCGACCCCTTGGGCCATGACGGCAACGGGCGACGCGAACAGCGCGGCGGCCGAGGCGGACGCAAAAAGCTGAGCCTTCATATCAAACTCTCCCTCCCGTCAGCGGTCATTGCCGCCGATCTGGGCCCAGCTTATCGGCAAGATTCTCGCGCGAGTCAATATTCACTATCGCGTGTGTGAATAAAATGAGAGAGAGGAGGAAAGCCTTGCTACGGAGCGAAATTTGAGGAGGATTGCCGGGCGATTTGCCGGGTAGGCGGCTTTGTTACGCCCCGATCCGCGCCAGCCCGTCCATCACCGCGGTCAGGGCGAGCGCATTCTCGCGCTCCATCGCGCTATGCCCCGCATTGGTGACCACATAAGTGTAGGGTCCCCCGCCCGCTTCGCGCAGCGCCGCGACGAGCCGCGACGCCTGCGTCAGCGGGCACACCTCGTCAAAGCGGCCATGGACGATATGGATGGGGATGCCGGCGAGCGTGGCGATATTGTCGAAGAAATGCCCCGCGGGGAGGAACAGCGCGTTGGCGAAATAATGCGCCTCGATCTGCGCGAAGCAGAGCGCGAAATCGGCCTCGCCGAACTTGCCCGTGTCAGCCGTCTCGGGGATCATGTTCGAAATCACGCCCTCCCACAAGGACCAGGTCAGCGCCGCCTTGAGCTGGCGTTCTTTCTCGGCCGGGGTCTCGGGGACCATGTCGAAGATCGCCTTGTAGGATTTCATCACGTCGCCGCGCTCTTCGGGCGTCAGCACCGACAGCAGTTCGGCCCACTCGCCAGGATATTTCATATAGGCGCCGGGTTCGGTGAGGGCATAGGGATCGTCGGCCCACGTCGCGGCATTGCCCTGATAGAGATAGAGCAGATCCTCGGGCGCCCCCAGAAAGATGCCGCGCAGGATCAGGCTTGCGCAATGCTCGGGATGCGCGATGGCATAGGCCATCGCAAGCGTGCTGCCCCAGCTGCCGCCGAAGACGTGCATCGGCCCCGCGATCTCCAGCTTGTCGCGCAATTTCTCGATGTCGCCGATCAGGTCGGCGGTGGTGTTTTTCGCGAGCGCCACCGCGGGTCCCGTCGAGGCGACATTGGGCTCGCTCTTGCCGCAGCCGCGCTGGTCGAACAGGATGACGCGATAGCGTTTCGGGTCGAAGAAGCGCGCCATGACAGGCGCGCAGGCGCCGCCGGGACCGCCGTGGAGGAACATCACCGGTTCGCCCGCCGGATTGCCATATTCCTCCCAATAGATGCGGTGCGCGGGATCGCGGTCGACCTCGAGCCAGCCGAAATTCAGGCAGGGCGGCTGCGGGTAGACCCAGTCCTCGCCGATCTTGCTCGTCGCCTGCAATCGCGAAAAATCCATGTCTTTCCCTTCACTTATGATCGGGCTGTATGGCCCGCTTAGCGATGCGCGCCGGCATGTCCACCGCGCGGGGCGAAACGCCGGGAACTTATGGCGCAGATCATCGTTCAAAAACCACCCCTGATCGCGGGATGGTCGGCGCATATTTGCTCGTCCGCATGACTCAAGTCCCGGGGTTGGGCGCTCGCGCCCGGAAAGCGATTCCGGCCGCATCAAAAGGAGTGGTCTCATGCGTTTCCAACCCGTCTTGATAAGCGCGCTCGGCGCGCTCGCACTCTCCGCCTGTTCGCAGCAGGAAGAAATCGCCGCGGCCCCGCCGCCTCCGCCGCCGGGCGCGGTTCCCGGGAGCATCGCCGCCGACCGCGACGGCGACGGCATCATCGACGGCTATTACACCGCCGACGGTATCTATCATCCGAACTACACCCCGCCGCCCCCGCCGCCGCCCGCCCCGACGCAGGTGGGAGAACGCGGCTGATGACGTCCGTTCGGGGGGCGCGGCGCCGCTGCGCTCCCCTGTTCCTGACCCTGCTGGCGCTCGGCGGGACGCTCGCGCCGCCCGCGCTCGCCGCCCCTGCCGCTCAAAGTGCCGTTCCCTTGCTCGCGAACGCAATTCGCGAAGAGGCCGGCGGCGACGTCAAACGCTTTTACGCCGCGCGCGGCTACCGGCCGTTGTGGGTCCGCGCGGGCAAGGTCGGGCCCGAAGCCGCGATGCTGCTCGGCTATCTTTCGACCGCGCGCTTCGACGGCCTCAAGCCCGCGCCAGGCGATGTACGCGATCTCGAACAGGCGATCGCGCGCGCCCGCGACGGCGATCCGCGCGCTCTTGCGCGCGCCGAGGTCGAGCTGTCCACCGCCTTCGCACGCTATGTCCGCGACATGCGCCGCCCGGGCGATGCGAAGATGGAATATGCCGACAGATCGCTGAAGCCGAAGAAGGCCGATACCGAAACCATCCTCCGTGCCGCCGCCTTTCCCAAGGATTTTGGCGCCTATATGAAAAATATGGGCTGGATGAGCGAACATTATGTCCGCCTCCGCGGCCTGATGCGCCGCGCGCAGGGCGGCGGCGTGCCCGAGGAGGCGATGGACCGCCTCCGCCTCAACCTCGACCGCGCGCGCATCCTGCCGGGCCCCTACACGCATCATGTCGTCGTCGATGCCTCGTCGGGCCAGCTCTGGTATTATGGCGCGGGCAAGCGTGTGGGCATGATGAAGGTCGTCGTCGGCGCCCCCGAAACGCCGACGCCGATGCTCGCGGGCAAGCTGCAATGGGCGATCCTCAACCCCTATTGGAACGTTCCCGACTATCTCGCGCAAAAAAGCATCGCGCCCAAGATACTCGCGGGCCGCAGCCTCGCGTCGCTGCGCATGGAAGCGCTCTCCGACTGGGGGCCCAACCCGCGCAAGCTCGAACAATCGGAGATCGACTGGCCCGCGGTCGCCGCGGGCGACCGGCTGCTGCGCCTGCGTGAACTTCCGGGCGGCGCCAATTCGATGGGCAAGGTCAAATTCCTCTTCCCCAACGACGAAGGCATCTATCTGCACGACACTCCCGACCGCGCGCTGCTCGGCAAGCCCGACCGCCATTTTTCGAACGGCTGCATCCGCCTCGAAAATGCGGCCAAGCTCGGCCAATGGCTGCTTCACCGCTCGATCAACACCAAGTCGAAGGCGCCCGAACAGGCGGTGCCGCTGCCGGTCGAGGTTCCCGTCTACCTCACCTATATCACCGCGATGGTGACCGAGCGCGGCATCGCCTTCCGCAACGACGTTTACGGCCGGGACGGATAGCATCCTGTCGTCAGGCGGTTGACCCGCATCCCCGAAAAGTTCAGACCACCCCCAAACCAAAAAAAAGGGGAAATATTTCATGCGCAAACTGGCATTGTTCGGGGCGAGCCTCCTCGCTCTTACCTCGCAGATCACGCTTGCGCAGGAGGAACAGCCGCCCGCCACGCCGCCCGCGGAAACCGCACCCGCCGAGACCCCGGCCGCCATGTCGGCCTCCGCCGTAGGGAGCGCCAGGATCGCCCCCAACCGCCGCTTCACCGGCGCCGACCTTTTCGACCTCGCGATCGCCGCAGATCCGCAGATCAGCCCCGACGGCCGCCACATCGCCTATGTCCGCCGCGCGAACGACATCATGACCGACCGCGCGGTCAGCTCGATCTGGCTGATCGACACCCGGACCGGTGCGGAAATGCCGGTCGCCGGCCGGCAGGGCGGCGCCTTTTCGCCGCGCTGGTCGCCCGACGGCAAACGCCTCGCCTTCGCCTCGACCGAGGGCGGCGGCGCGCAGCTCTGGGTGCGCTGGATGGACGGCGGCGAGACGGTACGCCTCACCGGTCTGCCCACCAGCCCGTCGAGCATCGCCTGGTCGCCCGACGGCCGCTCGATTGCCTATACGATGCTGGTCAAGGACGAAGGGCCGAAGTTCGGCAGCGCCCCCGCGAACAAGCCCGAGGGCGCGAAATGGGCCGAACCGCTCGAGATCCGCGACCTCCTCACCTATCGCGCCGATGGCGAGGGCTATGTCGAGCCGGGCTTCGAGAAGATTTTCCTCGTTCCCGCGACCGGCGGCGCGCCGCGCCAGCTCACTTTCGGGCCCTATCACGACGGCGGCCCGCTCAGTTGGTCGCGCGATGGCCGCACACTCTATTTCGCTGCCAACCGCCGCCCCGACTGGGAAAGCGATCCGGTCGAAAGCGAAATCTATGCGCTCGACGTGGCGAGCGGCGGGGTCAGCGCGCTTACCGACCGCAACGGTCCCGACGCGAGCCCGCTCGTTTCGCCCGACGGCGGCAAGATCGCTTACCTTGGCTTCGACGACAAATTGCGCGCTTATGAAAACACGCAGCTCTACGTCATGAACCGCGACGGCTCGGGCAAGCGCAGCCTGACCGCCGATTGGGACTATGGCATAGATGCGATCGAATGGGCCGGTGACGGCAAGTCGGTCTATGCGCAGTACGACGATCATGGCGAAACCAAGGTCGCGCGCATCGGGCTCGACGGAGGCGTACGCACCGCCGCTACCGGTTTGTCGGGCGGCGGGATGGACCGGCCGTACACCGGCGGCAGCTTCACCGTCTCCGACGGCGGCGCGATCGCCTTCACCGGCGGCACCGCGACCCGTCCGGCCGAGGTGCAGCTGACACGCGGCGGCGACGCGCGCATCCTCACCGACCTCAACCGCTCGCTGCGCGAAGTGAAATCGTTCGGCGAGGTCCGCAAGATCACCGTCGCCTCGAGCCACGACGGCAAGACGATCGAGGGCTGGCTGACCCTGCCGCCCGGCCATGTCGAAGGGCAGCGCGTGCCGCTGATCCTCGAAATCCACGGCGGACCTTTCGCCGCCTATGGCCCGCATTTTTCGACCGACAACCAGCTTTATGCCGCCGCGGGCTATGCCGTGCTCTCGGCCAACCCGCGCGGCTCGACCAGCTATGGCGCGGCCTTCGCGAACGAGATCGACAAGGCCTATCCGGGCAATGATTATTTCGACCTGATCAGCATTGTCGACCGCGCGATCGAACTCGGCGTTGCCGACCCCAACGCGCTGTTCGTCACCGGCGGCTCGGGCGGCGGCGTGCTGACGAGCTGGATCGTCGGCAAGACCAACCGTTTCAAGGCCGCTGTCACGCAAAAACCGGTGATCAACTGGACGACGCAGGCGCTCACCGCCGACGGCCCCGCCTTTTTCGGCCGATACTGGCTCGGCGCGCAACCATGGGAGAATCCCGAACTTTACTGGTCGCGCTCGCCGCTGTCGCTCGTCGGCAATGTGGAGACCCCGACGATGGTCGTCGTCGGCGCCGAGGATTATCGCACCCCGGTCAGCGAATCCGAACAATATTACACCGCGCTCCGCCTCCGCGGCGTGCCCACCGCGCTGGTCAAGGTGCCCGGCGCCAGCCACGGCAGCATCGCCGCGCGCCCCTCGCAATCGGCCGCCAAGGCCTCGGCGATCCTCGCCTGGTTCGAAAAATACCGGAAGGGCTGGACGCGCCCGGCGGGGGAATAACCGGGTCATCGAGCAGGTTGGCTATGGGGTGGAAGCGGGCGTTTCTTTAACCGTCGCCCCTGCGAAGGCGGGCGCCGCTAGCGGCCTTACTCAGCAGCGTTGCGTAAACCAACAGCCCCCGCGGCCCTCACGCCGCGTCGTGAAAGATCAGCCCCAGCGTGTGCCGCCGTCCCGACCGGATGGCGCTCACCCCGTGGCGCATCGCCACGCGATAGTTCCCGCGCGAACCGCGCACCGGCCGCGTATTCACCGCGAAGACGACCGCGTCGCCCTTCGCCAGCGGCACGACCGCGGCCCTCGATTGCATCCGCGGGCGCTGCTCGGTCAGCACGAACTCGCCGCCGGTGAAATCATCGCCGGGCGCCGACAGCAGCACCGCAACCTGCAACGGAAAGACATGCTGGCCATATAGATCCTGGTGCAGGCAATTATAATCGCCCGCGCCATATTGCAGCAGCAAGGGGGTCGGTCGCCTTTGTCCCGCTTCATGGCACCGTGCGAGAAATTCGGCATGATCGGCCGGAAAGCGCGCCGCCATCCCCATCCGTTCGTGCCAGCGATTGGCGATCGGTGCGAGCCGCGCATAGAGCATCCCGCGCAGCGCCTCGACCAGCGGCGGCAGCGGATAGGCGAAATAGCGATATTCGCCGCGCCCGAAGCCGTACCGCGCCATAATCACATGGCTGCGAAACTCCGCGTCCTGGGCATAAAGTGCCGCAGTGCCGTCGCAATCGGCGGCGTTCAGCAACCCCGGCAGCACCGCCCATCCGTCGCGATCAAGCGCCGCGGCGATCGGGTCTTCATCCGGCACGTCGATATGCGCGCCGATGCGTGTTTCCATCGTCTTCGTCATGCGCCGGCAATGCCATGGCGCACGCCGGTGTGCGCTCCGTTTCTTGCTTTCAAACTGAAGTCCCCGATCTCGCCACCGTCCGGCGCATCCGGGGCACAGCGGGCCTGATCGGGGCTTCCGCGCCCGCGCATTTTCTCTCTAGTCGATCCCACAGGGGCGGGTGAAGGCAGGAGCAAGGATCATGAGCGCCCTTTCGACCCGGCACGAGCCCGACCCGGTCCGTCACGGCGGCCCGCCGGCGGCGGAGGATTACGCGCTGGGGCTCCAGTTCTGCCGCGTGGGTTTTCTGTCGTTGACGCGGCTGCAACTCGCGCTCGAACGCGGCGACCGGTCGCGCGCGATGGAGGCGATCGACGACCTGCACGCGCTCGATAGCGAGATCGAACGCCTCGTCGGCGCGCTCCCCGTCTCGTTCGACGATCCGCGACAGGGGCGCGTCGCCCGTCTTCTCAAGGAAGGGAAGATGGCGGTCGCCTTCGAAAAGCTTGCGCTGGCAAGCGGGATCAGCGGGCCGGATCTGTCGTCGCGACCCGGCGTTCCGGAGCGCATCACCGGCGTGCGGGACGAAGCCGAGCCCGCCGGCATCGCCGATTGGCCGCCCGCCGAGCCTCGAACGGCGCATCTCGTGCGCATCTATGGACCGCGCGTAGCGGTGCTGTTCGCGATCGCGGCCGCCACGCTGACCGCATTGGTGGCGGCACTCTAGCAGGCTTCCATCCCACCGCACGCCGCCCGCGCTCGATAACCCGCGCCAGCGGTTCACAATGCGCGTCGCCGTGCTAAGACCCGGCTTTCGAACTGCCTCGACCGCTACCAAACCGGAACGCCTCATGAAAACGCATCTTGCCGCCGCCTTTTTCCTCGCCGCCATCGCCGCCATCGCCGCGCCGGCGGCGGCGCAAACGGGCATCGACGCCGCCAATCTCACCGAGACGGTACGCACGCTCGCGTCCGACCAGTTCCAGGGCCGCGCCCCCGGCACGGTCGGCGAGGAACGCACGGTCGGCTATCTCATCGGGCGGCTCGAGGCGATGGGGCTCGAACCCGCGGGCGTCGATGGCGGCTGGACCCAGCCCGTGCCGTTGCTCCACACGCGCCTCGGCAGTCCCGAAAAACTTGCCTTCGATCGCAAGGGCGCGGCGACGCCGCTGAGCTTCGGCACCGACATCTATGTCTCGACGCTCCAGCCGAAGGCGCGCGCGGTGGTCGCGAACGCGCCGATGGTCTTCGTCGGTTATGGCGTCAGCGCCCCCGAACGCGGCTGGGACGATTTCAAGGGACAGGATTTGAAGGGCAAGGTCGCGGTCTTTCTGATCAACGATCCCGATTTCGTCGCGGCGAAGGGCGAGGATGCGTTCGGCAAATTCGGCGGCCGGACGATGACCTATTATGGCCGCTGGACCTACAAATTCGAGGAAGCCGCCCGCCGCGGCGCGGTCGCAGCATTGATCGTCCACGACGCCGAGGGCGTCGGCTATGGCTGGAATGTCGTCAAAAGCGCCGGCGGCGAAAATTACGGCCTCGTCGTTCCGCCCGAAAAGGTGACGAGCCTCGCACTGCAGGGTTGGATCTCGGGCGAGACGGCGACGAAACTCTTCGCCGATGCCGGGCAGGATCTGGAGGCATTGCGCGTCGCGGCGCGGCGGAAGGATTTCAAGCCCGTCGACCTCGGCACGAGCTTCGACGCCGAGGTCCCCGTGACGCAGGAGGTCGTGCAAAGCCAGAATGTGCTCGCCAAGATTTCGGGCTCGAAGCGGCCCGACGAGGTCGTCATCTATGGCGCGCACTGGGACGCCTATGGAGAAGGTCCGCCCGACGAGCAGGGCCGCATCTATCGCGCGGGCGCGAACGACGATGCGCTCGGCGTCGCGGGGCTGTTCGAGATCGCGCGGTTGTTCAAGGCCGCGCCGCCGCCCGACCGCACGATCGCCTTCGCCTTCTGGACCGCCGAAGAGCGCGGCCTTCTGGGGTCCGAAGCCTATGCCGAAAAGCCTGTCTTCCCGCTCGAAAAGACCGTCGCCAACCTCGGCCTCGACATCCTCCAGACCGCCGGCCGCGCCAAGGATGTCGTCCTCGTCGGCAAGGGGCAGGGCACGCTCGAAGACGATCTCGCCCGCGTCGCCGCGACGCAGGGTCGCACGGTCAGCGTAGAAAGCCTTCCCGAACGCGGCCTCTTCTATCGCGCCGACCATTTCAGCCTCGCCAAACGCGGCGTTCCCGTCCTGTTGATGATGGGCATCGCGGGTGCGTCCGATCTGGTCGAGGGCGGCAAGCACGCGGGGCAGGCGTGGGTCGATGCTTATACGGGCAAATGCTATCATCAGGCGTGCGACGCTTGGGCCCCCGACTGGAACCTCGAGGGAGCGGTGCAGGATATCGAGATTTTCCACCAGATCGGCGATGAATTGGCGCGCTCGGCGCGCTGGCCCGGCTGGAGGGCCGGCAGCGAGTTCAAGGCTATCCGCGACCGGAGCGCCGCGTCGCGGAAATAGGGGCGCGATGCGCGGAGGTGACGGGTTTCGACCGGCAGCTTCCTTATAATCCTCCCTCCGGCGAAGCCGTGGGGAGGTGGCAGATCGTAGGGCTGACGGAGGGGCTGTTGCGCGAGGTTGCTGCCCCTCCACCATCGCCTGCGGCGACGGTCCCCCTCCCCATGGCTTCGCCACAGGGAGGATATGCCCTCCGTCTAATGGCAGTTCCCCACCCAAATCCGTCGCGTCTTGCGACCTTTCGCCCGGAGGATTACTCCGCATCTCATGACCGCGGAAAAAATCTTCATCAGCGCGAACGATCTGCTCGCCGATTCCCTGCGCCTCGGGATGCAGGTCATCGACAGCGACTTCAGGCCGACACACCTCGTGGGCATATGGCGCGGCGGCGCGCCGGTCGGGATCGCGGTGCAGGAATTGCTCGACTATCACGGCCACCATTGCGACCATATCGCGATCCGAACCTCGTCCTACAAAGGCATCGACAGCCAGGACCCGCAGGTGAAGGTCTTTGCTTTAGGCTATCTGATCGACACGCTGAACCCCGACGACCGGCTGCTCATCATCGACGACGTCTTCGACAGCGGCCGCAGCATCCGCGCCTTTATCGCCGAACTTAAGGCGCGCTGCCGCCACAATATGCCGCGCGACATCCGCATCGCCACCGTCTGGTTCAAGCCCGGCCGCAACGTCACCGACCTCCGCCCCGATTTCTTCGTCCGCGAAACCGACCAGTGGCTGATCTTCCCGCACGAGATCGACGGGCTGACGGTCGAGGAAATCCGCCGCCACAAGCCCGAGGCGGCGATCATCCTTCGGCAAGAGGAGGTGCCCGGTGCCTGACGGCTTCGCTTCGCGCGACGAGCGCGCCGCCTTCATCGCGGCGCTGCCCAAGGCCGAACTGCACCTCCATATCGAAGGTTCGCTCGAACCCGAACTGATGTTCGAGCTCGCGCAGCGCAACAATGTCGCCATCCCCTTCGGATCGGTAGAGGAGGTGCGCGCCGCCTATGCCTTTTCGAACCTCCAGGATTTCCTCGACATCTATTATCAGGGCATGGGCGTGCTTCACCGCGAGCAGGATTTTTATGACCTGACCGCCGCCTACCTCGCGCGCGCCAACGCCGACAATGTCCGGCACGTCGAGATTTTCTTCGACCCACAAGGGCATACGGAGCGCGGCGTTGCGTTTGAAACCGTTGTCACCGGCATCACACGCGCGCTCGATGATGCCGAGGCCAGTTACGGCATGACGTCGAAGCTCATCATGTGCTTCCTCCGCCACCTCAGCGAAGCCGAGGCCGAAGCGACGCTCGACGCGGCGCTGCCTTATCTGGACCGCATCGACGGCGTCGGGCTCGACTCGTCCGAAGTCGGGCACCCGCCCGCCAAGTTCGAACGCGTCTTCGCGCGCGCCCGCACCCTCGGGCTCAAAATCGTAGCGCACGCCGGCGAAGAAGGCCCGCCCGAATATGTGCATGAGGCGCTCGACCAGCTGAAGGTCGACCGCATCGACCACGGCAACCGCAGCCTCGAGGATCCCGCGCTCGTCGCGCGCCTCGCGGCCGAGGGCATGACGCTCACCGTCTGCCCGCTCTCGAACCTCAAGCTCTGCGTCGTGGGCGATATCGCCGACCATCCGCTGAAGACCATGCTCGACGCGGGCCTCAAAGCCACGGTGAACAGCGACGATCCCAGCTATTTCGGCGGCTATGTGAACGCCAATTACCAGGCGGTCGCCGACGCGCTCGACCTGTCGAAAGCCGAACTCCTCGCGCTCGCGCGCAACAGCTTTACCGGCTCGTTCCTCGACGACGCCGCGAAGGCGCACCACCTCGCCGCGATCGACGCCTGCGCCTGACCCGCGTCAGGCGGCAATCAGCACGCCATGATAGGTGCGGTCCTCGAACGCGCGCCCCGCGCCCATCGCGACGCAGATCAGCGCGTCGTCGGCGACCACGACGGGCAGCCCGGTGGCGCGCGCGATCGCTTCGTCCATGCGGCGCAGCAGCGCGCCGCCACCGGTCAGCGTGATGCCTTCGTCGATGATGTCGGCCGACAGTTCGGGCGGCGTCTGTTCGAGCGCCGCGCGCACCGCGCCGACGATCTGCCCGACCGGTTCGGCGAGCGCCTCGGCGACCTCGGCCTCGGTCACCCGCACCTCGGCCGGGCGTCCGGTCACCAGATCTCGGCCCTTGACCCCCATGACCATGCCGTCGCCCGTCGGCGGGGTCGCGCAGCCGATCGTGAGCTTGACGCGCTCGGCGGTCATTTCGCCGACCATGAGGTTGTGTTTGCGGCGGATGAACGACGAAATCATGTCGTCCATCTTGTCGCCGCCGACGCGCACCGAATTGCTGTAGGCGATGCCACTCAGCGACAATATCGCGACCTCGGTCGTACCACCGCCGATGTCGACGACCATGGCCCCTCTGGGCTCGGCGACCTGCAAGCCGGCACCGATCGCGGCGGCAAGCGATTCCTCGATAAGCTGGACCGATGCCGCGCCCGCATTGCTCGCCGCGTCGCGGATCGCGCGGCGCTCGACCATCGTCGACCCCGACGGCACGCAGATCACGACATGGCTGCGCTGGACGAAACGGCTCGGCCCGCCCTGCGCCTTGTCCATGAAATGCTTGAGCATCTGTTCGGCGACGTCGATGTCGGCGATGACGCCGTCGCGCAGCGGGCGGATCGCCTGGATATTGTCGGGGGTCTTGCCCATCATCGGCTTGGCTTCGTTGCCGACGACCTTGACCCGGCGGATGCCGTCGCGCGTTTCGAGCGCAACGACCGACGGTTCGTTGAGGACGATGCCCTTGTCGCGCACATAGACGACGGTATTCACGGTACCCAGGTCGATGGCCATATTGTGCGCGGCCGACGCAAACCGATTAAAAAACTTCATATGCGGGGCAAATGCCTTCGGGAATGAACGGAAGGATCAGGCGTGCCGGCCCTTCGGCGCCCACAACGTCTGGTCTCATGATCGACTGCGTCGAACCCGCCGACGCGTCAACGAAAGCCGCCGCCAATACTGCCAGAACGGTTGTTTCTCAGGTTCGGTTGATCGAACGGTTCAAAATTCGGGGTCAGCCGAGCCCGGAAGGCGCAATTTGAGGCCCTGCAGTTTCACGATCCGATCGCCCTCGCACACCGGCGCCGCAATCAGCCGCATCCAGCGGCGCGGCGCCTGCGCAGGGCAAATTTCAACGTCGAGCGTGAAGCCGCGCCGGTGGCGGATCGCATAAGCGCGCAATTTCTCCATCGCCGCGCGCGATCCCTCGGCATACAGTGCTGCCGCCTCTTCGCGCGCGATCGCCGCGCCGCGCGGAATACCGAAGATATCATAGACCTCGTCCGACCAGCTCAACCGGTTGTTGTCGGTGAGGTCGCATTCCCAGTGCCCGATCCCGATGCGCCCCGGTCCCAGCCGCGCTGCGACATCGACGACGTCGGGAATCGGGTCGAGCGTCTCGCACCGGTGCAGCTGCCCCAGTTCGAAAAAGCGCGCTCGCTCGTAGAGCGGCCAACTGTGGTGGACGGGTAAGGGATAGGTCGGCTTCAACGCGCTGGTCTTTCGCTGGATCCGTCAAGATGGGCGGCCAGCACTTAACAACTGGTGAGGCTTTTTGACAGCCTTTCGGCGCTATCGTCCGCGCGCCAGCGCGATCCCCGCCAGATTCTGCGTCCGCTTGATATGGCGCACGGCGGGCGCCGGCCCGTCGCCGGCGAGCGCACGAAAATGGGCGAGATGCTCCGCCGCTTCGCCCCGGGCGCGCACCGTGCCGTTCGCCTGCGCCCCCCCCCCCGCCGCGTCGCCGAGCAGGATGAAATTCGCCAGCCCCAGGTCGCGCGCAAGCCGCAGCGCCGCGATCAACGCGAGCCATTCGGCATCCTGGCTGCTGCCGATCCCCGCGTCGCGCACGACGACGGCCGCGCCGCCGGTCACCACGGCGGTTTCCATCTTTCCCGGATTGGGCCGGCATCCGCCGTCGAAATAGATTTTGATGCGTCGCTTCGTCACCGGGAGTTCCTATCGCGTCAGAATGTCCCGCGCACCGAAAAGACGAAGATCGGCCCGATCAGCCGGTCGCGCTGCTCGATGAAGGAAACCGGGCTGCCGCCGCGCACGCCGGTATAGACGATGCGGTCGCGTTTCGACCGGGCGTTCACCATGTTGGAGATCTGGGCGCGAACGGTGAGGCCGAACACGTCCTTGTTCTCGACGAACAGCGACGCCCATATGGGCCCTTCCCAGACCTTGTCGGTCTGGTTGCGGCGGTAATTGGGCTGGTAATGCGAATATTCCAGGTCGCCGCCCCACGCCCAGTCGCTCGCGGGAATATCGTGGCGCAGGCCCAGCTCGACTACGGTGTCGGTGAAACCGCTCCACTGCCGCTTCTCGCCGGTGAAGGGATCGCGCAGCGAGCTTTTCTGCAGCAGCAGACGCGTGTTGAGCCGCACCCCCTTCAGCCCCGCCGGGTCGAGATTGATCGTCGATGTCCAGTCGATCGCACCCGCCTTGGCCTTCGCGATATTGCCGACCGCCTCACCCGTCTCGCCGATCGGGATCACGTCGACGCGATCCTCGACGTCGCGGTAGATGAAGATCAGCTTGGTCGACCCCCAAGGGCCCAGCTTTTTGTTGATCTCGCCCTCATAGGTCCAGTCCTGCTGGGGACGCAGGTCGTTGTTGCTCGCATTCTGGTTGCCGTCGTTGAGGAAGGCGCGCGCGAGAAAATCATAGAAGGAGAGCTGTAGCACCCGCCGCCGGAGCTTCACCGATATGTCGAAATCGGCCGATGGCGCCCAAGCGAGCGAAATCGACCCCTTGGGCCGGAAGAAGCTGCGCGTGAGGCCATTCACGCCCGTCTGGGTGATCGTCGAATGCTCGGCGCCCGCGATGATCTGGAAATTGAGCTTGTCGGTGAGCTTGCGCCCGAAGCTCAAAAGCCCTTCGTAGCGATCCTCGCTCACCCCGCCGGTGCCGCCTTCGAACGGAATGTCGACGAAGTCGCCCGAGGGACCCAGCACCGCGAGCGACGCGACATTGTCGAGCGTGTTGAACGCCGCCTCGCCCGACA
Source organism: Sphingopyxis sp. LC363 (assembly GCF_000756385.1). Lineage (GTDB taxonomy): Bacteria > Pseudomonadota > Alphaproteobacteria > Sphingomonadales > Sphingomonadaceae > Sphingopyxis. Next base: position 68,741 of record NZ_JNFC01000003.1, read on the forward strand.
GTTGCCAGTCGCCGCCGAACATCTTCCACTGATATTCGCCGCGCCCGATCGTCTCGCCAAGGTCGCCGGTCTGCATGAAGCGGTCGCCCGTCGCGATGCCGCCGTCGGGCGTTGTCACGATTTCCTGTGAATAGGGTTCGTGGCTGAAGCGCCTCAGCCCGATCAGTTTCAACTTCCCCGGCCCGAGCCCGAACTGATAATCGCCGCCGATCTCGTAATTCCAGCTGTCGGCCTTTTCGCGCACGGTGCGGATGCGGTCGGGCAGCCCGGGACCGGTGCGCACGCCATCCTCGTAATAGCGGTCGTATTTGCGCTGATAATGGCCGCCAAGATTGGCGACGGTGTCGCCCGCCGGATCCCATGTGATGCGCCCCGACAGCTTCGGCGTGTCAAAATGGGTGTGCCAGATGTCCTTGCGCCGTTCGATGATATTGCCCGCGCCGTCATAGATCAAAGTCGGGCCGCCCGCGCCGCTGCGCGCCGAATCGTCGTTGTTGAGCGAGGCCTCATATTCGATCTCGCCCGACCGCCCGCGCACCGACACGTCGGCGCGCGTGAACAGCGGGTCGGTGTAATGCGGCCGGAACTGCGGCTTCCACGAAAATTGCCCCGAAATGCCGTCGGCGCGATAGACGATATTGGCGACCTGTCCCGACAGTCCGGGGATGTCGAGCGTCGCGCCGTCGACGATCTCGATCCGCTCGACATTGCCGCCGGGGATACGCGACAGCTGCGTATACATGTCGTCGGCCTTGTTCGACGGCCGCTTGCCGTTGAACAGCACATTGCCCGTCGCCTGCCCCAGCCCGCGCAGCTCCTCGCTGTCGCGGATCTGGAACCCCGGCACCTGGATCAGCATGTCATAGGCGTTGACGGGCGCGTAGCGCGCGAAGTCGGCGGGAGTATAGACCTGCCGCGCCGGGGTGGTCGCGGTGGGTGCGACCTCGGTCGCGGCGGGCGGCGGCGTATCGCCGCTCGGCACGGGCGTTCCCTGCGCGAGCGCCGGGTTGGAAAGCGCGGTGGCGATCGCCGCGAAGCTGGTCCATCGCATCACTTGGCTTTTCCCCCCGCCGCGCGGTTCATCGCCTGCGCATATTCGCCCGTCACGCCCATCGCCTTCATGCCGACGACCTCGTCGGCGCTCAATTTCCGGTATCCCGCAGCGGCGAGCCCGCGCACATAGGCGCCGTCGACGCCGAGCGCCTTGCAGGCGATCGCATCCTCGACGTCGGTCAACACGAGCGCCTCGGACTTCAGGTCGCGCACATATTCGGGCCGCACCTCGAGCGCGGCGGCGGCGATCAGGTCGTCGGCATCCTTGGGCCGCACCCCCTCGCGCGTCAGCCCGTCGGCCAGCTCGATCGACGCGTCGACGAGAAGCATCGCGAGCAGCGACGAACGCTGGTCGGGCGCGAGGCCGCGCTCGCCGAGCGCCCTTTCGAACGAGGGAGCGGAGGTAAAGCGGCACGCGCCTTGCCCTTCGAAGGCTCCTGTCAGTGTGCCGGTGCACGACAGCGTGCCCGCGTCGTGCGCGATCTGAAAGCTGACGGGTCCGGGTGTCTTGCGGCGCAGCGCCGCTTCGGCACCCGCGAAGTAACGGCGCGATCCGTCGAAACTCTGATCGCTGCTCGACTGCCGGTGCTGGATGCGGATGCGCGGCGCGCTCTTCTTCCCGCTCGCGGGCTCGGCGATCCAGCGCACGTCGGTCAGCACCAGCGGATCGGCGGCGGCGGTCGGCGCCGAACAGGCGAGGATCGACAGCAGCGCGGTGCCGCCAGCAAAAAACAGGGCCTTCATATGGTGCACTCCTCCCTCCGTGCGCCAGGCGAGCGCCATCGCTCGCCGCCGCAGCGGCGTTTTTCAAACAAGGTTTCGATCAATCGTCGGTGCGTCCGGATGAACGTCCGGGCGTCAGTCGTCGGGCGCCCTCGGCGGCGCCGGCGGCTCGGGGGTCGCCGGTATTTCAATCCGGGCGGTGCGGCCATCGGCGCGGCGCGCCTCGATCACGCCGCGTTCCATGTCGAGGATCGCGACATCGCCGCCGCGCACCGCCTTCGTGACCGGCCGCGACTTCGCGGGGGAGCGCGATTTCGCCGCGGGCCGGAATGCGCCGATCGCTCGCAATTCGATCGCATCGTCGGCGTCGCGCATCCTGACACCCGACCGCTGCATCTCGGTGACGAAATCGCAGTCGACCCCCATTGCCTTCAGCGCAATCAGATCGTCGATACCCACATCCGGGAAATGCGAGCGCATGTCGCGGGCGAAGGCCGCATCGATGCCGACGTGGCGTGCGCCCACCAGATCGTCAAACCCGGCGCCGGGGATGATGGCGCGCATCTGCCGGATATAGGCGGGATCGATCCCGCTTGCCTTGGCCGAGATGATGTCGTCGGCATCCATCGACCCGCCATTCTCGCGCAGTTTCTCGACATATTCGGGGGTCACGCCGACCGCGCGCATCCCGACGAGCTGTTCGGCGGTCAGTGGCTTCGACGTGGCTGTCGCGGCCCCATCGACCTCAGCGTTGCTTGCAACCGCAGCCGCCCGCGACGTCACGCTTGCCTTTGTTGTGGTGGAGGCGGCGACAGTGTGGACTTCCGCCGCCGCCTCGGGCTTCGCCGTCGCCGAAAAGGCGGCGAGCGGCGCGGTGACGCCGGCGAGCAGCACGAGGCTCATCAGCATCCAGCTTGCGCTCGCCGGGCCGCGCCGCAGGCTGCCGTCGAGCACGCGGGTGATGCGGCGTTTCAGGCTGTCCTTGCCCGGCGCGACGCCGTGCGCGGCGAGCAGCGCGCCCTGATTGTCGTGGCGCGCCGCGCCGACCAGCAGCGTCGCATAGTCGGGGCCGTCGATGTCTGCCATCAGCACCGCGTCGTCGGCCGCTTCCTCGCGCAATTGATGGCTTTCACGCGCCAGCACCCACACCAGAGGATTGAACCAGAAGACCGCGCAGGCGACCCGCGCACCGAGCAATTTCGCCCAGTCGAGCCGCGCGACATGCGCCAGTTCATGCGCGATGATCGCCTCGGCTTCACCCGAAGCCGCGACGGCCTTCGGGCTCAGCACGATCGTCGGGCGCAGCACGCCCCAGCTGATCGGCGAACGCAGCTCCTTGCTCACCAAAAGCGCGGTGCCATGCTTGAACCCCATGCGCCGCTGCGCCTCGGCGAGCGCCGATAGCCACGAACGTTCGACCAATATTTCGGCGCGCCCGCGCATCGCGAACAGCCGCACGACCGCCAGCGCCATCACTCCGCACAGCAGGACGAGCGGGACAAGATAGAGAAAGGGGGCAAGGTCGCTCCAGTCGACAACGATCGGCGTCGATCCGGCCCCATCCACCACGACAGGGACCGGGGCCGTGGCGACGGCCGGATCGACCGCCGACCCCCCGGTTGCCTGTGTTTCGAGGGCGAGCGAGGCTGGCGCCGCGAACCAGTTCGCGGGAAGCGGCGCCCATTGCGGCAACAGCAGGATCGCGGCGGGCAGCGCGAGCAGCGCGGCAAGCCCTGCATGCGCGATCATCGACCGCTCGCCCGCCGAACGCGCCCGCGCGAGGCGGAGCAACGCCAGCGTCAGTGCCGCAATGACGGCGGATTTCCAGGCGAGGCCCAGCAACATGGCGGTGGTCAGCATCACCCTCTCCCTTCGCGTGCCTTGGCGATCATCTTTTCGAGCTCGTCGAGTTCGTCGCCCGTCATCTCGTCCTGCATCCCGAGCAGCGCTGCCGCGGCGCTCGTCGCCGATCCGTTGAAGAAGACGCGCACGACCTGGCTCAGCGCCGACTTGCGCGCGGTCTTGTCCGACACGCTCGGCGCATAGACAAAGCCGCGCTCCGACCCTTCGCGTGCGACGAAGCCTTTGGTCTCGAGCCGCTTCAGCATCGCGCGGATCGCCGAACCCGACAGCGGGTCGGCGAGCGCGTCGCCGATCTCGGTGACCGTAGACGCGCCGCGCTCGTACAATATGTCGACGATTTCGCGTTCCCGCGGGGGCAGACTGGACAGCATTCGAATCACCTCATGCGCTACATTTGTAGCGTGCTACATTTGTAGCGCGTGCTTGGCAAGGGGTTTTATTCGAATAATACACATCGTTCGTCGAACGATTGTCGCGGGCGGGGGCGCAGGCATAACGACACGCCCGCGCGCTCCCCCAAAAAGAAAGAGCCCGGCGGATCGCTCCGCCGGGCTCGTTGATGTCGTCCGTGTCCGGTCCGCTTATTCGCGGCTGCCGAGCAGGTTGAGCAGGAAGGTGAACATGTTGACGAAGTCGAGGTAGAGCGTCAGCGCGCCCATCACCACCGACTTGCCGACGAAGTCGGTCCCGCGGACATAGAAATACATGCTCTTGATCTTCTGCGTGTCATAGGCGGTGAGGCCCGCGAAGAGCAGCACGCCGATGACGCTGATCGCGAGGCTGAGCGCGCTCGACTGCACGAACATGTTGATCAGCATCGCGACGAGGATGCCGACGACGCCCATGATCAGGAAGGTGCCGAAGCCCGACAGATCCTTCTTGGTCGTATAGCCGTAGAGGCTGAGACCGAGGAAGGCCGCCGCGGTCGCGAAGAAGGTCGTCGCGATCGAGGTCGCGGTAAAGGCGAGGAAGATCGTCGACATCGACAGACCCATCACCGCGGCATAGACCCAGAACAGCGCCTGTGCGGCGCCGGTCGAGAGCTTGTTGATGCCAAAGCTCAGCACCAGCACGAAGGCCAGCGGCGCGAGCATCACCACCCACATCAGCGGGCTGCCGATCATCGAGGCGGTAAAGCCGCTGTTGAACGCAAGCATTGCGACGATGCCGGTCAGCAGCACGCCAGAGCCCATATAATTGTAAACCGACAGCATGTACGACCGCAGACCGGCATCGACGGCCTGGTCCATTGCGTTCGCGCCGGCGCCGAAACCGGAAGCCGCCATATTGGGGTCGTTCCAATTCGCCATTTTTCATCTCCATAACTGGCCAGCCCATACCGGCCGTATCGACAATATCGGGGGTTTGCCCGCGCGTTTCAAGCGAAACCGGACATCAGCAATATTCCAGCAATATTATTGTCCCGTGTGCAAACAGGGGTCGCGGCGCGGAACATCGCCGCTTATGCTCACCGGCATGTCCACGCACCGCCTGTTCGTCGCGCTGCGCCCGCCGCGCGCCATCCGCGAAATGCTGATTTCCGCGATGCACGGCGTCTCGGGCGCGCGCTGGCAAAGCGAGGAGCAACTTCACCTGACCCTGCGCTTCATCGGCGAGGTCGATCGCCACCGCGCAGAAGATATCGCGGCGGCGCTCGGCGCAATTTACGCGCCCGCCGTCACGGCGCGGATCGCCGGCGTCGACCTGTTCGAACGGCAGGGGCGGCCGCATATGCTGTGGGCGGGAGTCGAGCCGCACGAGCCGCTTGGCGCGCTGCACCGCAAGGTCGACCAATTGCTCGCGCGCGTCGGGGTCGCACCCGAAACGCGCGCCTTCTTGCCGCACATCACACTGGCGCGGCTGAACCGCGGATCGGGACCGGTCGCACCCTTTCTTGCGCTCAACAGCGACCTTGCGAGCCCGCCGTTCGAATTCGGCCATGTCACGCTCTATGAAAGCGAGATGGGACATGGCGGCTCGCGCTACCATCCGGTGGCGCGTTACCCCTTGGCCGAAAATTCGGCGACAAGCGCCGACGCGATCGCTTCGACGTCGTCCCACGTCGACGCGAAGCCGTCGTCCTTGCCATAATAGGGGTCGGTCACGCCCTGCCCTTTGCGGCCGGGGAGGAGGTCGAGCATCAGCATGAGGTCCGCCGTCGCACCGGCGGGGCGGATCGCCCGCGCATCGCGCAGGTTCGTTTCGTCGGCAGCGAGGATCAGGTCGAAATCGTAAAAATCGTCGGGCGACAATTGGCGCGCGCGCAGCGCCGGAATGTCGATGCCGCGGCGGCGAGCCTCGGCCTGCGCGCGGCGGTCGGGGGCGTGGCCGACGTGCCAGTCTCCGGTGCCCGCCGAATCGAGCTTGGCGTCGATGCCGGCGCGCGCGAAGGCGGCGCGTGCCGCGCCTTCGGCGAGCGGCGAGCGGCAGATGTTGCCGAGGCAGAGGAAGAGGATCGCGGGTTTCGCAATTTCACCATCTTCACGCATATTCGATTTGCCTCCGTATAAAGTTGAACCGACTTTCAACTTGCGCCCGCGTCCGGCTCTGCTAGCCATGGGCCGCAACGATAAGGAATGAGGGAGAGGGTTGCCAATGGCCGAAGATGACACGCGCGGTGCGCCGGTGGCGACAGAGCCGAAAGCCACCGGTTACAGCTGGTACGTCCTGTCGGTGCTCGTCGTCGTCTATATCCTCAATTTCATCGACCGGCAGATCATCAGCATCCTCGCGGTCGACATCAAGGCCGACCTCGGCCTGTCCGACGGCGACATGGGCTTCCTCGGCGGCGCGGCCTTCGCGGTCTTCTACGCGCTGTTCGGCATTCCGCTCGGCCGCCTCGCCGACAATTGGAACCGCGTGAAACTGCTGTCGATCGGGCTGACCTTATGGTCGGCGATGACCGCCTTTTCGGGCCTCGCCTATAACCAGTTCACGCTGACGCTCGCGCGCATGGGCGTCGGGGTCGGCGAGGCGACCGCGAGCCCGACCGCCTATTCGCTGATCTCCGACTATTTCCCGAAACGGCAAAAGGCGACCGCGCTCGCCATCTATTCGTCGGGGCTTTATCTGGGCGGCGGCGTGTCGCTGTTCATCGGCGCGCTGATCGTCGAGGCGTGGAACAACGCCTATCCCGCCGGCGGTCCGCTGGGGCTCGTCGGCTGGCAGGCGGCCTTTCTCGCGGTCGGCATTCCCGGGCTGCTACTCGCGCTGTGGGTCGCGAGCCTCCGCGAGCCCGTGCGCGGCGCGATGGACGGGACCCCGAGCCCGAGTTCGCCGGCGCCCTTCCGCGAGTTCGGCAAGGATCTGGCGATGATCGTGCCGCCGCTGACGCTCTGGGGAGCGTGGAAGCGCGGTCCGGCAGCGTTGGCGATCAACCTCGGCTTCGCCGCCGCCATCGCCGCTTTCGCGTGGTGGATGATCGAGCTGACCGGCAATTTCCCGCAATGGTCGGCGGTCGCGCTCGGCTATTATGCGGTCTTTTCCTGGGCCTGCACGCTGCGCGCGCACGACCCCGCGACCTTCCGGCTGATCTGGGGGACCCCGGCGTTCCTCTGCACGACGCTGGGCTATGGCCTCGTTGCGCTCGCCGCGTACGGGCTCGCCTTCTGGTCGGCGCCCTATGCCGAAATCGTCCTCGGGCTGCCCAAGCAGGAACTCGCCTTCATCCTCGGCGCCAATGGCGCGCTCGCGGGCTTCGTCGGGGTGATCATCGGCGGCCGCATCGCCGACGCGCTGCGCGCGCGCAACCCCGCCGGGCGCATCCTGATGATCCTGTTCGGCGTGATCGCGCCGATCGCCCCGATCTGGATCGGCTATACCACCGCGAACGGCACGCTTTTCTATGTGATGAACTTCCTCGCCGGCATGTTCGGCGCGGCGGCGCTGGGCGCGGCGGCGGCGACGACGCAGGACCTGGTATTGCCGCGGATGCGCGGCACGGCGACCGCCGCCTTCTTCCTCGGCACCACGCTGGTCGGGCTGTCGTTCGGTCCCTATCTGGTCGGGCAGATTTCGGACCTCGCGGGCACGGTCGTCGACGGCAAGCCCGTCGGCGACCTGCGCACCGGCATCCTGTCGCTGATCGGCGTCGCGCCGATCGCGGTCGCGCTACTGCTCTATGCCTATCGCGCGGTGCCGGAGGCCGAAGCGACGATCGCCGAGCGCGCGGCCGCGGCGGGCGCGCCAGCCTAGGGTCAGGAACCTAGAGCCGGCGCGCGGGCGGCGGCGTTACTCGCTGTCGCCGCGAACGATCACGCCGCAGGCGACGCGGCCGCCGCTGTTGCCGCTGGGGTCGGTCTTGTAATCGTCGGGCCCGGCGTGGATGACGAAGGCGGCGCCGTCGGCGTCGAGCAGCCCGCCGTCGCCCTCGAAGCGCGAGCCGACGAGACGCAAGGTCGCACGGCCGATCTGGTCGGGTTCGACGACGAGATTGGGAAGGTCGCCATGGTGCGCGCCCATCGGGTTTTCGCGGCCGTGCTGCGCGCCGGTCGGGTTCCAGTGCGGGCCCGCGCTCGCGAAGTCGGGCGGCGTGCACTGGCCGACCGCGTGGACGTGCATGCCATAGGTGCCGGGGCCGAAGCCGCGCGCGACGAGTTCGACGCGCAGGCCGCTGCCGTCGCGGTAAATGTCGGCGCGGCCGCGGTCGGCACCCCTCGAATCGGTGAGCTGGGCATAGGCGTCGGCGGGCGGTAGTGTGCTCGTCGCCTTCCCGCCCATCCCGGCGCACCCGGCAAGCGCCAGCGCCCCGGCAAGAGCAAGGCCCCCGGCGATGAAATGCTTATGGTGCGAACGCGTCGTCATCTTGCTGCTCCCCTGTCTTGACCATCGGAATCGCGCGCCGGCGCGTTTCGACCCGTTCGCCGACGATGCCCGTATTTGTTGTCCGTTCCAAGGGGATAGTCGGGTTTGGGAGACAGGGCAGTATCGGCGGTGCCGATTGGCTGGCGCCGATATGCTGTAACGGCGGCTTTGGGGTGGGTTTCAGTCATCCCCTCCCGCAAGCGGGAGGAGAGACGGCAATAATCGGCCGAAACCGGCCGCTCAGCTTCCCGCCTTGTCGCTCACCGCCCTGATCACCAGCGCCTTGTCGTCGACGAGGTAGCGTTTCGCCAGCGCCTGAAGCTCGGCGGGCGTCGCCGCCTCGACCTCGCCGATCCCGTTGCGGCTGCGGTCGAGGCGGTCGGCGTGGGTCGCGGCCTCGGCGACATAGTTCAGCCAATAGCTGTTCTCGCGCCGCGCCTTGACCATCGCCTCGACCAGCGGCCGCCGCGCGCGGTCGAGCAGGTCGGCGTCGACGGGCTGATCGCGCAGTTCCCTCGCGATCGCGAAGATCGCGGCGCGCGTCGTCACGAGATCCTGATAATCGACATTGCTCGCGGCGAAGAGGTGGCCGTAGCCCGGAAATTCGTCCGACAGGCTCGCCGCCGCGCCGGGGCTGTAGCTTTCGCCGAGCCGCTCGCGCAGTTCCTCGGTGAGCTTGAGCTGCATCACGCGCGCGAGCAGGTTGAGTCGCATCGCCTCGGCAAGGTCGCTGTCGTCGCGCGCGGGCCAATAGACGCGCAGTTCGGCCTGTTCGGCCGGCCCCTTGTGGATCAGCGTGCGTTCGCTGCGGTCGGTCGCATATTGGCGGACGCGCGCCTCGGCCCGGGGGTCGAAGGCGGCGCGCCGTTCGGGCAAGGCGCCGAAGGTCGCCGCGATCGCGTCGATCGCCGCCTGTTCGCCGATGTCGCCGACGACGCCGATTTCGATCGCGCCATGCGCGAAGCTGTCGGCGACCACGGGTTTGAGCTGCGCCCAGTCGAGCGCCATCACCTTGGCGAGCGGCGGGGTCTGCGATCGCGGGTCGTCATTGGCGAGGATGCCGCCCGCGTCGCGGCCGATCACCGCCGCCGGGGTCGCATCGTTCGCGGCATATTGCTGCGGCAGCACGCGGCGGATCAGCGCGAGCCCGTCGGCGCGATAGCCGGGGTGCGTGATATAGGCGGCCATCAGCTTCGCCTGCAGCGCGAAATCCTCGGGCGAGGTCACCGCGCTGCCACCGAAGCTATCGGTGGCGTTGCCGAAGACCGGGCTGATCGTCTTGCCCGCGAGGATCGAGCGCAGCTCGTCATAGCTGTGCGCCTCGAGCCCGCCGAGCATCAGCGACCCCGCGAGCGACACCTTCGTCGGATCGCCCTTCGTCGCGAGCAGGTTGCCGCCGTCGACGCGCAGCGACAGCATGACCTTGTCCTTCTGGAAATCGGTCGTCTTGATGTTGAGCATCACATTGTTGGCAAAGCGGATGCGACGGATATTGAGATCCTCGACGCGTTCGTCGCTGACGATTTTTCCGGGCGTGCCGAAATCGTCATAGGCGAAGGCGGCATTCGCGGCCTCGGACGGCGGCGCGACCGCGACCTCGGCCGAAGCCTGCAGGCCGGCGAGGATCGCGGCGGTGCCGCCCTCGACCGGGACCTTCGTCGTCACGCGCGCGAGCGGCGGGCTGAGCCCCTCCATGCGCGCCCGAAAGGCGGCGGTGACCGCGGCGGCATCGAGCGGCGCCGCCGCCGCTTCGAACAGCGCCTGCGAAGTTTCGGGGCGCGTGAAGACGAAATCGCCCTCGGCCGCCGCGACCAGCGCGTCGGCGAGCGTCTCGCTGCGCCGCGTCGTCACGCCCGCGACGGCATTGCGGAATGCGGTGCGGCGGATCGCGAACTGCTCGTCGACCTCGGCCTGGGTGAAGCCATGCTCGACGGCGCGGCGCTGTTCCTGCTCGACGAGCGCGAGCGCCTCTTTCCACGCGCCTTCCTTGGCGACCGCGCCGACGGTGACCTGATCGAAAATCTTCCAGCCCTCGGCGTCGCTGAAATAGCCGGTGAGGATCGGCGAATCTTCCTTCAGCGCGATCTTCGCGAGCCGGCGGCTGACGATCGCCTCGCCGACATCCTCGGCGAGTTTGCGCGCGCGTTTCGCCTTGGTGTCGGGTTCGAGGGTCCACCGCTTGAAGCGCGCGATCGTCACCGAATCCTGGATCGCGGGGTCGACGAAATCGTCGGCGGCGGCGGCGCGGCTGTAATTGACATCGCCGATATCGGGATCGGCGCCCGCGGGGCCGCGCCCCTGCCAGTCGGCAAAGCGCGCCTTGATCTTCGCCTCGACCGCCGCGGGATCGAAATCGCCGACCATCACGAGCGTCGCGCGCTCGGGCCGGTAATAGCGGTCGTAAAGATCGCGGATGCGCGCCGCGGGCGCGGTGCGGATCACCTGTTCGGTGCCGACGGGGATGCGGCTCGCGACCGTCATTCCCTGCATCTGGAAGTCGAGCTGGTCGATCAGGCTGCGCAGCTGATAGGTGTCGCGCGCGCGGCGTTCGGAGAGGATGATGCCGCGCTCGCGGTCGACCGCGGCGGGATCGATCGTCAGCTCGCTCGCGGTCTCGCGCATCAGCATCAGCCCCGTGTCGATCAGATCGTCCGAGGCGTTGGGCAGGTCGAGCTTGTAGACCGTTTCGTCGAAGCCGGTCGAGGCGTTGGTGTCGGCGCCGAACGCCAGCCCCTTGCGTTCGAGCAGCTTGATCATCTCGCCCTCGGGCACATTGGTCGATCCGTTGAACGCCATATGTTCGAGGAAATGGGCGAGCCCGCGCTGATCGTCGGCTTCAGCGAAGCTTCCGACGTCGAAGCGCATGCGGAGCACGACGCTGTCCTTGGGCGTGCTGTTTTTGAGCAGCGCATATTTCATCCCGTTGGGGAGCACGCCGAAAAGGATGTTCGGGTCGACCGGGATGTCGCTGGCGGCGAAATTCCATGCCTTTGCCGCCGCGTCCTGCGGATCGACCGCCGCGGGCGCCGCCGCTTTCGCGGGCGTTTCCCTGGCGTAAGCGGGCGCGGTGCTGGCGATGAGGAGGACGAGGGGCGACAGCGCGGTTGCGGCGCGCCGAACGAGGTTTTTGGTCATGACCCTCGATGTGGAGGCCGCCCGGCGGGCGGTCAAGCCGTCGTCATGCGACCCGGCCGACGCTTTCGACAGACGACGTCGGGGGGCGACTGGCGGCCTTGGCGGCATAGAGCGCGCGGTCGGCGACTTCGAGCAATTGGCGGGCGCTGTCGCCATGTTCGGGCCAATAGGCGGTGCCGATGCCCGCCCCGACACCGATCGAACGCCCGTCGATGCGGTAGGGCGCCGCCAAGGCGGCGAGGATATGGTCGGCGAGCGCGGTGCCCAGCAGCGGCGAGCCCGCAGGCACGAGGATGGCGAATTCGTCGCCGCCCTGACGCGCGACGATCGCGTGGTTTCCGCAGGCGCGGCGCAGGCGGTCGGCGAGCTCGCAAAGCACGCCGTCGCCGATCGCGTGGCCGTGCCGGTCGTTGATCGGCTTGAACCCGTTGAGGTCGAGCAGCGCGATCGCGAACCGGCCGGCGCCGTCGGCCCTGGCGATCTCCTCGTCGAGCCTGAGGTCGAATTCGCGGCGGTTGGCGAGGCCGGTGAGCGGGTCGGTGTGGGCGAGCTCGCGCATCTGGCGCTGCAGTTCGAGCAGGTCGATCACCTGCCCGTGCTGCTGGACGACCATGCGCAGCAGGAACAGCGTCGCGATGACGAGGCTGGTGCCCGCCGCGATTTCGGGCGGATTGCCCGAGGTCAGCATCAGCGCCGACACCGGCGCGAGCCCGACGCCGAGGTTGAGGAAGGTCGCGAAGCGGATCGACGACAGGCAGTAAGCGGTCGCGAGCGACCCCATCGCCATGATCATCGCATAATAGCTGTGCGCCTCGGGCGGCGCGGCGAGCCAGTTGGTCACCGTCCACAGGCTGCACATCGCGCCGGTGATGCCCGACACCCAGCTCGCTTCGCGGATGACGCGCCGCGCCCGGCGCGGGCTCATCCGGCGGCCGCGATTGTGGCGCAGGAAAAGGAAGCCGAGCACGCCGACGATGGCGAGGGTGACCGGAAAACCGATGCGGATCACCGGATGCACGGTATCGACCCCGGCGTAGATGGCGGTCGGCGTCGTCGCCGCGAGCATCAGGAACAGCATCGGCGTCAGCGTCTCGACGCGATTGGCGCGCAGCACCGCGACATCGTCCCGAATCGCATCCGGAATCGGCGGAAAGAAGCGCGCCTGCAGCGTGTGATAGACCCCCGTCATGGGGGCGGGATAGCAAGGCCGGGTAAAGCAGGGGTTAAGGAATGAAAGTCCGTCTTATCACGGCTCTAAGGACCTATCGGGGTCGGATGGCTTGCGAAATATTAACCATGTTCGCCGATATGCGCGGTCCAATAATGCCCTACAAGTTTCGCGCCCGACAGGAGCCACGCCATGTCTTATCCGATGCCGCCGCTTGCCCCCTCCACCGCCGCGCCGGCGGCGGCGATGCCGTCCGCGGCGCCCACGCTGCCGCAGGACGACACGCCCGCAGAACAGGCGGCGCGCGCGGCGCAGCTCGTCGCGACGCAGGCCGTCTATACATGGACCACCGACATCCCGACGCTGCCCGGCGTGCCGCTCGCGACCAACGTGCCGAAGAATGACGAGCCGACGATCGCGTGGCTCGTGATCCTGATCGGCGTCGGGCTGGACATCGTGCGCAACGCGCTGGCGGTGAAGCTTGGCGGGGTCGATAAGGGCGAGCTCGATAGCCCGCGCGCCGATTACGAGGCCGCGCTCGCCGAATGCAACGCGATCGAAGCCTCGACCGCCAAGATCGCGGCCGAGCATGGCGTGCACAGCGGCGGCAACATCTTCGAACGGATGATCGGCGACGTCGAAAATGCCGTCGCCGTAGCCGAGCGCGATGCGCATGTGGCGTTGCTCAAGGGCTATAAGGAGCGGCTCGAGGAATTGATGAAGGTCGACGAAGCGCTCGGCCTCGGCAGCAAGACGGTGCGGAGCGTCGAGGCGTATCGCGCGCTGTTCGCGACGCTGCCCGTCCCGGGGGTCTCCTATATGTTCGAGAGCGATGACGAGTTCGCGCGGCTGCGCGTGCAGGGGCCGAACTGCATGCTGATCGCCGCGGTCGAGGGCGCCCTGCCCGCCAACTTCCCGCTGAGCGCCGCCCGATATGCCGCGGCGGTGAACGGCGACACGCTGGCGGCCGCGCTCGCCGACGGGCGGCTGTTCCTGCTCGACTACAAGCCGCTCGAGGTGCTCGACCCCGGAACTTACGGCACCCTCGCCAAATATGCCTGGCAGCCGATGGCGCTGTTCGCGGTGCCGCCGGGCGGATCGTCGCTGGTGCCCGTCGCGATCCAGTGCGGACAGGATCCTGCCGAATGGCCGATCTTCACCCCCTCGCCCGCCGCCGACAAGCTTTGGGGCTGGGAAATGGCGAAGTTCGTCGTCGAGGTCGCCGATGGCAATTATCACGAGCTGTTCACCCATCTCGCGCGCACGCATCTGGTGATCGAGGCGTTCGCGGTCGCGACGCATCGCCATCTGGCCGAAGTGCACCCGGTCTGGGCGCTGCTCGTCCCGCATTTTGAGGGCACGCTCTTCATCAACGAAGCGGCGGCGACCTCGCTGATCGCCGCGAACGGCCCGATCGACCATATTTTCGCGGGCACGATCGTATCGAGCCAGCTCGCCGCGGTCGACGCGCGGCTCGCGTTCGATTTCTATGGCAAGATGCCGCACGCCGATTTCGCCGCGCGCGGCGTCGGTGTCGATTCGGCGCTCGCAGACTATCCCTATCGCGACGATGCGCTGCTCGTGTGGGATGCGATCCACGAATGGGCGCGCCAATATGTCGATCTTTATTATGCGCATGACGCCGACGTCGTCGCCGACACCGAGCTTGCCGCATGGGCGGCGTGCCTTGCGGGCGAGGCGAAGATCAAGGGTTTCGGCGCGATCGCGACGCGTGCGCAGCTGGCCGAAGTGTGCGCGATGGTGATGTTCACCGCGAGCGCGCAGCATGCCGCGGTCAATTTCCCACAGAAGGACATTATGGCTTTTGCGCCCGCGGTGACCGGCGCGGGCTGGCAGGCGGCGCCGAACGGCCAGCGCGGGCATGACAAGGCGGGCTGGCTCGCAATGATGCCGCCGATGGCGCTCGCGCTCGAGCAATTGAATGTGCTCGAGCTGCTGGGCTCGGTGCATTACCGCCCGCTCGGCGATTATCGCAGCAACGCCTTTCCCTATCCGCTATGGTTTCAGGACCCGCGGGTGACGGGCGCCGAAGGTCCCCTCGCCTGGTTCCAGGCGGCGCTGCAGGGTGTCGAGGCGGAAATCGTGGCGCGCAATGCGCAGCGGATGCAGCCCTATCCCTATCTGCAGCCGAGCCTGATCCCGACGAGCATCAATATCTGATCGAACCGGTCGCCCCCGCGAAGGCGGGGCCGCTGGCAACCTTGCGCTACACCAATAGCGGCCCCCGCCTTCGCGGGGGCGACGATCTGGTCAGCTGCCCTTTTTCTTGCGGTGGCTCTCGAGGTCGAGCACAGCATTTTCGCCGCCCTCGGGCATCAGGCCCAGCCGGCGCGCGACTTCCTGATAGGCCTCGACCTCGCCGCCGAGGTCGCGGCGGAAGCGGTCCTTGTCGAGCTTTTCGTTCGTCGTCATGTCCCACAGACGACAACCATCGGGGCTGATCTCGTCGGCGAGGATGATGCGGCTGAAATCGCCTTCGTAAAGACGCCCGAACTCGAGCTTGAAGTCGACGAGGCGTATGCCGACCGCGGCGAACATGCCGCTCATGAAGTCGTTGATGCGGATCGCCATGTCCTGAATGTCGTGAAGCTCGTCCTGGCTGCACCAGTTGAAGCAGGCGATATGCTCCTCGGCGACGAGCGGATCGCCGAGCGCGTCGTCCTTGTAGCAATATTCGATCAGGGTGCGGGGAAGCTGCGTCCCCTCCTCGATCCCGAGCCGCTTCGACAGCGTGCCCGCGGCGACGTTGCGCACGATCACCTCGATCGGCACGATCTCGACCTGACGGATCAGCTGTTCACGCATGTTGAGGCGGCGGATGAAGTGCGTCGGCACGCCGATGTTACCGAGCAGCGTGAAGACATGCTCCGAAATCCGGTTGTTGAGCACGCCCTTGCCGTTGATCGTGCCGCGCTTTTGCGCGTTGAACGCGGTCGCGTCGTCCTTGAAATATTGGATGAGCGTGCCCGGTTCGGGGCCTTCGTAGAGGATCTTGGCTTTGCCTTCGTAGATCTGGCGGCGACGGGCCATGGCGGTCAACTTTCTGTCGGAACCAAATGAATGGCCCCGGCAAAGCGACTCAAATGCGAGCGCGACGCCGGGGCGGTTGGGGCGCCTATAGCGACAAAGCGAGGGCGCGTCATCATTCACGTCGCCCCCGCGAAGGCGGGGGCCGCAATCGGCCTCGCGCAAGGTTGCCAGCGGCCCCCGCCTTCGCGGGGGCGACGATTGATTTACGTTTACGTAAAGTGCTTGCCATCACCCTCCGCGCTTGCAACCATGACCATAAAGCCAAGGAGAGAGATGGATGAGCTTCGACCAGATTCGCCTCGACCGCCACGAAGGCATCGCGCTGCTGACGCTGTACCGGCCCGACCGGATGAACGCCTTTACCGGCGAGATGATGCTGGAGATCATCGCCGCGCTCGACGAGTGCGACGCCGACGACGGCGTGCGCGCGGTGATCTTCACCGGGCATGGCGACAAGGCCTATTGCGCGGGCGCCGACCTCGGCGGCGGCGCCGCGACCTTCGATTATGACAAGCGCAGCGACAAGCTGGCGATGCTGCCCGAGGGCATGTCCGCGAGCCCCGTCGCCGAGGACGGCACGATAAACTGGTCGCACCCGCTGATCCGCGATGGCGGCGGGCGCGTGTCGATGCGTATCTTCGAGGCGAAAAAGCCCGTGCTCGGCGCGATCAACGGCGCCGCGGTCGGCATCGGCGCGACGATGACGCTGCCGATGGATGCGCGACTCGCGAGCGACACCGCGCGCTACGGCTTTGTCTTCGCACGGCGCGGAATCGTGCCCGAGGCGGCGTCGAGCTGGTTCCTGCCGCGCCTCGTCGGGATCGCGAACGCGGTCGACCTTTGCTATTCGGGGCGCCTGATTTCGGCCGCCGAAGCGAAGGAAAAAGGCCTCGTCCAGTCGGTCCACGCGCCCGGCGACCTCATCGACGCCGCGATCGCCAAGGCGCGCGAGATGACCGTCGACAGCGCCCCGGTGTCAGTCGCGCTGACGCGCCACATGCTATGGCGGATGCTGGGTGCGCCGCACCCGATGAGCGCGCACCGCTGGGACAGCCGCGTGATCTTTTCGCGCGGCCGCAGCCCCGACGCCGCCGAGGGCGTGACGAGCTTCCTCGAAAAGCGCGCGCCCAATTTCACCGCGAGCGTCGCGAACGACTATCCCAGCTTCGACGAGTTCGAGGACGCGCCGCCGTACAGCTGACCTATCCCCCTGCGTTATCCCGGCCTTCGCCGGGATGACGCTTCAGGTGATGGTCGCGCCGCCGCGTTTCCTGAAATACGGCCGGAAGAACATGTAGAGGCCCGAGACCATCAGCAGGAAGAGCGGCGGCAGCGGCAGATAATAGACCCACTCGGCCGGCTGCTGTCCCGCGCCAAGCATTGCGAAGATGGCAATGACGATCGCGGTGAAAAGAATCGATACCCAGCGGTGAAACTGCCGGATCCACGGGCTCCAGTTCATTACTCTCTCCCCTTGGTTTCAATCCGTCATCCCGGCGAAGGCCGGGATGACGCAAGAAGAATGTCACGACGGCTCAGTCGAGCGTCGCTACGACCTTCTCGAGATTTTCGAGGTGGATCTTCCAGCCGCCCTTGGCACCGCCGAAGGCCTGCTTCTGGTCGGGACGGAAGCCGACCTGTTCCATGCGCAGCAAGGTGCCGGCGGCGGTGGGTTCGAGCGTGAAGATGACTTTGCTGTCGAGCCGGTAGGCCGGGTCGTCGTGCGCGTGATTCCAAGTGTAGGAAAGGCTCCGCCCCGGATCGACATCAAGGATCTCGCAATCTACATGCCCCCAGTCGCCGCGCAGCTGGAAACGATGACCGAGGTCGAGGCCGAAGTCGTTCTTCATCAGCCATTCCTCGATCAGATGCCGCGTCGTCAGCGCGCGCCAGATTTTTTCGGGCGGGTGCGAAATCTCGCGCTCCACGGTCACGCACCGCACGTCGCTATCGGTCATTGATCCATCCTTTTCAGCAAATCTTCGAGATCGTCGAACCGCGCTTCCCAGAAGCGGGTCATGCGCCCGGTCCAGTCGACCAGCGGCGCGAGCGCGCGTTGCTGCGCGCTGTAATGCGTCTGGCGGCCTTCGTGCCGATCGTGCACGAGCCCCGCCTGTTTGAGCACGCCGAGGTGTTTAGACACCGCGGGCTGCGAAATTCCGGCTTCGGCGGTGAGCGCGCCGACCGTCTGCTCGCCTTCGAGACAAAGCCGCTCGAACAGCGCGCGGCGCGTCGGGTCGGCGAGCGCTCTGAACAGCAGGTCGGGAGACGACGTCATTTAATCCATAACTCCGTGGCTATGGATTTCTCATAACCATCGAGTTATGAATGTGTCAAGCGTCGTATTTCCTGCGCCCGCGCGTCGCCGTCATGCTGTGCGTGCCCTTGAGCCCCGGCCTATGGCTGCGGATCGTTTCGACGCTGTGCCAGTTCGCGGTCACCCGGTCGCGGGTCATCTGCACCGTCACATAGCCGCGATCCGCGGTGTTCGCCCATTTGAGCTGCGGCGATACGGCGCGCAGCGCCGCCACGCGCGTGGCGTCCGATATGCCGGGCGTATAGGCCTCGAACCCCGGCGAGGTGACGCTGTGGCCCGCGATCTCGATACCGGCGGGGCGGTGGTCGTGCGTCAGGTCGAACGCCCACGCGTTGTGGCTGTCGCCCGACAAGGTGACCAGATCGGCGTCGGCGCGCTGCGATGCCGCGAGCAGGCGCGCGCGCGCCGCGGGATAGCCGTCCCAGCTATCCATGTTGAGCGGCAGGCCGGCGCGCGTCGCGACCTGCGCCGTCTCGACGCGGCGCCGGACGGTATCGGGCTGGTCGGCGCCGAACCAGCCCCGCGATTCGGGCGGGGTGAACAGGCTGCCCATCACGATCTGCTGCGCGCAAATCTGCCAGCGCGTGCCGCCCTTCACCGATTGCGCCAATCCGTCGAACAGCCATCGTTCCTGATCGGCGCCCATCAATTGGCGCGCCGGGTCGCGGTAATCGCTTTCGGCGAATTGCTTCAGCGCCGCCGCGGGATCGGCCTTGCCTTCCAGTATCTCGCCCAGCTGAAAGGGGCGGTCGCGGGCGGTGATGCGCGTTTCGGGCAGGAAGATCGTCGCGAGATCGCCGGCCTGATAATGGCGCCACCGCGTTTCGGCGACGGGCATCCATTCGCGATAGGCGCGTTCGGCGGCGGCTTCGCGGACGCGCCAGTCACCCTCGCCTTCACTGTGATTTTCGGCGCCGCCCTTCCACACATCGTTCGCGAACTCATGATCGTCCCACTGCGCGATCATCGGGAACAGCGCATGGAGGCGCTGGAGATCGGGGTCGGCGCGATAGGCGGCGTAGCGGAGCCGATAGTCGGCGAGGCTGACCATCTCGTGCGTCGGCTGGATGTCGCGGCCTGGCAGCGCATCCTTCAGCGAGGGATATTCGCCGACCCGATATTCGTAGAGATAGTCGCCGACGTGCGCCACGAGGTCGATGTCGCTGCGCGCCGCGGCGTGGGCATAGGCGTTGAACCAACCGAACGGCAGGTTCGAGCAGGAGAAGAGCGCGATGGTGAAGGCGCTCGTCGGTCCGGCGGGAAGCGTGCGCGTGCGGCCGGTGACCGACTTAGCCCCGTCGGGCGCGACGAAGCGGTAGAAATACCAGCGGCCGGGTTCGAGCCCGTCGATGGCGATTTTCGCGGTGTGATCGCGCTCGCCCTTCGCGGTGACGCTGCCGCCCGCCGCGATGCGCGCGAAGTCGGCGCTTTCGGATAGCTCGACGGTCAGGAGCGCGTCATTCGCCGCGGCATAGCGCGTCCACAGCAGCACCGAATTGGCGCCGGGCTCGCCGCTCGCGACGCCGTGGGTGAAGCCCTGCGCCATCGCGGCGGCCGCGGCGCCGGGCAAGGAAAGCGCGGCAAGCCCCGCGGTGCCGAGTTTGATGAGCAGACGGCGATCGATCTCGTGCCACAATGGATGCACTGCATATCCTCCCGCATCGCCGGGTTTGTGGCCGGTCTTTGTTACAGCTTCACCTCTATCCGCTGATCCCGAGCGCCAGCAGTAGCAGCATGAACCAGATCACTGCGAACAGGCTGAAAAAGAGCAACAGATTCGCGCGCACAAATGCGCCGAACCGCGACGAGCGATAGGCGCCGCGCAGCTGGCGATACATGTGGAATGGCACATAGAGCATCGCGAAAAAGATCGCGAGATCGCCGAAGATGGTCAGGTTCAAAAGCCGCACGACCACGAACAGCAGCAGCATGAACGAAATCGAGTAAGTGACGAAGACGAAATGGTCATAAGTGTGGAATCGGCGGCTGAACGGAAACAGCAGCCACATGAAGGGCAGCGACAGCGGGATCAGCGCCCAGGCGAATTTATAGGCGTTCGCCTGGAGTTTGTAGAGCACCAGCGCGGGGTTCGCGAAGGCCTTTTCGAGCCCATGGTCGATGAAGAGCACCCCCGTATCGACCTTGTTGCGCGAGATGAAGTCGGCGCTCGTCACCACCTGCTCGACCGGATTTTCGAGAACGGGCGGACCGGCAGCGCGGTCGGCGGCACGTTCCTTCTTGCTGCGGGTGCGCGCGACGCCGAGATAGCCGGCGCTTTTCTGGAGGATGTCGCGTTCGGTTTCGAGTTCGCTGCGCCGGGCGGCGGGCAGATCGGCCTTTGCGAGTTCGGCGTCGATCCGGTCGACCTCGACCTGCATGCTGTCCTTGATCGCCGCGGTGCGCGTTTGCTCGGCAGCCTCCTTCGCTATCACCTCGCCGAAGCCGCCGCCGCTGCCGACCATCGCGAGCACCGCATAGGTCAGGAAGACCGCGAACAGGAACAGCGCGAGCGGCGAAATGAAGCGCGCACGCTCGCCGTGAATATAGCGCCGCGTCAGGTCCCCCGGCCGCCAGGTCAAAAGCGGCAGCGTGTTCCAGATCTTGCCCTCGAAATGGAAGATCGCGTGGACGAGGTCGTGCCCGATCGCGCCGAAGCTGCGGTGGACATCGGCGCGCTGTCCGCAATGGTGGCAATGCGAACCCGTCAGGCTGGTGCCGCAATTGAGGCAGCGCAGCGGCGCATGGCCGTGCGCTTTACCCTCGCCCCGAACGCCCCCATGCCGCGATTCGACCGCGCGCGCCGCGAGGCCCGCCGTCACCGCGCTGCCGATACCCTCGATATCCCCTGTCATGGCGCCCTGCCTAAAGATGCGCGCGGCGCCGCGCAACGGGGCTTTCGAGAGTTACGAAAAACATGGTAGTGGCCGCGCCATGAACGCCGAAGCCCTCACCGTCCCGCCGCTCCCCGGCGATGCCACCGCCCTGATCGCCGACATGGGCGCGCGCGCGCGCGCTGCGGCGAAACGGCTGGCGTTGACGCCGACCGCCGACAAGGCGGCGGCGCTGCGCGCGGCGGCGGCGGCAATCCGTTCCCGCGCCGCCGACATCCTCGCGGCGAACGAAGAGGATATGGCGGCAGGACAGAAAAACGGTCTGTCGGGCGCGATGCTCGACCGGCTGCGGCTCGACGAGGCGCGGCTCGGCGCGATCGCCGATGCGATCGACGCGGTCGCAGGGCTTCCCGATCCGGTGGGCGGCGAGATCGACCGCGTCACCCGCCCCAACGGGCTGGTGCTGAGCCGCGTGCGCGTACCCTTGGGCGTCGTCGGCATCATCTATGAAAGCCGGCCCAATGTGACCGCCGACGCCGCGGCGCTCGGGCTGATGTCGGGCAATGCCGTGATCCTGCGCGGCGGCAGCGAGGCGGTGCATTCGAACCGCGCGATCCACGCGGCCTTCGCGGTGGGGCTGGTCGAGGCCGGGCTCTCCGCCGATGCGGTGCAACTCGTCCCGACGCAGGACCGCGCCGCGGTCGGCGCGATGCTGCGCGCGCAGGGGCTGATCGACATCATCGTACCCAGAGGCGGCAAGGGCCTTGTCGCTCGCGTGCAGGACGAGGCGCGCGTGCCCGTGCTCGCGCACCTTGATGGCATCAATCACCTTTATATCGACGGCGCCGCCGATCCCGAAAAGGCGGTGGCGCTGGCGGTGAACGCCAAGATGCGCCGCACCGGCGTCTGCGGCGCGACCGAGACGATCCTGATCGACCGCGCCTATTCCGCCCCGCTCGCGATCATCGACGCGCTGATCGCCGCGGGCTGCGAAGTGCGCGGCGACAAGGGCGTCGCGGCGCTGAGCCCGCATGTGGACCCTGCCTCGGCAACCGACTGGGACACCGAATATCTCGACTCGATCGTCTCGGTCGCGATGGTCGGCGGCATCGCGGGCGCGCTCGCGCATATCGACACGCATTCGAGCAGGCACACCGATGCAATCGTCACCGAGGATGCGGGGGTCGCCGAGCGCTTCTTGACCGGCGTCGACAGCGCGATCGTGATGCACAACGCCTCGACGCAATTCGCCGACGGCGGCGAATTCGGATTGGGCGCCGAGATCGGCATCGCGACGGGACGGCTGCACGCGCGCGGGCCCGTCGCATTGGAAGGGCTCACCACCTATAAATGGCTGGTGCGGGGGAGCGGGCAGACGCGACCTTGAATCATTTGTATACAAATGATATAAGCCGTCTATGGAGTCTACATCACCCGTTACGGCGCGCCTCGACGCTGCCACGCGCGAAACGCTCGACCGGCTGGCCGAATATTATGACCGTTCGCGCTCATGGCTGGTCGCTCAAGCGGTTCGGGAATATGCCGAACGTGAGAGCGAAATGCTCGCCTTCATTGAGGAAGGCGAACGGTCGGCGCGGGAGGAACCTCTGATTTCTTCGGACGAGATGCTGGACTGGATTGCCGCCAAACGAAAAGAGATACAAGCCAAGCGAAATAAAGAAGCGGCGTGACGCCGGTTCGCTGGTCGCGTCTTGCACGCGAAGATCTGAACAACACTGTCGATCGAAAAGTCGATGCGGATTTCGAGACGGCCCAGGCCCTGCTCGAAGAAGCCGCCAAAGCAACCATTTTCCTCGCGACCTCACCGCGGGCCGGAGCACCGCTCGGCGCGCAAGGCGGCCGCAAGTGGCGCTTGGGGAAACTGCCCTATGCCTTGCTCTATCAAGTCGATGCGAAGCGGGTTCTGATCCTGCGTGTCGCCCACCTTCGCAGCGACTGGCAAACCCTCCTGTGAGCCCCACCGGCCTCCTCGGCGGCAGCTTCAACCCCGCGCACGGCGGGCATCGCGCGATCAGCCTGAACGCCATCGACGCGCTGGGGCTCGATGAGCTGTGGTGGCTGGTGTCGCCCGGCAATCCTTTGAAGCCCAAGGCGGGCATGGCCCCGCTCCCCGCGCGGCTCGGTTCGGCGCAGCGCATGGCGCGGCGCGCACCGATCCGCGCGACCGCGATCGAGGCCGAACTCGGCACGCGCTATACGGTCGATACGCTCAAAAGGCTCGTCCGGCGTTACCCGAACCGCCGGTTCATCTGGATCATGGGCGCCGACAATCTGGTCCAGCTGCCCCAATGGCGCGACTGGCGGGAGATCGCGCGATTGATGCCGATTGCGGTTGTTGCGCGTCCGGGCTATAACGACCGCGCCCATGCAAGACGTGCGATGGGATGGCTGCGGCGCTTTGTCCGGCCCGCAGACCAGAAAAGCCATTGGACAGACTGGAGACCGCCCGCCCTCGTGTTCTTGCGATTTTCGCCCGATGTGCGATCCGCGACTGCGATACGGCAGGCCAACCCCCGCTGGTTCGAACGCCATGAAGGCCGCGCGCTGCGCGACCCCGTGACGCGTTCGTGGCTGGTGGAACCGACCGAGAAAGGACGCATTTGATCTCCGCCGACAAGGGTGACGCGCCCGGCGCCGCACCCGCCCCGACGTCTTCGGACGACAGCGTGGACTCGCTCCACGCGCTGATCCTCCACCAGCTGGACGAGGATCAGGCCCAGGAAACCATCTCCATCCCGCTTGCCGGCAAGAGCAGCATCGCCGACCATATGGTGATCGCGAGCGGCCGTTCGACGCGCCATGTCTCGGCGATCGCCGAGAAGCTGGCGCAGCGGATCAAGCAGGAAGCGGGCCGCAGCGTTCGCGTCGAAGGCCTGCCCAACGCCGATTGGGTGCTGATCGACGCGGGCGACGTCATCGTCCACCTGTTCCGCCCCGAGGTGCGCAGCTTCTACAACCTCGAGCGCATGTGGTCGTTCGGCGACGCGCCGCCGGTCGCGGCAGCGAATTGACGGCGCTATTCTGTTCGGACTAACGTCCGAACCCAAGCGGTACCAGCCCGCTCCCCCACCCGGCCACCCACAGGGTAAACTGGTTTGGGAGGCCGGGTGGGGGAGCGGGCTGGTACCGCTTCCGCCAGGAACGAATATTCCATGTTGCTGCACATCATCGCGCGCGGGCGCATCGGGCGCGGGCCCGAGGCCGAGCTGGTCGACCGCTATATGAAGCGCGTGACCTGGGCGCAGAAGATTTCGGAACTTCCCGACACCGGCGGGCGGATGCCCGCCGCGGCCGACAACAGCCGCACCATCCTGCTCGACGAGGGCGGCGAGCAGATGTCGTCGCTCGAATTCGCAAGGCTCCTCGAAAAGTGGCGCGACGGCGGGGTGCGCGAAGCGCGTTTCTGCCTCGGCGCCGCCGACGGCTTCACCGCGCAAGAGCGCGAGGGTGCCGACAAGGTCATCGCCTTCGGCCGCGCGACCTGGCCGCATTTGATGGCGCGCGCGATGCTCGCCGAGCAATTGTGGCGCGCGACGAGCATCGTCGCGGGCCACCCCTATCATCGCGAAGGCCGGCAATGAGACGCGCGCTCGCGGGGCTTGCGGCGGTCGCCGTCTTCGCGGGCGGCGCACTCGCGCTGGCGCAGGGCGATATTTTCGATCCAACGGCGATCGCCGCGCACGAACGCGAACAGCTGATCGACGCGAAGCAGCAGTCGGCGGCGGCGATGGCGCGGAGCGCACTGCTCGAAAAACAGGCGGAAGCCGCGAGCAGCGAGGCCGACCGGCTCAAGAAGCGCAGCGCAGCGCTCGCCGCGCGCATCCAGTCGGCCGAGGCCGACATCAGCGCGGGCGAGGCGCGCGTCGCGCTCGTCAACCGCCGCCTCGCGGGCCAGCGTGCGCGGCTCGCCGAGCAACAGCAACCCTTGCTCGAACTCGCCGCCTCGCTCCAGCAATTGAGCCGTCAGCCGCCAGTCAGCGTCCTCGCGCAGCCGGGCTCGCTGTCCGACATGGTCCACGCGCGCGCGGTGATCGACGCCGCGATGCCGGTGATCGAACGGCGCACCGCGGGCGTCCGCCGCGAGCTGACCGCGCTGGACACGACGCGGCGGCAGCAGGCGATCGCACTGAAGGCGCTGTCGACGAGCAAGGCGCAGCTCGCGCGTCGCCGCGACGCGCTCACCCGGCTCGAAAACGAAGGCCGGCTGCGCTCGCGCGAGCTGATGAGTAGCGCGCAGCTCGAGGCCGACCGCGCGCTGGGGCTCGGCGAGAAGGCGCGCGACATCGTCGAACTGATGGATTCGCTCGAAGCCGACGGCGCGGTACGCGCCCAACTCGCTGAGCTCGCCGGGCCGATCCCGCGCCCCCGCAACCCCGAAGCGAGCGTAACCGGAAGCGTCGCGCCGCCCGCCACCGCAGAGGCCGAGCTGACCCGCGGCGCCTATCGCCTGCCCATCGTCGGGCGCATCGTCGCCGGGCTTGGCGAGGTCAATGAAAGCGGCGTGCGATCGCGCGGGATCACGATCGCCGCGCGTCCCGGCGGACAGGTCGTCGCTCCCGCACCCGGCCGCGTCGGCTTCGCCGGCGATTATCGCGGCTATGGCAAGATCGTCATCATCGACCATGGCGGCGGCTGGGTCTCGCTGCTTACCGGAATGATCGCGCTGTCGGTCGGGGTCGGCGATACGGTCGATGCCGGCGCGCCGGTCGGCCGCGCGGGATCGGACGACAGCCGCATCACCGTCGAACTTCGCCGCGCCGGCCGCCCCGTCGACGTCGTCGCGATGATCGGCTGATCCTTGGGACTTGATCATTCTGGATCGAAGCGCCGCCTCTACAACTTCGTCATCCCGGCGTAGGCCGGGATCTCGCCGGCGCATCAGAAGGCAAGGTCGAGATCCCGGCCTACGCCGGGATGACGATTCAGACGTGCTTCCTTCCCTGCCCCGCAATAGGGATGCGCCGCTTGACGCCCGCAGATTTGCGTAGGAGGATGGCGCGCCGGGGATTATAAGGCAAGATTGATCTCGCCCGCGTGAAAGATGGAAATGACCGACTCGACCAAGACCGCCGCTTCTCCGAAACGCCGCTTCGCCTTGTGGCAGGGCGCCGCCGCGCTTTCGACGCTGGCGCTCGTCCCGCTCGCGACCGGCGCGATGGCGACCGTCGATTCGAAGACGCAGGAAGAAATCGCGCGCTTCATGGACGTCTACCTCGAAGTGAAGTCGAATTATGTCGAACCGGTCGAGGATTCGAAGCTGATCGAAGGCGCGATCAACGGCATGCTCGCCAGCCTCGACCCGCATTCGGGCTATCTCGACGCGCGCGGTTTTTCGAACCTCAGAACCCAGACCGACGGCGAATATGGCGGGCTGGGCCTGTCGGTGACGATGGAGGACGGCGTCGTCAAGGTGATCGCACCGACCGCCGACACCCCGGCCGACAAGGCGGGGATCAAGGCGGGCGATTATATCACCCATATCAACAAGGAACTGATCTTCGGCATGACGCTCGACGAAGCGGTCGAGCAGATGCGCGGCCGCCCGGGCACGCCGATCGAGATCACGGTCGTCCGCGAGGGTCAGGACAAGCCGATCGAAATGACGCTGACGCGCGAGATCATCGACCTGAAACCCGTGAAATGGGAAGTCAGCGGCGACGTCGGCGTGCTCACCGTCACCAGTTTCTCGGCCGATGCGACCGCCGACCTCAAGGCCGCGATGATGGCGGTCGAAAAGTCGCTGGGCAAGACGCCGCGCGGCTGGATCCTCGACCTGCGCTCGAACCCCGGCGGGCTCCTCGACGAAGCCGTCGGGATCAGCGACCTGTTCCTCGAACGCGGCGAGATCGTGTCGCAGCGCGGGCGCAAGAAGGGCGACATCGAACGCTATTTCGCCGAACCGGGCGACGCCGCCGGCGGCGCGCCGGTGATCGTGCTGATCGATTCGGGATCGGCCTCGGCCTCCGAGATCGTCGCGGGCGCGCTGCAGGACCAGCATCGCGCGGTCGTGATGGGCGAACGCAGCTTCGGCAAGGGATCGGTACAGACGGTGCTGCCGCTGACCGACACCACCGCGCTGCGCCTGACCACCGCGCGTTATTACACGCCGTCGGGCCGCAGCGTGCAGGAAGGCGGGATCGACCCCGACATCCAGGTGCCGCAGCTCAGCGACCCCGATTACGCCTCGCGGCCCAAATTCCGTGAAAGCGACCTGCGCCGTCACCTGATCAACGAGAAGAAGGTCGATGACGGCCTGCTCGAACAGGACGAAAAGGCCGACCCGCGCTTCACCGCGACCGCGGAGGAGCTGAAGGCCAAGGGCATCGAGGATTTCCAGCTCCACTATGCGCTGCAGACGATCGGGCGGATCGGCCCGGGAACGGCGCGCATGGCGCAGGCCGGCAAACCCGGCGCCAAGCCTGCGCGCCGCAACTAGTCAGCGCCTTGGCCATGTCCTCCTATTCGTCATCCCGGCGCAGGCCGGGATCTCGACCTCGCAACCTGACGCACCGGCGAAATCCCGGCCTGCGCCGGGATGACGATCTGATTTCCGGGGTTCTTATATGCTGAAATCGCGCCTCGCCGCGCCGCTCGTCGCATTCGCGGCGCCGCTCCTGCTCTATGGCGGCGCGCTCGTCTCGCAATATGGCTTTGGCCTCCACCCTTGCGAGATGTGCTATTGGCAGCGATGGCCGCATCAGGCGGCGATCCTGCTGGCGCTCGCCGCGCTGCTGATGCGCCGGAACGACAAGGCGATGCGCGCGCTCACGCTGCTCGCCGCCGTCGCCATTACGGTCAGCGGCGCGATCGGCGTCTTTCACGCCGGGGTCGAATATGGATTCTGGGAAGGCGTCACGACCTGCGCGACGGGTGCCGGCGGCCCCGTCACGCTCGATTCGATCATGAACGCGCCGCTGATCCGCTGCGACGCGGTGCAATGGTCGCTGTTCGGCATCTCGCTCGCGGGCTTCAACGCGATCTTCTCCTTCGCGGCGGCGGCGTTGGTCTTGACCTTGCTGCGCCGGAAGACCACATCGGTGACATGACAAACAGGCGCACCGCATCGATGATCCGCGTCGACCAGGCGGGCGAATATGGCGCGACGCGCATCTATGCCGGCCAGCTCGCGGTGATGGGCGACCGCCACCCGATGGCGCGCGAGATCGCGCATATGGCCGAACAGGAAGAGCGGCACCGCAAATTCTTCGACGCGATGATCGCGCGGCGCGGCGTGCGTCCGACCGCGCTTCAGCCGGTCTGGAACGTCGCGGGCTTCGCGCTCGGCGCGGTGACCGCCGCGATGGGGCCGCGCGCGGCGATGGCGTGCACCGCCGCGGTCGAGACCGAGATCGACCGCCATTATCAGCATCAGCTGAACGAACTCGGCGACCGCGACCCCGAACTCAGCGCCGCGGTCGAGGATTTCCGTGCCGAAGAGCTCGAGCATAAGGAAGCCGCGCTGAAGGCTGGCGCCGAAAGCGCCCCCGGATACCCGATCCTGAGCCTGGCGATCCGCGCGGGTTGCCGTGCAGCCATCGCGCTGTCGAAACGTATCTGATACAGGAAAGCCCCCGCGTCGTTCATGACCGATGCAGGGTCGCGGTGCCACGCCGCGTCAAATTGACAAAGGAAGATCCGATGACCCGCCTCCCCCTGTTCGCGCTGATCCTCGCCGGCAGCGCCGCCGCCCTGCCCGCCGCCGCCCAGGAAGCCACGGTCGACGCCGAAAAGATCAACCAGGTCATCGTCTACGGCAACGACAAGTGCGAACAGTCGAGCCCCGACGAAATCGTCGTCTGTAACCGCCTGCCCGAAACCGAACGCTATCGTGTGCCCGAGATGCTCCGCGGCGACCCGCTCGATCCGCGCAACGAAGCCTGGGCGAACAAGGTCGTCGCACTCGAACGCGTCGGCCGCTTCGGCACCGACAGCTGCTCGCCGACCGGCCTGGGCGGCTTTACCGGTTGTACGCAGGCGCTGCTCGCGGGTGCACGCGCCGAACGACGCGCCGCCGACAAGACCGACTGGCAGGCGATGATCGCCGACGAGCGCGCCAAGCGCCTCGCAGGTATCGACGCCGCGGCCGAAGAGGTCGAAGCCGCCGTGGTCGCCGAAGAGCGCGCGCTCGCCGAACGGCAGAAGGCGGCCGAGGAACTCGAGCGGCAGGCGAATGGCGAGGCTCCGGCGGCGCCGACCGCCCCCGACGAAGCCGACGCCGAGCCGCTTCCGACCCCGCCGCAGCCCTAACGCTCGCGCGGGGTCCAGAGCCTCGCGCCGCGCCCCTTCCACCAGCGCAGGATGAAACCGAGCGCGACGCCGGTACCGATCGCGATCGTCAGGTCGGCGAATATTGTCAGCAGCAAGGTGACGAGCAGCAGCAACAGTTCGTCCCGCGGCAGCGCCGCATGCTCGCGCCATTTCTCGGGCTCCGCCATATTATAGGCGGTCACCAGCAGCACCGCCGCCAGCGCAGGCAGCGCGAGCGCGCCCGCGAGCCCTCCGGCGGCGAGCACGACGATCAGGATAACCGCCGCATGGACCATGCCCGCGACCGGCGTGCGTCCGCCCGCGCGGACGTTGGTCGCCGTGCGCGCGATCGCGCCGGTGACCGGCAGTCCGCCGAACAGCGGCGTCACGACATTGGCATAGCCCTGCGCGAGCAGTTCGGCGCTGGGGCGGTGGCGGCCGTCGAACATGCGGTCGGCGACGATCGCCGACAACAGCGATTCGACGCCCGCCAGAAAGGCGATCGTGATCGCGGACGGGAGCAAGGCGACGATCCGGTCGGTCGTCACTTCCGGCCAGTGCGGCGCCGGAAATCCGCTCGGCAACGCTCCGAAACGCGAACCGACCGTATCGACCGGCAGGTGGAACAGGAGCACCGCGAGCGACGCCGCGCCGACGGCGATCACCAGCACCGGCCAGCGCGGGCGCCAGCGACGCAGCAGCAGGATGGCGGCCACCGTCGCCGCGGTCACCCCCAGCGCCGCAAGGCTGAGCGTGGCGCGCGCCGCCCACAGCGCCTCGAGCTTCGGGATCATGTCGGCGGGGACCTTGCCCGCCGACAGGCCGAGCGCGTCCTGAAACTGGCTGGCGGCGATGATCCCTGCGATGCCGATGGTGAAGCCGTCGATCACCGGTTCGGGGACCAGCGCGATCAGCCGGCCGGCGCGAAAGAAGCCGGCGACAATCAGCAGGATGCCCGCCATGATCGTCGCGACGATCAGCCCGTCCATGCCATGATCCTGAATCACACCATAGACGACGACGATGAAGGCGCCGGTCGGCCCGCCGATCTGCACCCGGCTGCCGCTGGTCGCCGAAATGACGAAGCCACCGACGATCGCGGTAACCAGTCCGACAAATGGCGTGCTGCCCGATGCGATGGCGATCGCGATACAGAGCGGCAAGGCAACGAGCGCGACGCTGACCCCGGCCAGCGCATCGGCGCGGAGGAGCGGCCAGCTATAGTCGTTTGCCGTATCGAGCAATTTGGGCCGGCGCATCGCGTCTCCGTCGATTGAGGGAACGCCATGGCGCTACGCCGCAGCCCGCGGCGCGGTCAAGCCCGCCGCATCCATTCGGCTGATGGCATTTTCACCCTTCCCGTCGTGCCGGACGGAGCAAATGGTGCCAGATTCGTAGTGATTTCAGCGATCGGGCGCGATTTTGTTACGAATCCGCGCCGAACCGAGTGCAAAAATTAACGAATCACGGGCAAGCTGTCTTGACTTGGGAATTTTTGGGGCAAAACGTGCGGTTCTGGGAATCGCCAGCCTAGGGGGCTGTAACATGGCATCAGCATTCGAACCGCGCCTGTGGAGGCGCACGGCAGTCAGCGTGCCGCCGGCACGAAGCCTCGGCCGCCGAATGACGTGGCATGCCGCCGCCGCCCTCCTCGCCTTCGCCGCGCTGCAGATCTGGCTCGTGATGAGCGTGGTCGCCGCGGGCGCGCCGTCCGCCTTCATCGTCGTCGCGCTCGTCATCCTGCTCGCGCTCGCACTTCCGGTCGCACGCTCGACCGAACGCCACTGGTATCATCTGAGCCGCCAGGCGCTCGCGAGCTGGGGCCTGCACGCACGCTTCCGCCGCGACGTTCGCCGCCTGTGGTTCGCCGCGCTGACGCTGCCCTTCCTGTGGATCAGCGGCGCCATCGCCGCCACCGACGCAATCGCGGCAATCACCGGCTGATCGCCCGCAGCCAGGTTTGACGCTGGCCCGCGCGCCGTATAGGGCGCGGCAATGCTGACCGTTTCCGAAGCTCTCGACCGCGCGCAGATGCTCTGCGACGCCGCGACCCAAGCCGGCGCCGACGCCGCCGATGCCCTCTATTATTGCAATGCCGCGACCTCGGTTTCGATGCGGCTCGGCGCGCTCGAGGATGTCGAGCGGTCGGAGGGGCAGGATATTTCGCTGCGCGTCTTCGTGGGGCAGCGCAGCGCGAGCGTGTCGACCGCCGACATGGACGCGGGCGAGCTTGCGAAACTGGTCACCCGCTGCGTCGCCATGGCGCGCGAGGCGCCCGAGGATCCCTATGCCGGGCTCGCGCCTGAAGAGTTGCTGTTCAAGGGCCCCGTTCCCGATCTCGACCTCGACGACGGCAGCGACGCCGATCCGCAGGCGCTGCGCGAGGCCGCGCTTGCCGTCGAGGAAGCGGCGCGCGCCGTCGCCGGGGTCACCAACAGCGAAGGCGGCAGCGCGAGCCACAGCCGCACGCGCTTTGCGCTCGCGACCAGCCACGGCTTCGCCGGCGGCTATGGATCGAGCGGCCACAGCCTGTCGGCGAGCGTCATCGCGGGCGAAGGCGCGGCGATGCAGCGCGATTACGGATGGCACAGCGCGCACCATCTGTCGGATCTAGAAAGCGCCGCCGACATCGGCACCCGCGCCGGCACGCGCGCGGTCGCGCGGCTGAACCCCGGCAAGGCGCCGACCGGCAAGCTTCCGGTGCTGCTCGACCCGCGGATCAGCAGCAGCATCGTCGGCCATCTGCTCGGCGCGATCGCGGGGCCGGCGATCGCGCGCGGGACGAGTTTCCTGCTTGGCAAGGAAGAGGCGATGTTGTTCGACAGCGGCATCGTGATCCGCGACGAACCGCACCGCGCACGCGGGTTGCGCAGCCGCGCCTTCGACGGCGAGGGTGTGCCGACCGCGGCGCGCGACATCGTGGCGGACGGCCGGATTACCGGCTGGCTGCTCGACACCGCCTCGGCGAAGCAGCTCGGTCTGACACCGACCGGCCACGCGAGCCGCGGCGGCGGCGCCTCGGGGGTCGGCGCGAGCAACCTCCACCTCGCCGCGGGTAGCGCGACGCCGGCGGCGCTGATGGAGGGTGTCGCCGAGGGCGTCTATATCACCGAACTGATCGGCCAGGGAGTCAATCCGGTGACCGGCGATTACAGCCGCGGCGCGTCTGGTTTCCTGATCAAGGACGGCGCACTCGCGGGGCCGATCGCCGAATTCACGATCGCGGGCAATCTGATCGACATGTTCGCCGCGCTCACTCCGGCGAACGACCTCGAGTTTCGCCACGGCACCAACGCGCCGACGCTGCGCATCGACGGCATGACCGTCGCGAGCAGCTAAAGGGGCGAGGCGATGCCCGCGCGCAACCTCGAAGCCGTAATTGCCGCGACACGCGAGGTCGGCGACATGGCGATGGCGCGCTGGCGCGGCGAGGGGCGGCCGGTCGACGTGTGGCACAAGTCGCACGACAATCCGGTGAGCGACGTCGATCTCGCCGTCGACGCGCGGCTGAAGGCCGTGCTGGGCGCGATGGTGCCCGAGGCGGGGTGGCTGTCCGAGGAAACCGCCGACAATGAAGACCGGCTGGCGTGCCGCGCGATGTGGTGCGTCGACCCGATCGACGGCACGCGCGACTTCATCCGCGGCCGTCCGGGCTGGTGCGTGTCGGTCGCGCTCGTCATCGATGGCGCGCCCGAACTCGGCGTGCTCTACGCCCCCGCGCTCGACGAGCTGTGGGTCGCGCAAAAGGGCAAGGGCGCGACGCTCAACGGCGAGGCGCTGCGCGCCAGCCGCCGTATGATCTTCGACGGGTCGCGCGTGCCCGCCGACAGCCTGCCAAAGATCGACCGCGACCTGATCATGGTGACCAAGCCGAACAGCATCGCGCTCCGCATGGCGCTCGTCGCCGACGACCGCGCCGACCTCGTCGCGACGCTGCGCTGGGGTTTCGAGTGGGACGTCGCCGCGGCGGCACTGATCGCGGCCGAGGCGGGGGCGGCGGTGACCGATGCCTTCGGCGAGCCACTGCGGTTCAACACCCCGCGCGCGCAGGCGTTCGGCGTCATCGCCTGCGCCCCCGGAATCCATCGGGCTGTCGTGAGCCGCTTGCACGACCGGGCGGTCGCGCTGACGGCGCAGCCCTAACGATCCTCCCTGTCGCGCAGCCATGGGGAGGGGGGCCGCCAAAGGGGGTGGAGGGGCCGCAACCTCGCGTCACCGCCCCTCCGTCAGCGGCTGCGCCGCTGCCACCTCCCCATGGCTTCGCCGCAGGGAGGACTCACCGCCATTCACCGCAGTTCGCTTGACTTTCTACGCGACTCACCCTAACTGCCCGAGCATTCCGACAGCCTGACCGGACGGCGAAGCGTTTTCGTGCGCATCGTGGTCCGTTTTTTGCGTTGGAAATTCAGACGCTTTGAGATGGGGCCGATTGCCAGCGCGCCCTGTGGAGCAGGAGAAAGTTACCAATGGCACGTATTGCGGGCGTCAACCTGCCCACCAACAAGCGCGTGATCATCGCGCTCACCTACATCCACGGCATCGGTCGCAAGACCGCCGTCGACATCGCCGACAAGCTGGGCATCGACCACAGCCGCCGCGTTCAGGACCTGTCGGACGCCGAAGTCCTGCAGATCCGCGAAACGCTGGACGCCGACCACACGGTCGAGGGCGACCTGCGCCGCAACACGGCGATGAACATCAAGCGCCTGATGGACCTCGCCTGCTATCGCGGCCTGCGTCATCGCAAGGGCCTTCCCGTCCGCGGCCAGCGCACGCACACCAATGCGCGCACCCGCAAGGGCAAGGCGAAGCCGATCGCCGGCAAGAAGAAATAAGGTCGAGCGCGCCTTCATGGCGCGCTTCCTTGTTTCTTTCCCT
Source organism: Sphingopyxis sp. LC363 (assembly GCF_000756385.1). Classification (GTDB taxonomy): domain Bacteria; phylum Pseudomonadota; class Alphaproteobacteria; order Sphingomonadales; family Sphingomonadaceae; genus Sphingopyxis. The sequence goes on from NZ_JNFC01000003.1 coordinate 102,831, forward strand.
GCCGGAGAGCGGCGATCCGTCCGCCACCGGCCATTTAGGATACAGGTTAGGATTTCATCATGGCTCGTGAACCGCAGCGCCTTCGTCGGCGCGAACGCAAGAATATCTCGTCGGGTGTGGCCCACGTCAACGCGACCTTCAACAACACGATGATCACCATCACCGACGCGCAGGGCAATGCAATCGCATGGTCGAGCGCCGGCATGATGGGCTTCAAGGGCAGCCGCAAGTCGACCCCCTATGCGGCGCAGGTCTGCGCCGAAGACGCCGGCAAGAAGGCCGCCGAGCACGGCGTCCGCACCCTCGAAGTCGAAGTCAAGGGCCCCGGCGCCGGCCGTGAATCGGCGCTCCGCGCGCTGCAGGCTGTCGGTTTCCACATCACGTCGATCCGCGACGTGACGCCGATCCCGCACAATGGCGTCCGCCCGGCCAAGCGCCGCCGCGTCTGACGTCTTTTCGGGCGCGTCCCCCCGCCGGGGCGCCGCCCGCATAAAACTCCTCGCTGGACAGGTGGCCGACCCCGCC
>NZ_JNFC01000004.1 GCF_000756385.1 Sphingopyxis sp. LC363
CCCTATTCCCCCGCCCTCTCCGGCGCCCATCACGCACGCGCTTTCCTCGGTGTGCAGACGGGCTGCTCGCATAGCTGCACCTTTTGCGCGACCGTGCTGGCGCGCGGGACGGCGCGGTCGGCGAGCGTCGAAGCGGTGCTCGACGCCGCGCGCACCGCGCTGACCCGCGGACAGCGCGAGATCGTCCTGACCGGGGTCGACCTTGCGAGCTATGGCGACGATAGCGGCACCAGCCTTGCGACGCTGGTCGAGGCGCTGCTGGTGCTGCCGGTCGAGCGGCTGCGCCTCTCGTCGCTCGATCCCGACCGGATCGACGATGCGCTGTTCGCGCTGCTGACGCAGGAAAAGCGCGTGATGCCGCACGTCCACCTGTCGTTGCAGGCAGGCGACGACATGGTGCTGGCGCGGATGAAGCGCCGCCACCGCCGCGCCGACGCGGTGCGCCTGATCGAACGATTGAAGGCCGCACGCCCTGAGATCGCGATCGGCGCCGACCTGATCGCGGGCTTTCCGACCGAGGATGACGCGATGTTCGTGAACTCGCTGGCGCTGATCGACGATTGCGACATCGTTTTCGGCCATATCTTTCCTTACAGCCAGCGCGCCGGTACGCCCGCCGCGCGGATGCCGCAGGTCGGACGCACGGTCGCACGCGAACGTGCGGCGACGCTGCGCGAGGCCAATGCGCGGCGGCGGCAGGGCTGGCTCGACGCTCAGGCCGGCCGCACCGCTACGATGCTCGTCGAACGCGACGGCCTGACCGGTCACGCCGAAAATTTCGCCGCTGTGACACTGGCCGCCCCCGCGGCGCCGGGCACCATCATCGACGTGCGCCTGACGGCGCGCGACGGCGATCGGATGATCGCCACCCAAATCGAAGCAAAGGATATCGCGGCATGACCGGCCAAAGCTGGAGCGAAAGGCTGCTCGGCGGATTTCGCCGCACGTCGGAGCGGCTCGGCGAAAATCTCGCCGGGCTGACCGGCAAGGCGCGGCTCGACGAGGACGACCTCGACCGCATCGAGGAAGCGCTGATCACCGCCGACCTCGGCCCGGCGATGGCCGCGCGCATCCGCGACCGCCTCGCCGAGCGCCGCGACATCGCCGCGAACGGTACCGAGGAACTGCGCAAGGTCGTCGCGGACGAAATCGCCGCTGTGCTGCGTCCGGTCGCCGAACCGCTCGACATCGACGCCTTTCCGCGCCCACAGGTCATATTGGTGATCGGGGTCAACGGGTCGGGCAAGACCACCACCATCGCCAAGCTCGCGCACCTGTTCCAGGAACAGGATTATGGCGTGATGCTCGTCGCGGGCGACACCTTCCGCGCCGCGGCTATCGGGCAATTGAAGGTCTGGGCCGAGCGGCTCGGCGTGCCGATCATGGCAGGACCCGAGGGCGGCGACAGCGCGGGCATCGTGTTCGATGCGGTCAAGCAGGCGACTGCGACCGGCATCGACGTGCTGATCGTCGACACCGCCGGACGGCTCCAGAACAAGCGCGAGCTGATGGACGAGCTGGCCAAGATCAAGCGCGTGCTTGGCCGCCTGAACCCCGCGGCGCCGCACGACGTCGTGCTCGTGCTCGACGCGACGACGGGGCAGAATGCGCTGTCGCAGATCGACGTGTTCCGCGAGGTCGCGGGGGTCACCGGGCTTGTCATGACCAAGCTCGACGGCACCGCGCGCGGCGGCGTGCTCGTTTCGGCGGCCGAGCGCCACGGCCTTCCCATCCACGCGATCGGGATCGGCGAGACCATCGACGACCTTCGCCCGTTCGATGCCGACGAGATCGCGGGCATCATTGCAGGAAATATCCGATGAGCGATCAGCTCCCGACCGGGCCCGAAACGGTCCCGGCACCGCCGCCGGCGAAACATGGCTGGCTCAATTTCGTGATCGACTTCGGGCCGCTGCTCGTCTTTTTCCTCGCCTATAAATTTTCGTCGGGCGGCGAAGGCGCCTTCGCCGCGACGACCGCGGCGATCAAGGGCACGGTCGCCTTCATGGTCGCGATCGTCATCGCGATGGCGGTGTCGAGGTGGAAGCTCGGCAAGATTTCGCCGATGCTGTGGATGTCGAGCATTCTCGTCCTCGGCTTTGGCGCGCTGACAATCTGGTTCCACGACGAGCGTTTCATCGTGATGAAACCGACGATCATCTATGCCGCCTTCGCCGTGCTGCTGCTCGGCGGATACTGGTTCAAGCGGCCGATGCTCAAATATCTGCTCCAGTCGGCGCTCGAGGGGCTGACCGAGCGCGGCTGGCTGCTGCTGTCGCGCAACTGGGGGCTGTTCTTCGCCGCGCTCGGCATCGCCAACCATGTGATGTACGAGCTGATCCAGTCCAGCCGCATGAGCTTCGACCTGTGGCTGACGATCAAAGTCTGGGGCGTCACCGCCCTCTCCTTCCTCTTCACGCTGAGCCAGGTGCCGGTGATGCTGAAGAACGGGCTCGCGGTGGCGGAGGAAGCCGCCGACAGCTAGGGCCCGTCCCCGGAGCGGCACCGGCGCGCTCAACCCATGATGAAGGCGTTCAGTTTATTGCCGTCGGGATCGCGGAAATAGCCGGCATAGAAACCTTCGCCGCGCGGTCCCGGGGGGCCTTCGCAGGTGCCGCCGTTTGCCAGCGCGATGTCGTAGAGGCGCTGGACCTGCTCCTGATCCTTCGCCGCGAGCGCGACCATCACGCCATTGCCGACCGACGCGGCATTGCCGTCGAAGGGCTTGGTGAGGCCGATCCCCGCTCCGCCGTCCGGCTTGCCCCAGGCGATGAATGTTTCATATTCCATCATCCGCGGCGTTTCGAGTTCGGCGGCGATCGCATCGTAAAAGGCGGCGGCGCGCGCCAGATCGTTCGTCCCCAGCGTCACATATCCGATCATCATCCATCTCCCGACTCGTTGGCCTTAGAACATAATAGGAACATTAGGCCGTCCGGGCAAATGAAAAGGGCGCCGCGACCAAGGCCGCGGCGCCCTTTTCGATTCGGGTCGCGCCCGGCCTATTCGGCGATGCGGATCGCGATGAACGCCGGCGGCTGGCCGCGGCGCAGGATTTCGAGCAGCACCGCGTTACGGCCCGCCTTCTTCGCCGCCGCGAGGACGCCCGAAAGCGCCTCGCTGCTCGTAACCGCGCTGCGGTTGGCGCTGAGGATGATGTCGCCGCGACGCAGCCCCTTGCGGCCCGCGTCGCTGTTGCCGCCGACGGCGGCGATCACCAGCCCCTTGGTGTCGGCTTCGACGCCGATCGAACGCGCGATGGCGGTCGTCAGCGGCTGAACCGCCATGCCGAGCTGATCCTGGATCGCCTGATCGGCGGTGCCGGTCGGATCCTCGGGCAGCGTCTGTTCGGCCTCGGGGTCGAAATTCTCGCCGGTCAGTTCGCTTTCGGGCGGGCGCGTGCCGACGACGGCCGACAGCGATAGCGTCTTGCCTTCGCGGATGACCTCGACCGGAACGCGCGTGCCCGGTTTGATGTTGGCGACGATATAGGACAGCGTCTGCTGCGGCGTGATTTCCTTGCCGTTGATCCTGGTCACCACGTCGCCGCGCTTCAGCCCGGCTTTTGCCGCCGGCTGACCGTCCTCGATACGCTGGACGATCTCGCCGCGATCCTTGGGCAGGCCGAGCGCCGCCGCCATATCCTCGCTGACCGGTACGATGCCGATACCCAGATAGCCGCGTTGCGGCGCCTCGCCGGCGCGCAGCGCGTTGATCACCGGGATCGCGGCGTCGGCGGGAATCGCGAAGTTGACGCCGATGTTCGCGCCGACGGGCGAGATCAGCATATTGTTGATGCCGACGACATTGCCCTGCAGGTCGAACAGCGGGCCGCCCGAATTGCCGCGGTTGATCGCGGTATCGGTCTGGATATAGCGGTCATAGGCGCCGCCCTGGCCGATGTTGCGCTGGACCGCCGAGATGATCCCCGCGGTCACGGTCGAACCGAGGCCGAGCGGATTGCCGATCGCGACGACCCAGTCGCCGACGCGCGCCGGGCTGCCGTCGGCGAATTTCACAAAGGGCATGCCGGTCGCATCGATCTTGAGCAGCGCAAGGTCCGACGCGGCGTCGCGGCCGATGATCTTCGCCGTATATTCCTTCTGGTTGGTGAGCGTCACGGTGACCTGATCGACGGTCTGCTCACCGCGCGGGCCGCCGGCAATCACATGGTTGTTGGTGACGATATAGCCGTCGGCCGAGATCAGGAAACCCGAGCCGCCGCCCTGCTGTTCCTGGGTGATCGGCTCGCGCGTTCCGGCAAAGGGATTGAGCCGGACGCCGAGCGTCACCTCCTGCTTGGTCGAGATGTTGACCACCGCGGGCTGCAGCTGCTCGACGAGGTCGGCGAAGCTTTCGGGCGCGCCGGCGCGCGGAACGGCCTTGGCGATCTCGCTCTTTTCGTTCTGCGCAACCTGCGCGCCGACGGGCGACTGAGTGACCAGCGCCAGCGCGGTGCCACCCGCCAGCAAGGCCGAAGTGATGCCATAAACATAACGCACGATCGAAAAATCCTCTTCGTTCTTCAAAAAATCCAATAACCCCGGCTGCGGCGGTCTGCGGCGGGCCGGCTGAACGCTGTTTGAACATGAACGGACGCTGCAGGTTCCATTCATCGCGCCCGCCGTCCGCGGCAGGCGCCTCAACCGCCGCTGAAACGCTTCAGATATTCATTGTCGGGCGACATGATGATCGACGTCCCACCTTGATTGTTTTCGCCGAGGAAGGTCTGCCGATAGCTTTGCATCGCGCGATAGAAATCATAGAATTCGGGGTCCTTGCCAAAGCTAGCGGCATAGATGCGCGCGGCTTCGCCGTCGGCGCTGCCACGGATGATCTGCGCTTCCTTCTGCCCTTCGGCGCGGATCGCGATCGCTTCCTGCTGCCGCGCGGTGCGCATGCGGTTATACGCCGCTTCGAGCGTCGCGCCTTCGGGCAGGTCGGCGCGCTTGATGCGCACATCGATGATCTCGGCGCCATATTTCTGCGCCTCGCGATTGAGCGCGACCTGGATATTGTCCATCACCGCGCCGCGCTCGGGCGACAAGAGGGTGGCGAAGGTGCGCTTGCCGAGTTCGTTGCGCAACGACGAGCCAAGGATCGTCGCAAGCTGCGTCTGCAATTTATCCTCGGTGCGGATCGCGGTGTACATGCGCACCGGATTGGTGATGCGGAAGCGCGCGAACGCGTCGACCTGCAAGCGCTGCTGGTCGGTCGACAGCACCTGCTGGCGCTCCATGTTGATGCCAAGGATGCGCTTGTCGATATATTGGATGCCGTCGGTGAACGGCACGCGCAGGACGAGCCCGGCGCCCGAGCGGCCGAAATCCTCGTTCGGTTTGTAGCGGTTCACCGTGCGCTCGATCTCGCCGAAGCGCAGGATCAGCGCCTGCTTGTCCTCGGGCACGATCGCCAGCGACTGCGACAGGATGACGAGCAGCGCGACCGCGACGACGAGCAGACGGATCGGGTTCCGGAACAGCGAGCCGAACATCATTCGCCTCCCTTCTGGGCGGCGTCGGGCGCCTTCAGCCGCTTCTGCACTTCGTTGAGCGGCAAATAGGGCGTCACCCCGCGCGCTTCGACAATCGTCTTGTCGACGTTCGACAACACCGTCTCCATCGTTTCATAATAAAGGCGCTGACGCGTCACTTCGGGGGCCAGCTGATATTGGGCGTAAATCTGGTCGAATGCTGAGGTGTCGCCGCGCGCGCGCTCGAGCACCTGCTGCTCATAGGCGCGCGCGAGGTTGATCGCCGCTTCGCGTTCCTGGCGCGCCGCGGTGACCTCCTTGAACGCCTCGTCGACCTGGCTCGGCGGATCGACCTGGCGGATCGCGATGCCCTGGATCATCACGCCCGCGCGATACTGGTCGAGCAGTTCCTGCATCCGCTGCTGAACTTGTGCTTCGATTTCGACGCGGCCCGGGCCGATCGCCTGGACGAGGTCGAAATTGGCGACCGTCGCGCGCATCGCGCTTTCGGCGACTTCGCGGATCGTGCCTTCGGGATCGGCGAGCTGGAAGAAGAACAGCTCGGGATCGCGCACCGACCAGCGGACCTCATAGGCGAGATCGACGATGCTCTGGTCGCGGGTCAGCACGAAATTCTCGTCGGTGGCGTTGGGCGAACCGATCGCCATCGTGCGGATCGCGCGGACGTCTTCCATCCGGATGCGCTCGATCGGCGCAGGCCAAGTAAATTTGACGCCCGGTCCGACGGTGCGCGAATAGCTGCCGAGGCGCGTTACCACACCTTCCTTTTCGGGCGGAACGATGTGGAAGGAGGAGAAGACCACCCACGCGACGACCACCGCGAGCACGGCCCATTTCCAGAACTTCGCCGAATCGCCCAGATTGAACTGCCCGCCGCTGCCCCCCGATCCGCCGCCGCCGAAACCGCCGCGTCCCTTGCGCAGCAGCTCGTCGAGCGCCGAGGGGCCGCGCGGCTTTGGGCCGCGCCGCTGGTCGGCGGGATCGGGGGTCACCCAGGGGTTGCGCGGCCCGGGGCGCTTGCCGTCACCTTTGCCATCGTCGCCGTCTTTGGGGCCATTGCCCCACGGGCTGTTCGCCATCTGGCTGATCTGCTGGAGAAATTGCCGCAATCCCCCCGGACGGCGGCCGGCCATGCTGGCGTCATTTTCGTTGCTCATGCTGCTTTTATAGGGGCGGCGGGCGCGATTAACAGGGGGTGCGCGCGAAAATGGCTGGCAATCGGCTTCGGCATGCCTATCTGCCGCGAGCATGACCGACACCGCTCCCCTCGCCAGCATCGCCGCCGACCTCACCGGCGGCCGCACTTCGGGCCTTCGCTTTCTCGACGACAAGGGGACGCTCGCGATGGTTCTCGACGTCACCGGGCTGGCGACCGAAGCGCGAAAACCGCTCGAGGACAAGCTGCGCGCCGGCCTGCTCGACCAGCCGGGTGTGAACGAGGTGCGCGTCGCGATGACCGCCGAGAAAAGGGCGATGACGATCATCGCGGTCGGCAGCGGCAAGGGCGGGGTCGGCAAATCGACGCTCGCCGCGAACCTCGCGGTCGCGCTGCGCCGGCTCGGCGTCAAGGTCGGGCTGGTCGACGCCGACATCTATGGCCCGTCGCAGCCCCGCCTGATGGACAGCGAAAACGTGAAGCCCGAGGCGCGCGGATCGAAGCTCGCGCCGGTCGAAAGCGCCTATGGCGTGCCGATGCTGTCGACCGGGCAGATCGCGGCCCCCGGGCAGGCGATCGCGTGGCGCGGGCCGATGGCGGGACGCGCGCTCGAACAGCTCGTCGATGCGAGCTGGGGCGACATCGACACGCTCGTCGTCGACCTGCCGCCGGGCACCGGCGACGTCCAGCTGACGATGATCCAGAAGCACAAGCCCGCGGGCGCGGTGATCGTGTCGACCCCGCAGGACCTCGCGCTGATGGACGCGACGCGCGCGATCAGCCTGTTCGAACAGGCCGACGTGCCGATCATCGGGCTGGTCGAGAATATGGCGGGTTACGCCTGCCCGCATTGCGGCGAGGTCAGCGACCCGTTCGGCAGCGGCGGCGCCGAAGCCGCGGCGGGGACGATGGGGCTCGACTTCCTCGGCCGGGTGCCGCTGTCGATGGGCATCCGCCTTGCGAGCGACGGCGGCGTCCCGCCGGCGGCGGGAACCGATCCCGCGGGTGAACCATTCCACGCGATAGCGGCGAAAGTCGCCGACTGGCTGAACGCGCGCAAGAAAGGAGGCTGACATGGCGATCAACGACGAAGGCGAAATCCGCGAACTGCTCGGCCGGCCGCGCCGCATCGCGGTGGTCGGCGCCTCGCCCAACCCGGCACGCCCGTCGAACGGCGTCCTCGCCTTTCTGGTGCGGCAGGGCCATGACGTGATCGCGGTCAATCCCGGCCACGCCGGGTCGACGATCCACGGCGCGCCCGTCGTCGCGACACTCGCCAATGTCGAGCCGCCGGCCGAGATCGTCGACATCTTTCGCAACAGCGAAGGCGCCGGCGCCGCGGTCGACGAGGCGATCGTCCATGGCGCGAAGGCGGTGTGGATGCAGATAGGCGTGATCAACGAGGCGGCCGCCAAGCGCGCCGAAGCCGCGGGGCTGGTCGTCGTGATGGACCGCTGCCCCAAGGTCGAGATTCCGCGCCTCGGCCTGCTCAAGTGAAGCCTGCGCTATCGTTGGCCGCCGCAGCCGGGCTCGCGGGATGCGCAGCGCCGGCGCCCGCCACCGCAAATCCGCAGGACGCGTTCTTCGATGCGCTCGCAGCGCGGTGCGGCAAGGCCTATGCCGGGAAGCTCGCGAGCGATCAGGAAGCCGACGCGGACATGCGCGGCAAGGCGATGGTGATGCACCTCCGTCATTGCACGCCAGACCGGATCGAAATCCCCTTTCATATCGAGGGGCTCGACCCCGATGGCGGCTGGGACCGCTCGCGCACGTGGATTGTCACCCGGACGCCGGCCGGCCTCCGCCTGAAGCACGACCATCGCCACGCCGACGGCAGCAAGGACGAGCTGACCATGTATGGCGGCGACACCGCCGGCCCCGGCACCGCGACGCGCCAGACCTTCCCCGTCGATGCCGAATCGATCGCGCTGTTCACCCGCACCGGGCGCGGCGTGTCGAACAGCAATATCTGGTCGATCGAAACGACCGCCGATGGTTTCACCTATGGCCTCGACCGCGAGGGGCGCCATTTTCGCGTGACTTTCGATTATAGTCGGCCGGTGACCCCGCCGCCCTCACCCTGGGGCTGGTAATAGCTCGTCGCCCCCGCGAAGGCGGGGGCCGCTGGAGGCGTCGCGCAACACCGATAACGGCCCCCGCCTTCGCGGGGGCGACGATCGAGGCAAAAGCCTTTGCCCTTCAGACTCGCCCCGCTTATCAGCATCGGCGATGGCGGGCATTCGCGACACGGTTGGAAAGCGCAAATCGCGGCTGCCGCAGGTCAGCCGCCGCCAGATACTCGTCGGCGCGACCGCCGCGGGCGGCCTCGCGATCGCATGGAGCCTGTGGCCGCGCGATTACCAGCCGAACCTGACTGCCGCCCCCGACGAGCATATCTTCAACGCTTTCCTGAAGATCGGCGACGACGGCCATATCAGCGCGATCGTCCCGCAATGCGAAATGGGGCAAGGCGTCACAACGCTGCTGCCGCAGATCATGGCCGACGAACTCGGCGCCGACTGGCGGACGATCGCGGTCGAAACCGCTCCGATCAGCCCGCTCTATGCCAATACGCTGCTCGTCGACGAGGATAGCGCGGTCTTTACGCCGCGGTCGGGTGTCCCCGATTTCGTGTCCGACGTGCGGAGCTGGGCGCGCCGCGAATGGGCGGTGCGTAACGCGGTGATGCTCACCGCGAACAGCTCGTCGGTCCGCATGTTCGAAGGCCCGTGCCGCGCGGCGGCGGCGCAGGCGCGTGCGCTGTTGATGATGGCGGCCGCCGATCGCTGGGACGCCGACTGGGAAGAATGCGACACACAGGACGGTTTCGTCCTTCACGGCAAGAAAAGGCTGCGTTTCGGCGAGGTCGCGGCGGCGGCGGCGCTGCTCGACCCGCCTGCCGAGCCCGTCTATCGCGCACCCGCCGCCGACCCGCTCTATGGCAAGGAATTGACGCGGCTCGACCTGCCGGCAAAGATCGACGGGTCGGCCAATTATGCCGGCGACATCCGCCTTCCCGACATGGTCTTTGCCGCGATCCGGCAGGGGCCGCTCGGCGCGACGCGGCTGAAGGGCATCGACCGCAAGCGCGGGATGGCGTCGCCCGGTCTGCTGCATGTCGTCACGCACGACCGCTGGGTCGCGACCGTCGCGCGCAACTGGTGGGCGGCGAACAACGCGCTCGACCGCTTCGCGCCGGTGTTCGAGACCGAAGGCACGCCGATTTCGACCGCGCGTGTCGATACCGCGCTGAAGGCAGCGCTGAAGGACGATGGCTATCGCATCGCGAGCGAGGGCGACGTCGCCGAGGCGATGGACGGCCGCAAAGGGATCGCCGCCGAATATGCCGTCGCCCCCGCGCTTCACGCGGCCGTAGAAACGCGCACCGCGACCGCCGCGCCCGATCGTGACGGGCTACGCCTCTGGGTCGCGACGCAGGCGCCCGCCCAGTGCCGCGACGCGGTCGCGCGCGCGACCGGGCTTGCGCCCGCCAACGTCACCTTATTCCCGATGATGGCGGGCGGGTCGTTCGACGCCTGCCTCGACCACAGCGTCGCGGTGCAGGCGGCGATCGTCGCGTTGCAGGTGAAACGCCCGGTTCAGCTCGCCTGGTCGCGCGCCGAGGAAATCATGCGCCTGCCCCCGCGCGCGCCCGCGCGGGCCAAGCTTACCGCGACACTCAACGCCGCGGGCGGGATCGACGCGCTGGTGACGCGTATCGCGGTGCCCGCGACCAATCACGAGGTGCGCGCACGGCTGTTCGACAATAGCCCCGCCGACGAGGCGCAACGCGCCGCCGCCGGCCGCGCCGACGCCGCCGCGGTCGAGGGGGCGATGACGCGCTATGCGATCCCGCACCGCGCGGTCGACCATTGCCCCGCCGACATCGGGCTGCCGACCGGGCGCTGGCGCGGCAACGCCGACAGCTACACGGCCTTTTTCACCGAATGCTTCATCGACGAAATGGCGGCGCAGGCGGGAAGCGACGCGCTTTCCTATCGCATGGCGATGCTCGGCGACGCGCCGCTGCTCGCGCGCTGCCTGCTCACCGCGACCAGCATCGGCGGCTGGGAGGGCGGCTTGCCGGGGAGCGCGCAGGGCCTTGCCTGCCACTCGATGCGCGGCAGCCATATCGCGCTGATGGCGACCGCGCGGCAGAGCGACCGGGGCCTTCAGGTCGAACAATTGGTCGCGGTCGTCGACGCGGGGCGGATCGTCAACCCGGCGATCGCACGCCAACAGGTCGAGGGCGGGCTGATCTTCGGCCTCGCCGCTGCGGTCGGCGCGACCACCGATTATGAAGGCGGTCTCGCGACCGCGCGCAAGCTCGGCCAGCTCGGCCTGCCGCGTCTGTCGCAGACGCCGCGGATATTGGTCGAACTCGTCGAGAGCGACCGCGAACCCGGCGGGCTCGGCGAGATCGGCGTTCCGGTCGTCGCCCCCGCGATCGCCAACGCGATGTTCGCCGCGACCGGGCGGCGCATCCGCCGCATCCCGCTATCGGCGCATCCGCTATGACCCGCCCGGCCGATCATCCCGCCGTCGCGGCGCCGCTTGTCGGCGTGCTGCTCGTCAACCTCGGCACCCCCGATGCGCCCGATGCGCGCTCGGTGCGGCGTTACCTCGGCCAGTTCCTGTCCGACCGCCGCGTCGTCGAGATCCCGCAGATCCTGTGGCAGCCGATCCTGCGCGGCCTCATCCTGACCACCCGGCCGAAAAAATCGGCGCACGCCTATGCGCAGGTGTGGACCGACAAGGGATCGCCGCTCGCCGCGATCACGCGCGCGCAGGGCGAGGCGTTGCAATGCGCCTTGGGCGAAGCGGCGGTGGTCTCGCATGCGATGCGCTATGGCGAGCCCGCGATCGGTCCGGCGATCGACGCGCTGGTCGCGGCGGGATGCCGCCGCATCTTGGTCGCGCCGCTCTATCCGCAATATTGCGCCGCGACGACCGCGACCGTGGTCGATGCGGTGGGCGATCATCTGAAGACGCTGCGGTGGCAACCCACGCTGCGCTTTCTGCCGCCCTATCACGACGATCCCGCCTATCTCGACGCGCTCGGGGCGTCGGTGGCGTCGGGGCTGGCCGCGCTCGATTTCGCGCCCGACGTGCTGCTCGCGAGCTTCCACGGCATGCCCGAGCGCACTTTGCAGCTGGGCGATCCCTATCATTGCCAGTGCCAAAAGACCGCTCGCCTGCTGTCCGAAAGGCTCGGGCGCCCGGTCGAGGTCGCGTTCCAGTCGCGATTCGGCCGCGCCAAATGGCTCGAACCCGCGACCGACAGCCGGCTCGAAGCACTGGCCAAGGCGGGCAAGAGCGTCACGGTCTTCGCGCCGGGCTTCGCCGCCGACTGCCTCGAAACGCTGGAGGAGCTGGCGATTCGAGGCCGACAGCAATTTGCCGGAGCGGGGGGCGGGAATTTCGCCTATCTGCCCTGCCTCAACGCCGACGCGCCGGGCATGACGATGATCGAAACGCTGGTGCGGCGCGAACTTGCGGGGTGGCTCGCCTAGGCGTGCTTACCAACTGTTTAGGACCATGTGCTAAATTGATCCGGCGCGGCGCCAAAAGGGCGCGACCCCCTGCGCATATGGAGACAGGCGATGGACCAGATTCTGACGGCGGCATTGACGCTGGCTGGAGTCACGCTGGCTTTCGTCGGACTTGCCTATGCCCTCTGGCGGTCGCGGCATCCGCGCGCCGCCACGGCCGCCCCCGGCCCTGCCCCGCGCGCCGCGCGCGAATATCGCTTGCCGAAACTGTCGCGCCGGGCCGAAGCTCCGCCCGACGACGTCGAAATCTCACCGTCGCGGCTCGCGCGAATCCGCCGCCAGACGCCGCCGGACATGGTTGATGAGAGCGGCTATGACTCCGCGCCCGACGCGGCTGCGCCCCTGGAGGCCGCATCGCCCGCCGCGATCGAAACGACGCTCGAAACGATCGCCTCCGAAGTCGCGGAGCAGGCGCACCGGATCGAGCGCGACGAGGCCGAAACCGTCGCGCTTCGCCTCCTTCCCCAAATTCCACCGCGCGATGCGATTTCAACCAACAGCTGGCTGGGCGGCCGCCCGCGACTCGTGGCGGGCATGGCGTGGCCCCGGATCGACGACCAGCCGGTCGATTTCCTCGCGCAGATCGATTGCACCGACCTGCCCGCCGACCTGTGGGGCGGGCTGGGGCCGCGCGACGGCGCGCTCGCCTTTTTCATCCATCGCCGCAAGCCCGAGGTGCGCGTCCTGCATCTTCGCGACACCGGCATGCCGACCCAGCCCCCGTTCGCGCTCAACGATGCCGAAGGCTGGTTCGGTCCCCATGGGGGTCTCGGCCAAGGCGACCTTGCGCCCTTCGCTATCCGCGCCTTTCCCGAATGGCCCGTCGATCTGGTCGCCGTGCGCGCGGGCGATCCCGATCCGCGCGACGCGGACGATGCCCAGGTGGCGGGCGGCGAGCGCGCCGATCGCGGCTATGACATCGCCGATCCCGCCTTTCATCCTTTCGACTGGGGCAGCATGACCGCGATGGTCGCGCTCCTCGAAATGCGGCTCGGCGGGCTCGAACAGGACGCGGCGACGAACATGGACGATGACGAGGCATCGAACCAGTGCGCCGCGATCAACCGCGACGCCTGCGAACGCGCGCGCGAGATCATCGCTATCGTCCACGACAGCGCGGCGCGCGACAGCTTCTCGCCCGGCGACGCGACCGCGGTGATGGCAGCGCTGCACGCGATCCGCTGGGCCAAGGCGGTTCGCACCGTCGATCCCGAAACCGGCGCCGAGCGGATCGAGATGATCACGCTGCCGCTGACGACGCATCGCCCCGACGCCGATCTTTGGGTTCAGGATTATCGGACGATCCTGTTTGACCGCGCCAAGCACGCCTGGTGCGCCAACCCCGACAATCTGTCGGCGCCGGCGCGCGCATTCTATGAACCCCGGTGGCGCGCGATGGCGGCGTCCGAGATGGCGGCGATGGGCGGCGAACCGGTTCGCCCCCTGCCCGGTTTTGACGCCGGCCGCGACGTGGTGTTGCTCGAACTGCCGAGCAGCGGACTGATGAGCCGGAAATTCGGCGAAGACGCCGATCTGGTCGTGACCATCGACCGGGCCGATTTGGCGATCGGGAATTTTTCGAAGGTGCGGGCGCAGCTCGGCAGCTAGGTCAATCTTCTTCCGGAATAGCTTTGCGATTGACGTTCCGGTCAACTTGCAGCGCTCCGTGCCGCAGCCTAATCATGATGCGATAACGCAGTGGGAGAGCTTGATTTATGGCACGCATCGCAATCGTCACCGGCGGCAGCCGCGGCATCGGGGAAGCGATTTCGCTGAAACTGAAGGAACAGGGCGTCACCGTCGTCGCCAACTATGCCGGCAATGACGAAAAGGCGCGCGAATTCACCGACCGCACCGGCATCGCCGCGCGCAAATGGGACGTCGGCGACCATCAGGCGTGCCTCGACAATTGCGCCGCCATCGCCGGGGAATTCGGCGCGATCGACATCGTCGTCAACAACGCCGGCATCACCCGCGACGGCACGCTTGCGCGCATGAGCTACGACGATTGGGACGATGTGATGCGCGTCAACCTCGGCGGCTGTTTCAACATGGCGAAGGCGACCTTTGCCGGCATGGTCGAGCGCGGCTGGGGCCGCATCGTCAACATCGGGTCGATCAACGGGCAGGCGGGCCAATATGGCCAGGTCAATTATGCCGCCGCCAAGTCGGGCATCCACGGCTTCACCAAGGCGCTCGCGCAGGAAGGCGCGAAGAAGGGCGTCACGGTGAACGCGATCGCGCCGGGCTATATCGACACCGACATGGTCGCCGCGGTGCCGGCGCCGGTGCTCGAAAAGATCGTCGCCAAGATTCCGGTCGGGCGTCTGGGGCAGGCCGACGAGATCGCGCGCGGGGTAGCGTTCCTGTGCAGCGAGGATGCGGGCTTCGTCACCGGATCGACGATGTCGATCAATGGCGGGCAGCATATGTATTGACGGGCCGAGGGCGGCGATCCGAAAGATCGCCGCCCCGTCTGACGTCTTGGCGGCGGCTTTGCCGTCGCCGCTCACTCTACCCCGTAACGCGTTCGCCCCTGGTTCCTTCTTTGCGACGTCGAAAGGAAGAACGGCGCTTCGACAAGCTCGGCACGAACGGAACAAGAGGGTGGTCTCAAATCTCTGGCCCACCCTCTCCAACCCTCACTCCACCGTCACCCCGACCACGCGCCAGCTTCCGCCCTCGCGCACCAGCGACAGCGTCTCGATCGCGCCCGTCTTGTTCGCATAGTCGGTGCGGAACTTGACCATCTGATAGCCATAGGGCGGCGCGGGCACCGACTCGTCGCTCATCAGAACCCGCGACTTAACCGGCCCCAGCGGCCTCTGCACCTGTTGCGCGACCCGCGCCCAGGTCTCGACCGAGTTGAGCGCCTTGAACGATTGGCCGGTCGCCTCCCAGCTGCCGTTCCAGTCGCCCTTCTCGACCAGCGCGAGCCAGTCGCGCGCCGCCGCGACCGCAGGGCTTTCGGCGGGCGCGGTCGACGGCATCGCCGCGGGCGTGTCGGCGGTGCCGGTCATCGAGGAAAAAGCGAACAGGGCCAAGCTAAGCGACATCAGAAGACCTCCAACGAGCCAGCCGAGCGGCCGCACCATGCGGGGCGCCTCGGCGGGTGTCGTCCGGTCTTCCACATCGGGTAGGGCAGCGGCTTCTCCCAAAGCCTTGTCCGCCAATATTTGAGGGGTCCGGTGCTCGATCTCGCGCAGCTGGCGCGCCGCCTCGCGACTGCTCGACACCGCCATCTTGCGCCGCGCGTCGCGCAGCCTTTCGTTGATCGTATGGACCGACAGCCCGAGATGCCGCGCCATCGACTTGGCGTCATAGCCGCTGACAAGCAGCCGCAGCGTCTCTTTCTCCTTTTCGGTGAGAGTGTGGATTCCAGCGGTCATCGGCGTGCCTGTTTCGCTTCCATTCGCGCGCCAATCTAGGCGCCGCCCGAATCGCGGTCACCCCCAAATAAATCGTACCCCTCGCCGGACAGGCGTTATAAATCCGGACCATGGCGCCGCCGCTTCATCCCCCGGTCAAACGTTCGGTGACGATCGCCGGCCATCCGACCTCGATCAGCCTCGAGCCCGTCTTCTGGGACGCGCTCGAAGCCGAAGCGGTGCGGCAGGCGCTGCCGGTCAACGCGCTCGTCGCGCGGATCGATGTCGAACGGATGGAGGCGGAGGACCCGCCGAACCTGACCTCGGCGATCCGGCAATGGCTGTGGCGGGGGCGACCCGATCAGATGGCGCCGTAAAGCGCCAGCCCGAACGCCGCGCCCTTGTCGGGGGCGTGATGCAGGAAGAGCGACGGCTCGATCAACTCGAGTTCCATGATGTGGAGCGTTCCCGCCGCATCGCCGACCATGTCGACGCGCGCATAGACCGGCGGTGCGGGCGCGGCCGCCCGCGCGGCGGCGGCGGGGCGCCGCGCTGCGTCGCCCGCGTCCCACACCGTCTCGCGCCCGCCGAACTGTTCCTGCACGCGAAAGTCGCCCGATGCCGGGCGCTTGACGATCGCGTGGCTGAATTTGCCGGCGAAGAAGAAGAGCGAAAATTCGCCTTCGGTGAGGATGCCCTGCATCAGCGGCTGGACGAGCCGGCGCTGGCCGAGCGCGTCGGCGGGGATCGGCGTGCCGGGCGCGACGCGGTGCGTGCCGTCGGCGCCGCCCGAAATCGCGGGCTTGATCACGACTTCGTCGACCCCGAGCTCGGCCATCGCTTCGGCGAGGCGCGCGTCGTCGAGCGCATCGACCTCGACCGTCGGCACGACCGCGACGCCCTTTGCGCCGAGCTCGGCGAGATAGGCCTTGTCGCTGTTCCAGCGCAGCACCGGCACCGGATTGACCACCGGCAGGCCTTCGCTCTCTATCCGGTCGAGCAAAGCATACCAGGCCGCGACATCGCGCTGATAACCCCAGGCAAAGAGCGGCAGCACGAGGTCATAACCGGTAAGATCGCCCGGATCGGTCCACACGCGCTGCTCGACGATCAGCCCGGCCGCGGTCAGCGCCGCCGCCTTGCGGGCGAAGGCGGGCTGCCACTTTTCTTCATAATCGGGCGCCGGGATCAGGATCGCGACGCGGGGCTGGAACGGCATGGAGGGGAAGCTTTCCTGAAGCCCCTCCCCTTCAGGGGAGGGCCTTATTTGATTACCGCGCCAACAATCCGCGCGCCTGCCCGGCGATGTGCGACAGCATCGCGCCATTGGGGTTCGGAATCATCCGCGCGCGGTCGACGGTGCTGCGGAACTGTTCGACGCGCGGGGCATGGTCGGCGAGCCATTTGGTCACCGCCGCGTCGAGATCGCCCTTCGGCAGCTGGCCAAGGAAGGCCAGCCGCATCTGCTGGAAATCGCGCGCGAGGCTGTTGACGAGCAGGCGTTCCCACGGATCGGCGGGGCTCATATGCGCCGCGAGCGTTTGCGCCCAGTCGAGCCCGAGCGCTTCGCCCAGATGGGTGAAGGCGCGCGTCACCGCGACCTCGTCGTCGCCGCGGCGTTCGGCGAGGTCGACGATGCCGATCGCGCCGTCGGTCTTGAACAGCCGGACGACCGCGGCGGTCAGCGTCTCGGGCGCCCCGGCGTCGAGCAATTGCTGCGCGAGCATATCCCACTGGCGCTTGACCGACGGGCTGAGCAGCGCGTCGACGCCCGCGGTCAGGCGATCGACGCCCGGCTCGAGCCGCGCGACGACAGGGCCCGGCTGCGACAGGCTCTGGGTGACGCGGAGGAGATCGGCCATCTGCGAGGTCATCGCCGACGACGCTTGCGCGAAGAGCGACAGGCGGACGCCCTCGTCGATCTTGGCTTCGTCGAGCGCCTCCCAGATCGCCGGCATGTCGAGCAGGCGTTCGACCGCAACGAACGCTGCGGCGATGTCGCCGAGCGCGCAGCCTTCTTCCTCGACCAGCTCGAACGGATGGACGATGCCCATGCGGTTGATGATGCGGTTCGCGATCTTGGTCGCGATGATTTCGCGGCGCAGCTGGTGATCGGCGATCGCCGGCGCGAAGTCGCGCTGCATCTCGTCAGGGAAGGCCGCAGCGAGGTCGCCGCCAAGCGCCGGATCGTCGGGCAGGTCGCTGTTCTCGATCGCGTCCTGCAGCGCGAGCTTCGCGGTCGAGAGCAGCACCGCGAGTTCGGGGCGCGTCAGCCCGCGCCCTTCGCCCGCGCGGCGGAGGAGCTCGTCGTTCGCGGCGAGCCCCTCGACCTTGCGGTCGAGCCGGCCGGCGCCCTCGAACGTCTCCATGATCCGCACCAGCGACGGCACCGCCGCAGAGCCGCCCTTTTCGGCGATCGACAGCGCGAGTGCCTGGAGCCGGTTATCCTCGAGCACGAGATCCGACACATTGTCGGTCATGCGCACGAGGAGCGCGTCGCGGTCGTCCTGGCTGAGGCGCCCTTCGGCCATCTCGCGATTGAGCGCGATCTTGATATTGACCTCGTTATCCGAGCAGTCGACGCCCGCGCTGTTGTCGATGAAGTCGGTGTTGATCCGCCCGCCCTTCGCCGCGAAGGCGATGCGCGCGGCCTGCGTCACGCCGAGGTTCGCGCCCTCGCCGACCGCCTTGACGCGCAGATCCTCGGCATCGACGCGCAACGCGTCGTTCGCGGGATCGCCGACCTCGGCATTATTCTGGCTCGCGGCCTTCACATAGGTGCCGATACCGCCGAACCAGAGCAGGTCGACTGGCGCCTTCAGGATAGCCGAGATCAGCGAGCCCGGGTCGATTTCGCTGACCGACAGGCCGAGCAGCGCCTGCACCTCGGGGGAGAGCGGTATGCTCTTCTGGCTGCGCGGGAAGACGCCGCCGCCCTTCGAGATCAGCTTCTTGTCATAATCGTCCCAGCTCGAACGCGGCAGGTTGAACATCCGGTCGCGTTCTTTCCAGCTTTTCGCCGGATCGGGATCGGGGTCGAGGAAGATATGGCGGTGGTCGAAGGCAGCGGTGAGCTGGATCGCCTTCGACAGCAGCATGCCGTTGCCGAATACGTCGCCCGACATGTCGCCGCAACCGGCGACGCGGATCGTGTCGGTCTGCACGTCGACGCCCATTTCGGCGAAGTGGCGCTGGACCGAAATCCACGCGCCCTTGGCGGTGATGCCCATCGCCTTGTGGTCATAACCCTTCGACCCGCCGCTCGCGAACGCATCGCCGAGCCAGAAATCGCGCTCCATCGCGAGCGCATTGGCGACGTCGGAGAAGGTCGCGGTCCCCTTGTCGGCGGCGACGACAAAATAAGGATCGTCGCCGTCGAGGATTGCCACGCCCTTCGGATGCACGACCTTGCCGCCGACCAGATTGTCGGTGATCGACAGGAGCGAGCGGATGAAGATGCGATAGCATTCGGTGCCCTCGGCGAACCAGGCGTCGCGGTCGAGCGACACGTCGGGCAGCGCCTTGGGATAGAAGCCGCCCTTCGCGCCGGTCGGCACGATGACGGCGTTCTTGACGCGCTGCGCCTTCATCAGGCCGAGAATTTCGGTGCGGAAGTCGTCGCGGCGATCGGACCAGCGCAGCCCGCCGCGCGCGACCGGGCCGGCGCGCAGATGGACGCCCTCGACGCGCGGCGAATAGACCCACACCTCGCGCCACGGCAGCGGCTTGGGCAGGCCGGGGACGAGGCTCGAATCGATCTTGAACGCCAGCGCTTCCTCGGCCGCAGGGGCGAAGGCGTTGGTGCGCAGCGTCGCACCGATCACCGCGTGGAACAGGCGCAGGATGCGATCCTCGTCGATCGACTTGATGTCGGCGAAGTCGGCGAGGATCTCGGCTTCGAGCGCCTCGGCGCGCTTGGCATCGCGCGCCTTGGGGTCGTGGAGAGCACGGAAACGCTCGATCAGCGCCGCCGTCAGCTTGGGCGCATGGCGCAGCGCGCTGACCACCGTGTCCATGCCATAGGCCGAGCCGCCCTGCCGCAAATAGCGGAACCAGGCGCGCAGCCACACGATCGCGCGCGGGTCGGTCTGGTTGGTGAGCACCAATTCGTTGAACGCGTCATTCTCGGCGCGGCCTCCCAGCACCGCCGTGATCGCGCCTTCGAGCACCTCGGCATAAGGAAGCAGCGCGAGCTCGTCGACATTGGCGGGCAGCCGCAGCGTGAAATCGTGGATGACGATCGCCGACTCGTCTTCGTCCTCGGCGCCCGGCGTGCGGCCTTGCAGCGTGGTCGGGATTTCCTCGAGCACTTCGAAGCCGAAATGTTCGAGCGCGGGAACGACGTCGGACAGCGCCAGCGGGCCGGCGGCGCTGTAGACCTTGAGCCGCAGCCGGTCGTCGCCGTCGAGGCTCTTCCGCGCGAGCCGCACGCTGCGCGGATTGCCCGCGTCGAGATCGCGCAGGCGCAGGATGTCGCGCGCGGCTTCCTCGGGGTTATAGAGGTTGCGGTAGTTGGGCGGGAAAGTCGGCGCAAAGCGCGCCGCGAGCGCCGCCGCGCGGCCCGGGTCGCCGCGCTTCGCCAGCGCCGCCTCGACCTCGGGCTGCCAGCCGCGCACCATCTGTTCGAGCTGCGCGTTGAGCGCCTCGGTATCGGGAACGACGCCGCCGCTCCTGAGGTCGAGCGTATAGCGCAGCAGTGCCGCACCGCCGTCTTCGAGCACCATCGTCCAGCCGATGACTCCCGCTTTGGCCTCGCGCACCAACAGGCTCTCGACCGCGAGGCGGCGGCCGGTCGAGACTTCGTCGCGCGGCAGCCAGACGAAGGCGAACAGGTGGCGGCCGAGCGCGCTCTGCACCGTCACCAGCTTGGGCCGCGGCCGATCGGTGATCGACATCGAGGTCAGCACCAAGGCTTCGAGCGAAGCCGAGTCGAACGCGATCAGCAAATCATGCGGAAGCGCGGTGAGCGCATGGGCGAGCGCCTTGCCCGCATGGCCCGTCGGATCGAAGCCGAATTTCGCCATCAGTGCTTCGAGCTGCGCGCGCAGCACCGGCACCTTTGCCGGCGGCGACGACAAGGCCTGACTGGTCCACAGGCCGGCGTGGATCGACAGGCGTTCGACCTTATTTCCCTTCAATTCTGGGACAACGACGAGGTCAAGCAGCACGCGGCGATGGACCGCCGACAGCCGGTTCGACTTGATCAGCAGCGGCGCGTGGCCTCCCCCCGCTTTTTCCCGGGCGTCGAACCAGGCAAAGGCGGCTTCGAGCGCCGCGGGCGACAGGAGCTGGCTGTCGCTGCTCTCGCTGATGCCCAGCGGATCCTGTGCCTTGCCATCGCGCGTGCGCCATTCGTGGCCGAGCTGGGTCATCGATCCGCCCTCGAACCAGCGCAGCAGCTCGGCGCCTTCGCCGTCGACGCGCATCGCGGCGTCGGCGAGCATCGCGGCGCGCATCGCTCGCCAGTCGCGCACCGCGGCGCGCACGTCGCGCAGCGCCGCTTCGAGGCCGTCGAGCAGGCGCCGACGCGCGCGCGCGTCGCCGCGCTCGAGTTCCATATAAATGACCGACTCACGCGTTCCGCCTTCGCCGGCTTCCTGCAGATGCCCCTTCGCATCGCGCTTCACCGCGACGACGGGGTGAAGGATGCGGTGAACGGCGAGCCCCTGCGCCGCGACCGCCTGCGAAGTCGAATCGACGAGGAAGGGCATGTCGTCGTTGATGATGGCAAGCCGCATCCGGCGATCGGTGCCGTCGGCGGCGATCGGTTCGAGCAGCAGCGACGGCGTTTCGGCGGTGCGGTCGAGCGCGGCGCGCGCTGCGAACTGGCTCGCGTCGGCCAGTGCGGCCTCGTCCATATCGTCGCCCTCGCCCGGCAGCGCGCTGCCGGCGAGCGCGGCCAGATAGGCGGCGGAGACTTTTGGGGGGATTTTGACGGTGGAGGGGGTCGGCGTGTCCGTTTCCGGCGTATCGGACAGTTTCTGAGACATAAAATGCAGCATCCCGAACCAAAGAGGGGGATCCCAGCCGACGATCGGCGGGGGTCCGTTCGCTGCGCCTCCTATGCGCCCGAGCGGCGCGCGGCTCAAGGCCTCGTTCGCGGCCCCGCGTAAAAATATTTCAATTTTGGGATTGTCTGTTGCGTGAACGCTATCAAGCGCCGTTCAGCCGCCGGGGGTAATCGCGACCGCCTTTTTCGCGAGTTTCGCGACCAGCGCCGGATCGTCGGCCGCCTTGGCGACGATCCCGATATGGCCGCCGGGCATCGCACGCGCGATCAGCACGACGAATTCGGCGTCGCCGGCATCATGTTCGAGGATCAGTGCGGGCTGCGCGCGGCGCAGCGCTTCGAGCTTCGCGTTCGCCCGCTCGCCGCTCTCAGCCGGCTTGCGGCGCGCACGCGCGTCCTTGACGAGACCCTTGAGCCCGCCCGGATAGCGATCGAGATAGGCGGCGAGTTCGCCGCGACCGACCGCCTGATCCTTTGCGTGGCCGAGCACGCAGGCATATTCGGCGACCCGCGTCTTGTCATAGGCGGCGCCGAAGACCAGCTTCACGATCGGCGTCATCGGCGCGCGATCCTGCACCGTCAGCCCGGCGTCGTCGAGCAGCGCGGCGAAGGCTTCGGGCTGCGCGTCGGCCGCCAGCGCGAAATCCCATGCCTTGCCGACCGCCTGATAGAGCGCACCACGGCTCCGGCTGTCGGCGGCGACGGCCCGCTCGGCGGTTTCGCGCGCGAGCGCGAGCCAGTCGGCGAGTTCGGCGTCCGCGCCCGGATCGGCCGCGACATCGTCGTCGACCGACAGGTCGACAGAAAAATCACCCTCGCCCTGCAGCGCGGCAAAGCCGGGAGCGGCGTCGACATCGTCGCCCAGATGCCCCGAGTCGGGGCCGTCGGCCCACACCGGCACCGGCGCGGTCAGCGGTGCGGCGCTGCGCAGCGCTTGTTCGACCGACAATTGCAGTTCCTCGGCCTGATCGGCGGGGGCCGCTTCCTTCCAGTTGATCACCCCCATGATGAAATCGATCGTGTCGTCGTCGGACGAAAAGGGCAGCAATATGCCGCGGTACATGATCGTGACGCCGCGATCGCTCTCATACTCGGCCTCGAAGCCGATCGGCGCGCGGTTGGCGATGATCTGCAGATAATGGTCGGTCAGGCGTGACAGCAGCGAACGGCCGGGAATCTGGCTGATATAATGGACATCCTCGTCGATCTGCGACTCGGTACGAAGGGTCTCGCCGATATAGGCCAAGCCCGGATTTTCGACGCCCGCGGTAAAGTCGAGCAGCACCGAATAAGGCCCGAAATCGGCGCTCTCGAGATCGAGGTCCTCGACCGAAGGATAAGCGCGATCGCCGAGCAGCGACGCCCAGTAATTATAGGCCCTGACCTGCATCCGCCGTTCATCGACGCCGACCGACGCGGGCGCATCGATCGCCCCATCCTCCTGGTCGTGGCTGCCCGAAAGCAGGCCGCGCATGCTGTCCATCATTTATCCCCAGCCATAAATATCGGTAAACCTTATGCACCGGGACTGGTAAAAGCGGCGTAAACGATGGTGGGGGCGCGGCGCCGGGCCCGCGCAGCCTTAACTCGACCAGCCCCCTGCAAGCGCGCGGAACAGCGCGACTTGGCGCCGCGAGATCTGTCCGTCCTGCGCCGCGAGCACCGCTTCGGTTTCGGCGAAGGTGCGTTCGGCGTCGAGCCATTCGAGCGAATCCGACGCGCCTTCCTGCCGCTTCGCGCGCACGATCCGCGCCGCGCGTTCGGCCTGGTCGCGCGCGGCGCGCAGCGCCTGCCTTTGTTCGAGCGACCGTGCGTAGGACGAGAGCGCCGTCTCGGTCTCCTCGAGCGCGCGCAGCACGGTGCCGTCGAATTCGGCGAGGGACGCCTGCGTGTCGGCCTCGGCCGCCGCGATTCGCGCCCGCGCGGGTTCCTGATTCGGGAAGGCCCAGTTGAGCAAAGGGCCGAGCAGCCAGCGCAGCGGCCCTCCGCCGAACACGTCGCCGAAACCGGTACCGGTCGAGCCCGCCGAAGCGCCGAGCGTGATGCGCGGATAGAGATCCGCCGTCGCGACGCCGATGCGCGCGGTGTCGGCGGCGAGGCGGCGCTCGGCGGCGCGAATGTCGGGACGGCGCTTCAATAGCGCCGCCCCATCACCGACCGGGATGGGATCGGTGATTTCGAGGCTGATGTTGCGGTCGCCCGCGATGGCGGGGAGCGCAGCGGGCGCGCGACCGGTCAGAGTCGCGAGGCGGAAAAGTGCAGCCTGCCGCTCGGCCTCGATGGAGGGAATGTCCGCGGCGCGCTGGTCGCGGAGCGTCGTGATGCGCGCAACGTCGAGCCCGGTCGCCATGCCGACCTCCTTGCGCCGCTCGGTGAGTTTCACCTGCTGATCGAGCAGGTCAACGATCCGCCGCGCGACGTCGAGCCGCGCGGCGCCCGATGCGGCGTCCGCATAGGCTTGCGTCGTATCGGCGGCGACGATCACGCGCACCGCGTCGGCGTTGGCTTCGGCGGCTTCGGCGTCGCCGCGCGCGGCCTCGACCGAACGGCTCACGCGGCCGAACAGGTCGGCCTCATAGGAAATATTGGCGCCGACATCGACGGTCCAATCCTCGCGGTCGGCGCCCGGAAGGCGCTGGCCCGCGGGGTTGCGGCCGTAATTGGCACCCGCGCCGATCTCGCCCTGCGGCAGCCGGTCGGCGCGCGCGCCGCGCAGCGCCGCGCGCGCCCTGGCGATGTTCGCGACCGCAACACGCACATCCGTATTGTTGGCGAGCGCATCGGCAACGAGCCCGTCGAGCACGGGATCGTCATAGAGGCGCCACCAGTCGGCCGCGACGGGCGCGAGCGACACCGCGGGACTGTTCGCCGAAACGAAGGCCCCCGTCGCGGCGGGCGCCGCCGCCGATTGCGGCGCCTTGTAATCGGGGCCGACCGCGCAGGCGGCGAGCGCGAGCGCCGAAGCGGCGGTGACGAGATTGCGGAGCGTCATTGTTTTTCTCCTTATTCCGCGGGCACGGGCAGCGCCGTGCCATGGTCGTCATCTCCGCGCTTGCGCCGCGCGGCGAACCAGTCGCCGAGCGCGCGGCAGACGACGTAGAAGGTCGGCGTGAAGATAAGGCCGAACGCCGTCACCCCGAGCATGCCGAAGAACACCGCAGTGCCGAGCGCTTGGCGCAGTTCCGCGCCCGCCCCGCTCGCGATGAGCAGCGGTACCGCGCCGAGGATGAAGGCAAAGCTCGTCATCAGGATCGGGCGCAGACGGTCGCGCGCGGCGCGCACCGCGGCGTCGATCGGCGACAGCCCGTCCTGTTCCTCGGCCTGCTTGGCGAATTCGACGATCAGGATCGCATTTTTCGCCGCAAGCGCGATGAGCACGACGAGCCCGATCTGCGTCAGGACGTTGTTGTCCATGCCGCGCAGATTCACCCCGATCATCGCCGCGAGCAGACACATCGGCACGATCAGGATGATCGCCAATGGCAGCACGAGGCTTTCATACTGGGCGGCGAGCACGAGGAAGACGAACAGCACCGCGAGCGCGAAGACGATCCCCGCGGTGTTCGCGGCCGCCTTTTGCTGGAAGGCAATGCCCGTCCATTCGGTGCCGTAACCCGCCGGGAGCGACTCGCTCGCGAGCTTTTCCATCGTCGTCAGCGATGCGCCCGACGACGAACCCGGGGCGGTGTCGCCGTCGATCTCGACCGCGGGGAAGAGGTTGTAGCGCGTGACGCGGTACGGCCCCGTGCGGTCCTCGAAGTTCGCGACCGACCCGATCGGCACCATCGCGCCCGAATCGGACCGCGTGCGCAGGTTCGCGATATCGGAGACGCTCTGGCGGAACGGTGCATCGGCCTGCGCGGTGACGCGGTAGGTGCGGCCGAGCAGGTTGAAGTCGTTCACGAAAGCCGAGCCGAGATAGACCTGCAAGGCCTCGAACACCCGCTCGGGCGGGACGCCGAGCGCATTCGCCTTCGCCCGGTCGATGTCGGCGAAAACGCGCGGATTGGTCGGGTCGAAGAAGGTGAAGACGTTCGCAAGGCCGGGGGTCTGGTTCGCCTTGCCGATCAGATTGTTCACCTTGTTCGCAAGCGCCGCATAGCCGTGGCCGCCGCGATCCTGCACGACCATCCGGTAGCCGCCCGCCGAGCCGATGCCTTGGATCAGCGGCGGCGGGATGATCACGATCTGCGCCTCGGTGATGTCGGCGGTGCGCTTGCGCGCCTCGTTGATGATGTCGTCGAACTTGACGCCCAGCTTCTTGCGCTCCTCGAAGGATTTGAGCGGGAAGTAAGCGGCGGCCGAGTTCGGCGCGAGCGTCTGTGACGGGCCGTCGAAGCCCGCGAGCATCACCGACCCGAGCACACCGTCGACGGGCAGCACGCGCCGCGCGACCTTTTGCAGCACTTCGTCGGTGCGTTCGACCGAAGCGCCCGAAGGCAGCTTGGCGACGACGAGGAAATAGCCCTGGTCCTGCGCCGGAATGAACCCTGTCGGCGTCGCCCAGAACAGCCCGGCGGTTGCGGCGATGAGGCCCGCATAGGTGACCATCATCTTTTTGGGCGCGCGCACCAGCCGTGCGGTGAGCCGCGCATAGCCGTCGCTCATCCGCTCGAACGCGCGGTTGAACGCGTCTCCCGCGCGGCGGAGCATCTGCATGCCCCTGCCCTCGTTCGCCGGCGCCGAATGGCCGCGCAGCAGGATCGCCGCGAGTGCCGGCGACAGGGTCAGCGAGAGGATCAGCGAGATGATCGTCGCGGTCGAGATCGTCACCGCGAACTGCTGATAGAAGGCGCCTGACAGGCCGGTGAGGAACAGGGTCGGGACGAACACCGCGCAGAGTACGAGCACGATCGCGACCAATGCCGCCGACACCTCGTCCATTGAGGTGCGCGCGGCTTCGAGCGCCGACATGCCCTTTTCCAGATTGCGCTCGACATTCTCAACGACGACGATCGCGTCATCGACGACGATGCCGATCGCGAGCACGAGCCCGAAGAGCGACAAATTGTTGAGGCTGTAGCCGACCGCCGCGAGCACCGCGAAGGTGCCGATCAGCGACACCGGGATCGCGAGCACCGGAATGATCGCCGCGCGCCATTTCTGCAGGAAGACAAGGATCACGATCACGACGAGCACGACGGCTTCGAGCAGCGTGTCCATCACCGCGTCGATCGACTGGGCGATGAATTCGGTGGGGTTGTAGATGACGCGATATTCGAGGCCCTTGGGGAAATTCTTTGCCGAAGCCGCCATTTCGGCCTCGACCGCTTCGGCGGCGGCGAGCGCGTTCGACCCCGGGCGCTGGAACACCGCCATGATCACGGTCGGGTCGCCCGAGAGATAGGTGTTGCTGTTATAATCCGACGCGCCGAGCTCGACGCGTGCGACGTCCGACACGCGAACCTGCCGTCCGTCGGCATCGCTGCGGATGACGATATTGGCGAAATCCTTGGGATCGGAGAGGCGGCCCTGCGTTTCGACGTTGAGCTGGAAGTCGCTGCCATTGGCATAGGGGGGCTGGCCGAGCGTACCCGCGGCAACCTGCACATTCTCGCGCCGCAGCGCCGCGACGATCTCGCCCGCGGTCAGGTCGAGCGCGGCGGCGCGGCCGGGATCGATCCACACGCGCATCGCATAGTCGCGGCTGCCGAACAGCCGCACGTCGCCGACGCCGTCGATACGGCTCAAACGGTCGCGGAGCTGGGTCAGCGCGTAGTTGGAGATATAGGCGCGATCGAGCGACTTGTCGGGAGAGACGAGGTTCACGACCATCAGGAAGTCGGGCGACGTCTTGCGCGTCACGACGCCGAGGCGCTGCACCGTTTCGGGCAGGCGCGGGGTTGCGATCGCGACGCGGTTCTGCACCAGCACCTGTGCGGCATCGAGGTCGGTGCCGATCTTGAAGGTGACGGTGATCGTGACGACACCGTCGCCGGTCGACTGGCTGCTCATATAGAGCATATTGTCGACGCCGTTGATTTCCTGCTCGATCGGTGCCGCCACCGTGTCGGCGACGGTTTCGGCCGACGCGCCCGGATAGTTGGCGGTCACGGTCACCGTCGGTGGAACGATGTCGGGATATTGCGACACGGGCAGCCCGATATAGGCGACCGCACCGATGATGGTGATGATGACAGCGAGCACGGCCGCGAAGATCGGCCGGTCGATGAAGAAGCGTGATAGGCGCATGGGAGAGCCCCTGTCTGGAAAACTGTTCTGGTCACCCCTCCCGCGTGCGGGAGGGGTAGCGAGACTTGCGAGCTTGCTCGCTTAGTCGCAGCGGGGAGGGCGCGACCACAGGCCCTCCCCCAACCCCTCCCGCAAGCGGGAGGGGAGTTGAGTCACTTCGCGAACGTCGCCTGCGCCGACACCGGTTCGTTCGGACCCGCGGGCGTCTTGTCAGGCGCGTCGGCGGCGATCTTGCCCGCCTTGGTCACCGCCTTGGTACCGGGCCGTGCGAACTGATAGCCGTTGATGACGACCTGGTCGGCGGGCGTCAGGCCCGAACGGATGACGCGCAGCCCGTCGACTTCGGGGCCGATCTCGACCGGCTTCGCCGCGACCATGCCGTCCTTACCGACGACATAGACGATCTTGCGCGCCTGATCGGTCTGCACCGCGGCGGCGGGGACGAGCAGCGCGCGCGCCGTCTGGCCCGTCGACAGGCGCATGTTGCCGAACATGCCCGGGGTCAGGAACATCTCGGGATTGTCGAAGCGGCCGCGCGCACGAATCGTGCCCGAGCGTGGATCGAGGCCATTGTCGGTGAAGTCGATCCGGCCCTTCCAGCGATAGTCATTTTCGTCCTGCAGCCGGACTTCGACGTCGGCGCCCTTCTGGCCCCCTTCGCGCTTGGTCTTGAGGAACAGCGCCTCCGACCCCTGGAAGGTGAAATAGATCGGATCGAGCGCGTTGATCGTCGTGAGCAGGGTACCGCCGGCATCGCCCGCCGATACGAGGTTACCCGCGTCGATCCGGCGATCCGCGATGCGGCCGCTCAAGGGCGCGCGCACGGTGGTGAATTCGACATCGAGCGAGCGCGCCGCGATGCGGGCGTCGGCCCCCGCGAGCGCCGCGGTCGCCGCATTGACCGTTGCCCGGAGCCGGTCGATCTCGCTCTGCGACACCGCCTCGATATCGACGAGGCGGCTGGCGCGGTCGAGCTCGAGCCTTGCGAGCGCCAGGTCGCTCCGCGCGCTCGCCGCCGACGCGCGCGCTTCGGCGAGCGCGGCGCGATAGGGACGCGGGTCGATGGTGAAGAGCGGCTGGCCCTTGCGCACGATCTGGCCGTCGGTGAAGTGGATCGCGGTGATTGCGCCCGAGACGCGCGGACGCACCTCGACCGCCTTCGACGCTTCGAAGCGGCCGATATATTCATCCCAAAGGGTCACGTCGCGCGCGATCGGTGCGGCGACGGTGAGCACCGGCGCGGGCGCGGCGGCCGCCGGCGGCGCGCCGTCGCGAAGCAGCCACCAGGCGCCGACGACCAGCACGAGGAACGCGCCGATCCACGCGGCACGCCGGCCGCGCGCGGGATGGAGGAGGGTCTTGAGTTCGCGGCGGACCTTCGCATCGGCGGGGTCGAGCTTTTCGATCGGTGTGTGGACGGTCATGGATAGCCCTCTTCTTTTCGTTGGTTTCGGCTGCCTGCGCCCCGGGGGAGGGGAGAGGAGGCGCAGGCGGCCGATGCCGGAAGCGCATGCCCCCGGCTGGTGTCACACATGGTCCTTGTTGCCGGAGCGCCTCTTCGAAGAGGAGGACCGCTCCGTCCCGTCACACGCATCCCCTGCGCGCGCGGGGTCCCTGTTTATATCTTGCGGGCAAACGCCACCGGGCGTCCGGCCGGAACAGGACTCGCTCCCGGGAAAATATTCGATGGTGAAACTTCCGGCCGCCACATGGTTTTTGCCAGGCGGCGGCCGGTCCCGGGGGAGAGCCCCTTTTGTATACTGAGTGGTATATAAGTTATGTTGCGCTGCGTCAAGCGCATTCTGTACCGGGCAGTAAAATTTTTCTTTCGAAGCCTTTACCGAAGAAGTGGGTGTCGGTTTTTCGGCGGCGCAATTCTCAGATCAACGCCCCGGCCACAGCTTCAGGCTGGTTTCGACCAGCCGTTCGAGCTCGGCGCGCGTCGCGCCCGCGCCCGCCTGCACCGACATGCCCTGATTGACCGCGGTCAGAAAGGCCGCCAGCCCTTCGGCGTCGGTGTCGGGCGGAAAGTCGCCCTCTTCCTTGGCACGCGCAAAGCGTTCGAGCATCGCGCGCTTCGCCGCCGCGCCGCGTTCGAGCACCGCCTCGCGGATGCACTCCGCCTCCGCGCCGCACGCGACCGAAGTGATCACGCCGAGACACCCGTTCGGATTCTCGGGGCAGGTGTACATGTCGAGCGCGCCGTACATCAGCCGCTCCGCGACCCCGCGCGCGGTCGGCGCGTCGAGCGCGGCGCGCATATAGTCGGCCTTTTCGCGCTCATAAAGGTCAAGCGCCTTGTTGAAGAGAGCCTCCTTGTTGCCGAAGGCGGCATAGAGGCTGGGCTTGGTAATCCCCATCGCCTCGGTCAAATCGGCCATCGAGGCGCCTTCATAGCCCTTCGACCAGAAGACGCGCAGCGCCGCCGCCAGCGCCGCATCGACGCAAAATTCGCGCGGGCGACCCTTGTGCGGGGCGGCGGCAGGGGCGGTTTCGATTTCCATAACGGCTGGTATATAAGTGAGGTGGGAAAAAATGTCCAGTGCTGCGCCGGTGAGAGTCAGGATCCTAGCCGAGGCGCGTATCGATCGGCAGCCCGCCCTTCAGCGTCAGCGTCACCGGCGTCCGCTCGGCAATGTCGGCGAGCCGCGCCTTTTGCGCTTCGTCGAGTCCGGCGATCGTCAGCACGCGGTCGATCCGCAGCCCGTCCTTGCTGACGAGCTTCAGCCCGACCTCGACCGATTCGAGCGGCCACTCCTTGCGGTCGGCGTACATGCGCAGTGTAATCGCGGTGCAGGCGCCGAGTCCGGCAAGCAGAAAATCATAGGGTGCCGGACCCAGATTCTGCCCGCCGAGCCCCGGTCCCTCGTCGCCGACCAGCGCGTGGCCGCTGACCTCGATCTCGGTGCGATAATGATCCTTGCCGATGCGGGCGGTTCCGTGGGCCATGACTTGTCCTTCCGTCGAGTTCCGGGAAGCTTCTTTCCCGCCGTGAGGTACCGAGGGCAAGGCCCGCCTTTCGCCGTCTCTTGAATCGATCGCGGAAAACCCTAGATTGCAATCATCGTCAACAAGCGAAAGGAGGTGGTCGAATGTCTCATTGTCCCACGCCGCATGCGGCAGATTTGAGCATGACCGTCCTCGCGGGGGTCAAGCTCGGCTAAGCTGTCCGCGACAGGCACGACAATGGAAGGGCTGTCCCGCAAGGGGCGGCCCTTTGTCGTTGCGGCGACCGTTCCGAAACTGCGATGAAGGCCCCCGCCGTCAGCTTGCCGTCGGGAAAGACGCTATCCCCTGTACGAGGGTGCCATGATATTTTGGGGAAATGTTGTTGGAGGCCCGAGCCGGAATCGAACCGGCGTATACGGATTTGCAGTCCGCTGCGTCACCACTCCGCCATCGGGCCTCAGGCGCTTGAAATGCGTGGAGACAGCGCCCCTAGCGGTTTCATTTGGCACTGGCAATCCGCTTGTTTCGCTATTTCGAATCCATATCGCGCGCGATCCTTGGCCGATGCGGGGTTGGCGGTCCGGCGCCGGCGGGCTATGCGCGCCGCAGCGGGTCGCTCCGCTGTATTACTATTGCAATACAGCGCCGCTTCGGCTAGAGCTGCCCCGCAAAGGCTTAACCCTCAGGGAATCGGAACACGGCTGATGGCGACAAAGTTTAGCGAAATCACGGCGGCGGAGATGCGCTCCGCCATGATCGACAGCCAGCTCAGGACGAACGACGTCATCGATCCCGCGGTGATCGGCGCGATGGCCGTCGTGCCGCGCGAGGCGCATGTGCCCGCCGCGCTCGCCGGCGTCGCCTATATGGACCGCGCGATCGCGCTCGCGAACGGCCGCGCGCTGAATGCCCCGCTCGTCGCCGGCCGCATGCTCGTCGCCGCGGCGGTGCACCCCGGGATGCGCGTCCTGCTCGTCGGCAGCGCGACCGGCTATACCGCGGCGCTGCTCGCGCGCCTCGGCGCCGAAGTCCACGCCGTCGAAGAAGATGCCGAGCTGATGACGACGGCGCAGACAGCAACCGCAGACGCCAATATCCATTGGGTCCAGGGCCCGCTCGCCGCGGGTGCACCCGATGCCGGCCCGTTCGATCGCATCATCGTCGAAGGCGCGATCGAAACGCTGCCCGCCGCGCTCGTCGCGCAGCTCGCCGAGGGGGGCCGGCTCGTGGCGGCGCGCCGCGAAGGCGCGGTCACGCGGTTGGTCGAAGGCGTCAAGGTCGGCGGCACCGTCGCGCTGCGCAGCTTCGCCGACATGGACGTCGCGCCGCTGGCCGGCTTCGCCGCGCCCGCGGGCTTTCAGTTCTGACGACCGGACCCACCCTTCCTTGCTACAGGCTGACACCACGATGACCGATACCGATAAAAAACCGTCCCTTCGTCGTGCCCGCTGGCTTGCCGGCCTTTCGGCGGGCGCGCTGCTGCTGCTGCCGACGGGTGCGCATGCGGAAACATTGCAAGGAGCGCTTGCGAAGGCGTATGAGAATAATCCGACGCTGACCGCTGCGCGGGCCGGCCAGCGCGCGAACGACGAAAATGTCCCGATCCAGAAGAGCTACGGTCTTCCCGACATCGGCACGCAGGCGAGCTATGACGAGAATCTGATCGTTCCGGGCAACAGCTTCAATTCTCCCGCGCGTTCGCTGTCGGCGGGCGCGCAGCTGACGGTGCCGCTCTATCAGGGCGGCGCGGTGCGCAATGCGCTGCGCGCCGCGAAATATCGCGTCGAGGCGGGGCAGGCGGATCTGCGCGCGACCGAGGCGAGCGTCTTCTCGCAGGTGGTCGGCGCCTATATGGACGTCATCCGCGACCAGGCGATCGTCCAGCTCAATCAGAAGAATGTCGCGGTGCTGCGCACCAATTTGCAGGCGACGAGCGACCGGTTCGAGATCGGCGATTTGACGCGCACCGACGTCGCGCAGTCCGAAGCGCGGCTCGCGCTGGCCGAGGGCGATTTGCGCACCGCCGAAGCCAATCTGATCGCCAGCCGCGAGGGCTATATCCGCCTCGTCGGGGAGGCGCCGGTCGATCTGCAGCCGCCGCCGCCGCTTCCGAACCTGCCCGCGACCGCCGAGGATGCGGTCACGGTCGCGCTCACCAGCAATCCCGACATCGAATCGGCGAACGAACTGGTCAACGCGTCGAAGGCCGACATCGGCACCGCCAAGTCGAGCCGGGCGCCCAAAGTGTCGGCGATCGTCAATGGCGGCTACAATAATTACCTCGGATCGCTGAACAGCGGCGTGCCAGGGGTCAGCGTGACGCAAGAGACGTCGAGCGCGGCGGCGGGGGTGCAAGTCACGCTGCCGATCTTCACTGGTGGCCGCCGTTCGGCGCAGGTGCGCCAGGCGCAATCGCGCAGCAGCCAGGCGATCGAGCAATATATCGAGGTCGAGCGCGGCGTCATCGCGCAGACGCGCGGCGCTTATGCCGCGTGGCAGGCGAACGAACGTATCATCGCCGCGACGCGGCAGGCGGTGAGCGCGAACGCGCTGTCGCTCGAAGGCGTGCGCGCCGAAAACAGCGTCGGCACGCGGTCGATTCTCGACATTTTGAACGCCGAACAGGAATATCTGAACACGCAGGTGCAGCTCGTCTCGGCGCAGCGTAACAGCTACGTCGCCGCTTTCTCGGTGCTCGCAGCGATGGGCAAGGCCGAGGCGCGCGACCTGGGGCTCGATGGCGGCGCGCTCTATGATCCCGAGGTCAATTACAAGCGCGTGAAGGGCGAGCTGTGGGACTGGGCCGACGATCCGGCGCCGCAACAGGTCGCGAACGATACGCGCGCGGTCCCCGCGGCAAATGCCGGTGTTCCCGAAGGCCCGCCTTCGCTCTCGCCACAATAAGGCTTGGCAAAACGCGCCCTGAATCGATAAGAGAAGGGTTAACCATCCGGTAATCGCGATGGTTTAAGGGGCTTGTTATGGGCGATATGTCGCGGGAACCGTCGATGGAAGATATCTTGTCGTCGATTCGGCGCGTGATCGCTCGCGACGAAACGCCGGGTACGGTGCGCGAAGCGCGTGTCGCCGAAGCCGACGATATTCTCGACCTTCAGGAGCAGGAAGATCGCGCCGCAGCCAAGGAGGCGCCCGAGGCCCGGGAACTGGTCTCCGAAGCGAGCGCCGATGCCGCGCGCCAGTCGCTCGAGGCGTTGACCGCCGCGGTCGCTCCGGCGGCTACCGCAGCGGCGGTCGCCGCACCGCCCACCGCCCCCGGCCGCACGATGGAAGACGTCGTTCTCGACGCGCTGCGCCCGATGCTCAAGGACTGGCTCGACGCCAACCTGCCCCCGCTCGTCGAGGCGATGGTGGCCAAGGAAATCAGCCGGATCACCGGCCGCAAATTCTAGACGCCAATTCCCAACGCGTGCAGCCTTCGGATGCGATAGCCGGATTGCGGCTGCCTTTCCCTCGCGCGGAACCCCGAGAAGAAGCGCGGAAAACGACCTAGCTGCCCCCATATCGCGCCGCGTCGACGCAAGGCTTTGCCTTGGCGCGCCAGCCTTGCTATCGGCTGCGGACAATGGCCAGCACGACAGACGATCTTCCCCCTTCAGAGCCCGGTGACAGCATTGATACCCCGTTCGACAGCGCGCTGTCCGAGCGCTATCTCGTCTATGCGCTGTCGACGATCACCGCGCGCTCGCTGCCCGATCTGCGCGACGGGCTGAAGCCCGTCCACCGCCGCCTGCTGTGGGCGATGCGCGCGATGCGGCTCGACCCGAGCCAGGGCTACAAGAAGTCCGCCCGCGTCGTCGGCGACGTCATCGGCAAGTTCCACCCGCACGGCGACACCGCGGTCTATGACGCGATGGTGCGCCTCGCGCAGGATTTTTCGCTCCGCTATCCGCTCGTCGACGGTCAGGGCAATTTCGGCAATATCGACGGCGATAACGCCGCAGCGTACCGCTATACCGAGGCGCGGCTGACGCGCGTCGCGATCGACCTGATGCAGGGACTCGACGAAGGCACGGTCGATTTCCGTCCGACCTATAATGGCGAGGATGAAGAGCCCGAGATCATGCCGGGGCTGTTCCCGAACCTGCTCGCCAATGGCGCGAGCGGGATTGCGGTCGGCATGGCGACGAACATCCCGCCGCACAATGCGGCCGAGGTGATCGGTGCCGCGCTGCTCCTGATCGAGAATCAGAATGCCGAGCTTTCAGAGCTGCTAGAACATGTGAAGGGCCCCGACTTCCCGACCGGCGGCATCGTCGTCGACAGCGCGGAGACGATCGCGCACGCCTATGAAACCGGACGCGGCGGCTTTCGCGTCCGCGCGCGTTTCTCGACCGGCAAGACTGCCGGCGGCGACTGGGAAGAGAGCGGCATCGAGAAATTATCGGGCGGCACCTGGCAACTCGTCATCAGCGAAATCCCCTATGGCGTCGCCAAGGGCAAGCTGATCGAACAGATCGCGCAGCTGATCGCCGACAAGAAACTCCCGATCCTTGAGGATGTTCGCGACGAGAGCGCCGAGGATCTGCGCATCGTCCTCGAACCCAAAAGCCGCAACGTCGACCCCGAGGTGCTAAAGGAGAGCCTGTTCCGGCTGACCGACCTCGAAAGCCGCTTCGCGCTCAACCTCAACGTCCTCGACGCGACGCGCACGCCCAAGGTGATGGGGCTGAAACAGCTGCTAGCCGAATGGCTGCAGCACCAGATCATCGTCCTCGTTCGCCGCGCGCAGCACCGGATCGACAAGATCGACGACCGGCTCGAACTCGTTGCAGGCTATATTATCGCCTTCCTCAACCTCGACCGGATCATCGAGATCATCCGCACCGAGGATGAGCCCAAGCCGGTGATGATCGAAGAGTTCATCCTGACCGACCGGCAGGCCGAAGCGATCCTCAACATGCGCCTGCGCAGCTTGCGCAAGCTCGAGGAAATGGAGCTCAAGCGCGAGCAGACCGATCTGACCGCCGAGCGTGAGGAACTCGCCAAGCTGGTCGAGAGCCCGGCGCGGCAGAAGACGCGGCTGCGCAAGGACCTCGAAAAGCTCCGCGACGTCTATGGGCTCGAGACCCTGCTCGGCGCGCGGCGCACGACAATCGCCGAAGCCGCGCCGACGCGCGAAATCCCGCTCGATGCGATGATCGAGAAGGAACCGGTGACGGTGATCCTGTCGAAACGCGGCTGGATTCGTGCCCAGCGCGGTCATGTCGCGCTCGACCAGTGGGGCGAGTTCAAGTTCAAGGAAGGCGACGAGCTGCTCTTCGCCGCGCACGCGCAGACGACCGACAAGCTGCTGATCGCCGCGAGCGACGGGCGTTTCTTCACCGTCGGCGCCGACAAATTGCCCGGCGGCCGCGGATTCGGCGAGCCGCTGCGCCTGATGGTCGATATCGACCCCGAGGCGCGAATCGTCGCGATGATCCCCGCGAGCGCCGACGGGCGCTTGCTGCTCGCCTCGACGAGCGGCCACGGTTTCGTCGCGCAGATGAGCGAAGTGGTCGCCGAGACGCGCAAGGGGCGCAACGTCGTCAATCTGAAGCCGAAGGCGGCGCTCGCCGTCGTCCGCTCGATCGGCGTGCAGGACGACAGCGTCGCGGCGGTCGGCGAGAACCGCAAGCTCGTCGTCTTCCCGCTCGCCGAGGTGCCGGTGATGGCGCGCGGCCAGGGCGTCATGCTGCAACGCTATCGCGACGGCGGCCTGTCCGACGCGGTCAGCTTCACCTTTGCCGAAGGTTTGAGCTGGGCGATGGGCGGCGACACCGGCCGGACGCGGACCGAAACCGACCTCGCGCCCTGGCGCGTCGCGCGCGGCGCGGCGGGCCGGATGCCGCCGACCGGTTTTCCGCGGAACAATCGCTTCGGCTGACCGTATTTATAGGTAGCCGTAAATCCCTTCTTTACTTCCCGTGACCTAGGCATTGGGCAATGGGGAAAGGTCGCACAAAACCCTCTGTTATGCCTATTGATCGAACCGGCGAAGACCGGCCCTTGTTGTTCGTCGGCTGGATCGACGCGTTGCCCGTCCCGGCCGCGCTGATCCGACCGATGGCGCGCGGCAATTTCCGGCTTCATGCGAGCAACGCCGCCTTTGACCGGCTCAGCTTGTCGCCCGTCGGCGTCGACGCGCCGATCGAACTGCTCCGCGCGATCGAGCGCGCGTCGCAATATCCCGACGAATCGCAGGAATTCTCGTGCCAGCTCGGCGAAGGACCCGCGGCACGAGATCTGCGCGGATCGATCGGCCCGCTGCCCACCGAATCGGGCGACGACGGGCTTTTCCTGCTGACGCTGATCGACCGGACGCAGGAGATGATGACCGAGCGCAATTTGCGCCGCGAACTCGTCTCCGACAGCCTGACCGGGCTACCCAATCGCGCCGGATTCGAGGAGCTGGTCGAACAGCGCGGCCGCACCGACGGCCCGGGGGGTGACCATGCGATCCTGCTGCTCGACCTCGCCCGGTTCAGCCGCATCAACGAACATATCGGCCCGATGGCAGGCGACGAGCTGATCATCACCGTCGCGCGGCGATTGAAATCGAGTCTGCGCAGCGGCGACATATTGGCGCGCACCGGCGGCGACGAATTCGCCA
The DNA here is from genome assembly GCF_000756385.1 of Sphingopyxis sp. LC363. Lineage (GTDB taxonomy): Bacteria > Pseudomonadota > Alphaproteobacteria > Sphingomonadales > Sphingomonadaceae > Sphingopyxis. The sequence continues at coordinate 37,332 of NZ_JNFC01000004.1, forward strand.
TTTCGACCCGCATCGCGGGCGGCCGCGCCGATGTGCGCGAAATGGCGCGGCGCATCCGCGGCTGCTTCGACCATCCGTTCCGCATCGGTGAATTGAAAGTCAGCGTCGACTGCGCGCTCGGCTGCGCGATTCAGCCCGCGATTGACACCGATATCGCCGATCAGATCCGCCATGCGCAGATCGCGCTCAAGCGCGCCAAGCAGACCGACCGCATCGAAATCTACGAACCCGAAGCCGCGATGCTGTCGGACAATCGCTTCGGACTCGAAACCGAGCTGCGCAACGCGATCGAAGAAGACCGGCTCCACCTCGCCTTTCAGCCGCTGATCGAGCTGTCGAGCGGCCGCGTCGCCGGATTCGAGGCGCTCGCGCGCTGGGACAACAGCAGTGGCCATGCGGTGTCGCCGACCGAATTCATCCCGATCGCCGAGGATTCGGGGCTGATCGTCCCGCTCGGCCAATGGGCGATCGGCAAGGCGGCCGAGGTGCTCGCCGAATGGGACAAGCAGAATGGCGCGGTCGTCGACGCCTATTTCTCGGTCAATGTTTCGGCGATTCAGCTGGTGCGCGACGATGTCGCCGGGGTCGTCCGCCAGGCGCTCGAAAAGCACAGGATCGGCGGCGAACGGCTGATGATCGAGCTCACCGAAAGCGCGATCATCGGCGACCCCGATCTCGCGTTGTCGGTGCTGAGCGAATTGAAGGCGCTCGACGCGCGCGTCGCGATGGACGATTTCGGCACCGGCTATTCGAACCTCGCCTATCTCCAGCGCCTGCCGATCGACGTGCTCAAGATCGACCGCAGCTTCGTCGAACATATGGTCGACGACCGCGACAAGGTCGCGATCGTCCGCACGATCCAGAGCCTCGCCGAAGTGCTGGGCATGCGCACCACCGCCGAGGGGGTCGAGACGACCGACCAGGCGCGGCTGCTATCGGCGCTCGGCTGCGATTTCGGGCAGGGTTTCCTGTTCGCGCGGCCGATGGATGGCAAGGCGGCGCTCGATTATTGGCGTCAGTCGCTGGTGCGCCCGATCTTCTGATCGACGAGCTCGACGACGCGCGACGCGCCGGGAAAATCTTCCGCCACCCATTCGGCCTCGACCGCTTTCAGGATGCGCGCAACCTCGGGGCCCGCGGCGATTCCGCGCGCCACGATGTCGCCCCCCTTCAGCGGCAGCGGAGGAACCGTCCATCCGGACAGGGCTCCGATAGCCGCAGGGTCGCCGGCGAGAAGGTGGACATCGCGCGCGGCTTCGACGCCGATCGCGTGCGCGAGCTGGCGGATCGGGCGCTCGATGTCGGCACGGTGGCCGCCGAGCGCGGCTAGATGCTTGCGCTGCCGCGTCGAGAGACGGAGCCGGCTCGCGACCTGTTCGGTAATCGCCGCGTCGGTCGGCAGCAGCGCCGCGAGGCGGCGGAGCGGCGCGATGGTGGCCGCCGCCGCGCGTTCGTTGGCGATAAGACGGTCGAGCGCGGCCGCGAAACCGGCATCGAGTTCGGGGAGCAGCACTTCGAAAATACCGTCAGCCGCCATCTGGCGCACGATCGCGCGCGGGTCGGGAAGCGAGAGTATCTTGAGCAGTTCGTCGGCGATCCGCTCGCGCGACAGGCTTTTCAGCGACTGGCGCGCGGTCACCACTGCGGCGTGGCTGATCGGGTCGAGGTCGCCGCGCCCGAAACGCGCCGCGAAGCGATAGAAGCGCAGGATACGCAGATGGTCCTCGGCGATGCGCGTCGCGGCATCGCCGATAAAGGCGACCCGCCCCGCGTCGAGGTCGGCCAAGCCCCCGAACCAGTCGTCGATCGCGCCGGTGTCGGGATCGGCATAGAGCGCGTTGATCGTAAAGTCGCGGCGCGCGGCGTCGTCGCGCCAGTCGTCGGCGAAGGCAATCGTCGCACGGCGACCGTCGGTTTCGACATCACGGCGCAGCGTCGTGATCTCATGATGGTCGCCGCTGGCGATCGCGGTGACCGTGCCGTGCGCGATACCCGTCGGGATGACCTTGATATCGGCGGCCGCGAGCCGCCGCGTGACCTCTTCCGGCAACAGCGGGGTCGCGAGATCGATATCGGCGACGGGCAGGCCGAGCAAAGTGTCGCGCACCGCGCCGCCGACGGCCTTGACCGCGCCGCCGCCGGCGGTCAGCGCGGCGACGATCCGGCGCAGCCCCGGACGCTCGCGCCATTCAGCGGGGGGGAGCCGCGTCACCGGTGCCATCCTGCCGGCAAGCGCCGCGCCAGATTGATGATGATTCCCGCCGTCACGCCCCAGATCCGCCGCCCCTGCCAGTCCATGTCATAATAATGGCGGTCGTGCCCCTGAAAATTCGCGTGCTGGCGCGCATAATTGTCGGGGTCGAAGAGGATGTCGAGCGGCACCTCGAACCAGTCCTCGACCTCGTCGGGATTGGGATCGAAGGCGAGGTCGGGCGGGATCACGCCGAGCACCGGGGTGATCCGATAGCCGCTGCCCGACTGGTAGGGTTCGGTCGCGCCCGCGATCATCACGTCGCGGCGATTGAGGCCAATCTCTTCTTCGGCTTCGCGCAGCGCCGCATCGATCGCGTCGCGGTCGCCCGGATCGATCTTGCCGCCCGGAAAGGCGACCTGTCCCGCGTGGCTGCGCAGCCACTGCGGGCGCTGGGTGAGGATGACGCCGGGATCGGCGCGGTCGGTGAAGGCGATGAGCACCGCGGCGTCGCGCAGCGTCGGTGTCCCGAGATAGGCCTCGTCCTCGCCCGGATCAGGCAGCAGATTGTCGAGCGCGTCGCGCAATTTCTTCGACAGCATCAGGCGTCCACCAACGGGAAGCACGTGCCGTTCGACCAGATCGCGGGCGGCTCTCCTCCCTCGGCCAGCGCCAGCTCGACGATCTCGTAATAGAGCGCGCGGTCGATCCGCGCCTCGAGCCCGTTGCCGATCGCGCCTCGGACGTGCAGCCGCGGGTCGGGATTGTCGGCGTCGCGGCCGAAGCCCAGCGGGTGGTCGGCCCCCGCCATCACAAGGTCGTCAGTATCGAGACGGAAGACGAGCTTGCGATCTTCCTCCTCGCCTTCGCTCTTCATCTCGACGGCGCGGAAAGGCGTGTCCTCGATCGCGATCGCGAGCTTTTCGGTCGGAGTGACGAGGACGTGGCCGCCATCGGGCTCGCGGCGCAGGATCGTCGAGAAGAGCCTGACCATCGCGGGCCGGTTGATCCGTCCGCCTTCATGATACCAGCTGCCGTCGGCGCGGATTTCCATCGCGCTGTCGCCGGTGCGTTCGGGATGCCAGCTTTCGACCGGCGGCAGCTTGCGCTCGGCAAGCAGCTCGGCGGCCTCGGTCAGCGAAAGCTGCGAGAAGTCTTTGGGAAGCGATGGTGGCGGTGTGACCATCCATCCGACATAGGAATGTGGGTGCGCAAGTAAAGGCACCCCATGCCGACACGCACGGGATTCGCGGCGGGGAAGACCATCAGAAAACTGCGCAACTTCATTCGCGATTGCAATTTGTATCGACTTGCTGACGTGCTCCCCCGCGAAAGCCGCGGCCCATTTTACGGCAGACGCGACCCTCTGTCCTGGACTCCGGCTTTCGCCGGGGAGCACAATCGGGCAAATTCAGGGAAATCCCAGAAAACTGCGCAACTTTACTCGCAAATCGCAGTTCGGTGGGGCAGGCGGACAGCATCCCCGAAGGCTATGCTGCCGGAATAATGTAGGACAGCGATTTTTCCGGCTTGCCTAGCGCGGCCCGATCATCCCTGCCGCCGTCGGCAATTCATGCCCGTTCACCGCCCGTGCGAGCAGGCGGCGTTTCTCGAATGGGCCGGGCAGATCCCATTCGCCCGTGGCGTCGGCCTTAAAACCGAAAAAGCGGCCATAATATTCGGGATCGCCGATCATCATCAGCGCGCTGTCGGCGCAGGTCTCGGCGGCGTCCAGCATATGCGCCATCAGCGCGCGGCCGTGACCGCCGCGCTGGACGTCGGGATGGATCGCGACCGGGCCGACCATGACGAGCGGCGTCACGGTACCATCAGCGCCGCGATGCGCGACCGGCCAGCACTGGATCGTACCGATCAGCGCGCCGTCCTCGACGAGCGCGAAGCTGAGCGCGGGCACCGCATCCACGCCTTCGCGGATGCGGTAGGCGGTTCGTCCAAAGCGATCCGTTCCGAAAGCGGCGTCGAGGAGAGCCTCGACCGCCTGCGGCTCGATGTCGGACAATGGAAGTAACTCGACCAACGCGTACCCTTTCGCTAATGCGGCGGCGCTTTAGGGTCCGACGCCGGTGATGGAAAGCCGAATGTCACGCCCGTTCGACAGGATTTTCTTGTGACCGATATATTGTGGCTGGAAGTGACCGGGCTGACCGTCGAAGTGCTCACCGGCATCTATTCCGAAGAGACGCACCTGCCGCAGCCGCTGCGCATATCGGTGCGGGCGAAGCTGGCGATGGCCGATCATTACGAGCCGACCACCCCGCTCAGCCGCTCGAAAAATTATATGCACCTGAAATTCGCGGCGACCGAGGGCATCCCGAAGGACGTCCATTTCGTGCTGATCGAAAGCGTCGCCGACCATATCATCGACACCTTGTTCCTGCAGGACGAGAAGGTCGAGGAGGTCGAGGTCAAGATCGTCAAGCTCGCGATCGCCGAGGAGGGCGAAGAGATCGGCATCACCATGCGGCGGTCGCGCAAATGACGCAGAAGCTGGCGCTCGTCACGGGTGGGCTCCACCGCGTCGGCGCCGCGATTTCGGCGCGGCTCGCGCGCGAAGGCTATGAACTCGCGCTGCACAAGCGCAGTCCGGGCGACGCCGATCCGGTGCTGGCGGAGGCACTCGCCGAGACGGGCGCGATCAGCCACCGCTTTGCCGCGGACCTTGCCGAGCCGGCCGCGGTCGATGCACTGATCCCCGCGGTGATCGAAAAATTCGGCCGCGCGCCCAACCTGCTCGTCAACAATGCCGCGCTGTTCGCCGAGGGCGAATGGGGCGATCTGTCGGCCGCCGCGCTCGCCGAAATGATGCAGATCAACCTGTCGGCGCCGGTGATGCTGGCGAAGGCACTCGTCGCCGCGAGCGAGGGCCAGCGTCCCGCGATCGTCAACATCGTCGACCAGCGCGTCGTCCATCCGGTGCCCGATCAGATCGCCTACAGCCTCTCGAAATCGGCGCTGTGGCAGGCGACAGCCACGCTGGCGGTGGCCTTCGGAAGTCGCGCACGAATCAATGCGGTTGCGCCGGGGCTGACGATGGCGACCGACGATTATTCGAGCACGCAGGTCGAGCGGCTGGCGAAGCGTATGCCGCTGGGCGCGCTGCCGACGCCGGCGCACATCGCCGACGCGGTTATCTATCTGGCGCGCGCCGACGCGGTGACGGGGCAGACGATCTTCGTCGACGGCGGCGCGCATCTGGCGCCGATGGGGCGCGATTTCGTGGCGCTGGAGCGGGATTAAAATCCTCCCTGTCGCGAAGCGATGGGGAGGTGGCAGCCCGAAGGGCTGACGGAGGGGCTTTGACGTCACCGTCGCGGCCCCTCCACCACTCGCTTCGCGAGCGGTCCCCCTCCCCATGGCTCCGCCACAGGGAGGATCTAAATCAATAAATGTGCACCGCCTTGGTGACGAGATACCCATCCAGCCCCTCGGGCCCGCTTTCGCTGCCGAAGCCCGATTCCTTGATCCCGCCGAACGGCGTGTCGAGCGCCGAGATGACGAAGCTGTTCACCCCGACCATGCCGCTTTCGATGATGTCGACGATGCGGTTGATGCGCCGGCCATTTTCGGTGAAGGCGAACGCCGCGAGGCCATAGGGCAGCCGGTTCGCCTGTTCGAGCGCCTCTTCCTCGGTGCCGAAGGGGCGGATCAGCGCCATCGGACCGAAGGGTTCGTTGTTCATCGCGTCGGCCTCGACCGGGACATCGGCGATCGCGGTCGGCTGGAAGAAATAGCCGTCGCCGGTCGCCTCGCCGCCCGCGATGACGCGCGCACCCCTGGCTTTCGCGTCGGCAACCAGCGCTTCGAGCGCGGGTACGCGACGCGCGTTGGCGAGCGGGCCCATCTGCGTGTCGGCGTCGAGGCCGCTGCCGATCTTCACCTTTTGGGTGCGTTCGGCGAAGCCTTTGACGAAGGCGTCGTAGATGCCCTGCTGGACATAGAAGCGCGTCGGCGAGATGCAGACCTGCCCCGCGTTGCGGAACTTCTGCCACACGACCCTGTCGAGCGTCGTTTCGAGATCGCAATCGTCGAAGATCAGCACCGGGGCGTGGCCGCCGAGTTCCATCGTGATGCGCTTCACGCCGTCGGCGGCGAGCTTCATGAGATGCTTGCCGACCGTGGTAGAGCCGGTGAAACTGACCTTGCGGATCACCGGGCTCGCGAGCAAATGCCGGCTGATCATGTCGGGGTCGCCATAGACGAGTTGCGCCACGTCGCCGGGGATGCCCGCATCGGCGATGCAGCGCATCACCGCGCTGGTGCAGCCCGGCGTTTCCTCCGGCGCCTTGGCTATGACGACGCAGCCCGCAGCGAGCGCGGGGGCGATCTTCTTGACCATCAGGTTGACCGGGAAGTTCCACGGGCTGAAGCCCGCGACGGGGCCGACGGGGTGCCTGGTGACCATCGCGCGCTGGCCGAGCGGGCGCTGGAGGACGCGGCCCTCAATGCGCTTGCCCTGCTCGGCGAAATAGTCAAACAGCCCCGCCGCCGAGAGCACTTCGCCGCGCGCTTCGCCGATCGGCTTGCCCTGTTCGAGCGTCAGCAAGGTCGCGATATGGTCGACGCGTTCGCGGATGATCCCCGCGGCCTTGTGCATCAGCGCCGCGCGCTCGTCGGGGGTCTTCGCACGCCACGCGGGCCAGCCACGGTCGGCGGCAGCGAGTGCCTCGTCCAGGTCGGCCGCGGTCGCGACCGGCAGGTCGGCGATCGTGCCGGCGGTCGCGGGATTATAGACCGGCCGCTCGTCGCGCCCCTCGCCGCTCCGCCAGGCACCGTCGATGAAGAGCTGGAGGTCGGCGTCGTAGGTCGCGGTCATGGAAAATCCTTGGTCAGGAAAGGGGGATGACGGCGATATAGGAGCAGCTCAGCGATAGTTAAAGCTGATGCTGATCCGCTCGCCCTTGCCCGAATGCGGCATCACCTCGTGGCGCAGCCAGCTTTCCCACAGGAACACTCGGCCAGCGGCGGGTTCGGCGTAGATGAAGGGGTGCAGATGCTCGGGTGCATCGTCGGTGCGCCCCGGCGCGGCCATCAGCATCGGTAGGCGCGGATCTTCGAGCTTGAGCGCGCCCGATCCCGCCGGGACGGCGACGTAGAAAGTGCCCGACACAATGCTGTGCGGGTGGATATGGCCGCTGTGGGTACCGCCGGGCTTCAGGATATTGACCCACAGGCTGTCGAGCTTGAGCGGCTTGGCGAGGTCGAAGTGGCAGGCCTTGGCGAAGGCCTTCACCTGCTTGTCGAGCAACTTTTTCAGGTCGTAGAAGGCCGGATCGCGCTCGGGCAGGTCGCCGAGGCTCGCATAGCTCGTATAGCCTTTATAGCCATGCTCGCGGCTCCACGCCTTTCCCGCCCCATCCTCTGCGGCGAACAGGCGGCAGCTCTCCTCCAGCTCTTTGAGCAGGTCGGGGGTGCCGATGTCGGCCTCGTAAAAATGGGTGGCGAAGAGCGTGCGAACGGGCATGATGGCCGCAAAGCATAGGATAAGAGCAAGAGCAAGGAATACACCGCCTTCGTCACCCTCGAACAAGACAAGTGGCTCGTTCGAGGGTGACGAAGATAGAAATGCACAAAGAGGGAGATGGGGATGGCCGAGTTTGAACTGATCGCCGACGGATTGCGCTTTCCCGAGGCGCCGGTCGTGATGGACGACACAAGCGTCATCGTCACCGAGATCGAGGCGAGGCGGATCACGCGCTGCTGGCCGGGCGGCAGGAAAGAGGTCATCGCGACCCCCGGCGGCGGTCCCAACGGCCTTGCGATCGGCCCTGACGGCAACCTGTATTGCTGCAACAACGGCGGGTTCAACTATGTCGAATCGAACGGCTACCTCGCCCCCCACGGCATCGCCGACGATTATTCGGGCGGGCGGATCGAGCGGATCGATATCGAGACGGGCGCAGTCGAGGTCCTCTATAAGTCGGGCGATCATGGCGTGACGCTGCGCGGCCCGAACGACCTGATGTTCGACGCGCACGGCGGCTTCTGGTTCACCGATCACGGCAAGGTCGATTATGCGGCGCGCTGCCACGATATCGTCGGCATTTTCTATGCCAAGGCCGACGGCAGCTTCATCGAGGAAGTGATCTTCCCGAGCTATAATCCCAACGGCGTCGGCCTCTCACCCGACGGGACCAAGCTCTATGCCGCCGAAACCTACACCTGCCGCCTGACGCAGTTCAACATCGTCGCGCCGGGCAAGGTCGACGATGCCGCGGGCCCCGGCGGCCCCGGCATCCCGCTTTACCGCCCTGCGGGCTATAAATTCTTCGACAGCCTCGCGATGGAAGCGAACGGCAATATCTGCGTCGCGACGATCGGCGAGTGCGGGATCAGCGTCGTCTCGCCGCAGGGCGAGCTGGTCGAATTCGTCGCGACCGACGACATCTTCACCACCAACATCGCCTTCGGCGGGCCCGACCGGCAGGATGCCTATATCACGCTGTCGGGAACCGGCCGGCTGGTGAAGACGCGCTGGGCAAGACCCGGACTGCAACTCCAATATTAGGGGCGACAAATGCACGAGGAAACCCATGCCGTCACGCGGATCGGCTGGCTGCGCGCCGCGATCCTCGGCGCCAACGACGGGATCGTATCGACCGCGAGCCTGATCGCGGGAGTCGCGGCCGCCGGCGCGTCGGAGGCATCGATCCTGATCACCGGCAGCGCGGGACTCGTCGCGGGCGCGATGTCGATGGCGGCGGGCGAATATGTGTCGGTGAGCTCGCAGGGCGATGCCGAAAAGGCCGACGTCGAGCTGGAGAAGCGCCACCTCGCCGCCGATCCCGAGTTCGAGCTCGAGGAGCTGACGCAAATCTATCAGGAACGCGGGCTCGACCGCGCGCTCGCCGAACAGGTCGCAGCGCAGCTCACCGCGCACAATGCGCTCGATACGCACCTGCGCGACGAGCTCGGGATGACCGACGCCATGGCGGCGCGGCCGGTGCAGGCGGCGGCGGCTTCGGCGGCGAGCTTCGCAACCGGCGCTGCATTGCCGCTCGCGACGGTGCTCGTCGATCGGGGCGACACCTTGCCCTTCACCGTGTCGGCGGCATCGCTCGTTTTCCTCGCGATCCTCGGCGCGCTCGGGGCGTGGGCGGGCAATGCGCCGATGCTGCGCCCGGTCGTGCGCGTGACCTTCTGGGGTGCGATGGCGATGGCGGCGACGATCGCGATCGGCTCGCTGCTCGGGACGACGGTGGGCTAGCGCCGCTCCAGCCACTCGCGGAGCGCGACGGCGTTATTCCGGTCCGCGTCCTTCGCGGCGTAGAGCAAGGTCACGGGCCCCGTCTGCGCCGCCGCGTCGAGCGTGAAAAGCGCCGCCTGCACTTCATCGCCGCCCGCGTCGAGTTCGGCGAAATAGTCGTGGCGGAAGGCGTCCCAAGCTTCATCCGATGTGGCGGTCTCGCCATGGAAGCGCTTGCGTAAGGCATCGCTCGGCGACAGCGGCTTTAGCCACGCCGCGAGCGCCGCCTTCTCCTTCGACACCCCGCGCGGCCACAGCCGGTCGACGAGGAAGCGCGTGCCGTCCCCGGGACCAGCCGGTTCGTGGATGCGTTTGACCGCGATTGTCAGGGGCGGCGCCATCTGTATGACTATCGGCCATCCCGCACTCGCGGGCAAGCCAATCGGAGGGGTCCGAACATGAGCAGAGCTGGCTGGGCGATCGACATCGATCGCGATGATATCACGCAAGCAAAATTGGTCGCCGAAACCGCCGCGCCGCTCGCGCCCGGACAGGTGCGCGTTCATCTCGACAGCTATGCGATGACCGCGAACAACATCACTTACGCAGTGTTCGGCAAGCCCGTGGGGCTGTTCGGCAACGACCAGGGCTATTGGGATTTCTTCGCCGAGCGTGATGCGCCCGGCCGCCTGCCCGTCTGGGGTTTTGCGACGGTGACCGAAAGCAACGCCGACGGCGTCGCGGCCGGCGACCGCTTCTACGGCTATTATCCGATGGCGGAGGGCGCGGTATTGACCGTCGGAAACGCTGGATCGGGTGGCTTTACCGACGTCACCCTGCGCCGCACCACGCTGCCCCCGATCTACAACCATTACCAGCGGGTCGAGGCGCTCGAAGGCTATCGCGCGGCCGACCATGATTATTGGCCGGTCTTTCGCCCGCTTTTCCTCACCGGCTGGCTGATCGCCGACCAGTTCGAGGACGAGGGCGATTATGGCGCGAGCCAGATCCTGATCGCGAGCGCGTCGAGCAAGACCGCGATCGGTCTTGGCTTTTCGCTCGCGCGGCGCGGCGACCATCGTCCCGAAACGGTCGGCCTGACCAGCAAGGCCAATGTCGCCGACCTCGATGCGCAGCGCATCTACGACCGCGTCATCGCCTATGAGGACATATTGACGCTCAATCCCGGTACGCCGTCGGCGTTCGTCGATATGGCGGGCAATGGCGCGGTCACACGCGTCGTGCACAGCCATTTCGGAAACAATCTGAAAGCCTCCATCATCGTCGGCAAGTCGCACTGGGACGCCGATGCCGGCGGGGCCGCACTCCCCGGTCCCGAACGGCAAGGCTTTTTCGCGCCCGGCCGCAGTCAGAAACGCATCGCCGACTGGGGCGGCGCGGCGTTCGGGCAGAAGATCGCCGAGGCCTGGCTCGCCTTCATGGACGTTGCGCCGCGGCTGACTTCGGTCGATAAGCGCAGCGGCGGCGACGCGGCGCTTGCCGCCTATCGGGAGATGCTCTCGGGACAGGCCGACCCCAGAAAGGGGATCGTCGTCGTCCCATGAGGGTCGCGTGGGAGCAGTTCCTTTCCTAGCCGCACGAAAGGAAAGCTTATGCTTCGCACGATTGCTTTCATCGCCTCGCTCGCGCTCCTGCTGCCGGCAGGCGCGGCGCTCGCCGAAACACCCAAGGCCGCGCCCGCGCGCAAGGCCGACCTCGCCGACCGTGTCGCGGGCACTTACAAGGGAGCGGTCGTGTCCGACGCGCGCGGATCGTCGCGCGACAATGTCACGATCACCGTGACGCGCACCGGCCCGAACAAGGTCGAGGTCAAGTCGGACTATCCGCGCATACCGACGGTGACGATCCCGCTCGAAAAGGCGATGGACGCGATTCTCGCCGCGAGCGGGCCGTCGGTGTTCCTGCTCGACACGGTGCGTTCGCCCGACCGGCTCGACCTGACGATCGACGATGCGAGCTGGTCGGGCACGCGCGCGAAATAGCGCCGCGGCGCGGTTGACGTTAACGTCAATCTGCGCTCTAGCCGCGCCATGCCCAAATACACCCACATCATCTTCGACTTCGGCGGCGTCATCACCGCCTCGCCATTCGAAGCGTTCAACCGGCTCGAGGAAGAGCGCGGGCTGCCGCGCGACTTTGTCCGCCGCGTCAACGCCGCCGATCCCGACACCAACGCTTGGGCTAAGTTCGAGCGCGCCGAAATCGACGCCGCGGCGTTCGATGCGCTGTTCGCGGCCGAGGCGAAGGCGCTGGGCCATGATCTGGAGGGCGAAGCGGTGCTCGCGGTGCTGGCGGGGGCAGTGCGCCCTGCGATGGTCGCGGCGCTCGATACGCTGAAGGCCGAGGGCTTCGGGATCGCTTGCATCACCAATAATGTCCCCAGCGGCAAAGGCGCGGGGATGGCGCGGAGCGAAGGGCTCGCCGCCGAGGTCGCGGCGATCATGGCGCGCTTCGACCATGTGATCGAATCGAGCAAGGTCGGCGTGCGTAAGCCCGACCCGCGGATTTACGAGATGATGTGCGAAAAGCTCGGCGCCCGGCCCGCGAACTGCATCTACCTCGACGACCTCGGGATCAACTGCAAACCCGCGAGCCAGCTCGGCATGCACGCGATCAAGGTGACGAGCGGTGAACAGGCGCTCGCCGACCTGTCGGCGGCGCTGGAGATGGATTTACCCTGACGCCTCGGCGAGGTTGAGCCTTGCCGCGCGCTCGAAGATTTGCGTCAGCACCGGCTCGGTGTCGGCGACGCGCATCGCGACATGAAACTCGACCGGGGCGAGCGCGGGCATGGCCTCGATCAGCACAAGCGCGCCGCTTGCCACCTCGCCGCGCACCATCGGCCGCGGAAAGATGCCGATGCCACCGCCCGCTTTCGCGATGTCGATCATCGTGCGCGCATTGTTGCAGAGGTTGAGCGATTTCTGCGCGATGCGCGACGCCGCGATCGCCTCGCGCATCCGGCCGTGGATCGGCGAATGGCTGGCGAGCGACCAGACGGGAAGCATCGCCTCGCCGTCCGCAAAAGCTGCCGCGACCGCGGGGCTGGCGAGCCACACCAGCTCGACTTCGCCGATCGAGCTGGTCTTGAGGGCGGGATGCGCGATCGGCCCCGCGGCGAAGGCCATGTCGGTGCGCCCGGTCAGCAGCTGCTGGATCAGGTTCGCGGTGAGGTCGATTTCGATCTCGAGCCCGACATTCGGCATGTCGGCCTTCAATCCCGCGACGAAGGCGGGAAGGCAGCTCGCCGCCGCGATCTCGCCCGCGCCGATGCGCACGACGCCGCTCGCCTCGCCATAGCCGCCGCTGCCGAGCAGCGCATATTGCATGTCGCGGAGCAAGGGATCGCAGTCGCGCACCAGCTTGCGCCCCGCCGCGGTGAGCGACATCGTGCGGCCTTCGCGGCGGAAGAGCGTGGTACCCAGCCGTTGCTCAAGCTCGCGCATTCGCGCCGACACCGTCGGTTGCGTCGTGTTGAGCCGCTCCGCCGCGGCCGAAAAGGTGCCGAGCCGGTCGATCCAGAGCAGGGTTTCGAGATGGTAGAGCGCGACGCGATTGATAGACATTATCTATCTATAATCCAAAAATCGAACAATTAGAATTGATGGATCAAATGCGCCAAGGTCGCGCCCGACATACCGGCAAGGAGGCCCCTTCATGGCGAACAAGCAATATTCCGATGCAGCAGCCGCGCTCGACGGCCTCCTTTTCGACGGCATGCAGATTTGCGCGGGCGGCTTCGGCCTGTGCGGCATCCCCGAGCGGCTGATCGACGCGATCCGCGACGCGGGCACGAAAGACCTCATCATCGCGAGCAACAACGCCGGGATCGACGGTGAAGGGCTCGGCAAGCTGCTCCGCACCAAGCAGGTCAGGAAGATGATCTCGTCCTACGTCGGCGAGAACAAGGAGTTCGAACGGCAATATCTCGCGGGCGAGCTCGAGGTCGAATTCTGTCCGCAGGGCACGCTCGCCGAACGCTGCCGCGCCGGCGGCGCGGGCATCCCCGGCTTCTATACCAAGACCGGCGTCGGCACGCTCGTCGCCGAGGGCAAGGAAGTGAAGAATTTCGACGGGCAGGATTATATCCTCGAACGCGGCATCTTCGCCGATCTCGCGATCATCAAGGGGTGGAAGGCCGACGAGAGCGGCAACCTCATCTTCCGCAAGACCGCGCGCAACTTCAACCAGCCGATGGCTACCGCGGCGAAGATCTGCGTCGCCGAGGTCGAGGAAATCGTGCCGGTGGGCAGCCTAGACCCCGACGCGATCCACCTCCCCGGCATCTATGTGAAACGCCTCGTCCTCGGCGCGCCTTACGACAAGAAGATCGAATTCCGCACCGTGCGCCCGCGCGAGGCGGCGTGAGCTTCGGTCGTAAAGGCATCGGGCATAAAGGCTCGATCGACGTCAGCGGCATTCCGGCGCTGGCGGGCGGCGAAGAGTTTCTGCGTATGTGGAAACAATCGAACGGCAATGTCCTGTGCGTCATCGATCCCGCCGCGTTGGGTGCCGATCCGATGCTCTTCGGCCTCGCGATCGTCGATGCCATCCGGCATGGCGCCAAGGCTTACGCACAGGCCGTCAATGTCGATGAGGAACATGCCTTTGAGCGGATCATGGAAGGCGTAAACGCCGAGCTGGCCAACCCCACCGACACGCCGCGACCGCTCGGCCCGGAAGGAACGCACTGATGAGAAAGATGCTGATCTCGGCGTCCGCGCTGCTTTTGGCAGGCGGCGCCAGCGCGCCGGCTGAGGTTGTGGCCCTCCCCGCCGCGCCGGCCGGCACCGCCAGGCCCCCGGCCCAGCTGCAATATCTTTATGGCTCGCCCGAAGCGGCCGTAGCGGTTCGTGCGACCAATACGCGGATCGCCGACTATGGCGTGTGGCGAATCAAGGAGCGTCCAAAGGACAGCGTTGTCCTAGCGGCGGGGGCCACGATGGACGCTCCGGCCTTCGAGCCGTGCGGCGACAAGCCCTTTGCTGCGGTATTCGACGCCGACGAGACCTTGATCTGGAACCTCGGCCCGATGCGTTACTTCGCCGAGAAGGGCACCGCGTTCGATCCCAAAATCTGGGACCAGTGGGAAAAGACCGGCGCGGGCAAGGCGGTCGCGATGCCCGGCAGCGTCGAGATGGTGAACAAGCTCCGCGCCGCGGGGATCACCGTGATCGCCAACACCAACCGCAGCGCCGCCAATGCCAAGGGCAGCGAGGATACGTTGCGCGCCGCGGGGCTCGGCGCGTTCAAGCACGGCGAGACTTTGTTCCTGATGGGCGACGATGGCGGCGGGTCGAGCAAGGACGGGCGCCGCGCGACGATCGTGTCGCGTTACTGCGTGATCATCCTCGCCGGCGACCAGCTCGGCGATTTCAGCCAGCAGTTCAACGTCAAGGACTTGCCCGCCGCGCAGCGCATGGCGCTTGCCACCAGCGCCGGCGCCACCGCACTCTGGGACAAGGGCTGGTTCCTTTTCCCCAACCCCGTCTATGGCCCGTGGGAAAAGCTGGGCTGGGACGATGCCTTCCCCTCCGACAAGCAATGGGAGCCCAAGTAATGGCATGGACGCGTGATGACATGGCGGCGCGCGCCGCGAAGGAACTGCAGGACGGCTATTACGTCAATCTCGGCATCGGCATCCCGACGCTCGTCGCGAACCATATCCCCGCGGGAATGACGGTGACGCTCCAGAGCGAGAACGGCATGCTCGGCATCGGGCCCTTTCCCTATGAGGGCGAAGAGGATCCCGACCTGATCAACGCGGGCAAGCAGACGATCAGCGAGCTGCCGCAATCGGCCTATTTCAGCTCGGCTGACAGCTTTGCGATGATTCGCGGCGGGCATATCGACCTCACCGTCTTGGGCGCGATGGAGATCGCCGAGAATGGCGACATCGCGAACTGGATGATCCCGGGCAAGATGATCAAAGGCATGGGCGGCGCGATGGACCTCGTCGCCGGGGTCAAGAAAATCATCGTCGTGATGGAGCATGTGGCCAAGGACGGCAGCCCCAAATTCATCCCCGCATGCACGCTGCCGCTGACCGGCAAGAACGTCGTCGACATGATCGTCACCGACCTAGCCGTATTCAAGCGCGACGATCATAACAGCCCGTTCCGGCTGATCGAGCTCGCTCCGGGGGTAACGGCCGAAGAAGTCGCCGAAAAGACGACGGCGCATTACGTTGCCTGATGTCGCGGCCAACCCCGGCTCCACCTGGCTGATCGTCGGCGGGTGGTTGTCGGTTCTGGCCGCGCTGCTTCATATCGCCTGCATCTTCGGAGGACCCGACTGGTATAGATTCTTCGGAGCGGGCGAAGCCATGGCGCGCGCCGCGGCGCGCGGCGAGTTGTGGCCGACGCTGATCACGCTCGCGATCGGCGCGGTCCTGCTGGTCTGGGCCGCCTATGCCTTTTCGGGGGCCGGTTCGCTTCCGCGCCTGCCGCTGCTGCGAACAGGGCTGATCGTCATCACCGCGATCTATCTGCTGCGCGCGTTCCTGTTCGTGCCGCTTCATTTCTGGCGGCCGCAGCATAGCGACAGTTTCGCGATCTGGTCGTCGCTGATCGTCCTTGCCTATGGCGCGGTTTATGCGGTCGGGATATTCAAGGCTTGGCCCCATCTGGCCCCCTGAACCGCGCCGGGGGTGACGGCGGTGCAAGTCGCGGCTATGACAGCGGCCAGATAAAAGGTCGCAATCCAGTCGAGTCCATGAAGCGCGTTTTTACCATTTTGATCGCTGTTGCCGCGCTGGGATCGGCCGGCTGGTTCGGTATCCATGCCCTGGGCGGCAGCGACCCCCTTGCCAGCGTCCCGATTCCTATCAAGGCCGCCGAAAATCTGCCCGACACGCCTGCCGAATGGCGCGGCCGGATCGACTATCCCGCGCTCGACCGGCAACTCGCCGACCTGTCGCAGCGTCCCGAAATGGCGGGACTGGCGGTGGCGGTGGTCGAAGACGGCAAACTCAGCTTCGTGCGCACCTATGGCGTCGCCGACGCCGCGACCGGCGCGCCGGTGACACCGCATACGCTGTTCCGCTGGGCCTCGGTTTCCAAAACCGCGGCGGGCGCGCTGGCGGGCGCGCTCGCCGCCGACGGCACCGTCGATCTCGACCGCCCGATTGCCGCCTGGAATACCTCGCTGCGGTTGCCGGGGGGCGCCGAAGCGCGCGTTACGCTGGACGACCTGCTGGCCCAGCGCACCGGCCTGACCCGACATGCCTATGACGAGAAGCTGGAGGAAGGGCGCGATCCCGCCCTGCTGCGCGCGAGCCTTGGCGCCGCACCGCTGCAATGCGACCCCGGCACCTGCTACACCTATCAGAATGTCGCGTTCGACGCCGCAAGCGAGATATTGGGTGCGGCCGCGAACGAGCCTTTCGCCGACGTCGTCGAGGCGCGATTTTTCCGTCCGCTCGGCATGGTCAGCGCAGGATACGGGATGGCGCGGCTGACGGACGCCAAGGATTGGGCGAAACCGCACCGCGGCGCGCATGTCCATCCGATCAAGGAGGCCTATTGGCGCGTCCCCGCCGCCGCGGGCGTCGAAAGCGATATCGTCGATTTCGCGACATGGATGCAGGCGATGATGGGCAGCCGTCCCGACGTGCTGTCGGCGCCCGCGTTGCAGCTTGCCCATCGGCCGCGTGTCGGCACCGGCCGGCTCTATGGCGGCGCGCTGCGCCAGGCCACAAGCGAGGCGTCCTATGGCCTCGGCTGGCGGAGCTTCACCTATGGCGGGAGCCGGCTCGAAGGCCATTCGGGAGCGGTCGAGGGCTATCGCGCGACGATGATTTTCGAACCGGCGACGCGCACGGGCGTCGTCGTGCTGTGGAACAGCGATTGGGGTTTTCCCTTCCGCATCCCCTTCGCGGCGATCGACAGCTATCACCAGCGCGAAGACGCGGGCTGGCTCGACCTTGGAGAACTGCCCCCGGTGACGAGCGCGCGCACCGCCGCCAAAGCGATCGTCGAGCCCCCGAAGGGATAAGGCTCCTTGCTCCGGCGTCCATCGCCTGTGTATCAGGCGCGCGACCACGACCGGGAGGAGAATCATCGATGCGCGTGCTGCTGACCGGATCGTCGGGCTGGCTCGGGCGCTATCTGGCTCCTTTGCTCGCTGAAAACGGTCATAAGGTCGTCGGGCTCGATGTTGTCCCCGGCACGTATACCGAGGTCGTCGGCACCGTCACCGACCGCGCGCTCATCGACCGCACGATGGGCGAGCATGGGATCGAGGCCATCATTCATGGCGGCGCGCTGCACAAGCCCGATATCGTCCGCTATCCGCGGCAGGCGTTCGTTGACGTCAACGTCACTGGCACGCTGAACCTGATCGAAGCGGCGGTCGCGGCGGGCAACGGCCGCTTCCTCTTCACCTCGACCACCTCGCTGATGGTGCGCGCCGACGTGCGGGCGGGCGCGGGTGAAGCGGGCGCCTGGTGGATGGACGAGGATTTTGGTCCGATCGAACCACGCAACATTTATGGCATCACCAAGCTCGCCGCCGAACAGGCGGTGAAGCTGGTGCATCGCGAGCACGGGATTTCGGTCGCGATCCTGCGCACCGGGCGCTTCTTCCCCGAGGATGACGATACGCTTGGCGTGCCGAGCGGCCCGAACCTCAAGGCCAACGAGCTGCTCAATCGCCGCCTGACGGTCGAGGATGCCGCCGCCGCGCACCTCGCCGCGCTCGAGGCCGCGCCGGCGATCGGCTGCGATACCTTCATCCTCTCCGCCCAGCCGCCGTTCGCGCGCGACGAAGCCGAGGAGCTCGCCCGCGACGCGCGTGCGGTGATCGCGCGCCATCATCCCGACGCGGCCGACCTCTACGCCGCCGAAGGCTGGATGCTCCCCGAGAGAATCGACCGCGTCTATGACCCGTCGCGCGCCGAGCGACGCTTCGGCTGGCGCGCGCGGACCGACTTCGGCAGCGTGCTCGCGGCGCTTCGCGACCGGACGCCGCTGCCCTTCGCGCACGACCCCGATTACACCTCTCCCATTATCGCACAGGAGCGCGACGCATGTATGTGCTGATCACCGCCAACCGCAATTATTCGAGCTGGTCGCTCCGCCCGTGGATGCTGATGAAGGGCCTCTCCATCTCCTTCGAGGACCAGATCGAACCCTTCACCAATCCGGTCAACTACGACGAATTCCGAAGCTTTTCGCCGACCGGACAGGTGCCCGCGCTGCTCGACGAAGGCCGCACGGTTTACGATTCGCTCGGCATCACCCTCTATCTCGCCGACCGGCACGACGGCGTGTGGCCGACAGGGGCCGATGCGCGCGCCTGGGCGCAGTGCGCGGTCGCGGAGATGCACAGCGGTTTTTCGGCGCTGCGTAACGATTGCACGATGAATGTCGGCGTTCGCGTGACGCCGAAGCCGCCGTCGGGCGCACTCCGGCTCGACATCACGCGTCTTCGCGAGCTGTTCGCCGAAGGGCTGTCGCGGTTCGGCGGCCCTTATCTCGCGGGCGATCGCTTCACCGCCGCCGATGCCTTCTTTGCGCCCGTCGCCTTCCGCATCCGCACCTATGGCCTCGACGTCGGCGCCGGGCATGCGTGGGTCGACCATATGCTGACGCACCCGGCGATGCAGGACTGGGAACGGCAGGCGCTGGCCGAAAGCTGGCGCGAGGAAAGCCACGAAGCGGAGTTGATGGCAGCAGGCGCGATCACCGCCGACCATCGCACCGCCTAGTCGACGAGCGCCTCGCGCACTACCGCGATCCCTGCCTCACGCTGCGCCTTCAGTTCGACCTTGAGCTTGGCGGGATCGCGCGCGAAGACGAAGCCGAAACTCACCCCGCCTTCCTTGCCGAGCGTCGCATGGTGGAGCTTGTGCGCCTGCACGAGCCGCTTCGCATAGCCGCGGCGCGGCACCCAGCGGAAATAGCGCTGGTGGACGAGCCCGTCGTGCACCAGCGTATAGATGATGCCGTAGAGGAGGATGCCGAGTCCGATCCACGTTCCCGGCTCCCATGCTTCCATACCCATGATCATCGGGCTGCCCACGACGAACATCGAGATGCTCAGCGCGGCGCCGACGAGGCCGAACAGGTCATTCTTTTCCAGCACCTTGTCGTGCGGTTCGTGATGGTCACGGTGCCACGCCCAGCCGAAGCCGTGCATGATATATTTATGGCTCGCCCAAGCGACGAATTCCATCGCCACGACGGTGGCAAGGATGAGCGCGAGGATAGCGGGTGTCGACATGCGGCGGATTATAGGCCGGTTGTTTACGCGAGGCCACCTCTCCTCATTCGTCATCCCGGACTTGATCCGGGATCCATTCGTGCGGCCGATGCTGTGGACCCCGGATCAAGTCCGGGGTGACGAGGGCGAAACATGAGAAACTCCGCGACCGAAAATTGCGTTTTCGATCGCCACTCGCTTGCATTGTTATGCGACTGGCGTAAGTGGACCGCATGACTCGGCCCCGCACCCTTTATGAGAAAATCTGGGACGCGCATGTCGTCGAACAGCGCGCCGACGGTACCTGCCTGATCTTCATCGACCGCCACCTCGTCCATGAAGTCACCAGCCCGCAGGCGTTCGCGGGGCTTCGCGCGAGCGGGCGCACGGTGCGCCGCCCCGACCTGACGCTTGCGGTGCCCGACCACAATGTGCCGACGACGCCGCGGCTCGACGCCCACGGAAACAAGCTGCCGATCGCCGACCCCGAAAGCGCCGCACAATTGGCGGCGCTGGAAAAGAACGCCCCAGAATTCGGCATCCGCTATATCGACGCGGTCGCGCCCGAGCAGGGAATCGTCCATGTCGTCGGCCCCGAGCAGGGATTTTCGCTCCCCGGCACGACGATCGTCTGCGGCGACAGCCACACCGCGTGCCACGGCGGCATCGGCGCGCTCGCCTTCGGCATCGGGACGAGCGAGGTCGAACATGTGCTGGCGACGCAAACGCTGCTGCTGCAGCCCGCAAAGACGATGGAAGTGCGCGTCGAGGGCGAAGTCGGCCCCGGCGTGTCGGCGAAGGACATTATCCTCCACATTACCGGCGTAATCGGCGCCGCGGGGGGCACCGGCCATGTCATCGAATATACCGGCAGCGCGATCCGCGCACTGTCGATCGAGGGTCGGCTGACCGTCAGCAACATGGCGATCGAGGGCGGCGCGCGCGCCGGGCTGATCGCGCCCGACGAGACGACCTTCGACTATCTGAAGGGCCGCCCCTATGCACCGAAGGGTGCCGACTGGGAGGCAGCAGTCGCTTACTGGAAAAGCCTCGCGACCGATCCGGGCGCGACCTATGACAAGAGTGTCGTCATCGACGCCGCCGATATCGCCCCGAGCGTGACCTGGGGCACCAGCCCCGAGGACGTCGTGCCGATCACCGGCGTCGTCCCTGCCCCGGGCAGCTTCGCCGACCCGTCGAAGCAGACCGCGGCCGCCAAGTCGCTCGCCTATATGGGCCTCGAACCCGGCACACGGATGCAGGATGTCGAAATCGAAAATATCTTCATTGGAAGCTGCACCAACAGCCGTATCGAGGATCTGCGCGCCGCCGCCGCGGTGATCAAGGGCCGCCACAAGGCCGATAATGTCAAATGGGCGATCGTCGTTCCAGGGTCGGGGCTGGTGAAAGCACAGGCCGAAGCCGAGGGACTCGACCGCATCTTCACCGACGCGGGGCTCGAATGGCGTGAGCCCGGCTGTTCGGCGTGCCTCGCGATGAACCCCGACAAGGTGCCCCCGGGCGAACGCTGCGCCTCGACGAGCAACCGCAATTTCGTCGGCCGCCAAGGCCCGGGCGCGCGCACTCACCTCGTCAGCCCCGCGATGGCGGCGGCGGCGGCGGTGACGGGCAAGCTCACCGACGTAAGGGAGCTGATGGCATGACCCCGCTCGACAAGGTCGAAGGCCGCGCGATTCCGTTCGGGCTCAAGAATGTCGACACCGACGTAATCATCCCGGCGCACTGGCTGAAAACGACGACGCGCGAGGGCATGGGCCGCGGCGCGTTCGAGAGCCTGCGCGCCGATCCCGACAATCTGTTCGACCGACCCGAATATAAAGGCGCGCCGATCCTGATTGCGGGCGATAATTTCGGTTGCGGATCGAGCCGCGAGCATGCCGCCTGGGCGCTCGGCGACCTCGGCATCCGCGTCGTCATCGCGCCCTCCTATTCGGACATTTTCTCCGGCAATGCGGTGAAGAACGGCATCCTGCCCGTCGTGCTTCCTCAACAAGCAATCGACCGGCTGATGGAGGTTGCCGAAACCGATCCGGTGTTCGTCGACCTCGAGCATCAGACGGTGACGACGCAGTATCAGGACCGCTTCAGTTTCGAGATCGACCCGTTCCGCAAAATGTGCCTGCTCGAAGGACTCGACGAAATTTCGCTGACCGAAAAAAGCGACGCGGCGATCGGTGCCTACGAGGCCAAACTCGACGCCGACAGGCCGTGGATGCGCCCTGCCGCATAGGATCAAACGCACACCATAAGAGGAGAAGATGATGAAGGCTCTCTTGTCGACCGCCACCGGCGGCCCCGAAACGCTCGAGCTGGGCGAACTGCCGCGCCCGACCGCGGGCAAGGGCCAGATCGTGATCGACGTGAAGGCCTGCGCAGTCAACTTCCCCGACGTGCTGATCATCGAGGATAAATATCAGTTCCGCCCCGAACGTCCCTTCGCCCCCGGCGGCGAGGTCGCGGGGCTGGTCGCCGAAGTCGGCGAGGGCGTGACCGAGTTCAAGGTCGGCGACCGGGTGATCGCGGGCTGCGGCAACGGCGGCATGTCCGAAGCGGTCGCGGTCGGCGTCCACAATGTCTATCACTTGCCCGAAGGCCATGACTTCGCCGAGGGTGCCTCGCTGCTGATGACCTATGGCACCAGCATCCACGCACTCGTCGATCGCGGCCATATCAAGGAAGGCGATACCCTGCTCGTGCTCGGTGCATCGGGCGGGGTCGGCATTGCGGCGGTCGAGCTGGGCAAGGCGTTCGGCGCGCGCGTCGTTGCGGGCGTGTCGAGCGAGGAGAAGGCCGGGATCGCGAGGGCTGCCGGCGCCGACGAGGTGGTCGTCTATGGCCGCCAGCCGTTCGACAAGGATCAGTCGAAGGAACTCGCGAACAAGTTCAAGGAAGCCGTCGGTCCGAATGGCGCGAACCTTGTCTATGACGCGGTCGGCGGCGACTATGCCGAGCCCGCGCTGCGCTCGATCGCATGGGAGGGCCGCTATCTCGTCGTCGGCTTCCCCGCAGGCATCCCGCGCCTGCCGCTCAACCTGACTCTCCTCAAGAGCTGCGACGTCGCCGGTGTCTTCTGGGGCGCTTTCGTCGCGCGCGAACCGGCGCGCAATCGCGCCAATATCGCGCGGCTGTTCCAGCTGTGGGAGCAGGGCAAGATCAGCCCGCGCGTCACCGAAAGCTTCAGCCTCGAAGACGGCGGCAAGGCGATCGCCAAGCTCGGCGACCGCACCGCGGTCGGCAAGCTGGTCGTCACCGTCTGAAATACCGCCCCGACCCGGCGCTGACCGAGGCGCTCCGCGCGCTCGCCGCGCCGGGGCGGATCGAGGTGCGGGTAACGCCCGGCGCGCGGCGCGACGAGATTCGGGTCGAGGGCGAAGCAGTGCATGTCCGCGTCACCGCACCGCCCGCCGACGGCGCGGCGAACGACGCGGTGCTGCGCCTGCTCGCCGCCGCGCTCGGCCGCCCGCCGCGCGATTTGACGCTGCTGCGCGGGGCGACGGCACGCACCAAACTCATCGCAATTGCGACGAGCCGATAGCGCCGGGTTAACCAATTGGCAGGGGCTCGGCGCTATAGCCGGGCCCAGGACTAGCTGGGCCAAGGTGGATCATGGCAAAACGCCGATCGGCACGCGAAGAGGGTGACGCGAGCATCGCGAATATTTCGCGTACCCGCCGCGCGCAGCTTGTCGCCGAATTCGAAGGCGAACTCGGCGTCGATTACAAGGCCCGCGCCGCCGCCGAAGAGGCCGAACGCCGCTGGATCGCGCGCAAAACCTTCATCGTCTGGACAATCGCGCTGATGTTCTTCGCCATCGCGTGCCAGAAATTGTGGATCATGGGTCAGGACGTCGACGTGCCCTTTTCCGACATCAACCCGGTGCGCAGCCTGTTCGGCGATTAAGGCCGGCCGGCGCCCCGGCGCGATTCAATAGACCCGCGCCTTCGGCTTGATATATTCGACATCGTCCGACAGCGTATATTCGTGGACCGGACGGTAGTCGAGGCGGACGCCGCCGCCCTTGCCGCCCCAGCCGTCGAACCACGCAACCGTGTGCTTCATCCACGCTGCGTCGTCGCGATTCGGGAAATCCTCGTGCGCGTGGGCGCCACGGCTTTCCTTGCGGTTGAACGCCGAGTGCATCGTCACCGTCGCCTGGCCGATCAGATTGTCGAGCTCGAGCGTTTCGATGAGGTCGGTGTTCCAGATCAGGCTGCGGTCGGTGACATGGACGTCGTTCATCCGCTGATAGGTCTTGGTGAGCTTTTCCTTGCCCTCGGCCATCAACTCGTCGGTGCGGAACACCGCGGCGTGCTGCGACATCGCGCGCTGCATTTCGGTGCGGATCTCCGCGGTCGGCGAGCCGCCATTGGCATTGCGGAAATGGTCGAGGCGTGCGAGCGCGAGGTCGGCGCTGTCCTTCGGCAGCGGCTGCTGTGCTGCACCGGGGGTCAGAATTTCCTTGAGGCGATGGCCCGTCGCGCGGCCGAAGACGACGAGATCGATCAGGCTGTTCGAGCCGAGACGGTTCGCGCCGTGCACCGACACGCACGCCGCTTCGCCGACCGCGAACAGGCCAGGGACGACGGTGTCCGGGCCGTCCTTGCCTAGCGTGACGACTTCGCCGTGATAGTTACACGGGATGCCGCCCATATTGTAATGGACCGTCGGCACGACCGGGAGCGGCTGGCGCGTGAGATCCACGCCCGCGAAAATCTTGCCGCTTTCGGTGATCCCCGGCAGGCGCTCGGCGAGCACCGCGGGATCGATATGGTCGAGGTGAAGATAGATATGGTCGTTGTGCGGGCCGACGCCGCGGCCTTCGCGGATTTCGAGCGCCATCGAGCGCGAAACGACGTCGCGCGACGCGAGGTCCTTCGCCGACGGGGCATAGCGTTCCATGAAACGCTCGCCTTCGGAATTGGTGAGGTAACCGCCCTCGCCGCGCGCGCCCTCGGTAATGAGCACGCCGGCGCCATAGATGCCGGTCGGGTGGAACTGGACGAACTCCATGTCCTGGAGAGGCAGGCCCGCGCGAAGCACCATGCCGCCGCCGTCGCCGGTGCAGGTGTGCGCCGAGGTTGCCGTGAAATAGCAGCGGCCGTAGCCGCCCGTCGCGAGCACGACGGCCTGGCTGCGGAAACGGTGGATGCTGCCATCTTCCATGCACAGCGCGATCACGCCGCGGCACTCGCCATTTTCCATGATCAGGTCGAGCGCGAAATATTCGACGAAGAAGTCCGCGTCATATTTCAGCGACTGCTGATAAAGCGCGTGGAGCATCGCGTGGCCGGTGCGGTCGGCCGCGGCGCAAGTGCGCTGCACCGGCGGGCCCTCGCCCATATTCTGCATATGGCCGCCGAACGGGCGCTGGTAGATCGTGCCGTCGGCGTTACGCGAAAACGGCACGCCGGCATGTTCGAGTTCGTAGACCGCGTTCGGCGCCTCACGCACCATATATTCGATCGCGTCCTGATCGCCGAGCCAGTCCGAACCCTTGACGGTGTCGTACATATGCCATTGCCAATGGTCCGGCGAATTGTTGCCGAGCGACGCGGCGATGCCGCCCTGCGCCGCGACGGTGTGGCTGCGCGTCGGGAACACCTTGGTGATGCACGCGGTCTTAAGCCCCGCTTCGGCGCTGCCCATCGTGGCGCGCAGGCCCGAGCCGCCGGCACCGACGACGACGGTGTCGTAGATATGGTCGATGATCTTGTAGGCGTCGGTCATCTTACATGCCCCCCGGAGCGAGCCCGGCGGCGGGCGCAAGCGCGATACGGATGATGGCGAAGATGCCGTAAGCGGCGCCGCCGATCGCGTAGAAGTTCAAAAGCACGAGCGCGAGCAGGCGCGTCGCCTCGCCATGGACATAGTCCTCGATCATCACCTGCAGCCCGAGGCGAAGGTGCCAGAAGACGTTGGCGACCATCAGGATCAGCGCCAGCGCGACCATCGGGTTCGACGCCCAGCGCAGCACCGCGCCATGGTCGGTCATCGGCAGGCGCAGGAAGGAGACGAAGAGGAAGCCGACGAGCAGGACATTGCCGAGCGCGGTAAAGCGCTGCTGCAGCCAATGGTGCGAACCATGGTGCGACGAGCCGAGCCCGCGCACGCGGCCGAGACGCGTTCCGTTACCCATTGAGCGTCTCCGCAAAGATATAGAGCCAGGCCGCGGCGGTCGCGGCGAGTGCGCCGACGAAAACGAGGATCGACCAGAGCTTGTTGGTCTTGAGTTCATAGCCCGCGCCGGTGTCTAGCACGAAGTGGCG
The DNA here is from genome assembly GCF_000756385.1 of Sphingopyxis sp. LC363. Taxonomy (GTDB): domain Bacteria; phylum Pseudomonadota; class Alphaproteobacteria; order Sphingomonadales; family Sphingomonadaceae; genus Sphingopyxis. Next base: position 63,238 of record NZ_JNFC01000004.1, read on the forward strand.
CAGCCCCGAGAAGAGATGCTGGAAGAAGGCCCAGGTCAGCCCGATCAGCACGATCTTGCCGAGGATATTGGTGATCTGGTGAAAGGTGCCGACCTCAGGGCTCGGGTCGTGCCACACGCAGGCGACGAACGCCGCATAGGCATCGGGCCCCGCGGCGAGCGCGCCGAGCCACCAGAGGAACATCAGCCCGCCGACGATCGCGAGACCGTCACCACTGACGCGGTGAAAGATGGAGACCGCCATTGCAGGGGTCCATTTATACACCTGTAAATGCGGGGAGCGCGGACGCGCGCTTGGTTCGTTGCCAGCCATATCAGCCCTGTCTTGACTCTAAACGGTCGATGCGCCGCCGGTTAAGCCTTCCCGCCGCGATATGCAATTGCTTAGGAGCATAGGGGAATAAAAGCTTGGGCCGGGGCGGTCATGTTCGACCGGTCACGGTATCCGCGATGTCGGGTAGGGCGTGCCGTCCTTGTGGAAATAGCCGTCGGGCGTGAAGAGCATGTCGATGTCCGAATAGCCGCCGCCGGTGTCATATTTCTTGCCGCCGCCCAAGGCGACGAAGATGCAATCGGCGTCCGATTCGTTGATCAGATGATGGCCGTTGGTGCTGCCCTTCGGCCACACCGCGATGTCGCCCGGCCGCATCGGATATCGCCCGTCATCCTCGACGAGCACCGCCTCGCCCGCAATCATCACGAGCATCTCGTCCTCGCCGTCGTGCCAGTGGCGCTGCGACGACCAGGCGCCGGGTTTGAGGACAACGTGACTCGCGGCGAAATCGCTGAGGCCGGTCGGCGGCGCGAGGCGGCGGTACCAGCGGCCCTGCACGGGCGCATCATAAGGCGCGGGGTAACCGGTGGTGTTCGTTTGCGGAATGGTTTCGAGATCGAGCTTGGGCATGGCAGTCCTCGTGGATTTTGTTCTTCCTTTGTTTCGCACAAAGGCGGCGTCATGCAAAGCCTCGACTTGCACGCGAACGAAGGAGTAAGGGGCGGGCATGACACATCATGTCGATCCGATCGAACTCGCCAAGGCGCTGATCGCCGCGCCGAGCGTCACGCCGGCCACCGGCGCCGTGTTCGACGCGCTGGAAGCGGCGCTGGTCCCGCTGGGCTTCACCGTCGAGCGCTTCATCGACGGGATCGAGCCCGACGGGCCGGTCGAAAATCTGCTCGCGGTGCGCGTGGGCAAGGGGCCGAAACATTTCGGTTTTGCCGGACATCTCGACGTCGTGCCGCCGGGAGTCGGCTGGACCAGCGATGCCTTCGTGCCCGAGGTTCGCGGCGAGCTGCTTTATGGCCGCGGCGCGGTCGACATGAAGGGATCGATCGCGGCGTTCGTCGCGGCGGCGGCGGCAACCCCGCACGACGCGGGCACGATCAGCCTGATCATCACCGGCGACGAGGAAGGCCCCGCGATCTTCGGTACCCGCGCGCTGATGGAGCATATGGACGCGCGCGGGGTGAAGCCCGACATGATCGTCGTCGGCGAGCCGACGTCGGTGAACAAGCTCGGCGACATGGTGAAGATCGGGCGGCGCGGGTCCGTTAATATCTGGATCGACGTGCCGGGGACGCAGGGGCATGTCGCCTATCCGCACCTCGCCGACAATCCGATCCCGAAACTGGTGAAGATATTGTCGGAGATCGATTCGGTCAGCCTCGACGCCGGGACCGACTGGTTCCAGCCGTCGAACATCGAATTCACCGATATCGAGGTCGGCAATGGCGCGACCAACGTCATCCCCGCATCGGCGCGGGCGCGGCTGTCGATCCGCTTCAACGACCAGCATCGCGGCGCCGACCTCGTCGCGATGATCGAGCGGATCGCGCACGACATCGAACAGGAGGCCAAGATATTGGGCAAGATTTCGGGCGAAGCTTTTCTGACGCCGCCGGGCGAGCTGTCCGAGCTGGTCGCCGAAGCGATCCATGCCGAGACCGATCTCCGGCCCGAAATGTCGACGACCGGCGGCACGTCGGACGCGCGTTTCCTCCACGCGCTGTGTCCGGTGGTCGAATTCGGGCTTACCAATGCGACGATGCACAAGCTCGACGAGGCGGTGGCGGTGGAGGATCTGCACAGGCTCACCGCGATCTATCGCGGCATTTTGATGCGCGCTTTTCTCTAATCCTCGCGCGATCTGCGCAGGATGACATAGACCGCCCCTGCTCCCCCGTGACTGATGTGTGCGGGGCGAAGCGCGACGATCCGGTCGGCATGGGGAGAAAAGGCGAGCCACTCGGGGAGCGAGGCGCGGATCGCGCCGCGCGGGCGCGGATCGCCGTGCATCATCGGCAGCCGGTCGGCCCCCGGACGCAGCCGTCCCGCGACGACAAGCAGCACGCGCGCACCGCATAACAGCGCGCGGCCGATCGCCTCATCGAGCAGTGCCTGCGCCGAGGCGAGCGTGTGACCGTGGAGATCGATGCTCATATCGGGGCGGACGAGCCCCTTGCGCAGGCGGCGGTCCCAATGGCCGTCAAGCGTCGCGGCCTGGTGCGTGCGGCGCGGCGGCGGGAGTTTTGCCGGCGTAGGACGCGGCGCGGCAGCGGGGACGGCGGTGCTGCGCGCAGTCGGCGTCGGCGACTTGACCGTCGGCGGGACCACGGGCGCGAGCGGCGCCTTCGCCTTGGGCAGCGGCGTCACCGTCGCTGCCACCTTCCTCCACAGCGCGCTTTCGTCGGGATCGAGGCGCCGCGGCATGGCGCGATCAGCTTGCCGGGATCAGCCGCGCGATGCTGGTGCGCGGAAGCAGGAGCAAAGCCAAACCCCGCGCCGACATGCCGCCCGCAATCGCGCGCGCCTCCTCGCCCGCGCCCCAGAAACTGTCGAAGCGGTTCGCGCCCTTGATCGCGCCGCCGGTGTCCTGCGCGACCCAGAGACCATTGGGTTCGGCGCGGTCGAGCGACAGGAAGACGGGGGCGCCCAATGGCACATATTTGGGGTCGGCGGCGACGCTCGCGCGGCCGGTTACTGGCACGCCCAAAGCGCCGAGCGGACCGGGGCCGGTGAGTTCACGGAAAAAGACCCAGCTCGGATTCTCGTTCATCACAGCCGCGCCGCGCACCGGATCCGCGCGCAGATAATCGAGAATACCCTGCATCGACGCCTGCCCCGGCTGGAGTTCGCCGCGGTCGCGCAGCAGCTTGCCGATGCCGACATAGCCGCGGCCGTTCTGCGTGTCGTAACCGATGCGCATGATGCCGCCGTCGGGGAGGCGGAGGCGGCCCGAGCCCTGCACCTGCAGGAAGAAGAATTCGGCAGCGTCGGCCGCCCAGGCGATTTCGAGCCCGCGCCCTTCGAGCGCCCCGCTCTCGATCGCAGTGCGGTCGTAATAGCGGACGAAATTACCCTCCTCGACGCGGCCGCGGATCTTCCGGCCCTTCAAATCGTCGGCGAACTGGCCGAGGTCAACTTCGACGAGGTCGGCGGGACGGCGATAGATGGGGACGTCGTAACCCGGCCGCTTGTCGCGCGATGCGGCGATTTCAGGTTCATAATAGCCGGTGACGAAGGCGGCGCCCGCACCGACCTGGATCGTGCCGAAATAGCGGGCGAAGAAGCCGAGCGCGTCCTGGTCCGCCCAGTCTTTCGCCGCAGTGCAGCTTTCGGTCCAGTCGGCGCCCTGCGTCAGCCCGCTCGTATCGGTGCGCCGCTGCACCGACGGGCAGCTGCTGCGGAAGGCGGCGAGCGCGGCCGCCGCCTGCTCGGCGGTCACGCCGAGCGTGGCGAAATCGGGGCCGGCGATCACCCCGCTGGCGGAGGCGGTCGTCGCATCGGCAGGCGGCGGGGCGGTAGGAAGCGGCGCAAGCGGGGTCGCGGGGATCGGCTGCGCGGCGGCGCCGGGGCGCTCGGACGGGCGCGGCACATAGGGGCGCGGGGTGCCGAGCGGACGCGCTGGTGCGGGAGTGACGGTCGCCGGGCGGCTGCCCTCACCGGCGGGAACGGCCGATGCACAGCCCGCCAGCAGCGGCAGCGCCGCCAGCAGCGCGAATCCGAAAGCCCGCGCGCGCGGCGCCCCTACCGTCAGGATCACGGAATCAGGCCGATTCGGCTTCGTCGAGCACCCAATTGGGGTCGTCGCTGCCGATCTGGCGGCGGAAGGTCCAGAGGTCATCGGCCTGCGCCGCGTCGCTCATCGAGCCCGCGATCAGCTTGCCGTCGGCATCGCGGGTCACCGCGCTGATATCGGCATGATAGCGCACGGTGACCCGCGCTTCGCTGCGGCTCATCTCGACCGCGGTGATCTTGGCCGAATCGATGCCGATCAGGCGGTTGTCGAGCGTTTCGCCGCGCGCCTCGCGCGCCGCGATCGCTTCGACGAAGGCCTCGTAGCTGTCGTCGTCGCAAAGGTCGCGCAGCGTGTCGCGGTCGCCCTTCCAATAAGCCTCAAGAATCATGCGATACGCCGCCTCGGCGCCTTCCATGAAGCGGCCGGCGTCGAAATTGCGGTCGGTCGCGAGCAGCTGGCGCAGCCCGGCCTCGGCGGCGGGTTCATAGACCAGCCCCGACGTGTCGGCCGACGCGGGCGCCGCGGCCGGTGCGCCCTCGCCATCATCGAGGCGGACCGGCGATGATGCGGTTGCGCGCTCGCGCGGCAGCACGGGTTCTTGCTCATGCCCCGTGCGCTTGCCGAGCACCGAGTAGAGCCGCATTCCGAGGAAAGCGGCGATCATGGCGAGCAGGACAATCGAAAAAGCGGTCACGGGCAAAAGTCCAATGCGGAAGAGCGAAACATCTTGACTGATACATAGGCGATACGGCGCCCGGTTTCAAATAGCCATGGCCGCGGCCGGGCGGCAGGTCAACGATTCGCCCTTAACCATCGACCGCCATCGGGCCCATTGTGCTCACCTCCGGGCGCTGCTAAGCGCCGCGGCAACCGTCCGCCGCGGTTCCGACACGGCCCGTACGGATGCGGATATGTTTCCATCTTTTCAGTGAAAGCAGCTTCATCATGGCCGACGAGACGAGCCCCGACCTCAACAATCCCGCCCTGCAACCGAACGGCGAAGACACGAGCCCGGCGATCGGCCTGATTTCGCAATATGTGAAGGACTTGTCGTTCGAAAACCCGAACGCTCCCGCCGTTTACCAGTGGCAGGAAGCGCCGCAAGTCGATGTGCAGTTCAACATCGCCGCCGACAATGTCGGGGAGAATCTGTACGAAGTGACGCTGAAGATCGATGTCACGTCGAAAACCGACGCCGGCACGAGCTTCGTGATCGACCTCAAATATGCCGGTCTGTTCGGCGTCCGCAACGTCCCCGACGACCAGCTTCAGCCCTTCTTCCTCGCCGAAGCGCCGCGCATCCTCTTCCCCTTCGCGCGCCGCGTCGTCGCCGATGCGGTGCAGGATGGCGGTTTCCCGCCGCTCCTGCTCGAACCGATCGATTTCCACGGCCTTTTCGCGCAGCAGGTCCAGGCGGCGCAATCCGAAGCGGCCGGCGAAGTCGCGGTCGGCCAGGCCTGAAACCCGTAACCGGGGCGGGCTGAGGGGTTGAGCAGCCTCGTCAAAAGCGTGGGGACGATCGGCGGCCTGACGATGGTCAGCCGCATTTTCGGCTTCGCGCGCGACATGTTGCTCAGCCGCATTCTCGGCGCCGGCGGCGTCGCCGACGCCTGGCAGCTCGCCTTCCAATTGCCCAACATCTTCCGCCGCCTGTTCGCCGAGGGCGCGTTCGCCGCCGCGTTCATCCCGCTGTTCAACCAGCGGATGACCAAGGAGGGCGACCACAGCGAAGCGCGCGCCTTCGCCGACGCGGTGCTCGCGGTGCTGATCCCGATCCTGATCGTCTTTTCGGCGCTGCTGCTGATCGTGATGCCGTGGGTGATGGGGCTGTTCGCGAGCGACGCGCTGCAGGCCGACGGCGAAACTTTCGACCTCGCCGTGCGGATGGCGCGCATCGCCTTTCCCTATCTCGCTTTGATGAGCGTCGCGACGTTGTTCGCGGCGATCCTCAACAGCCTGTCGCGCTTTGCCGCCGCCGCCGCCGCGCCGATCCTGCTCAACATCTGCCTGATCGGCGCGCTGCTGCTCGGGCTTTTCACCGGCGACGGAGGCGAAGCCTCGAAAGCCGCGACGGGGCTTTATCTCGCGATCTCGGTCTCGCTTTCGGGCCTGTTCCAGCTCGGCTGGCTCTATTACTGGATCCGGCGGTCGGGGTTTCGCCCGGCGCTGCGCCGCCCCCGGCTGACTGCGGACGTGCGCGAGATGGGGGTGCTGATCCTGCCCGCGGTGTTCGGCGCCGGCGTCTATCAGATCAGCCGCTTCATCGACCTTTTCTTCATCGCGACGCTGCCCGACAAGAGCATCACCTATCTGGCGATGGCCGACCGGCTCAACCAGCTGCCGCTCGGTATCATCGGCATCGCGCTCGGGACCGCGATCCTGCCCGCGCTGTCGCGCTTCGTCGCGCAGGACGATCGCGACGGTGCCGCGCGGCTGCAGAGCAATGCGGTCGAACTCGCGATGCTGCTCACCGTCCCCGCCGCCGTTGCGCTGTTCGTCGCGGGCCCCGCGATCACCAGCGCCTTCTATGTCGGCGGGCAATATAGCGTCGCCGACGGGCTCGCGACCGGCGCGGTGGTCGGCGGGCTCGTCGTCGGCCTGCCCGCCTATGTACTGGTCAAGGTGCTCGTCCCCAATTTCTTCGCGCGCAAGGACACGCGCACGCCGGTGTGGACCGCGGCGATTTCGCTGGCGATCAACATCGCGCTCAACCTCCTGCTGATCCCGCGGCTCGGCATCGTGGGGCTCGCACTGGCGGGCTCGATCGCCGCTTGGTGCAATGTGGCGATGCTGTACACGATCCTTCATCGCAAGGGGCTGTTCCGCCTCTCCGGCCGGGTGGCCGGGCGAATCGCCCGCATCGTCCTGGCCGCGGCGGCGATGGCGACGGCGCTCTATTATGCGATCCCGCTGGCGGGCGACGCCTTCATCGGCGGGGTATTCGAACGGATCGTCGCGCTCGGCGTGCTGGTGGGCACGGGGGCGATCATATTCTTTGGTTGCGCCTTCCTGTTCGGCGTGGTCAATCGCGACACCGTCGGCCAGCTGCGCCGACGCCAACTTTAAAACTTCAGACGGGACGATCGACATGCGGACGCTATCGGGCATCCAGCCCACCGGAAATTTGCACCTCGGCAATTATCTGGGCGCGATCCGCAACTGGGTGCGCATGCAGGACGAGATGGAGGGCGACAAGCTCTATTTCCTCGCCGATCTGCACGCGATCTCGATGCCGCACGTCCCGGCGGAGCTGACCGCCAACACGCGCGCGATGACCGCCGCGCTCGTCGCCTGCGGGATCGACACCGACCGGTCGATCCTCTTCAACCAGGCGCGCGTTCCCGCGCATGCCGAACTGCAATGGCTCTTGAACGGCACCGCGCGGCTCGGCTGGCTCAACCGCATGACGCAGTTCAAGGATAAGTCGGGCAAGAATCGCGAAAGCGCGTCGGCGGCGCTCTACACCTATCCCGTGCTGCAGGCGGCCGACGTGCTGCTCTATCAGACGACGCACGTTCCCGTGGGCGAGGACCAGAAGCAGCATCTCGAGCTTGCGCGCGACGTCGCGCAGAAGTTCAACAATGACTATGCAAGCGACGACGCGCCGGTGTTCACGCTGCCCGAGCCGATCATCCCGGCAGGCCTCGCGCGCATCATGAGCCTGCGCGACGGCGCCGCGAAAATGTCGAAGTCCGACCCGTCGGACATGAGCCGCATCAACCTGACCGACGACGCCGAGACGATGATGCAGAAGGTCCGCAAGGCGAAAACCGACCCCGAGGTGCTGCCGTCCGAAGCCGCGGGGCTCGAAGGGCGTCCCGAGGCGCGCAACCTCGTCGGCATCTATGCCGCGCTCGCCGACACGAGCGTCGATGCGGTGCTGCGCGATCATGCGGGGCAAGGCTTCGGAGCGTTCAAGCCCGCGCTCGGCGAATTGCTGATCGAAAAGCTCGGCCCTATCAACGCGCGGTTCGTCGCGCTGAAGGACGATGCCGCGGCGCTCGACGCGATCCTCGACAAGGGCGCCGAAAAGGCACGCGCGCTCGCCAAGCCGACGCTCGACGCCGCCTATGCCGCGCTGGGGCTCTGTCGCTGACGGTCGCGGGGCCCGCGTGCTGTTTGAGCGCTGTTCGGCAAGCGGAATTTCTTGTTTTTGCGTTTCTCGTCCCCATATTGAGGGATGAAACCGCCGTGCGACGAAACGAGTTCAACCAAGGTTAAGTCGCATCGGCATAGTCTATGGTACGAAAGCGCTGCATGAACGCGCACCCGAATCACGGAGCCAAGACGATGAGCAAGATCAACTTTCGGCGGCTGGGCCTTGCCGCCATAACGGGCGCGGCGCTCGCGCTGGCTGGCTGCGCGACCCCATTCAAGGCCGATGTCGCGCGCTTCCAGTCGCAGCTACCCGCGCCGCAGGGCCAGAGCTTCACAGTCGAGGCGAGCAATCCCGCGCTGCAGGGCGGCATCGAATTCGGCCAATATGCCAATATCGTCGCGGGCGAACTGACGCGCTACGGCTATCGCCCCGCGGCGAACGGCGAACGCGCCGACCTGATCGTCCGCATGGACTATGGCGTCGACAAGGGCCGCGAACGCGTCGTGTCGAGCCCCGGCTTCGGCGATCCCTGGTACGGCGGCGGATGGTACGGCCGCGGCTTCTATCGCCCGGTGATCGTCACCGGCCGCGGCGGGCGCCGCTATGTCTATGGCTATCGCGACCCCTTCCTGTGGGGCGGTTTCAGGCCCGGCTGGGGCTATAACGACGTGTCGAGCTACACCGTCTATACCAGTGGCCTGAACCTCCAGATCGACCGTGCCGCCGACGGCTCGCGCCTGTTCGAAGGTCATGCCGAAGCGCAGTCGCGCGACAATAATCTGCAGGCGCTGGTCCCGAACCTCGTCGAGGCGATGTTTACCGGCTTCCCGGGCAATTCGGGCGAACGGGTGCGGATCACGGTCGCGCCGCCCGAAAAGGGCTGAGCGACCTTTGAAGAGCCAAATAAAAGGCCCGCCCTCCGACTGGAAGGCGGGCCTTTTTCATATGGTGGAGAATGACCGCTTTCGACCGGTTGCGGCCATTGAGAGAAGAAAGCCCCTCCCCTTCAGGGGAGGGGTTGGGGGTGGGGTCCATCGGCCTTGCGCAAGGCCGATAGACCCCACCCCACTACGACTAGGCAGCAAGCTGCCAAGTCTGCGTTGCCCCTCCCCTGAAGGGGAGGGGCCAAATTGCCGCAACGTCCGCTCCCCACCCCAAAGCCGACGTTGAACGACATGGATAATCCAGTGGATAAACTGGGTATAAACCTGTGGATCAGCTGTTGAGAGCGCGGCGGATCGCGGCGATTTCGGCGTCGAGTTCGCTGTCGGCGACGCGCAGCGCCTCGACCGTGCGCACGGCGTGGATCACCGTCGAATGGTCGCGCCCGCCGAAACGGCGCCCGATTTCGGGATAGGAGCGCGGAGTCAGTTCTTTCGCGAGATACATCGCGACCTGCCGCGGGCGCGCGATCGCGCGGACGCGGCGCTTCGACGCCATTTCGGACTTGTCGAGCCGATAGTGCGCGCAGACCGCGCGCTGAATCTCGTCGATCGTGATACGCGGGCGCGCGCTGCGGACATTTTCGGCAAGCCGGTCCTCGGCGAGCGCGAGATCGACCGTCGTGCCGGTGAGCGCGGCATAGGCGAGCAGCTTGTTGAGCGCGCCTTCGAGTTCGCGGATGTTGCGCGTGAAATGCTTGACCAGATAGGCGACCACCGCATCGGGGACCTCGACCATCGGCATCGCAGCGAGCCGCTGGCGGATGATGCGTTCGCGAAGATCGTCCTCGGGCGCCTCGATGTCGGCGACGAGCCCGCCCGACAGGCGCGACAGCAGCCGTGCCTCGACCCCATCGAGCATCGCGGGCGGGCGGTCGGCCGTGACGACGAGACGTTTACCCGCGGTCATCAGATCGTCGATCGTGTGAAGCAGCTCTTCCTGCGTCGAATTCTTGCCGATCACGAACTGGAGATCGTCGAGGAGCAAGAGGTCGGCGGCGCGCAGCCGCGCCTTGAACGCCATCATGTCGCCGCCGCGCATCGCGCCGACGAATTCGAGCATGAATTTCTCCGCCGACATCAGAATGATGTTCGCGGTCGGATGCGCCGCGGCATAATCCTGCGCGATAGCCTGAAGGAGGTGCGTCTTGCCCTGCCCGGTGCCCGAGCAGAGGTAGAGCGGGTTGAACTGCGGCGCTTCGACCATCGCCATCCGGCGCGCGGCGTTGGCGGCGAGGATGTTGCTGCGCGCGACGACAAAGCGGTCGAACGACAGGCGCGGGTCGAAACCGAGGAGCGCGGGGTTGGCGGCGGGTTGCGGCGCCTCGAAATTGGGCAGCGGCGCCGCCGCGAGGTTCGCCGCGCGGTCGTCCGCCGCGGCGCCGCCGCGCACCATGACGCTGCGCACTGCGGGCAATTGCTGCCGCCACGCAAGTTCGAGCCGGTCGCCGAAACGTTCGTTGATCCAGTTGGCCGAGAAACGACTGACGGTTTCGAGCGTCACGACTCCCGACATCGCGCAATAATCGGCAAAGCGCACGGGCTTCAGCCAATGGTCGAAGGTGCGGACGCCGAGGTCGCGGCGCAGCCCTTCGGCGACGCGCGGCCAGAGCGTGGCGGCATCGCCGTTCATCGCTCTGTCTCCTGCGTCATGCCCATGCCGATTGCCGCTCTCTGTCACGCCGTGCCGCCCCCTCAGGTCCCCTTTGCGCCGGAGGTTCGGGCGGCCGGCCACATGCCGATTCGTCGCCTGCGCCGGGCACAGGTTCTCATCCGGGCGAGGAGCCCGAAAGGATGCGAATCATGTCGATGTGACGGCCGCCAGCGAAAGCCGGCGACGCACCTGTCTAGTCAGGGCGCGGCGAGTCGATCAAGGGCTCGCCATGTAAAAATACTGAAATAAAAATCTTGACTCGCCGGGGTCACCGGAATCGCGTCGAAACGTGATTTTATCGTTTATTATCAGATGTTTATTTATGACATTCCGGAGGCAGAAGAACGAATCGCAGCAATTCCGTCACTTACCGCGCTGCAACACTATTGCCACCCGGCTGTCACAATATCCGATGCAAAAAAGGACCCGCCGGACAAGATGCCGGCGGGTCCTTTTTGTTCCCTTTCGGGACGCGGATGATCAGGCGATCGCGTTCACGCTCTTGGTCAGGCGCGAGAACTTGCGCGCGACCGTGTTCTTGTGGAGCACGCCCTTGGCGACGCCGCGCGCCATTTCGGGCTGCGCAGCCTTCAGCGCGGTCGCGGCCGCATCCTTGTCACCGGCGGCGACGGCCGTTTCGACCTTCTTCACCAGCGTGCGAATGCGCGAAACGCGATTCTTGTTCACGAGAGTGCGCGCGGTGTTGCGGCGGATGCGCTTCTTTGCCTGCGGCGTATTGGCCATAAATTCCTCTAGTCTTTCAAACGGTCTACATGGTCGGAGCACAGCAGCAGCAGAGCAGCCGAATCCCGCGAAATGCAGCGAATCGATGTCCGGATGCGGCCGGTTCCGGACGACCGGACCCTGCTCGAAGGGTGCGCGCATAGCGATGAAGGGCGATTTGGTCAATGGCCTTGCGGGCAATATCCCGCATTATCGTTGGCATTTGGAGCAAAAGAAGGTCGAGCGCCCGCTCTGTACGATCCGCGCGATCGTTCCGCTGCATTCGCAAGCCTCGCCCTCGCGGCCATAGACGCGCCAGTCCTTGGCGAAATAGCCGAGATCGCCTTCGGGACCGAGGAAGTCGCGCAAGGTCGAGCCGCCCGCCGCGATCGCCGCGATCAACACCTCCTTGATCGCGGCAACCAGCGGTGCGAGCTTCGCCCTGGAGACATCGGCAGCGGGCTTTTCCGGCGAAATGCGCGCCATGTTGAGCGCCTCGCAGACATAAATGTTGCCGAGCCCCGCGACGATGGTCTGATCGAGCAGCATCGCCTTGATCGGCGCGCGACGCCCGGCGAACGCCTTTGCCAGACAGGCGGCGTCGAAAGCGTCGGACAGGGGTTCGGGGCCGAGCGTTACAAAGGCAGAAAAGCGCGTCAGCGGATCGCCGCTCACCAGATCGACCGAGCCAAAGCGCCGTGGGTCGTGGAGGAACAGGCGATGCCCTGCCCCGGTTTCGAGCAGGAGATGATCGTGCTTGCCCGCATCGCCGCCTTCGGTACGCCAGCGTCCCGACATGCCGAGATGAAAGATCATATGATCGTCGCGGTCGGTCGACACGATGCCATATTTGGCGCGGCGCGACAGGCCCGTGACCGTTGCGCCGGTCAGCCGCTGTGCAAGGTCGGCGGGAAAGGGCCGGCGCAGGTCGGGGCGGAAAGTGGTGACTGCGGTAAGCCGTTGCCCGTCAAGGAAGGGGGCAAGGCCGCGGATGGTGGTTTCGACTTCGGGTAGCTCGGGCATTTCGACATGGCGGTAACTGGCATTTGCTTGCGCGACAAGGCCCGGCTAAAGGCCATCGCAACAGAATTTCTCCCCGCAAAAGGCGCACAAACGATGGCCACTCCCGATACCGTCAGCTTCGGCTATGAACAGGTCCCCGCGGGTGCGAAGACCGCGATGGTCGGCGAAGTGTTCAGCCGCGTCGCGCGCAAATATGACATCATGAACGACGCGATGTCGGGGGGGATGCACCGCCTGTGGAAAGACCGCTTCGTACGCCGCGTGAAGCCGCGCGAAGGCGAAACGATCCTCGACATGGCGGGCGGCACCGGCGACATCGCCTTTCGTATGGAGCGGTTCGGCGCGAGCATCACGGTCGCCGACATCAACCCCGACATGCTCGGCGTCGGCATGGAGCGCGCGGCAGAGCGCGGGATCGACAGCCTCGTGTGGTCCGAGCAGAACGCCGAAAAGCTGAGCTTTCCGGACCAATTCTTCGACGCTTATACGATCGCCTTCGGCATCCGCAACGTCACCGACATTCCGGCGGCACTGAAGGAAGCGCACCGTGTGCTGCGTTATGGCGGGCGTTTCTTCTGCCTCGAATTTTCGACCAACGAATGGCCGGGTTTCGCGCAGGCCTATGACGCTTATTCGCATCACCTCGTCCCCAAGCTCGGCAAGCTGATTGCCGACGACGAGGACAGCTATCGCTATCTGATCGAATCGATCCGCCGCTTCCCGCCGATGCCCCAATTCGCGCAGATGATCGGCGAAGCGGGCTTCACCGCGGTCAAGGTCGAGCCGATCCTCGGCGGTCTCGTCGCGATCCACAGCGGGTGGAAGGCTTGACCCGACCCGTCACCCATATCGTCCGCCTGCTGAAGTGGGGACGCATCCTCGCACGCCACGGCGCGCTGCGCGGGATCGAAACCGCGCCACAGACCCCGCCGGGAGTCAAGCGATTGTGCCGCCTCGCGCGGCTCGGCACGATCCAGCCGAAGCTGCCCGACTATGCCGCCGCCTTCCAGGCGATCGGCCCCGCGGCGGTCAAGCTGGGACAGACGCTCGCGACGCGCCCCGACCTCGTCGGCGAAGAGGCCGCGCGCAACCTGCTGACGCTGCAGGACGCGCTCGCGCCTGTCGCGTTCGACCGGATCCGGCAGGAAATCGAGGTGACCTTCGAAGCGCCGCTCGAAAGTCTTTACAGCGAGTTCGATCCTGAGCCCGTCGGTTCGGCGTCGATCGCGCAGGTTCACCGCGCGGTGACGACCGACGGGCGCCGGGTCGCGGTCAAGGTGCGCCGCCCGGGCATCGACAAGCAGTTCGCGCGCGACATCGAAACCTATGAATGGGCGGCCGCGCATCTCGAAGCCTTTGGCGGAGAAGCTGCGCGCCTGCGCCCGCGGCAGGTGATCGCCAATTTCCGCCGCTGGACCTTGCGCGAACTCGACCTGCGCCGCGAGGCGGCGTCGGCATCGGAACTCGCCGACGCGATGACGGCGGTGCCCGAATATGAGGTGCCGGCGATCGACTGGGATCGCACCGCGAGCCGCGTGATGACGATGAGCTGGATCGACGGCGTCAAAATCTCGCACCGCGACCGGCTCGTCGCGGCGGGCCACGACATGGAGGCGCTGGCATCGAACCTCGTCCACGCCTTTCTGCGGCAGGCGATCGCCGAGGGATTTTTCCACGCCGACATGCACCAGGGAAATCTGTTCGTGAAGGCTGACGGCACAATCGCCGCGGTCGATTTCGGCATCATGGGGCGGATCAACCGGCAGGCGCGCTACTGGCTCGCCGAGATCCTCTATGGGCTGACGACGGGAAATTACCGCCGCGTCGCCGAGATTCATTTCGAGGCGCAATATGTGCCCGATTATCACAGCGTCGAGGAGTTCGCGACGGCGCTGCGCGCGGTCGGGGAGCCGATGCGCGGCAAGCCGGTGAGCGAGCTTTCGGTCGGGCAGATGCTCGACGGACTGTTCGCGATCACGCGCGATTTCGACATGCAGACGCAGCCGCACCTGCTGCTGCTCCAGAAGACGATGGTGATGGTCGAGGGCGTCGCGACGATGCTCAATCCCAAGATCAATATGTGGGATGTCTCGGGGCCCTTCGTCAGCGCGTGGATTCGCGACGAACTCGGCCCCGAAGCCGCGCTCGCCGACGGGATTCGCGAACAGGGCAAGACGCTCGCGCTGATCCCCGACATCATCCGCCGCCTCGACGCGCAATTGCCGCGGAAGGGCGCCGCGCCGCCCGCGCCGCCGCTGCCCGAGATTCCGCTGATGTGGGACAAGGGCGAGAAGCGCCGCTGGTGGCGCTATGCGCTGACCGCTCTGCTCAGCGCCGCGGCGGGCGCCGGTATCCTGACCTGGCTCGGCTGAGCCGACGCACGCGCGGCCTTGGTTACCGGACATTTACCCTAAATCATTAGGACCTGGCCTCGACCAACCCCGGACGCGAAATCCGGACAAAACCGAGGTTTCATGCGCCACGACATATTGATTGCCGATTCGCCGCTGACGATCGATGCGCTGCCGCTCGATGTCGCGGTGGTCGTGCCGACGCTCAACGAAGCCGCCAATGTCGAGAAGCTGATCGCGAAACTGTCGGTGGTGCTCGCCGGGCGCGGCTGGGAAGTCCTTTTCGTCGATGACAATTCCGCCGACGGGACGAGCGAACTGGTGCGCCGCATTGCCCGCGAATCGCGCCATGTCCGCATCGTCCAGCGCGTCGGCCGGCGCGGCCTGTCGTCGGCGGTGGTCGAGGGCATTTTGGCGACCGCAGCACCCATCGTCGCGGTGATGGACGGCGACCTCCAGCATAGCGAGGAGACGCTGCCGCGGCTGATCGACGCGATTGCCGATGGCGCCGCCGATATCGCCGTCGGCACCCGCTATGTCGCGGGCGGCGGGATCGGCGACTGGGACAGGGACCGCGCGCGGATGAGCCGGCTCGCAACGCGCGCCGGCCAGATCGCGCTCGGCACCGACGTCAGCGACCCGATGAGCGGTTTTTTCGCGGTCCGCCGCGACGCCTTCGAACGCGCATTGCCCCGCCTGTCGGCGGTCGGCTTCAAGATTTTGCTCGATATATTGGCGTCGAGCCCCGTGCCGCTGAAAGTGGCCGAAATACCCTATCAGTTCCGCACGCGCGAGGCGGGCGAGAGCAAGTTGGGGGTGCGCGTGATCGCCGAATATGCCGAACTGATCGCCGACAAGACGATCGGCCGCGTCGTCCCCGTGCGCCTGATCAAATTCCTGATGGTTGGCGGGCTCGGCGTGTTCGTCCACCTCGCCGTGCTGCGCATGATCCTCGGCGCCGGCAGCGCCTTCTTCACCGCGCAGACCGCGGCGGTGATGACCGCGATCGCCTTCAACTTTTTCCTCAACAACAGCTTCACCTATGCCGATCGCAAGCTGAGGGGTTGGCGCCTTTTCGGCGGCCTCGCGAGCTTTTATGCGATTTCGGCTTTGGGGGCGGTGGCCAATATCGGCATCGGCACCTGGATGGCGGGGCAGGACGAGCGCTGGTGGGTCGCCGGGGTCGCGGGCGTCGTCGTCGGCGCGATCTGGAACTTCGCCATGTCGTCGGCGCTCACCTGGCGCAAATGAACAAGGTCGTGCCCGGCTGGAATCGCTTCGCGGGGATTTCGCGCCCGGTCGCGGCTGCCGTGCTGGGCCTGCTGGCGCTGCTGATGGCGTGGGGCGCGGCGGGCGGCGTCGGCGGCGACCATGTCGCGACCGCCAAGCCGTCATCGGCGCATTCCGACGGCCTCGTCGGCGATCATGCGCTTTACGCGCGCATCGCGCAGCGAGTCGTGGGAGGCGAATCCTATTATCCGGCGGCGGCGGCGGAACATCGGAGCGGAAATTATCCGTTGCGCCCCTTCGTGACCGTCCGCCTGCCGACGCTCGCCCATATCGTCGCCGCGCTGGGCGAGCGGAACATCATGCTCATCTTCTTGCTGATCGGCGGCGCGGCGATCCTTGCCTGGTACCGGCGATTACGGACCGAACCGGACATCCCGCGCTACGCCGCGATCGGCGCGCTGTTCGTCGCGGTCAATCTGACGCAGCTCGCCGCGCGCGAGTGGCTCTATATTCACGAGGTCGCGGGGGGAGTCCTTCTCGCGCTCGCCCTCGCGCTCTATCGCCCGGCGCGCGCGTGGGCGACGATGCTCCTCGTCGCGGCCGCGCTGGCGATCCGCGAGACGGTGCTGCCCATCGCGATGCTGTTCGGGCTGTTCGCGCTGATCGATCGCGACTGGCGCGCGGCCGCGGGTTGGCTGGTGCTTGGCCTGTGTTTCGCCGGGGGGCTTGCTGCGCATATCGCGGCGCTCGCTGCGGTCACCACCCCCGCCGATTCCGCGAGCCAGGGCTGGCACGGACAGGGCGGCTGGATCGCCTATCTGTCCTTCGTTCAGGCGTCCTCGATCCTGCGTTTTTTCGAAGGCTGGGCGGCCGCCTTTCTCGTGCCGCTCGCGCTGCTCGGCTGGGCGGCGTGGCGTTCGCGGCTGGGGCTCGCGGTGTTGCTGATCCAGCTCTTCTACGCCGCGCTGCTGATGCTCTTCGCGCGCCCGGCCAATTTCTATTGGGCGATGCTCATCACCCCGACCCTGTTCGTCGGCCTTGCCTTCGCTCCCGCCGCGCTCGCCGCCCTGGCGCGTTCGCTGTGGCGCCCGGCGCGCGTCCTTTCCGCCGCCGCTTAGGCGTCCTTGAACTGGGGCGAGGAAGCGCATAACTGGGTGGCGAAGGAGACGGCGATGAATCAACCCCTGTCGATCGCCGCCCGCACCGGGCAGGCCCGCCGCCGCTGATGGCCGCACCGCGCATCCTGCTGATTATCGGCGGCGGCATCGCCGCCTATAAGTCGGTCGAGCTCGTCCGCCTGCTCCGCAAGGCGGGCATGACCGTGCGCTGCGTGATCACGCGCGCGGGCGAGCAGTTCGTGACGCCGCTGACACTCGCCGCGCTCAGCGAAAACAAGGTCTACACCCATCTCTTCGACCTGAAGGACGAGGTCGAGATGGGGCATATTCAGCTCTCGCGCGAGGCCGATCTGGTCGTCGTCGCGCCCGCGACCGCAGACCTGCTCGCGAAGATGGCGGGGGGACAAGCCGACGACCTCGCGACGACGCTGCTGCTCGCGACCGACAAGCCGGTGCTCGCCGCGCCCGCGATGAATGTGCGCATGTGGCTGCACGCCGCGACGCAGCGCAATGTCGCGACCTTGCGCGGCGACGGGGTGACGGTGATGGAGCCCGACGAGGGTGAGATGGCGTGCGGCGAATATGGCCCCGGCCGCCTGCCCGAGCCCGACGCGATCAAGGCGGCGATCGACGCCGCACTCGCAAATGCGCCCGCGCCCGTCCCGCTCACCGGCCAACCCGATTTCGCGCCCGCCAACCATCGCCCGCTGTTCGGGCGGCGTATCCTGATCACCGCGGGGCCGACGCACGAGCCCATCGATCCGGTGCGCTACATCGCCAATCGGTCGAGCGGGAAGCAGGGCTTCGCGATCGCCGCCGCCGCCGCCGAAGCCGGCGCCGAGGTCTTGTTGATCGCAGGCCCCGTCCCGCTGCCGACGCCGCCCGGCGTGATCCGTGTCGATGTCGAAACCGCGGTCGAGATGGCCGCCGAAGTCGCCGACGGCCTGCCCGTCGATGCGGCGATCATGGTCGCCGCGGTCGCCGACTGGCGTGCCGCCGATGCCGCGCCTCAGAAGATCAAGAAAGACGGCAGCGGGCAGGTGCCGCCACTCGCGCTCGCCGAAAATCCCGACATTCTAGCGAGCGTCGCCAAAAGCCCGGAGCGCCCGCCGCTGCTGATCGGTTTCGCCGCCGAGACCAACGACGTCATTCCCCACGCGCAGGCAAAGCTCGCGCGCAAGGGATGCGACTGGATCGTCGCGAACGACGTGTCGGCCGACCCGATGGGTGGCGAGACGAACCGCGTGCATATCGTTAGCCAGGATGGTGTAGACAGCTGGGACCGGCTGCCAAAACCGGCCGTCGCCCGCAAATTGATGGAAAAGATCGCCGATGAGCTCGAAAAACGTGCACCCCTTGAAAGAGATTGAAATCGCCATCCAGCGGCTGCCCAACGGCGGCGGCCTGCCCCTCCCCGCCTATGCGTCGGACGGCGCGGCGGGGATGGACGTCGTCGCGGCGGAGACGCTGACGCTCCGCTCTGGCACGCGCCACGCGGTCGCGACGGGCTTCGCAATGGCGATCCCTGCCGGTTACGAGGTACAGGTGCGTCCGCGCTCGGGACTGGCGTTGAAGCATGGCGTCACCTGTCTCAACACGCCGGGAACGATCGACAGCGACTATCGCGGCGAAGTGAAGGTGATCCTCGCCAATCTCGGCGACGAGCCGTTCGAGATCAAGCGCGGCGACCGCATCGCCCAGCTCGTCCCCGCCCCGCTCCAGCGCGCCGCCTTCGCCGAAGTGACGACGCTCGACGAAACGGCGCGCGGCGCCGGCGGCTTCGGCTCAACCGGGGTCGAAAGTGATGCCGTCGACGAGACTGCGGCCACAGCGGGGCTTGCCTCGCTTTCGGACATCAAGCTTCGCTGACCGGCTCGTGCTCAGCGACGCCGAACTCGACCGCTATGCGCGCCAGATCATTCTGCCGCAGTTCGGCGGCGCGGGGCAGGCGAAGCTGAAAGCGAGCCATGTCGCGGTGATCGGCGCGGGCGGGATCGGCTGCCCGGCGATCACCTATCTGGCGGCGGCGGGCGTCGGCAAGCTGACGATTATCGACCATGACCGGATCGAGCTGTCGAACCTGCACCGCCAGCCGCTGTTCACCGACGCCGATCTCGGCGCGCTGAAGGCCGAGGTCGCGGCCGAAGCGGCGCGGCGAATCAATCCGCATGTCGAGGTCGCCGCGGTCGCCGAGCGGCTGGACGATGCCAATGCCGGGGCGCTGCTCGCGGGCGCGAGCCTGATCCTCGATGGCTGCGACAATTTCGCCACGCGGCTCGCGGTCAATCGCGCGGCGGTGGCGCTCGAAACCCCGCTACTCAGCGCCGCGATCGGCGCGTTCGAGGGACAGGTCGCGCTCTATGAGGGCTGGCGTGCGGGGCACGCCTGCTACGCCTGCCTCGTCGGCAACGATCCCGACCGGCCGGGGATCAACTGCGCCGAAACCGGCGTGATGGGGGCGCTCGCAGGAATGATCGGCACGATGGCGGCGCTCGAGGCGGTGCGTGCGCTGTCCGGTTGGGGATCGCCGCTCGCCGGCCGGCTCGCGATCGTCGATATGCTCGATCGGCGCTGGCGCGAGGTCGGCGTGCCCGGGGACCCCGAATGTCCGATATGCAAGGCTTGAACATCATCGTCGCGGTCGCCGAAGGGCGGCGGCTCTATGCGGCACTCGAAGCCGGGATGGCCGCGGCGGCGCTCGGGCGCCCGGTTCGCATCTTCCTGCAGGGCGAGGCCGCGGCGCTGCTGCGCGATCCGGTGTCGTTCGGCGGCGACGAGGCGCGCCGCGCGGCGGGCCAGCCCGACCTCGCCTCGCTGATCGAGGAAGCGGCAGCGATGGACGTCGCGCTGCTCGTCTGCCAGTCGGGCATGGCACTCGTCGGCATGACGGCGACCGAGCTGGTCCCGCATGTCCGCGCCGCGGGGCTGGTCAGCTTCCTCGCCGACGTCGGCGCCGAGGACCGGCTGATCGTCTACTGAAAGTCGATCCTCCCTGTGCCGAAGGCATGGGGAGGTGGCAGCGCGCAGCGCTGACGGAGGGGCGAAACGCAACGTCGTCGCCCCTCCACCATCCGCTTCGCGGACGGGCCCCCTCCCCATCGCTGCGCGACAGGGAGGATCAATCATTTACGGATTGTCGCAGACCTTGATCGCCCCGGGCTCGGGGCGTTTGCCCTTGGGCACGAAACGCGCGAGATAGCCGCCGGCATGCTGCTTGTCGTCGTAGGAGACGAGCTTGTAGCCCACCGCCTGAAATTCGCAGACGAGCAGGCGGAAGGGTGTGCCATGCTGCGCGATCGAGCGGTCGCCGTCGACGACGATCACTTGCCCGCCCTGGCGCAATGCGGGGCGTAGCCGCCACAGGAAGGCGTAAGGTTCGCCGATCTCGTGATACATATGGACCATGAAGACGCGGTCGAAGCTCGCCCCGGGCAGGCGCGGATCGTCGACCGCGCCGAGCTTCAGCGAAACATTGTCGAGCCGCTCGCGCGCGACGCGGTCGGCGAGCCGTTCGATCACCTCGGGCATGATGTCCTGCGCGAGAACGCGGCCGTTGACGCCGACGCGCTGCGCGAGGCGGACGGTATAATAGCCGTCGCCGGCGCCGATGTCGGCGACGGTCATGCCGGGGCGGACATCGGCCGAATCCATGACATCCTCGGCCTCGTTGACGCGGTCGCGTGCTTCCTCGGTCGACCATTTGGTCGAGACGGTGGGCGCCACCGGCCGGTCGGCGGGCGGAAAGTCGCGCGCGCTCGTCGCGCGGTCGCCGTCGTCGCCCCATGGCGCCTCGCAGCCGCCGAGCAGCGGCAGGAGCGCGAGGGCGAAGGCAGCGCGCTTCATCAATCGATGTCCTCCACCTCGACCTTCTCGCCCGTCACCTTCTGCGACAGCGCCGCCGCCATGAACGGATCGAGCGCGCCGTCGAGCACGTCGCCGGGCGCGGTCGAGGTCACCCCGGTGCGCAAATCCTTCACCAGCTGATAGGGCTGGAGGACATAGGAGCGGATCTGGTGGCCCCAGCCGATCTCGGTCTTCGCCTGATATTCGCCGCTCGCTGCGGCTTCGCGCTTCTGTAGCTCGGCCTCGTACATCCGCGCCTTCAGCATCCCCATCGCTGTCGCGCGGTTCTTGTGCTGCGAACGGTCATTCTGGCTCGCGACGACGATCCCGGTCGGGATGTGGGTGATGCGCACCGCGGAATCGGTCGTGTTGACGTGCTGGCCGCCCGCGCCCGAGGCGCGATAGGTGTCGATCTTGAGGTCGCCCTCGTTGATCTCGATCTCGATATTGTCGTCGATCACCGGATAGACCCAGACGCTCGAAAAGCTCGTGTGACGCCGCGCCGAGCTGTCGTAGGGCGAGATGCGGACGAGGCGGTGGACGCCGCTTTCGGTCTTCGCATAGCCATAGGCATTCTCGCCTTTCAGCAGCATCGTCGCCGACTTGATGCCCGCCTGTTCGCCCGCCTGATATTCGACGAGCTCGACCTTCATCCCGCGCTTTTCGGCCCAGCGCATATACATGCGCTGGAGCATCTCGGCCCAGTCCTGGCTCTCGGTGCCGCCGGCACCGGCGTGGACTTCGACATAGCAGTCATTGCCGTCGGCCTCGCCCGCGAGCAGCGCTTTGATCTTGTCTTCCTCGGCGCGCGCGGCGAGCACAGCGAGCGAAGCCACCGCCTCGTCGACCATCGCCTCGTCGCCTTCCATCTCGGCGAGTTCGATCAACTCGGCAGTGTCGGCGCATTCGGTCTCGATCGCACGCGTCGCGGTGATCGCCTCGTCGAGCCGGCGGCGTTCGCGCATCACCTCTTGCGCCGCCTTCGCGTCGTTCCACAGCGTCGGGTCCTCGACCTTCGCATTGAGTTCGTCGAGCCGCCGCACCGCGCGGTCCCAGTCGAGAAAGCGGCGCAGCAGCGCCAGCGCGGCGCCAATCTTGTCGATATGATCCTGCGCTTCGGCGCGCATGTCCTTGCTCCTGAATTATTTGCTCTGCCCTTACGGCCTGGAAGGCCGCAGGGGAAGGAGGTGCGCAGCCGTCAGATGATGCCGCCGCGATCCTCCAGGAATTCGCTGTCGCTGCGCCGGCCCGGGGTTTGCTGGACGGGCACATCCTGCCGCCGCGGCGCCTTGACCGGCTTGATCTCTTCTTCGCGAATCGTCCGCCGCGGCTCGCTTTCGGGTTTGAAGGCTTCCCAGATGATCGATGCCTTGGGATCGGTTCCCGGCCAAGCGCCATAGACGCGGCGACCCGACTGACGATCGATCCGCACCATCCGCACGCCCTTCGGCGCCGAAAAAGGAATCGGCTGGCGATCGGCGAGCGCCGCAAGCGCGAAATCCTTGAAGATCGGCGCGGCATAGCTGCCGCCCTGGGCATAGCCGCCCATGCTGCGCGGCTGGTCGAAACCGATATACATGCCCGCCACCACGTCGGGCGTGCCGCCGACGAACCAGACGTCGTTCGGCCCCGAAGTCGTCCCGGTCTTGCCGAACAGCGGGACATCGAGATCGCGCAGCCGCACCGCGGTGCCGCGCTGGACGACGCCCTCGAGCATATGGACGACCTGATAGGCGGTGATCGGGTCCATCAACTGCTTGCCCGACTTTGCGAAGCGCGGCATCGGCCGGCCGTCCCAGTCCTTCATGTTGCAGCCTTCGCAGGGTTTCCAGTTCTTCGGAAAGATCACCTTGCCGCGGCGGTCCTGCGCATAATCGATCACGCGCGGCTTCAGCGCGCGGCCGTGATTGGCGAGCATCGCATACGCATTGGTGATCTTCTCGACCGTCGTCGATCCGGCGCCGAGCGCGGTCGAAAGATAGGGTTCGTGCTGGCCGATGCCCATGCGGCTGATCATCTCGACCACCGGTTCCATGCCGACGAGGCTCGCCGCGCGCACCGTCATCAGGTTGCGCGACTGTTCGAGGCCCCAGCGCATCGTGTGTTCGCCGCTGCCGCCCGAATTGCCGAAGTTGCGGAAGCATTTGTTACCCAGCGCCGCGCCTTGATAGACGCAGAAGGACCCATCGACGATCATCGTCGCGGGAGTCATGCCGTTGTCGAGCGCGGCGGCATAGACGAAGGGTTTGATCGTCGAGCCGGGCTGGCGTTCGGCCTGCGTCGCGCGATTGAACGACGACAGGCGGACGTCGAAGCCGCCCTGCATCGCATAGATGCGGCCCGAATGCGGGCTTTCGACGACCATGCCGCCCGACACCTCGGGGATATTGCGAAGCGCATAACGGTCGCCGCCCGCCGATTTGACGACGATCAGATCGCCCGGGCGCAGCGCCGAAAAGGCGCTGCCGCCGGTCTTGCGATAGCGCATCCCCGCCGAGCTTGCGGGCAAGCGTCCGGTGTCACCGTTTGAAAAACCGATCCGCGCCTCGCCGCCCGATTTCGAGAGCACCGCGGCGACGCGCCAATTGTCGTAATCGATGCCGATGAAGCTCGATGCGAGGCGGCTCTGCCACTGGTCGTCGGCCTCGATCGTCGCGATCGGCCCCGACCAGCCCTTGCCCGCATCATAGCGCTGGAGGCCCTTGCGCAGCGCCATGGTCGCGGCTTCTTGCATCTTGCCGTCATAGGGCGTGCGCACCCAGAGGCCGCCGGCATAGACACTGTGGGGGCCGTCCTCGGCGGTTTCGCCGAATTCGGCGATCAGCTGGCGCCGCACCTCTTCCATATAATAGCCGCCGACCTGTGCGACCGCGCGGTTGCCGCTGTCGGTCAGGCCGAGCGGCATCGCGCGCGCTGCGTCGCGCTGCGCCGCGCTGATCCAGCCATTGTCCTCCATCGACCCGAGCACGAAGTTGCGGCGCGCCAGCGCTTCGCGCTCGAAACGCGTGCGGCCATATTTCTCGGGCGCCTTGGGCAGGATTGCGAGGAACGCCATTTCGTGGAGCGCGAGCTGGTCGACATCCTTGTCGAAATAGGCGCGGCTCGCCGCCTGCACGCCGAAGCTGCGGCGGCCGAGCGGGATTTCGTTGAGATAGAGTTCGAGAATCTGCTCCTTGGTCAGCGCATCCTCGATGCGCATCGCAAGGATCGCCTCGCGCACCTTGCGGCGATAGCTGAGTTCGTTGGTGAGCAGCAGATTCTTCGCGACCTGCTGGGTGATCGTCGAGGCGCCGACGGGTCGGCCGCTGCTGGTCAAATTGGTGACGATCGCCGAGGCGATGCCCGGATAATCGATGCCGCCGTGGCTGAAGAAGGTCTTGTCCTCGGCGGCGAGAAAGGCGCGCACGAGCAGCTGCGGATATTCGCTATATTCGAGCTGGACGCGGCGTTCGCGGGCATAGGCGTGCACCGGCTTGCCCTCGCCATCGCGGACCATCGTCGGCAGCGGCGGTTCATAGTCGCGAAGCTGGTCGACCGAGGGCAGATCGCGCGCGAAAACCGCCCAGATCAGCGCGATACCGAGCAGACCGGCGAGCGCGAGATAGGATAGCCAGCGGAACCAGCGCCGCGTCCACATGTCGCGGACCCGGGCGATGACGGCATTGCCGTCGCGGCGGAGGCGAAGGCGGAAATCGGGCGGACTGTCGGCGGCCATATGTCCCCGCCTCTAAAGCCTGTGTCGCGGAAAGGAAAGCATGGTTGCGGCGAGGCGGGCTATGACGCGTTCTCAGTAAGGTCGAGCAGCGCGGCGCGAAGCATCGCGGCCACTTGGGCGAACGCCGCGCCCGCTGAAACACGATCTTCTTCGTAAAGCATTTCATCGACCGCGAAGCCGATCTCGACCGCGAGTCGCAGGCGCGGCCACAGCGTAGCGCGGTCGATGCGGGGAAGATGCGCGCGGCAGGCCTCGGTCAACCGGTCGGCGACGTGCCGGTGCGATTCGAGCCGGACATGGACGAGTTGCGGCGACGCGTGGAGCGACCGCAATATCCACACCGCCCCCGGCTCGGCGCGTGTCACCGCGGCGTTTTCGGACAGGAGTTCGCCGATATGGTCGGCCATGGCGGCGATGCCCGTCGGCGCATGGCACGCGAGCCAAGCATTGAGCACGGCGTTCTGACGCTCCATCAGCCGCTGCCCGAGCGCTTCGAGTACCGCATATTTGTCGCCGAAATAGCGGTAGAGCGCGGGTGGGGTCAGCCCGGCGCGCGCCGCGATCATATTGGTCGAAATCCGCTCGATCCCGACCTCGGCGAGCAATTCGCCCGCGACGTCGAGCAGGCGTTCGCGCGTCTGCCGCGCGCGGTCCTGCTGCGGCGGGCGGCTCGCAGCGACGCTCATCGCGCGCGGCCGCGCGCGCTGACCGGCCAGATATCGACCAGCGTATCGCCGGAAACGACGTGGTAGCTGTCATAGAGATTCACCGTCGGATCGCAGTGCGGGACGGTCAGGCTGACGGGATCGCCAGGCTGGAGCGCGTTTCCGATTTCGGGCGCGATCAGCGCGGCATGTTCGTCGCCCATGAAAGCGAAGAAGGCCGTTTCGGGCGCGCCGCGCTGGACCACCGCGACGCCGCCGTCGGTCGAAAGCGACTTGTACCCGGCGTCGATCGTGACGAGACCGCTGTGATTCGCGCTGACGACACGCGCATCGACCGACAGCGAAACCTCGAACGGCGGCTCGGCGTCGCCGGTCAGGTCGCAATCGAGATATTGCTTGTCCATGAAGACGTAGGACCCCGCCTGGAGCTCGGTGAAGACGCCGAGATCGAGGTCGATCCGGTGCGTGCCGGTGCCCGACCCGGTGACGAGGCCGGGCGCCAAGCCCGCTTCGGCGAGCGCCGCGATCACCTCCTGCAAATAGGCGGCGCGCTCGACGATCGCAGCGCGGCGGTCAGCATAGCTTTCGATATGCTGCTGCGACCCGCAGTAATATTGCACGCCGCGATAATCGAGGTTGGGCGACCGGTCGATCGCACGGGCCAGCGCGACTGCGGCTTCGGCGGATGCGACGCCGGTGCGGGCGATGCCGGGGTCGATGTCAATGACGACGTCGAGCCGCACGCCGGCGGCGGCGAGCGCCGACTGGAGCCGATCGGCGACATCCGGATGATCAACCACCGCCATCAGCCCTTCGGCGGTCGCCGCGAGTTTCGCCAGCCGCTCGATCGCGGCGGGCGCTGCAACGGGCGAAGTGATGAGGATACCGTTCACCCCGCCCCCGGCCAGCACCTCCGCCTCACCGATCTTGGCGCAGCAGACCCCGACCGCGCCCGCAGCGATCTGGCGGAGCGCGATGTCGATGCTTTTGTGCGTCTTGGCATGCGGACGCAGCGCGACGCCGTGTCGGGCGGCGAGCATCGCCATGCGCCCGATATTGCGGTCGAGTGCATCGACGTCGAGGATGAGGGCGGGCGTGTTGAGGTCGGCGCGCGAGCCTTGCCGGCCGATCAGATGCTTGTGCAATTCACGGTCGGTGGTCATGCGAACAAGGTCTCCAGATGGGGATTGAGGAATTTGCCGTGCGGATCGGCGGTGCGGCGCACTGTGATGTAGCGCCCTGCCATCGGATAGAGCGCGGCGACGTCCGCGCGGTTCAGTCGATGACGCTTCGCCCAGTGCGGCCGCCCGCCGGCGCCGCGAAAGATCGCCTCGGCCTCGGCAAAGAGGTGTTGCCAAGGCATTTTCGCATATTGGTGCATCGAGATCGCGGCGACCGGGCCGGCGTTCATTGGGCTCATCCAGATATCGTCGGCGGCAACGGTGCGATATTCGAAGGGGAAGGTCACGGGCAGCCGTTTCTTGCGAATCCAGCCGACGACCTCGTCCAGTGCCTCGAGCCCGGCAGCGCGCGGCACCTCATACTCCATCTCCTCGAAACGGATCGTGCGGTCGGAGGGGAAGATGTTGTACGCGGGGCCACGGCGGCGGCCCGAAATCCCGCTTTTCATCATCATTCGCTGAAGGAAGGGCGTCAGGAACGGCAGGCGTGCCGAAATGTCGAGGATGCGGCGGAAGGTCGCTTCTTCCATGTCGGTCGTCGTGGGCGGGGGGTCGCACGGATCGCACGGATCGAGCGATTTCAAGATCACGTCGTCGCTGTGCGGAAAGAACCAGAATTCGATATGGCGATGCTGCTGTGCCAATTCGTCATAGCTTTCGCGGATTTCGGCCCAGCGACGCTTCTCGATCCTTTCGGCAAGGTGAAAGGCGGGGACGACCGCGACCTCGATCTCGGTCGCAACCCCGAACAGCCCGAGCGAGAGGCGCTGTGCCCGATAGAGGTCGGCGTTGGTGTCGGCATCGCACCAATGCGCCTCGCCGTCGGCATCGACGAGCCGGAAACCGCGCGCGAAGGTCGATAAGGAGCCGAGATCGACGCCGGTGCCATGCGTCCCCGTCGCCATCGCGCCGGCGAGCGACTGCGGATTGACGTCGCCCTGATTGGCGAGCGCCAGCCCCTCCTCCCACAAAGCCGCAGTCAGCTTGCGGATGCTCCAGCCCGCGGGAATGCGCGCGGTTCGCTGGTCGGTGGCGATGTGGATCGCGCCCGCCAGATCATCGAGACTGACGATCAGCTCTCCCGATTCGCAAAGCGGCATGAAGCTATGTCCGGCGCCGGTGACGCGCAGCTTGTGGGCGCTGCGGACGAGCATCGAAAGCTCGTCCTCGCTTTGCGGACGGGCGACCTGCCCGCTGGCTGTAACGCTCCCCGACCAGTTGCTCCACGCCATCCTTATCTCCCGGCCAGCATCACAAAGCTGGCGCCGGCAGAAAAGTTAGTCAAGACTATATTATTTCTGTTTCAAGGCCCGGCGATAGGCCGTGGTCAATCTCTCGAGCACGCTCGCCGAATCGCCGCGCGGCGGCGCGCCCAGATGGAGCGTGCGCAGCTCGTCCATGAAATCGTCCCAAAGCGTGGGACCGCCCTCCTCCAGCAGTTCTTGGCGGATCGACATCTCGTGCGTCACGGGAAGATGCCGCCGGCCCCAAGCGCCCATCTGAACGAGAAGCGGCACGAGATCGATCGCCCGTTCGGTCAGGCTGTAGACGGCCTTCTGCTTATGCGTCGGGTCGTCGGCCTTGGTGAGCAGCCCGGCCTCGACCAGCCGCTTCAGCCGATCGGCAAGGATATTCGAGGCGATTCGCTCGTCCGACCCGGTCAGCAATTCGCGGAAATGGCGGCGATTGCCGAACATGATGTCGCGGATGACGATCAGGCTCCAGCGGTCGCCGAGCGTCTCGAGCGTCAGGTTGATCGGGCATCCGGAGCGTGGGTTCGTCACACATCCGCTGTAGGGCCGAACAAAACTGCTTGCAATATGAAATCAGA
The DNA here is from genome assembly GCF_000756385.1 of Sphingopyxis sp. LC363. Taxonomy (GTDB): domain Bacteria; phylum Pseudomonadota; class Alphaproteobacteria; order Sphingomonadales; family Sphingomonadaceae; genus Sphingopyxis. Next base: position 91,630 of record NZ_JNFC01000004.1, read on the forward strand.
TTGCATAGCGACACGCAACTGGTTGCATAATACAACCACATTGGAGAAGGATCATGTCCAAGGTAAAGGTTGCCGCATTCAGCTTCTCGCTCGATGGCTATGGCGCGGGACGCGAACAGAGCTTGCAGGACCCGCTGGGCCGCGACGGCGAAAGGCTGCACGATTGGTTCGTCCCAACGCGCTCGTTCCAGAAAATGTCCAACAAGGAGGAGGGGACGACCGGGGTCGACGATGATTTCGGCGCGCAGAGCTTTGAAAAGCTGGGCGCGTGGATCATGGGTCGCAACATGTTTGGCCCGGTACGCGGCGACTGGCCCGACAACGAATGGAAGGGCTGGTGGGGCGACAATCCACCTTATCATGTCCCGGTTTTCGTTCTGACGCACCATCCGCGCGCGCCTGTCACGATGGCGGGCGGCACGACCTTCCACTTTGTCACCGACGGGATCGAGGCCGCGCTCGAACGCGCGCGCGACGCGGCGAGCGATCGCGACATCCGCATCGGCGGCGGCGTGTCGACGATCCGCCAATATCTGAAAGCGCGCCTGATCGACGAGTTGCATCTGGCGGTCGCGCCCGTCCTGCTCGGCGGCGGCGAGAGTCTGTTCGCGGGTATCGACCTGCCCGAACTCGGCTATCGCGTGATACGCCATGTCGCGGGCGCGGGCGCGACGCATATGATCGTCAGCCGGGGCTAGAATCGGGACTTTGGCAGCTTTGCGCAGGCCAAGCTTCGGGCATCAGCGCGCGACGTTGCGCCGCGCGAAATGGATCTGCACCGCCTCGCGAACGCCGCGCGCGATCTTCTTCTGGCCGGCGGGCGAGGCGAGAAATTCGACGTCGTCCTTGTTCGAGATGAAGCCGGTTTCGAACAGCACCGACGGGGTGTCGGGCGCCTTCAGCACGATGAAGGAGGCGAAGCGGTGCGCGGTCGTGCGGAATTTGACCTCGTCGGAGGCCTCGCGCTGAAGCAGCCGCGCGAAGTCGGAGGCGACATTCATCGACTCGCGCTGGGTCAGGTCGAGCAGGATCGCCGACACATCGCCGCTGTGGGCACCAAGATCGACGCCGTTGATGATATTCGCCTTGTTCTCGCGCGCCGCCAGCCGCGCCGCCTCGCGGTCGGAGGCGACTTCGGCCAGCGTATAGATCGACGCGCCGCTGGCGTCCTGATTCTCGGCCGCGTCGGCGTGAACCGAGATAAACAGGTCGGCCTTCAATCGCCGCGCGATGCCATAACGCTCTTCGAGCACGAGAAAGCGATCGTCCGAACGCGTGAGCGCGACGCGCACCCGCCCCGAGGCAAGCAGATCCTTGCGGATCGCGCGGGCGAGCGCCAGCGTGATGTCCTTTTCATGGCTGCCGTCGTGCGGAGAGATCGCACCGGGATCGTGGCCGCCGTGCCCCGCGTCGATCACCACGAGCGGCAGGCTGGCGTCGGCCGGACCCTCGATACGCGGCAGCGTCACCGCGGGCTTGGGCTTTCCGATCGGGACCGTCACGCTATAGCGTTTTTCCGGACGCTTGGCGCGAAAGCCGGTGAACGGCTGCAATTCGCCGCCCGGGCCCCGCGATGCCGGGTCGAATTCGCCGACCGAGGCGGGGCGCGGGTCGACATGGATCGCGCCGGCCGGCGCCGGCAATGCGGCCGGGGGGGCTCCGATCATGCCAATCAGGACGAGCAGCGGGCTCATGGCGCGTCTATGCCGTCCAAGGCGCGCGATGGTCCAGCCTTATTCGAAGCCGCCAGCTTTCCGGCGCGACAACAGGGTGAATTCACCGTTCGCCATCGCGAGACAAAGGGAAGACGGACCGCCGCGTGGCCGAATGGTTTTCTTGCAACACCTTGGCGCCATCCTATCTTTCTGGGGTGGTTGTGGTTGCCGTCGGCCTGTGCCGATGCTAGCACGCCATCACTGACGGCGTCGTTCCCGGTGCCGTCCGGCCTTTTGAGGGGAAGGCCTGCTCCGCAGAACTGCGGATCATGGTCGCCTTGGCGCCGGACATATCGGGAAGGACATACCTGCCGCCAGTCCACCCGGTTGACCGGACAGTCGGGGCGTTCGCAGTCGCCCGCCC